>DASYBK010000080.1:0-69892 GCA_036500805.1 Acidobacteriaceae bacterium | reverse complement strand
TGCTGCTGAGTGTGGTCAAGGTTGCCGTTGTCACGGTGATCCTGCTCATGTGCGTCGCCTACACTGTCCTGCTGGAGCGCAAGGTCGTCGGCCGCATTCAGAACCGCTATGGACCAAGCCGCGTCGGCCCCTTCGGCTTGTGGCAGCCAATGGCCGATGGATTGAAGCTCTTCCTCAAGGAAGACATCATTCCGGCGTCGGTCTATCGCCCGCTGTACATTCTCGCGCCGATGATCGCGCTGGCATGCGCGCTGCTCTCCATCGCCGTCGTCCCCTTCGGGGCAAATATTCAGTTCCACGGCGTGGATATGTTCCAGATCTCCGATCTCAATATCGGTCTGCTGGTCATCCTCGGCGTCACCTCCGTCGGCGTCTATGGCATCGCGCTCTCCGGCTGGTCTTCGAACAATAAGTACTCGCTGCTCGGCGCCTTGCGCTCCAGCGCCCAGATGGTCAGCTATGAGCTCGCGCTTGGCCTTTCGGTTGTCGGTGTCGTCGTCCGCGCCGGGTCGCTGCGGCTGCGCGATATCGTCGATGTGCAGGCGGCCCACGGCATCCTGTCGTGGAATGTCTTCGGCGGATTCCAGATCGTCGCCTTCTTCATCTATCTCATCGCCGCCTACGCAGAGACCAACCGGGCGCCCTTCGATCTGGTCGAAGCGGAAAGCGAGCTCACCGGTGGCTATCACACCGAATACAGCTCCATGAAGTTTGCGATGTTCTTTATGGCCGAGTACGCGAACATGATCACGGTTGGCTGCGTCGCCACGCTGCTCTTCTTCGGTGGCTGGACCAGCCCATTCGGCAACCTGCTGCCCACTCCGCACTGGATCGTCATCCAGGCGCTGCTGCCGGTCTTCTGGTTTGTGCTGAAGGTCTTCTTCTTCGTCTTTCTTTACATCTGGGTGCGCGGCACTACGCCTCGCTTCCGCTATGACCAGTTGATGGGCTTCGGCTGGAAGTTCCTTGTCCCGCTCGCCATCGCCAACATCATTGTTGCCGCCCTGATCTATGCTCCACGGTGATTTATGATGAACCTTCCGCTGTCTGCAGTCCTTCCTGCTGGTGAACGGCTTTCGGCATGTATCTAGTCATATTCTTTATCTTCGGAGCACTGTGCGTCGCCGGCGCGTTGAATCTGCTGCTGCAGCGGCATCCGATCAACAGCGCGCTCTCGCTGATTGTGGTCATGACCTCGCTGGCCGTCCTCTACCTGCTGCTTGGAGCCGAGTTCCTCGCCGCCGCGCAGGTCATCGTCTACTCGGGCGCCATCATGGTGCTGTTCACCTTCGTCATCATGCTGCTGAATGCCGGCAAGGAGGAGCGTACCCGCGGCAGTAAGGCCGCTTATCTCGTCGGCTTTCCCGGCGTCGCTGCGTTGCTTGGCCTGCTCACCTACATCTTCCTTTCCATTCGCAAGCCTTTGGGCAATGCCGAGTTGGGCGGCGGCACCCTGGTCACCACCTCCGATCTCAGCCGTGTCCTATTCCGCGACCTGCTCCTTCCCTTCGAAGTCACATCCGTCCTGATCCTGATTGCCATTCTCGGCGCCGTGGCGCTGGCGCGAAAGGAGCCCTGACGTGTTCGTACCCATCGCCTACTATCTGGTGCTCAGTGCGATCCTCTTCTCCATTGGCGTTGCCGCCTTTCTCATCAAGCGCAACATCATCACCGTCTTCCTGTCGATCGAGCTGATGCTCAATGCCGTCAACCTGACCTTCGTGGCCTTCGCGCACATGTGGCATCAGGTCAGCGGGCAGATCTTTGTCTTCTTCGTCATGGTGGTGGCGGCGGCCGAAGCCGCCGTGGGACTGGCCATCATCATCGCAGTCTTCCGCACCCGGAACACGCTCAACGTGGACCAGGTAAACCTGATGAAACTATGAACGACGGCCTCCATCTCTGGCTCATCCCGATCCTGCCCCTCGCTGGCTTTCTGCTGAATGGACTGCTCGGCCATCGTCTGCCGAAGGCGCTTGTCTCGACCATCGCGCTTCTCTTCACGGCGGCGCCCTTCCTGCTTGTCCTCCACGTCTACACCGCCTTCTCCGCGCTCTCGCTGCCCTACGTCGAACGGCACTCCGCCTGGATCGCCACCTCTACCTTTCACGCAGACTTTGCCTTCGCGCTCGATCAGCTCACGCTGGTCATGCTGCTGGTCGTCACCGGCGTCGGCTTTCTCATCCATATCTACTCGGTCGGCTACATGGCGCACGAAGAGGGTTACTGGCGGTTCTTCGCCTACCTCAACCTCTTCATGTTCTTCATGCTCACGCTGGTCCTCGCGGAAAACTTCCTGCTGATGTTCGTCGGATGGGAGGGCGTCGGCCTCGCCTCCTACCTGCTGATCGGCTTCTACTTCAAGAAGCACTCTGCGGTGAAGGCAGGCATGAAAGCCTTCGTCGTCAACCGCATCGGCGACTTCGGTTTTCTGCTGGCGATGTTCCTGCTCATCGAGCATTTCGGCACGCTCAGCTTCAGCGAAGTCGCCAGCCAGATCGCGCAACATCCGGAATGGCAGGGCGGTCTCCTGACCGCGATCGCGCTCCTGCTTGTCCTGGGCGCCACCGGCAAGTCCGCGCAGATTCCCCTCTACGTCTGGCTGCCCGACGCCATGGAAGGCCCAACCCCGGTCTCAGCACTGATCCACGCCGCCACCATGGTCACCGCCGGCGTCTACATGGTGGTTCGCACCCACACCATCTTTGACCGCTCGCCGCTCGCCCTCACCGTCGTCGCCATCATCGGCGCGGCCACAGCGTTCTTCGCCGCGACGGTCGGTATTCTGCAGACGGACATCAAACGCGTGCTGGCCTACTCCACCATCTCGCAGCTTGGCTACATGTTCCTGGCCTGCGGCGCTGCAGCCTATTCTGCCGCCATCTTCCACCTCGTCACCCACGCCTTTTTCAAGGCGCTGCTCTTCCTTGCCGCGGGCTCGGTCATCCATGCCGTCGGCGGCGAGCAGGATATGCGCGTCATGGGTGGCCTGCGCAAGTACATCCCGGTCACCTTCTGGACCATGACGATGGCTGTCTTCGCCATCTCCGGCTTCCCGCCATTCTCCGGCTTCTTTTCGAAGGACACGATCCTCGCCGAAGTCTTCCGCTCACCCAACGGCGGTCCGCTGCTGTGGGCGGTCGGCCTGGTCACCGCCGCCATCACCTCGTTCTACATGTTCCGTCTCTGGTACATGACCTTCTTCGGTCATTTGCGGCTGCAGGCAGCGCAGCATGAAGCCTTGCCGGTCGCCCTGGACGATGCCCTGCTCGCCACCGAGCACTCCACCAACGGCCACAAAGTGGCGGTTCATGCGCACGCGCACGGTATCCACGAAAGCCCCAGGTCGATGCTGATTCCGCTCGTGCTCCTCGCTGTCCTCTCCGTTACCGGCGGCTGGATCGGCATTCCGCATTCGCTCGGCGGCGGCGATCGCTTCGGACGCTTCCTCGACCCGGTCACCCGCGGGGTTGGTGCTCCGCCATCCTTTGAACAGGTCTCGATCGCCATGCGTACCGGCGCGCCGATACCCACAGCCGGGCCGGCACCGAAACCCGAAGACCCGCAGACGGAGCGCGTGCTGACCGGCTGCTCCGTGCTCGCTGCGCTCCTTGGCCTGTTGCTCGCCGACACGCTCTACCGCCGCAAGCCGTACCTGCCCGCCAGGATGGCGGCGAGTTCGCGCGCACTCTATGGCCTCGTCTTCAACAAATATTGGGTCGACGAGATCTACGGCTTCCTTATCGTGAAACCGCTGCTGATACTCTCCCGCTATGTTCTTTGGGGCGGACTCGATCGCGGAGTCATCGGCGGCGGCGGCCGGGTCCTTGCCGGGGGAACCCAGGGCTTGGGTGCCGTGCTGCGCCGCATCCAGTCCGGCAATATCCGCTCCTACGCCGGCTGGCTTGCCATCGGCGCCGCCGGCATCCTGCTGCTCTCCTACTTTGGCTTCGGAGCGCATCTGCACATGGGGGTCCGGTGAACGCCATGACCCCGATCGATCACTCCATCCTCACCTGGATTCTCCTGCTGCCCGTCTTCGGCGCGGTCGTTGCGGCACTGCTGCCGGAGCGCGGCAAGCTGGTGCAGAGCTGGGCGCTCATCATTACATTGGCCACCTTCGCGCTCACGCTCCACCTGCCCACGCACTTCGATTACAACCACAGCGGTTTCCAATTCGAGATCAACCGCCTCTGGATCGTCTCACCGGCCATCCGCTATCACCTAGGCGTGGACGGCCTCTCCATGTGGCTGGTTGTGCTCACCGGCTTTCTCGCGCCCATCGGCGTGCTCGCCTCCTGGCGCGCCATCGACACTCGCGTCAAGGAGTTCTACTCACTCTTCCTGCTGCAGCAGACGGCGATGCTCGGCGTCTTCCTCGCGCTCGACCTCATGGTCTACTACGGCTTCTGGGAGCTCTCGCTCGTCCCCATGGCCATCCTGATCGCCATGTTCGGGCGCGACCCGGGCAGCCGCAACAGCTCCCGCGCCGCGATCAAGTTCTTCCTGTACACCTTCATCCCCTCCGCGCTCTTCCTGGTCGGCATCCTCTCGCTCTACGCGCGCACCGGCACCTTCGACTATCTCGAGTTGAAAACTCAGCTCAGCCAAAACCCGTCTCTCTTTTCTCCAGCGGCGATGTGGCTGATCTCGCTCTCCTTTCTCGTTGCTTTTGCCGTCAAAGTCCCCGTCTTCCCGCTGCACGGCTGGCTCGGCGATGTCTTCTGTGAAGCCCCCACTGCGATGGCGATGGTGGTTGCCGGCAAGCTCGGCCTCTACTCGCTGATCCGCTTCCACCTCGGCCTCTTCCCCTTCGAGTCACGCCGCGTCGCGCACTGGATGATCCTGCTCGCCGTCGTCGGCATCCTCTACGGCGCGCTGGTCGCGCTGGTCCAGAACGACCTGAAGCGCCTGCTCGCCTTCGGCACCGTCTCGAGCCTCAGCTTCTGCACCCTCGGCATCTACACCTTCGCCATCAACGGCCTGGACGGTGCGGTCTTCCATATTCTCAGCGAATCGATCACCGGCGGCGCGTTGCTGGTATTGTTCGGCGTCATGTACGAGCGCTACGGCACCTACGAGATCGAGCGCTATGGCGGCCTCGCCGCTCGGACACCGCGGCTGGCCACGCTCTTCCTCGTCACCGTGCTCGCTCTCATCGGGCTGCCGATCCTCAATGGCTTCGTCGGCGAGTTCCTCACCCTCTCGAGCGGCTTCGCCACCAGCCATCTCTGGGGTGCGCTTGGCACCGTCGGCGTCATCCTCAGCGCGGCGTACATGCTGTGGATGGTGCAGCGCGTCTTCTACGGCCCTGAATCTCCGCTGGTGCATCGCTCGCCCGTGCGCGATCTCGCTGCGCGCGAGCATCTCGCGCTGTGGCCCATGGCTGTCCTCATGGTCATCATGGGCATCTTCTCTCCCTACTGGATACGGGCCATCGATCGCGGCGTGCACGCATTGAGCAATGCTCCGGCAGTCACGCATCCGGCAGCCGCGCTCGTCTCCGGACATGCGCACGACGGGGAGGGCGAATAACATGCTTGCCCGCATCCTTCCCGAAGTTATCCTTACGCTCGCCGGCGTCCTCATCATGCTGGTTGATCCCCTGCTGCCGCGCACGGCAAGCCGCAAATCCATCGGATGGTTCAGCGTTCTGGCCATGATCGCGGCATTCGCCGCCAGCGCCTGGCAGCTTCACCTTGCCCCCGGCACCGCCTACTTCGGAGTCGTCCAGACCGACGCCTTCAGCGTCTTCTTCCACCTGCTCATCTGCGGCACCGCGCTCGTCGCTCTGCTCGCTGCGATCGACTCCGTGCGCCCTGAAACACACGACCAGGGCGAGTTTTTCGCCCTCGTTCTCTTCGGTACGGTAGGCATGTTGCTCATGACCTCGGCCGTCGAACTGCTGCTAGTCTTCATCGGCCTCGAAATTTCCTCAATCTCCACCTACATCCTCGCTGGCTTCCGCAAGCGCACCGGCAAGAGTTCCGAAGCCGCGATCAAGTATTTCCTCCTCGGCTCTTTCGCCACAGCATTCTTCCTCTATGGCATCGCGCTCACCTTCGGCGCCACCGGCACAACGCGCATCGCCGCCATCGCGGCCGCGCTACCACATACGACCACTCCCATCCTCGCCTGGACCGCCATCGCCCTCATCCTCATCGGGCTCGGCTTCAAGGTCTCCGCCGCGCCCTTCCATGTGTGGACGCCGGACGTTTACGAAGGCGCGCCCTCGCCGGTCGTCGCCCTCATGTCCACCGCGCCCAAGGCCGCCGCATTCGCCGTCCTGCTGCGCATCTTCTATGGCGCCTATCCATCCATCCAGCAGCACTGGTGGAGCCTCTTCTGGATTCTCGCCGCCGTATCCATGACGCTCGGCAATCTGGCAGCGCTGCGCCAGCAGAGCGTCAAACGCATGCTTGCCTACTCCTCTATCGCGCACGCCGGTTATCTGCTGGTTGCCTTCACGGCGTTCTCGCCGCAGGGCGTTGCGGCCGCCAGCTTCTATGCGCTCTGCTATGTCGCGATGAACGTCGGCATCTTCGCCGTCATTAGCCACGTCGGCGGTTACGACGACCACCTCTGGTCCATCACCGACTATCGCGGCCTCGCCTATCGCTCGCCTGTGCTCTCCGGTGCGATGGCATTCTTCCTGCTCTCGCTCATCGGCATTCCCTTTACCGGCGGCTTTTTTGCAAAGTTCTATGTCTTCTCCGCCGCTCTGCAAAAGGGCATGTTCGGACTCGCCATCATCGGCCTCATCAACAGCGGCATCGCGGCCTTCTACTACCTGCGCCTGCTGACCGCGCTTTACTCGAAGCCCGCCGAGGGCTCGCCTGTCCTCGCAGTGCCGCGCATGTCCTTGACGCTCGGCTTTGCGATCCTGCTGGCCGCATCGGCGACACTTCTGCTCGGGGTTGTGCCACGCAGCTCTCTCGACCTCGCACAGCGCGGCGCATCCACCTTCTTCTCCCCTACAACGCCAATTCAGGCGACCACTTCCTCAGTAGCAATGCAGAAGGGCAATTGAGTACGCTTTCATATCGATGCCGTGTCATCCTGAACGAAGTGAAGGACCTGCAGTTTCTCACTTCATAGCCGGGTGCCCCATCCTACGCGAAGCGTAGGGTAGGCATATTCCGTCGAAGCGAAGTGAGTTCCTTTTAGCTGCTCTATTCACTCTTCAATCGCAGATCGCGCCGCTCAAAGATCCGCACTGCCGCTTCAAGAATCGCCGCGCTAAGCAGCAGCGCCTCCAGGAGTCCCGCGCCAAAGACCAGCCGCACGTGCTCTGTGGCCGGGCCGCCAAGCAGGATCTGCAGCAGCCGCGTCTGCGCAGTCTGCCAGCCCGGCGGCAGCAGCAACGGTGAACTGAGGACACCAAGAGTCAACACTCCGGCGATGACTCCCGGAAGCGCCAGCGATGCCAGCACCGCGAGAGACGCCGCCGTCAGGCCCAGCAGCAGCAGCGCCGTGAGCGTCTGCCCGAGCATCAGCGCCGAAGATCCCAGCACCGCCCCGGTCAGTGCCAGGTCGATCGCATACAGCAGCAGCGGCAGAAACGCCGCGAGCCATAACGCGCCCAGATACTGCCGCCGGCTCACCGCGCGTGACAGCACCAGCACAATCCTCCGCGACCGCTGCTCGTTTCCCAGCAGCGCTCCGCCGACAAAGGCCACCAGCGCCAGCCCATAGATCGATTGCTGTTCGAACAGTGCTTCCAAATCTTCCGGCGCAGGTTGCAGACCACCAACGAGCAGCATCGCCACCATGCCCCACGGCCATAGCACCAGCAAGAGCCACAGCCAGCGATTGGCCCACAAAAGCTGCCGCGCAATCCGCAGACTCTTCACCGACGCGCCTCGCCGCCAGTCCACTCCAGAAATAACGTCGTCAGGTCACCGCGTACCGGCGTTACGCTCACCAGCTCGGCCCCAGCCGCCCAGGCGCTTTCAAGAAATCTCCGCACATCGCTCGCTGCGACCTTCCAGGCACCCGACTCGCCTGCCCCGCCCCACTGCGCGATAAAGCCGGCATCTGCCGTGAAGTTGCGCAGCACAACTTCCACCTCGCCGGTAGGCTTCAGCAATTCGTGAAGGCGCCCGTAGCGCACCAGCCGCCCTTCATGTAGAAACGCAATACGATCGCTCACCAGGGCGATCTCGCTGAGCTGGTGCGAGCTGAGCAGAATGGCAGCGCCCTCTGCGCGCAGTTCGCCGAGCAGCGTGCGTATATCAAGCACGCCCTGCGGATCAAGCGCCGACGCAGGCTCGTCCAGGATCAGCACCTTCGGCCGGTGAACCAGCGCCATGGCCAGTGCCAGCCGCTGCTGCATGCCGCGCGAGAAGCGCCGCACATCGCGCCTCCATTCGATCAGTCCAACGCGCCGCAGGAGACGCTCCATGGCATCGCGCGTTGGTTTCGCATCGCTCAGTTGCGCAGCGAAGCGCAAGGCATCCAGTGCGTTTCCGCCGAAAAACACCGGCGCATCCGGCACAAATCCCAACTGCCGTCGCGCGAGAGCATCCGCGAATCTCCGCCCCATCAGCAACCCGCCACCCGACGTTGGCAGCAGAAATCCAGCGGCGATCTGCAGCGCCGTGGTCTTCCCCGCGCCGTTCGGCCCCACCAGTCCCAGAATCTCGCCCGGTTCGACCGTGAAGCTCACATCCTCGATCGCCCGCGTCTTTCCGAAATATTTCGAGACTTGGTCAAAGACGAGCGCGGCAGACATACCAGCATCCTAGCCGCACCTTGTGCCAGGAAAGCAAAAGCCCCCGGCCAAATGACCAGGGGCTCTGAATCACAGAACTCTATTGCGAAATCGTCGCCCGCACCTTCACGAAGATGATGACCAGCGTGAACAGCGACAGCGACTCGATGAATGCGAGGCCCAGCGTCAGCAACAGCAGGATGCCCGGACGAGCCCCTGGATTGCGCGCCAGCGCTTCCGTGGCCGATGCAGTGGCGCGGCCCTGGCCCAGACCGCAAAGCCCGGCCGCCAGGCCCATGCCGAGACCGGCAGCAATCGAGGTAAGTCCGATGGCCATGCTATCGCCGCCGCCGGCTCCTTGTGCGAATGCCGGCGCGGCCAGGAACAGCACGCCCAGCATCGTGAAGAGGATTTGCAGTTTCCGCATTGTGGTTCTCCGTAGCTCCCGAAAATGTACCGTCAGTGGGTGGTTGATGCTCACCGTGCTGGCACCCTCACGCTGACGGCCGATGCAGACAGGGCGGAGCGCTCCCCATCCGAAATGTCGATTCGGCCCTACGCACAATGCGCAGCAAGCCGGAAAAATCTTTAGTGCTCGTGCGCCGTGGCCTGCGACAAATAGATCAGCGTCAGCAGCATAAACACCACCGCCTGAATAATCGAGACGCCCGCGTGCAGAGCAAGAAACGGCACCGATCCCAAGATCGGAATCAGCGAGAAGAAGACCAGGATCACCATATCGCTGGCAAACATGTTCGCGTAGAGACGAACAGTGAGCGAAAGGACACGCGCCGCGTGGGAGATGATCTCGATCGGCAGCATCAGGGGGGCGATCCACCAGATCGGCCCCAGGAACTGCTTGATGTATCCGAATCCATTGGCGCGAATGCCCTGGTACTGGTAGTAGAGAAAGGTCAGGGTGGCTAGCGCAAGCGGGACATATGGCTTCGACGTCGGTGTGACAAAGCCGGGGATCAACCCGATCAGGTTGCACAGCAGAATGAAGACAAATACAACGGTCACATACGGAACGAAACGCTCGTAGCCGTGACCGACGATCGACTCTGCCTGGTCGCTTACCACGTTGTGCAGCATTTCAGCGATATGTTGCGCCGGCCCCGGCTTGTCCACGCTCAGCGTCGCCCGTACCACCACGAAGAACAGCACCAGCACCAGGAAGACCACGATCTCCATCGCCAGGATATTGTCGATGGGCCGCTGCGGATACCTGGGATGCACATGCAGCATCGCCAGAATGGCGTTGGCCAGGCCGGCGAAGTAGTGGTTCAGGAAGGCTGTGAACGGAAGCTCAACTGGCATAGCTGTGTCGTAACGGTTCCTAAACGTCCATGAGAGTTGGCGGGATGCTCTAGAGAGTCCAGGCGCGCAGCAGTCGAATGGACTCGATCGTCAGCGCCACCACGGCCAGCCCCAGGCCCGCGCAAAGCGCGTACACCGAGCCCTGTAAACTCCTAAGGCTAACATAAAGAACGACTCCGGCGAGGATCAGGCGCAGGAAAAACCAGATCAGCACGCCGGCAACCGGCTTGCTCTGCCCGCCCTCGTCGAAGCGGCTCAGGACCGCCAGCATCAGCCGCTGCGACTCATGCAGCCCGGTCGCAGCGATCGCCGCCCCCACCACAAACAGCACTGCCGATTGCCAGCTCGCCGCCAGCCACGTCACGACGACACCGGCCACGCCCAGAATCGCCACCCAGCGCAGGGCATGCGTCAGCGTCGCCTTCAGGTCGTCGCCGGTAAAACCGTTCAATGTAGGGGAGCCTGATTCAGTCATCGGTTTATTCGCTGCGATTCTCGCCTGTTTCAGTCCTTGCCGTGGGCCAGCACCACTCGAAAGATCTGCACAAAGCCCGCCGTCGCGCCAAGGATCAGGCCGGGGATGTACATCCAGTGCTGGTGCAGCCACTTATCCAGGCCTGCGCCGATCAGCCATCCGACCACGGTCGCCACCGGCAGCATCAGCGCAAGCTGGATCAGGCTCTCCACCTGCACCAGCGACTTCATCGCGCCGCTCTGCTGTGGCCGCGCTTCGTTCGGTCGCGGAGTGCCCGCAACCTCTCTCTTCCCGCTGTCGTTCGCCATCCCCGCCACAATCCTTGGGCACAAGCTTCTCAGCCCTGCGCTGTTATACATCATCGCCGAAGCCGCGTTCCCTACTCGTTATACTGAGCCTTCAGCCCATCATCCGGAAGGAAGCAGAGTGTTCGAGTCAGAGTTCGAGCGCAGCCTGTTTGCGCTGCGGCAGGAGAAGCTCAAGCAGATCGCCGCATTGGGCCACGCCGCCTATCCCAATCACTACCGCACCACGCATGAGATCCCCGCATTGCGCGAGCGCTTCGATAGCTGGACCGCCGAGCAGTTCGATCCCGAGCGCGGCGGCGAACGAGTCGAGGTATCCATCGCCGGCCGCATCATGGCGATCCGCGGCCAGGGCAAGGCCGGCTTCGCCCAGTTGCAGCAGGGCGGCGAACGGCTGCAAATCTATGTGCGGCTCGATGCCGTCGGCGAACAGGCCTTCCAGCTCTACAAGTTGCTCGACCTCGGCGACCACATCGGCGTCACCGGCTATCTCTTCCGCACGCGCACTGGCGAGCTCACCGTCCACGTGGACACCATCACCTTCCTCACCAAATCCATGCTTGCGCTGCCGGAGAAGTATCACGGCCTTGAAGACGTGGAGCTACGCTACCGCCAGCGCTATCTCGATCTCTTCATCAACACCGACGTGCGCGCGGTCTTCGTGAAGCGTGCGCAGGTGCTTCGTGCCATCCGCCGCTTCTTCGATGACCGCGGCTACCTCGAAGTGGAAACGCCCATGATGCAGCAGATCGCGGGCGGCGCCATGGCTCGGCCCTTCACCACGCATCACAACGCGCTCGACATGCCGCTCTTCCTGCGCATCGCGCCGGAGCTTTATCTGAAGCGTCTCGTCGTGGGCGGCCTCGATCGCGTCTACGAGATCAATCGCAACTTCCGCAACGAAGGCGTCTCCACCCAGCACAATCCCGAATTCACCATGCTCGAGTTCTACCAGGCCTACGCGAACTACCACGACCTGATGGATCTGACCGAAGAGCTGGTGAAGTTTGTCGCGATGGAAGTGAACGGCTCGCTAACGACCGAGTTCAATGGCACCACAATTGATTTGTCACAGTGGCGGCGCTTTACGATGCGCGAAGCGATCAGAAAGTTCGCGAAGGAAGAGCTTAGGATCGAAACGTCCGATGAGGCCTTTTCGTCAGCTGAGCACTTCCGTACCTTCTTGAAGACCGCCTGCGAAGCCGTGGACAAGTGGGTCAGTGAAAACCCGGATCGCTGGAAGACTGATGAAGGCCGCAAGGAGAGTACGCGCAAACGGAATATCCGTAATACGATTGCTGGAGTCGAAGGGGGCACGCATGGGATTTACAACCCTCCTGGCTTCTTCAACCTAGGCAAAGCAATCGCAGAAACGTTTGAGCTCCTCGCCGAACCGCACCTCATCCAGCCCACCATCATCTACGACTTCCCCCTCGCCGTCTCGCCGCTCTCCAAGGTCAAGCCCGATGAGCCCGACTGGGTCGAGCGCTTCGAGTTCTATATCGGAGGCTTCGAGCTGGGAAACGCCTTCAGCGAGCTGAACGATCCGGTCGATCAGGAGCGGCGCTTCAAACAGCAGCTAGTCGAGCGCGAGCGCGGCGACGAGGAAGCGCACCAGACAGATGAAGACTACGTGCGGGCGCTGGCATACGGCCTGCCTCCAACGGCAGGAGAAGGCATCGGCATCGACCGGCTCACCATGGTCCTTACCGGCGCGCGCTCCATCCGCGATGTGATTCTCTTCCCGTTGATGCGGCCCATGAAGGACGATGCCGCGCCGCGAGACGAGGAAGCATCGCGTGCTGAATGACGGGAGACGTGGAACGGGAAAGAGCCCGCGCGGTCATCCACAGAAACGAACGTAAGCGACCAAAGGAAGCGAACCGAAGCAAGCGCGCCGAAGGCGCCTTTGCCCGGACGGCCAGTCCTACTTCGCCTTCCCGGCCCGCTTCGCCAGTGTTGCAAGTGTCACCCGGCCCAGCTCAGACTCAAAAGCGCGGTGACAGTCACGATATGCCTTGGCAATGGCGGCGTGGATCTTCGAAGCCACGGCCCCGCTACTCTTCGGCAAATTCAATCCACTGCTCGAATCGAGCGCGCGATGCACATCGGCAAGCGTGATCGATTTGGCAGGACGAGTCAGCTTCGATCCACCGGATGGCCCCTTCTGACTCACGATAAGATCAGCCTGCTGCAGAGAGGAGAGAATTCTGCGAATGACGACAGGGTTGGTGTGAAGAACCTCGGCGAGATCGGCGGAGGTTTTCAGCGCGTCATTCTGCGAAAGAATGACCAGAATATGGACACCGGTCACGAAGCGTGTGTTGGCTGCCATAAGCGAAACGCTAACATAAAAAAGACTTCTGTCACTCGTGACGAACCTATCACGTTGGTTTCGAGTTAACCCCGGAGGTCATCTGCCCCTATCCGCCTGCTATCCGGCGGCAGGCACCGTTCCGGGTCTGCAGACCCTGCACCAGCGAACTGTCATAGTTACTCAAGAAAGGTACGATTTCAGGTGAAATTGCTCTTTGTCGGGGACGTTTTCGGGAGTCCGGGAAGACGGATTGTGCGGGAGCACCTGCCGCACCTCATCCAGGACCGTCAGATCGACCTCGTAGTCGTGAATGCAGAGAACGCCGCCGGCGGCTTCGGGCTGACGCCTCCCATCGCAGAAGACCTCTTCGACCTCGGCGCCCATGTCCTCACCACCGGCAATCACGTCTGGGACAAACGCGAGATCATTGACTATCTCGGCTCCGTTCCTCCGGAAAGTCATGAAAGGCCGCGCCGCATCGTGCGCCCGGCGAATTACCCTGCCGGCACTCCCGGCTATGGCCTGTACGAGGGCCGGCTGCCCTCCGGTGTGGGCTACGCCGTCCTCAACCTGCAGGGACGGGTCTTCATGCAATCCAGCGACGATCCCTTCCGCACCGCAGATCGGCTGCTTGCCGGCATACAGGCCAAGATCATCCTGGTGGACTTCCACGCCGAGGCCACATCGGAGAAAATGGCACTCGGCTGGTATCTTGATGGCCGGGTTACCGCTGTGCTCGGCACGCACACCCATGTGCCCACTGCGGACGAGCGGGTGTTACCAAACGGCACCGCCTACCAGACCGATGTGGGGATGAGCGGGCCCTATGACAGTGTGATTGGTGTGGAGAAAGAGCTTGTTCTGCAAAGATTTCTGAGTGGAATGCCGGGCAAATTCGAGCCGGCCCGCGGCGATGCGAGAATGTGCGCCCTGTTGATCGAGTGCGATGCATCCACCGGCCGCGCCACCGGCGTCCGGCGCCTGATGTTGGGAGAGTAGTTCCACCCCGCGATGCAGATCGCAGTGGATGTCGCGCCGCGGACATACTTCTAGCTTTTTCCCGCGTCCAAAAACAAAGGGGGTTGCCTCTCTTATGGATTACTCAGAGGCAGCAGTGATAGTCACAGATATCCGGGCCTAAAGGTGCCCTCGAGGTTGAGCGCGATGGCTGCCAATCTACTCATCTCTGGCCTGCCCACAGCGGAGCACAGCCGTCTCAAGCCCTTCCTTGAGAGAGTGGAGCTGGCCGATGGAGAGGAGCTCGTCCGCGCCGGGCAACCGGCCGAATTCATCTGGTTTATCCAGGGCGCGGTCATCTTCACCTCGCAACCTGTTCGCAGCCGCGCCAGCATCCCGGTCAGCCTGGCCGGCAACGAAGGCGTAGCCGGCTTTGAACTATGGCTCGGGCGCAATATCTCACCGCTCTCCACCGTCGCCGAGGTGGGTGGCGATGCTCTGCGAATGAGCGCCGCCGATCTGCGGCGCGAGGTCCTCAGCAGGCGTTCCCCATTGAATCAGGCGCTTGGCGATTATGTATTCGATTTAGTCACAATGGCTGCGCAGATGGCGGTCTGTCTGCAGACCCATTCGCCGGAGGAGCGCCTCTGCCGCTGGCTGCAGATGATCCAGCTTCGCGCGCCGGGGCACGATCGCTTCCCGCTCTCCGAATCTTTGCTGGCAACCTTGCTCAATGCCGAGCCGCACACGGCTCTGCTCGCCACGCGCATGCTTGAAAACGCCGGCCTCATCGAATATCACGATCACCAGGTGCGTGTTCTGGACAAGCAAGGGCTGCGAGATGGCTGTTGCGAATGCCTCTCGCTCTTTCAGCAACGGTTCTCGCGTCTTCAGAACGCCACGAATCGCGTGGCCGGTTCAGCGTGAACTTTTTACCGCACCGAAACTGCCCGCGAAAAGAATCCTCTTCCCGGGTTGACTTCCGTCATCGCGCTCGCATCTTCTTTGGGGAGCGCCGTCGAGCTCCCATCGGAGAGACGCGGCCCCAAGGAGAGATTTCGCATGACGGATTATCGCGTACGCGCAGGAGACATCGAAGAGGATCAGGTCACTTCGTTGCTCGAAAGCTATTCCGCGCAACTGCCCTCAAGTTTTTACCTCGGCGCTGCGGGCGCTTCCATGGTCGCTTCGCTCATCGCCAAGCTCCAGGGCAAGAATCATACCGCGCTCTTCTTCGGTCAGTGGGCCGCTCCCTTCCTGCTGCTCGGTATCTATAACAAAATGGTGAAGCAGCACGGTTCCGACGCGATCTACACCAACACCGATTAGCATCGGCCACTACCGCCAGCATGGCCTACAAGGTATGCTGGCGTTTCCGTGTCAGCCAGCCCCCCATTCGAATCCACCGAGGCGGTCCAGACGCCGCTGATGCGGCAGTATTTCGCCGCGAAGGCCCAACATCCGGATGCCCTGCTCTTCTTCCGCATGGGTGACTTCTACGAGCTCTTCTACGAGGATGCGAAGCTCGCCGCCCGCGAGCTCGAAATCACTCTGACCGCGCGCGACCGCGAGCGCCAGGTGCCAATGGCCGGCGTGCCCTACCACGCCGTCGAGGGCTACATCGGCCGGCTGCTGCAGAAGGGCTACCGCATCGCCATCTGTGACCAGATGGAAGATCCCAAGCTCACCAAAAAGATCGTGCGCCGCGAGGTGACCCGCGTCCTCTCGCCCGGCACGGCGCTCGATCCGGCGCAGCGCTCCGAACGCAACAACTACCTCGCCGCGATCTATAGTGCGCCCGCACAGCGGACCGAAGAAGTCCGCGTCGGCCTCGCCCTCCTCGATCTTTCCACCGGCGAGTTCCGCGCCACCGAATTCGCTGGCAAATCCGCCGCATCGCTCTCGCTCGATGAGCTGAGCCGCCAGCAGCCCGCCGAGTTATTGCTCGCAGCAGAAACTTCTCTCTTCCCGAATCACCCAACGGAAGCACTCAACGCGGCGCTCGATCCGATCCGCACCAAGACCCGACTGGACGCCTGGGCCTTCAGCGCCGACTACGCCATCCCGCTGCTCGAGCGGCAACTCGGTGCCCGCTCGCTCGACGGCTTCGGGCTCGCCGGCCATCCGGGCGCAGCCATCGCCGCGGGTGCTGCGCTGCATTATGTTCGCTCCACCCAGGCCGGCGATCTCTCGCACATCGATGGCCTGCGCTACTACGAGCGGGCCGAGCATCTGGAGCTCGATCCGGTCAGCGTGCGCAATCTCGAGCTGGTCGAGCCGCTCTTCGCAGAAGCCTCTGCCCGCACTACGCTCTTCCACACGCTCGATTGCTGCCAGACCCCCATGGGCAAGCGCCTGCTGCGCTCGAACCTCCTGCGGCCGCTGCTCGATCGAGCCGAGATCGAAGCGCGCCTCGATGCAGTCGCGGAGCTGCACACCGCCCTGCAGCCGCGCGAAGAGCTACGCCGCGCCTTCGCGGGCGTACTCGACATGGAGCGCCTGCTCGGCCGCGTCTCGCTCGATTCCGCCGGTCCGCGCGATGTGCTCGCGCTTGGCGCATCGCTCGCTCGCCTGCCGCTGATCGCCGCAGCCGTAGCCCCGCTCAAAGCAACGCGCTGGCAGCATGCGCATGAGCATCTCGATCGCCTCGAAGACGTGCACAGCGCGATTACGAATTCGCTTCTCCCTGAGCCGCCTCTTACTCTCGCCGAGGGCGGGGTCATCGCCGCAGGCGTCCACCCGGAGCTCGACGAGCTCCGTACCCTCAGCCAGAGCGGTCGTCAGTCCATCGCCGCCATCGAGGAGCGTGAGCGACAGCGGACGGGCATCGGATCCTTAAAGGTTCGCTTTAACAATGTCTTCGGCTACTACATCGAGATCACCAAGGCCAATCTCAAGTCCGCCCCCGCCGACTACGAGCGCAAGCAGACCTTGGTCAACGCCGAGCGGTTCACCACCCCCGAGCTCAAGGACTACGAAACTCGCGTTCTCACCGCGCACGAGCGCGCGATCGAAATTGAGCGCCGTCTCTTCGCCGAGCTGCGCGCCACCATCCTTGCCGCCGCGCCGCGCATTCGCCGCAGTGCTACCCTAGTCGCCGAGCTCGACCTGCTCGTCAACTTCGCGCACGTCGCCGCGCTGCGCAACTACACGCGTCCCACGCTCACGGAAGAATGCGTGCTCGAAGCCGCAGCCGCGCGCCATCCTGTCGTCGAGTGCCGCATGGAGGAGAACGCCGAAGGCCGGTTCGTCCCCAACGACCTCTATCTTTCGACCGATGGCCCGGCCGTCCTGCTGCTGACTGGCCCCAACATGGGCGGAAAATCCACCTATCTTCGTCAGGCCGCGCTGCTCGTTATCATGGCGCAGATGGGCTCGTTCGTCCCCGCCGCGCGCATGCGCTTCGCTCCCGTCGACCGCGTCTACACCCGCATCGGCGCCAGCGACAACGTGGCGCGCGGCCGCTCTACCTTCATGGTGGAGATGACCGAAACCGCCACTATCCTGAACACCGCAACCAGGCAATCGCTGATTCTTCTCGACGAAATGGGACGCGGCACCGCTACCTTCGACGGTCTTTCACTCGCTTGGGCGACGCTCGAGTACATCCATGGCCGCATCGGCGCGCGCACCCTCTTCGCCACCCACTACCACGAGCTCACCCTGCTCGCCGACCAACTTCCCCGCCTCAGCAATCTGCGCGTCGCGGTCAAGGAGTCGCCGGCCGGCATCGCCTTCCTGCATACCATCGAGCCCGGCGCAGCCAGCAAGAGCTACGGCATCGACGTTGCGCGGCTCGCCGGCTTGCCAGCCTCAGTCATCGAGCGCGCGCGCCGCGTCCTTGCACAGCACGAAAAATCCGAGAAGCGTAATGTCGCTCTCGAAGCCGAGGACGCCTCCGCCCCGTTGCAGTTGACCATCTTCACGCCGCTCTCGCAGCGCATCCTCGACCGCATCACCGCGCTCGATACCAACAGCCTGACCCCGCTGCAGGCGCTGAATCTGCTCGAAGAGTTGAAGACTGAGATACGTGCCGCCGCAAATCCCGATGCTGCCGCTGGCAAGCCGCTACCATAAAGAAAGAAACTCATGAGCCTGCGCCAGGACGTTGGTCAGCTACTACTCGTCGGACTCGGCAGAGCCGAACTCAACGCCACAGAGCGCGCGTGGCTGCGCCTGATCCGCCCCGCCGGCACAGTGCTCTTCCGCCGCAACATCGAGGAGTCGCTCCAGGTCCACGCGCTTCTTGAGAGCATCGACAACCTTATAAGCGACGGCCCGCTCTTCCACGCTGTCGATGTCGAAGGCGGCTTGGTCGATCGCCTCCGCGACCTCATCGCACCCATGCCCGCACCCGCCGCGGTCGCCGCAACCCACGACAAAAGACTCTTCCGGGAGCACGGCTACCTCATCGGCTCCGAACTCCGCCTGCTTGGCTTCAACATAGCCCTCGCGCCCGTGCTCGATCTGCGCACCACCGCCTCCGCCGATGTGATGCGCACCCGCGTCGTCTCCGCCGATCCGAAGTCAGTCATCGCCTACGCCGAAGCCTTCCTCACCGGCCTCAGCAAGGCAGGCGCGCTCGGCTGCGGCAAACACTTCCCCGGTCTCGGCGGCGGCGCGCTCGACTCGCATCACGCCACGCCCACGATCGAGCGCACATGGAAGCAGCTCTGGGAAGAGGACATGCTGCCCTTCCGTAAGCTGCATCGCGCGCTCCCTTTCATCATGATCTCGCACGCTACCTATCCGCAGGCCTTCGGCAAGCCAGACACCACTGCACTGCCCTCATCCATCTCGCCCTTCTGGATCGATCGCACGCTCCGGCACAAGCTCGCCTTTCGCGGCCTCATCGTCTCCGACGATATGGAGATGGGCGGCATCCTGCATCACGCGCCGATGGAAGAAGCCGCGGTCGCAGCCATCGCCGCAGGCGCGCATCTCATCGAAATCTGCAAAGACCCCTCACTTGTCCTCAACGCATACGAAGCCATTCTGAGCGAAGCCGAGCGCTCGCGCAGCTTCCGCGCCATCGTCGAGCAATCCGCCACCACCGTACGCGAGCGCCGCCTGAAGCTGCTGCGTCATTCCGCACCTCCGCCGCCTCCGGACGCAAACGCCATTACGGCCATGCGCGACGCTGTCCTCGCATTCACCGTCAGGGTTGCTGACAAAACCCCGCAGGCGCCCGCGTGACTCCGGGGTCCGCGCGGAAGAAATCAATGCTCGTCGCCGGCATCATGAGCGGCACTTCCGCCGATGGCATCGACGTTGCCCTGTGCCGCATCAGCCGCGCGCGCCCGCTGTCACACATCGAGTTCATCCGCCATCGCGCCTTCCCGTATCCTGCAGCGCTGCGGCGAGCAGTGCTTGCCGCACAGGACGCGCGCGCGACCTCCACCGCCGAGCTTGCCCGCCTCAACTGGCGGCTCGGCGAAGCTTACGGCGATGCCGTGCAATCCGCGGCACAGGGATACGCACTCGATCTCGTCGGCTGTCACGGCCAGACCATCTATCACCAGGGTGTCGCGAAGCCGTACGCGGGCCGCAGCATCGCCTGCACCTGGCAACTCGGTGAGCCCGCGCTCATCGCCGCGGCCGTCCACGCGCCCGTCGTCTCCAACTTCCGCCCTGCGGACATGGTCGCCGGCGGACAAGGCGCACCTCTGGTGCCGCTGCTCGACGCAACCCTCTTCGCACATCCCCGCCACGCGCGCGTGCTGCAAAACCTTGGGGGCATCGCGAATCTCACCCTCGTGCCGCCCGGCGGCGCCCTCGATGCTCTCGTCGCCTTCGACACCGGCCCCGCCAACATGGTCATCGACGCGCTCGCCCAGCGGCTCTTCGGCAAGCCATACGACCGCGATGGCCGTCTAGCTGCCGCCGGCAATGTGAGTGAATCCGTACTGGCTGCATTACTGCGTGATCGCTATTACCACCGCCTGCCGCCGAAAAGCGCAGGGCGCGAGCAATACGGCGAAGCCTTCGTCGAACGCGTCCTCTCACTCGCGCGCCGATCTCGTCTTTCGTCACACGACATCCTGGCTACGGCGACCGCGCTCACCTCACGCAGCATCGCTCTGGCCTATAGACAATTCGTCGCACCGCGCAGCGGCAATGCTCCGGTCGACTACATCGCGGCCGGCGGGGGCACGCGCAACCTCACGCTGATGCGCATGCTCGCCACTGACCTCGCTGTCTTTGGCTGTCGCTTCCAGACCACCGATGACCTCGGCATTCCCTCCCAAGCCAAAGAAGCCGTCGCCTTCGCGCTGCTCGCCTGGCAGACCTGGCATCGTCTTCCCGGCAACGTCCCTGCGGCCACCGGCGCTAGCCACCCGGCAATTCTCGGCCAGATCACCTATGTCTAAACGTATCCGACATAGGTTCGTATGCGTGGCGCTGTCCCTGACTGCCACACTCTTCGCCGGCTGCGGCGGCAAACCGGACCCCCAGACAGCGGTCATGCTCATCGAGTCGAGCCCCACCAGCCTCGACACGCGCATCGGTGTCGACGTCCAGTCGGAGCGCATCGACATGCTGATCTTCGATTCGCTGGTCAAAAGGAATGAGCATTATGAGGTCCAGCCCTGGCTCGCAAAGAGCTGGGACCACCCCGACCCAACCACTTACGTCTTCCACCTGCGCTCCGGCGTGCGCTTCCACAATGGCCAGCCGCTCACCTCCGCCGACGTGAAATGGTCCATCGACTCCGCGCATAATGGCACCGTCATCACAGCGAAATCCGGCTCCTTCATCCAGGTCGATCACGTCGATGCGCCTGATCCGGTCACCTGCGTCGTGCATCTGAAGCGGCCCGATCCCTTCCTTCTGTGGAACCTCTCCGACGGCGCACTCGGCATCGTGCCCGCGGGCAGCGGCAAAGATTTCTGGCGCCATCCCGTCGGCACCGGCGCTTATAAATTCGTTTCGCAGCAGCAGGACAAGGACGTCATCCTCGAACGCAACGAAGACAGTTGGCAACCCAAGCCTGCGATACAAACCATCCGCTTCAATGTCGTCCCGGACGACACGACGCGCGCGCTGGAATTGCGCAAAGGTTCCGCCGATGTGGAGATCAACGCGCTTGAGCCTGATACCGTCCAGGCTCTGCGCCACAACCCGGAACTCATCATCCAGAGCTCGCCCGGCACCATCGTTAACTACATCAATCTGAACCTCAGCGATCCGTACCTGAAAGATGTGCGGGTGCGCCAGGCGGTCGCGATGGCCATCAACCGCAAGCTCATCCTTGACACTATCTGGCGCGGCCAGGCTCGCCTCGCCGATGATCTTCTGCCGCCCGGTCACTGGGCCCGCACCGACAACATCGCGCACTATCCGTACGATCCTGCAAAGGCCAACGCACTACTCGATGCCGCCGGCTATCGTCGCGGCCCCGATGGCGTGCGCTTCCACCTGCAGATGAAGATCTCCAACACCAGCAGCCCCACTCGCCTGATGGCGCTGGTCGTCCAGCAGCAGTTACGCGCTGTCGGCATCGCGATGGACGTGCGCATCTACGAGTTCGGTACCTTTTACGCGGATGTGACGAAAGGCGCCTTCGGGATGTACGCGCTGCGCTGGATCGGCGGCAACGAGAGTCCGGACATCTTTCGTCTCGCTTACGCAACCACCAGCCTGCCGCCACACGGCGCGAATCGTGGCCACTATGTGAATCCGGAGCTCGATGCACTGATGGCCGACGCCGCTGCTACGACCGATCACGACCAGGCACGCGCCGACTACGTGAAGGTGCAGCAGATCGTCGCCCGTGACGTGCCCACTATCCCGCTCTGGTATCAGGACAACGTGGTGGTGCACACCCGCCGCATGCAGCACGTCGAACCGGACGCCTCAGGCAGCTACGACTTCCTTAAGGACGCCACACTGGCGCACTAAGGCTGCAAACCAACAGGGATATCATCTTGAGCGCAGCGAGATCTACCTTGAGAAGGGTACACAAGTGAATCATGTATCGACCCGCCGTGAGGTCTTACGCACACTCCTCTCCGCATCGATCGGGAGCACCCTGTCCGCGTCGAAAACGTATGGAGCTGGCGCGGAGATCTCCGCGCCTGGTCTTAAGCAACGCGACTTTATGCCGGTGCGGGACCATATCCTTCAGGCGATCGCGCATGGAGACGCCACTGGAGTCGCGGTTGCTGTGGCGCACCATGGACGCATCGTCTGGGAAGAAGGCTTTGGATGGGCCAATCGCGAGACGAACCTGAAGGTAACGCCCCGTACTCCTTTCAGCCTCGCGTCCATCACGAAGCCATTCACGACCACGATGTTCATGACACTGGTTGCGGAGGGAAGAGTCGCTCTGGACGAGCCCGCAAATACATACCTTGCGAAGAGCAAGATCGAAGGTCCGAATGGAAACACCGATGGAGCAACCGTACGACGGCTGGGAGCCCATGCCAGCGGATTGCCATCGATGTTTGAAGGGTTCTTTCGGGACGAAGCCGTACAACCGCCGAATCCTGATACGCTCCTGCAGGATTACGGAAGGCTCGCCTATCCACCCGGGACTTGTTACGAATACAGCAACATCGGTTTTGCGGCGCTCGACGCGATCGCATCGAACCTGACTGGAACGGACCTTGGAACTCTCTTGACGCGAAGAGTTCTCACACCACTTGGACTTCACGACAGTTTCTTCGACACCAGCGTTGCCCGGCTGCCCACGAGTGCGGTGCGGTACGATGACTCGGGAAATCCAATTCGCTACTACACAACGTCGACCCCGGCATCGGGGGAGCTTTACGCGAGCGCTCACGACCTCGCGCGGTTTGCGATGTTCAACATGAAAAACCGTGGGAATGGCCGAGCGCAGATTCTGGACGATCGGCACATTCTGGAGAATCATTGGATCGGCGAACTCCACAAACCAGTGTTCATAGGGCCGTCCGGCGTTGCGACCACCTTCGGCTGGGTCTCAGGGCATCTAAAATCCGGCATACCAGTCATTTTCAAGACCGGCGGGCAGCCCGGGGTCGCGACACTTCTCTATATGATCCCCTCGGAAAACCTCGCGTGCCTGGTTCTAACGAATCGATCCAACGGACAAGACCTGACGCATAGCCTGTGCGACCAGATCCTCGCAACTTACTTACCCGAATCGACTCCGCCGCCTGAAAATGCTGGACCGTCGCCCTCTCCTTTCATCGCTACACGCGACTTTGCCGGTCGGTGGGACGGAATGCTCACGAATGATGGTGCAAATATACGGGCGAGGCTCGAGATAGTATCCACCGACTCGGCCACCCTGGCACTCGGTGACAAGCCTCCCGAGAAAATTACCGGGATGCAATCGGAAGGAATCGCCTTTACGGGGACATCCGCAGGAGCGATCGAATCGGTCGATGCAATTCGCAATCAGGCGCAAACCTTGAAAATCAAGCTGATCCCACATGAGGGAAAGCTCGTGGGCAGGATTCTCGCTGAAAGAACTCCTTGGGCGACGCTGCCTTACGTGCTCACCCTAAACCGGCGATCGACTTAGATTCAGACCGGATACCACTTCTGAGCGCAGCGAACAACCTGCAGTTTGTCTGCGATTGCGCTATTCATTCACGCGAGCGATCAAAGGGAGCGAACTAGTGGCTCGCGCCACCGGCGCCATCGCCCGTACGGCCAGTACCTCGACCAGTCTCTTCGCGCAAAATCTCCGCCTCCCGCTCGCGATACGGCCGTCCATCCGGATAGAGCACATCGTGAAACCATACCGGTGGCTTCTCATCCACGTAGGGGCGCTTCCAGCTATCCCATGGAATATATGTCTGCGACTTGCCCTGTACGAATCCCCAGTTGATCGCCGCGACATGCAGTTGCTTGGCCAGCGGCAGGATCGTGTCAAAGGTCGAGCCCATCGGACGCGCCATGTACTCGGTGCAGATCAGCGGCCGGTGATACTGCTCGAGCTCATGCACCCGCCGTGAGAAATCCTCAGGCCATCCGTAGTTGTGAAAACTGATCACATCGGACTCCTCAATCTGCGTGCGCTCAACCGCATTCAGTGCGGCCGGCTTATCCCACGCGCCGGCCGTCCACAGCGGCGAAGTCAGCGGCTGCATCGGATGCTCCTCGCGCGCCCACGCAAAGACCTGAGGCAGCAGCTTCGCCACCAGCTCTTTCTTGTTCTTCGGCTCGCGGCTGCCGTAGTCTCCGCCGCCTTCGTTGTCTGGCTCGTTCCACAGGTCCCATGCAAGGATGCGGTCATCGTTTGCAAACGCACCTACTACGCCTTGTACAAACTGCTTCAGCCGCGGATACTCCGCCGCAGCTTCGAGCGCCTTCGCGCCCGGGCTCTGCACCCATCCGGAGTTATGCACTCCAGGAATCGGCGGGCGTTGCGGTCCAAGCTGGAAATCCGGATCCCAGCAAGAATCGAAGAGCACAAAAATCGGTTTGATGTGGTGCTTCGCGGCAATGGTGAGAAACGTGTCGATGCGCTTCTGAAAGCCTGCCGCATCCTGCTGCCAGAGTGCATCGTGCAGGAAGACGCGCATCGTATTCATGCCCAGTCCTTCGGCCCAGCCCAGCTCTTTATCGATCTCCTCTGGATCGAAGGTGTCCGCCTGCCACATCTCCAGTTGGTTGATGGCATCCGCCGGGATGAAGTTTGCGCCCACTAGCCATGGCTGCGCTGCGTACCACTGCTGCGCCTTTGCCTCACTCCAGCGCGCAGGTGTCGCGCCATGCAGTGGCGTGAGGGCTCCGCTCAGCATCAAAACCAACACCGGGACAGCCCATCGTCCCGTCCGTATCGAACCCATCCGGCCTCCGAATCACTCTGACAGCGGCTCGCTTCAGCACGTCAAAACGTGCGACCGCAGCTCATCACAGAACCCGCTTACAGTTCTGCGATAACGCGCGAACGCGCGCGGCTTCCGCGATCTGTTTGTACATGAGAGGACACTGCGGCGCGATGGGTCGAATGAACTATACGGAGGTCCTTGAACAGCTCAGGCGCCGCGATGTTCCAGCGCCAGCATGCGTTCGCGCACCGCATCGCTGTTGAGATGCTCGATGACTTTCCGGATGGTATTCAGCGAGCGCAGCTCGGCCATCGTGAATGCGCCCGGAAAGCGCTGGTTCAGCTCCGCATACAAACGGATGCGCTGCACCGACGTGCCGCCGCTGGCATAGAAATCTTCATCCGGATCGACCTGCATGCGATGCAGCAGCCGCTGCCAGATGCTGCGCACCACATCGACTTGTCTGTCGGGAGGCACCTCCGATATCGGGGCTTGCGTGTAGCGCCGCAGCACCGCCTCGCACTGCTCGCCCAGGCGAACACGATCCGGCTTACCCTCGGCATTCAGCGGAATGCGTGGCAACAGAATCAGTGCCGCTGGCTGCAATTCGCGCGGAAGATGGTTCTCCAGGTGCTCGCGCAGCGCCCGCTCTGCGCGCGGATCTTCGCCCTGCTTCAGCGTGGCAAAGACGCAGGTGACCCGGTCGCCCGGCGCGGTGGAGAGCGCAATGCACTCCCGGACCAGCGGATGCCCCAGCAGCAGCGCCTCCACTTCCTCGGCAGTTCCCCTGCGCTTCTCATGCGATCTCGCAGTCGCAGACGCGGCCACGGCAGCCGCCCCGGTCAGCAGGCTTCCATCTGCCAGCCGCGTCGCCTGAACCGGCAGGCGGAAGCAGCGCAGCCGCTGATTGTTTCCACGCTGCGCCTCGGCAAACGCCGCCAGCGTCGCCTCGGGCTCGCCAAGATATCCAATAGCCAATGCATCGCCGGTGATCGCAAGCGCACCCAGCGCACCCGGCGCGGCTTCGTGCCCATTCGGCATCACCACCATCGCGTCGCTGCCCGGCACCGGCTCCGCATGTCCCGCTTCTTCTACGTTCACCTTCACGCCCAGCGCGTAGCTGGTAGTCTCCGCTGCGCCGAGGCCGCCGGTCACCCGCATGGGCCGTTCGCCGCCACCCAGGCGATGCAGCAGCGCGGCGTCTACTTCTGCTGCGTCCACCACCGCCTGCTGTACCTGTTCGAGCGGCGCCAGCGGCTCCCTGGAGAGTTCTTCCAGCAGTACCGGCCGCGCGCACAGGGCGGAGACGCGGAAGCGCCGCATCACCCGCGCATACTCATGCGCCGGCATCGCGTAGCCCGCACTGCTCTCGGGTGCCAGCGCTACCGTGCCGCCTGCCAGCAGCGCTCCCCACAGCTCCATCTGGAAGGCATGCTCCTGCGCGCCTGCGTGCAGCAGCACCGTGTCCGCGGAGCGAAATTGCATCAGGGTTCCGGTCGTCACCAGCCGCACAATGCCGGCGTGCGTCACCAGAACTCCATGTCCCGCGGCGTTGAAGATCACCGCCGCCGGGTCTTCCGGCAATCGGTGCGGCAGCTTCACCTCGCGGAACATCGGCATGAATTCGCGTTCGACGATCGACGCGTCGATGATCGTCACCCGCCGCGCCCAGGAGAGCGAAACACCGGAGGTCTCGCTGCGGTCCGTCACCAGCAGCCGAATCGCGCTCTCGTCGACTTGCCGCGTCAGCCTCTCCGGAGAAAGCCCATGCACATCGAAGGGCACATAAACGCCGCCGGCCAGCAGGATGCCAAGAATGCCCGCGACCGAGCTGAAGGTGCGCAGCCCGACCACGCCAACCAGGTCCCCGTGGCGCATCCCTTTGCTGCGCAGTACCGCGGCGACATTCTGTGCCCGCACCATCAAGTCGCTATAGGAAAGCCTGCCTTCCTCGCCCAGCAATGCCGTGGCGCCCGCCCACAGCACCGTGCTTTCCAGAAAGAGCGCCTCAAGCGTAGTCCGGATAGGGAGGTCAGCCGCCTGGCCTGCGCTGGGCGGGCGCGTGGACCTTGGAGTTCCGGGCTGTCCCAGCGGCATGATGCGGTCCTCTCACAATCGGCAACGGCGTGAATCTTTGGCCCAAGCACCGCAAAGACCGCAACCGCAAGGCCCGGCCGCCTGGAATCAGGCGAGCAATCTTTTTGTGCACTTCTCCAACAAAGCTCAGGGTTTAGCCGTTTTCGGAATGAGCTTGTGCGTTTTGCTGTTTATACCCCGCCGCATCCTTGCGGGCAGACCTGCAATTAGTAATCTTGGAGTAATGCCGCCCGGTTACTCCGAGCGCACATTGGAGAGGCAGCGCGCTACCATCCAGAGATGGCGCCCAAACTGCTCCGTGAAACCTTCCCCGTCGGCCCGCTCCGCTGCAACTGCACGCTCCTCGCGAATCTGGAAACCCGCGTGGCCATCGTCATCGATCCCGGCGACGAGATCGCCGGCATCCTCGCGCGGCTGGCCCGGCACCACCTCACGCTGAAGCAGATTGTCGTGACCCATGCGCATATCGACCACATCGGCGGCGCTGCGCAGCTCAAGCGCGTCACCGGCGCGCCCGTGCTCTTCCACCAGGATGACCTACCCCTGGTCGGCATGTTGGAGATGCAGGCAGGATGGCTCGGCGTCCCCACTCCGGAGAAAGTCGCGCTCGACCAGAGCGCCGAGGATGGGCTCCGCGCCGGCATCTGCGGCCTCGGAGCGGAGGTCATCCATACTCCGGGTCACACCCCCGGCAGCATCTGCCTTCTTTTCCCAAAGCAGGAATTGCTTCTAGCTGGCGACACGCTCTTCGCCGGCTCCGTCGGCCGCACCGACCTGCCTGGCGGAGACACCCGCGCCCTGCTGCGCTCCATCCACACCCGCCTGCTCCCGTTGCCGGAGAACACGCTGGTCATCCCCGGCCACGGCGAAGAGACAACGCTGGGGCAGGAGCGCGAGACCAACCCCTTCCTGCAACCCGACATGCGGCCTATGCAATGAAGCGATCAGTCGTTTCCATCGAACGGAAGTTTCGTCATCCCGACCGAAGCGAAGCGCAGTGGAGGGACTGCTGTTATCCGCGGCCGCTAAGGTCAAAGCACAGACCGATGACGCTCGCGCGCCATCTCTGCTGCCGACTATGGTTCCCGGCAAGCCTCGGCGATCAGCGCGGCAACCGCTTGCGCGAAGACCTCCGGCTGCGGCAGCAGGCTCACCACCAGCCGCTTGTGCTCCGCAAAGCCGAAGAATTCTCCCGGATGCACCGCGATCCCGCAATGCTCAATCAGGCGGATCGCGAGTGCCTCGCCGGTTACGGAAGCAGGCGTGCGCAAGGTGGCATACCACCCGCCGTCACAAGCCAGTCGCGCGATCGTGTGCTGACGCGCAAGCGCAGTATCGAGCGCCGCGAGATTCTGCGCGACCCGCTCGCGGATCTGCCGCTGGATCGAGTGCCGCCCGCTAAGCCAGCCTGGCAGCGCATGCTGTACCGGCGCGTTCATCGAGAGAAATGTGTCCGCGATGATTTCCAGCCGCCGCATCGCCTCTCTCCGCACCGCCTCCGGTCCCATCGACACGATCCACGAAGCCTTCATCTGCGGCAGCGCTGCAACCTTGCTCAGACCGCTCTGCACAAAGGTCAGCGCTTCCTGCTGTCCTTGCGCAAAGCTCTCTACTCCCTCATATTCGGGCACAGGATAATCGAGGAAAACTTCGTCCACGATCAGCGCCAACCCGCGCTCGCGGCACAACTCCGACAGAGCCGCGCGCTCACTCGGAGTCGTATAGTGCCCGGTCGGATTGTTCGGATGCACCACAACAACCGCGCGTGTGCGCTCCGTAATCCGCTCACGCAGCCCATGCAGATCGAGAGTCCATGCATTGCTCCCGCCAGGATCGTAAAGCAATGCATACGGAACCAGCTTCACATCATCGATCGTCGCCAGCAGATCGAAGAGCGGATAACTGGGCTGGGCGATCAGCACCTCGTCGCCCGGATCGCAGAGCAGCCGGAAGAGCCAGCTATAGCCCTCGCTGGTGCTGGTGGTGAGTACGATCTGATCCGCATCGATGCGCGCGCCGTGATCGGCGTAGTAGCCACACACCGCCTTGCGCGCATGGAGCATGCCGCGCGGGTCGGGATCGTATACGCGTGCTCCAGCAACCGACAGCTCCGCGAGCAGATCCGCGTCATACGTGAAGCCGCACTGCGTAGGATTCGAAGCCGTCAGGTCGAGAATCGGCAAACCGCTGCGCCGTCGCGCGTCGAGCGCACGCGACCACGCCGTCTCCTCGCCCGCCCACTCTGTCCTCTTGGCAAACCGCACAGTACTCGCCCCGCTTCCCGCAATTCATAATAGAAGTGATGATCACGACAACCTCTCTCGAGACCGCAACCGTACCCCGCGCCGTCATCTTCGATTTCGGCCGCGTCCTCAGCATGCAGCCCGACGCCGACGCCCACACCGCGCTCGTCGCCACCGCCGGCGTGCCGGATGAGGTCTTCGAAGAGCATTACTGGGCGCATCGCCACGCCTACGACGAAGGCACGCTCAACGGACAGACCTACTGGCAGAAAGTCTCCGAAGGAGCCGGCTTCCCGCTCACGCCGGAGCGGCTGGCCGCCTTCCACTATCACGACGCGCTGATGTGGGCCAACTTGAATGCGCCCATGCTCGAGTGGGCGTTCGCGCTGCAGAAGGCAGGCCTCAAGACCGCCATCCTCTCCAACATGGGCGACGTGAACCTCGCCTACATGCGCGAGCATTTCGACTGGCTCGCCGGCTTCACCTGTCTCACCTGGTCCTGCGAGCTGCTCACGGCCAAGCCCGACCCGGCAATCTATCGGCACACGCTGGAAAAGCTGGGCGTCGCCGCCTCCGAGACTATCTTCGTCGACGACATCCCGGCCAACATCGCCGCCGCCCGCGCGCTCGGCATTGATGGCATCCAGTTCACCACCGTCGGACAATTGCGCCGCGATCTCGAAGCCCGCGGCCTGGCCGGCAAGCTGCCGTTGCCTGAGGCCAGCTAGGAGCCTCTGAACCAACCTTAGCTGTTTCTCATCTCGACCGAAGCCGTGGCGCGCAGCGCCACCGCGAAGTGGAGAGATGCTGCCATCTCGCGGCTGCTTGGATCTGTGCGCGTCCTTGTTCGGAGCCTCTTCTAAACGCGCCGCGCGAAGATCAGCACGTGGATTTCCCACACATCCGTGCGGTAGAGCGGCCGAAATCCCGTGCTGCGGAGCGAGCGGTCCAGCAACGCCAGGTCGAAGACGTGATGATGCATGCAGCGCGCCTCGCGATTGCGCAGGCACCTTTCGCGAAACTCTTCCGGCGTTCCAGCAGGCGGATCCATCTCCAGATCGTGCAACGCCAAGATCTCGTCGAGATGCGTCATGTCGCCCTCATCCGTATCGGCTGCCAGATCGGCCTCCAGATGCGCGAACGTGGTAACGGGACGGCGATGATCGAAGGTATGCAACCGGTTCGGCACCACGGCGAGCAGCGAGCCCTCCGGCTTCAGCACCCGATGGAATTCCAGAAGTGCGCGAAGTGGGTTAGCGACATGCTCCAAAATGTGCGACGCCAGCAGAAAGTCGTATGAGCCATTCGCGATAGAGCCCAGGTCGGTCGCGTTGTGGATGTACTGCATCCCCGGCTCCGCATCCGGAAGATAGCGAAAGGTCCGGCCCGCTTCGCCGTGCGACCAGGTGGTGCTGGTCGCGAAGTTGCAATTGTCCACAGATGCTGCAAGGGAATAGACGGGCGGGACATAGCCGTTCGGTGTTTCCGGAGAAAATATGGAGCTTGGGCCGCCAATCTCCAGACCGCGCTTCCCTCGCAGAGCCCGCTCGATCCGGCGGTAGTTCCAAAGCCGCCGAGTGCGTCTGCGGACCTTGGCGAGAATCTCCGTCACCCGCGCAGTCTACCATCGCGTTCTATCTCAATTCTGTAACTGGGGCCCGGTCCTGCATCTCTCATGCAATGTGGCCGCTCAAGATCGGCCGCAGGCGCTAAGGAGCAGAGCATGACATTCCCTGACGAAACCTCAGAAACGCAGTTGGACCGCCACCTCGCCTACGCGCTCCTGCGCGTGATCATCGGCGTCAACCTTGCGGTCCACGGCATCAGCCGCCTGCTCGCCGGACCGCACGCCTTCGCCGCGTCGCTAGTGGGCGCCTTCCACGCCACGCCGCTGCCCGCCTGGTCCGTGACGGCCTTCGGTCTGGTGCTGCCCTGGGTCGAGGCCGCGCTCGGTTTGCTCATCCTGCTTGGTCTCGCAACCCGCTTTGCCCTGGTGGCAGCTTCGCTCACCATCCTCGTCCTGACCTTCGGCTCCACGCTACGCCAGGATTGGGAGAGTGCCGGTCTGCAGCTCATCTATGCCGCCATCTACGCCGCATTGCTCGCGTTTCGCCGCGAAAATGTCTACTCCCTGGATCACATCCGCCGATGAGATTCGCCGCTGCTCTCACCAACGCAATCCCTTGCACCCAACCGCCTCTACGCGTCATCCTTCATGCAGCACAGAAAGGCCTGAGCACGATGCCCCATCTTCCCTTCACCGATGTCCCCGGCGCGATCGCCGAGATTCAGGCCGGCCGCATGGTGGTCGTCGTCGACGATGAGGACCGGGAAAACGAAGGCGATCTGACACTCGCCGCGGAATTTGTCACTCCCGAAGCCATCAATTTCATGGCCCGCTACGGCCGCGGCCTCATCTGCCTCACCCTTACCGAGGAGCGCGCCGACTATCTGCGCCTGCCGCCGATGTCCCAGGAGAACACCTCGCGCTTCGGCACCGCCTTCACCGAAAGCATCGAAGCGCGCGAAGGCGTCACCACCGGCATCTCCGCCGCCGATCGCGCCCATACCATCCGTGTCGCCATCGATTCCACCAGCACCGCGGCAGATCTCGCGCGTCCCGGCCATGTCTTTCCGCTGCGCGCACGCAAGGGCGGCGTGCTGGTCCGCGCCGGCCAGACTGAAGGCTCCGTCGATCTTGCCCGCATGGCCGGACTCATTCCCGCCGGCGTGATCTGCGAGATCATGAACGACGATGGCACGATGGCGCGCGTTCCCGACCTAGACCGCTTCTGCGCCGAGCACGGCGTCAAGATGCTCACCGTCGCGGAGATGATCCGCTACCGCCTGCGCCATGAGCGCTACATCCATCGCGTCGCCGAGTCGCCCGTCCACACGCGCTACGGCGACTTCACCATGATCGCCTATGAGAGCGAGATCACCGGCGGCGAAAGCCATCTGGCGCTGGTGCGCGGCCCGGTCGGTGAAGAGATGGCCGACACGCCCACGCTCGTCCGCGTGCACTCGCACTGCCTCGCGGGCGATGTCTTCGGCGCCCGGACCTGCGACTGTCGCGAGCTGCTCGAGGGTTCGCTCGAACGCATCGCCGGGGCCGGTCGTGGTGCGCTGATCTATCTGCACAACAACAGCCCGGGCTTCGAGCTCGACCGCCGCGAATCTCCGGCACGCATCCTGCTGCACCACGAGACGCGCGCTCGAGAGATGCACGCCGATCCGGCGCATGAAGAGCGCCATCAGCGCGTGCTGCGCCAGGTCGGCATCGGCGGCCAGATCCTCGCCGACCTCAACATCCGCAAGATCCGCCTGCTCTCGAACACGCCAACCCACGTGCCCGCGCTCGAAGGCTTCGATCTGGAGATCGTCGAGCAGGTGCCGATTCTCGACGAAGCACGCGCCGCACGGTAACGCAGTTCCGGTAGCCCAGCTCCACACACAAATCTTCAAAACAAAAGACGCCACCCCGAAGGATGGCGTCTTTGCAACCGTGATTGAAGCTTACAGGGTGGACTCGATTTCGAACCCCCAGGCCTCGAGCAGCGCCTCTGGGATGTACTTGGAGTTCTTGTTGCGGCGCGCCCACTCCCGAAGACGGGTCGATCGCACGTACTGATCGGGAGTCAGCTTGAACTCCTTTACCACCTGCTCGAACGATGTCACCGTAGGGACAACCGGCCCGATCGGCTCGGGTTTACCCCAATTTGGATTTCCGCGACGCTTTGCCATGCGTTGTATTCCTCGACGTGGAGAGTAATTCGGATCGTAACTCGGCCATGCTCCCGGCCGCGGCACATCTAGGGGCTGTGCAACTCATTTGATCCTCTACTATCTTAGCCGACTTTTACCTAAATATCAATGTCAGGCAAGGACTTACATGCCTCTGCCACCACTCGGGTAATGCGCTCCGATATACGGCGCACCAACATCCATCCAGGCAACACCGAGGCTTCCACGTTGCTCTAAGTAGAAGCTGATCATCCTGCAAATGGTCACACGATCTGCATCAAAACAAATGCGTTCCCAAATCGGGCTACAACGGAAAACGCCGCGGCTACAACCTGAGTGCAATTCCTCGTACCCCGCTAGTGGATGAACCTCACTACACAACAGGAATCAAGCAAGGTAACACCAGCCGCCGGAGTTTCGATGGACACGACCTACCGCCTTCGCTTTCTGCTCTATCTCGCCGCCTTCATGCTGGTCATGTCCGCCTGCTTCGTATACGCGGAACCGCTCCCCGCGGAAAACCACCTGCTCTTCCAGATTGCGCCACAGCATGCCGGCTTCCTGGCCTCCTCTTCGAATGAACCCGTCTTCGATCCGGCTGCCCTGCGCGCCACCGCGCCGGCAGTCTCACCCCAGCTGATCGAGCAGTTGGAGGGCGCAGCTCATGCGCATCGCGGATTTCTTCACCGCTCTCGGCGTGCCATAGCGCGTCCTGTCCCGGCAAACGCCCAGAGCCAATCGCAGAGCGAATCCTCTGTGCTCGGCCTGACTATCGCATCGCCCACTTTCGCCGCAAGCGCACGCTGAAACGCCACCCGGCGGGATAACTCGCCGGCCCTGCACAACCCTAGGCGGCCGCATCCCTTCTTATCGTGCAACGACCCGCGCCGCGGGCGAGAGCCATCCTAAGAGCGCAGAGCCACACAGGAGGATTGCAGCATGAGCGTCTTCAAATATTGGACAGCCTTTTCCATCGGAGTGGCCGCCGGAGCAGCCGTCGCTCTGGCATACGCGCCGCGCACCGGCGAGAAGACCCGCAAGCAGTGGAAGCGGAAGTTCGACGATACCAGTGACTATCTACGGGATACAGCGGACGACTTCAGCAAACACGCAACCAAGGTCTACTCGCGCGCCCGTGACGTAGCGGACGATGTCGCTTCGCAGGCCGACACCTTCGCGCGAAAGGTCTCAAAGACCGCCAGCAAGGTCGCCGACTCCTTGTAGAAGCCACAGAAACGTGACGTAAGAGATTCATTCCGAGGAACCCGTCCTTAAGAGAACGCTGCGTCCGGAATTGCGGCCCGCCTCGCACTGTCTCGCTTTTGCCGTCAACGCCTCAGCGTCCGGCATCGTTCCTTCCTCGGCGGCAGATCACTCGCCCTTCCACTTCTCAGGTCCGGTTGCGGCCAGAGTCCCGAAACGGAACCCGTCCTCCAGCCAGCCCGGCATGAAGGAATTACCTTTCGCACATTCGCGGTGGGCCCGGAAGTACTTGCCCACGCCGCCTGAACTTTTTTTCAGAGCTTCTCAGCGCTCAGCCTGCGCGGCGAGAGGCCGGATCTGCACACTGCCGTGGGCAAGGTAACCTCCTCCATAAGCTTGGTTTATAGCCTTGTCCGCCTGATCACAGAGGACATCCCGATTTGGGCCTTGGGACCAGAGCAGTTACTTCCGTGGAAGATTGGTTACTATATGGGTACCAATGCAGTCTGGCAAGTTCTTTTGAGAGGTTGTACTTTTGGGAGCATCGCAGCGGTGTTCAGGGCTGCGAAGTCGAAAGAGGCGAGTAAAAGTGAAACTCGACGAGCGATCTATTTACCCGAATCTGAAGCTGACGATCTACAAAACAGGGATACGGCAGAACCGGCTTGCCAAGATGGTCGGCATCCATGAAGCCTATCTCAGCCGGATTGTGAACGGAAGCCGGGAACCTGGAGACGCGCTGCGGCAAGCAATTGCCAACGCGCTTCACTCTGAGGTCGACTGGCTTTTCGAGCGGGAGAAGGTTGTGAGCTTTCCCGCACTCCTGCGCGAGGATCGAGCGGCTTCTTAACCCTGATGTACCGGAACCTCTGTCATACCTTGGTTTTCTGTTGTGTGGCTGTTCTGCCGTAAATTTGGTCTCTGGGAAGGCAGCACGAGAGTCCGTACCTCCCCTCTCCTGCTTATGGTGGGCCTTGTTAAATATTTCCTCTGCTGTTGAACACTTTTCTGCTTTGGTTCTCCCGGCGTGTAGACTTGGTTTTTCCGGTGTGTTACTTCATGCCGGACGAGCCGCCCTGATCCCTCAACCCAACTCCGGCGCACGCCAGCAACGCTTTGAACATCCCTGGCATCTGCCTTCAGAGCAGGTGGCTTCCATGAGTCAAGCGGGTGTGCTGTGTCCCTGTCTTCCGGGCGGCAGTGCCCTATCGATGCGGCAAGTTCCTATCCGTCCACGCAGGATCAGCGGCGGGTAACCGCCCATTTTGCTAACCTTTGGGAACAGCTCGTTGTCTCCCTGATTATTGGCTTCTTACGAACCACCTCTGCGGCGCGCCTCCGTTGTCGCGCGGCAGTAACAAGGAAGCCTTGGCTCATTGACGGCCACCGCAGACTGGCCATGCATCCAACTATCGCCATCAAACGACTATGCAGCCAGCATTCCTCATCTCGGCCTTTGTCATTGCAGTGATCGTTCTCTGGAGAATGGGTCCGGAGCGCGCGGTGCTGGCCTTGGTGTTGCCGGTGATGATGCTCTGGCCGTACGGCACAGGGTGGAAGTTCAAGGGAGTCGAGCTCGACATCATGGACGCAGTCGCGATCCCTGTTGCGACCGCGCTTTTCTTCAAGTATGCGCGCCGCTGGCGCTACAGCCTGGTAGACCTGCTGATCTTTTTCTATTGCTTCAGCACCCTGCTTGCGAACTGGAATGCCGATGGCCAGTCCGCCGGACTTGCGCTGGGAACAGCGATGGCCTTTGCCTGCTTTCCGCCATACATCATCGGCCGCGTTGCCGTCGAACAGCCCGGCCTCCGCGTCGCGCTGGTCAAGCGGTATGCCTTTCTCGCCTTCCTCATCTCCGTCGTCTCGGTTTACGAGTACCGCATGGAATGGAACGTCTTCCGCGAGTGGTCGGACAAGATCTTTCACAACAACAGCCACTGGATCCTCCAGATGCGCTGGGGCTATGGCCGCATCGCCGGTCCTTACGGGCACGCCATTCTGGCCGGCTGCATCCTGCTCAGCGCCCTGCTCTTTGCTATCTGGCTCGCCAGCGAGCACCTGTGGGAGCGCAAATTCCGTAACCTCAACTTCGTTCCCGGACGCAAATCGGCATACATCGTGCTCGGCCTGATGCTGGGTGTCTGGATGACCCAGTCGCGCGGCCCATGGATGAGCGGCGCCTTCGGCATTCTTCTGATCCTGGCGGCGCGCGCGCGCAACCAGAAACGCGCTTTGCGCAACGTAGTCATCGCGAGCGTGCTGCTGATGACCGTCTTCTACGCTGTCCTGAATCGCTATACCAATATCTATCGGACACCTTCGGACGTTGACCAGGAGAACGCGCAGTACCGTCGCATGCTGGTTATCAATTACATGCCGGTGGTCCAGCGCGGCGGCATGCTGGGCTATGGCATCCACTTCCCCACGGTCGATGGCCAGACCTCAATCGACAACGAATATCTGAACATAGCTTTGACTCAGGGCTATCTCGGGCTGGGAATCTTCACCCTGCTCATTCTCATCACCTGCGGCCGTCTGCTGCACACCATCGTGACCTCCCGCGATCGGACAGAGACGTCCTTCGCGCTGTGCCTGCTTGCGGTCTTTGTCACGATTGCGCTCAGCATCACAACCGTCTATCTCGGCTTTCAGACCTTCACGCTTTTCTTCCTGATCACCGGCTGGGCCCAGGAGTTGCAGCCTGCTCGGGCCCTTGCCACGGCACCTGAACCTGCGGTTGCATATCCGCCTGTCCGTTTCGCGTTTCGACGGGTCTGGAGTTAAACCATGTTGTTTCCCTCGGCTCCTTCCTCCCTTGGTACGACCCCGGCCTTCATTCTGCTGCGCACGGCTTCCTTCGTGCTCGCAGCCGCCACGGCTCCCCTGGCGCTTGAGCTGCTTACGCTAACCGCGGGCTCGCTGCTTCCCGAGCGTGGCCGCCGCCGGAAGCGCATCCATCCGGTGGCGCCGGTCACGCCGCTGGGCCTGATGGTGATCGTCCCCGCACACAATGAACAGCTCCTGCTGAGCCGTTGTGTGCAGAGTCTGCTGGCAGACCTGCCCTTGGGCAGCTCCGTCCTGGTCGTTGCGCACAACTGCACCGATAACACCGCGCAGGTCGCGGTGGACTCCGGCGCCGAGGTGCTGATGCTCAACGATGATGGCGGCCAGGGCAAGAGCGCCGCGCTGCGCGCCGGCTTTCGCCATGCCATCGCGCGTGGCGCCCGAGTGCTCGCTGTCGTCGATGCGGACTCGTTGGTTGCTCCGGGCTTTTCCGCCGCGATTGCCGAAGTTCTAATGGATGGCGCCGAGGCATTTCAGGCGAGGTATATCGTGCTCGGCGGCGAGGACGAAGCGACCAGCCGGCTGACTGCGCTCGGCTTCCTCGGCTTCAACGTCATTCGCCCCCGCGGCCGCGCCTGGCTGGGCATGTCGGCCGGCATCTTCGGCAACGGCTTCGGCTTCCGCAGCTCGGTCCTCGAGCGCGTCCCTTATGAGGCGAATTCCCTGGTCGAGGATCTGGAATACCATCTCCGCCTGGTGGACGCCGGCATCCGGGTTGAGTTCCTCAAGAACGCCACCGTCTCGAGCGAGATGCCGCAGAATTCCGCCGCTGCCTCCTCGCAGCGTGCGCGCTGGGAGGGCGGCCGTCTGCGCGTCGCCCGCATATGGCTGCCGCGTCTGCTGCGCCGCGCGCTGGCTGGCCGTCTTAGCCTGCTTGAGCCGGCACTCGATCTGGCATCTCTCCCGCTGGCAAGCGAAGTGGTGCTGCTCGCTACCTGTCTGCTGCTGCCCGTACCCTGGCTGCGCATCTATGCGCTCGCTGCCTTCGGGGTGGTCCTGGCGTATGTCGCGGTCGCGGCAGCCGAAGGCAACGGCTGGTGGAGCGCGCTGCGCACACTGCTCTCCGTGCCCCGTTACATCCTGTGGAAGCTGAGAATCCTGCCCCGCACTCTGGCATCCTCGCGGCCCGATGCGGCATGGATACGGACCGAGCGGGAAGCGGCGCCGGCGACCGTTACCCCTATCGACAGCAAACAGCGGCCGGTGACACCTGTCCCGGTTCGCGATCCGATCGTCGCCGGATCGGGCAAGGGACGCCGATGAGCTGCGGCTCTTTACTTCCTGGAGTCCTTGGCCCGCTGGCCACGCCAGCCGGTCTCCGCCAGGATTCTGCGACACCCCATTTCCGCGACACCCGTTTTGATACAGGAGTCACAACCTCTATGCGCCTGACCTCACCCTCTCATGACTCGCTCGCCCGGCTGGGCCCCGTTCTGTTGCTGGGCATGTTGCTGCCGTTTGCCGCACTCGCCCAGACACCGGCAACGGCTCCCCCACCGTCCGAACCGCAGAGTGGGGCCACCCAGAGTGGTGTTCCGAACGGCTCGCAGACCACGCCGACCTTGCATCCCAACCCCATGAATCAGCTCAAGTCTATGGAGCCGCCGGCGAACGAGGAGTACGAGCTTGGCGGAGGCGACGAGATCACGCTCGAGTTTGCCGGGCGCCCGGATATCTCCGGCAAGCACACCATCGGTCCCGATGGGCGGATCACGCTGCCCATGGCCGGCGCGATCAAGCTTGAGGGCTTGAGCCGCGAGCAGGCGGCGCAGGCAATCGATCAGGCGATGTCGAAGTACTACACCAACATCTCCTGCATCGTCGGCGTCGATAAGTACGGATCGAACCGCATCCTGGTCACCGGCTACGTCGAGCATCCCGGCATCATGTACTTCGATCAGACCCCGACGCTGCTTGAGGCCATTACGCGCGCGGGTCTCCTGCAGCCGACCGGTACGGGCCATACGATCGACGACCCGATCCCGGAGCGCGTCGCTATCTATCGCGGCAACGACCAGGCCATCTGGGTGGATGTCAAAGGTCTGCTCGGCCAGGGCAGCTCCATGGCGGACATGCGGCTCCGCCGCAACGACACCGTCTTTGTGCCCAACGATCAGGATCGCTTCGTCTCCATCCTGGGCGAGGTCAACCATCCCGGCGCCATCCAGTTGAAGCACAACTCCACCCTGCCTTCGATGATCGCCGAAGCCGGGGGCATCACGGAGAAGGCCGGCAACAACCCGCAGATCATGATCATCGACCCGACCACCGGCACGCAGCGGCCGATTCGTTACAAGAATCTGCTTACCCCCACCGGGGCTCTGGAAGTCTCGCTGAAACCCGGTGAGGTCGTTTATGTTCCGCGCGGCGGTATGGCCAAAACCGGCTATGTGCTGCAGCAATTGAGCCCGCTTACCACCGCCCTTACCTTCGGCGCGGCATTCCACTAAATCCGCGAGCGAGCACCCAGGAGAGACCAGAGAGCCGCTATGAGACCCGACCGAGCTACCAACGAGACCGCACTTTCCCCGGTTATATTTCCCACCCGGCCTTCGCTGCCCCCGCCCGATCAGGAGCAGCGCAAGCGGCCGCTCGACGTGCCCAACAGTCTGCAGCGTCATCGCAAGCTGGCGACTTGGACGGCGGCGCTCGTTCTGCTGCTCGCCGGCATTTTCGTCGTTTCCCATGCCGGCACCATGTACACGGCGACCAGCTACGTCTACGTCTCGCCGACCTTCCCCTCCACCCTCTCGACCGATCAGAATCATGAGCAGGACCGTCCTTACGAGGAGTACATCGCGGATGAGGCGCAGACCGTCACCCGCTACGACATCCTGGCGGCGGCGCTCCAGAAGCTCGCCCCCGGCACCTGGCAACATCCCGGCGAGAGCCTCGGCTCGGCGGTGAACCGGCTGCAGCATGCGATTGAAGCCGATCGCGTGAGCACCACCTTCCAGATCAGCATCGCGCTGACCATGGACGATCCGCAGAAGGCAGCAGCGACCGTCAACGCGGTGACCGACGCCTTCGTCACCAAGGCGCACAGCGAGGAGTTCTACGGTCGCGACCAGCGCCTGGCCACATTGCGCGATGAGCGCTCGAAGCTGCAGACGCAGCTCGACGAGAAACTTGCTGAACAGGCGAAGTTGATGGATCAGCTGGGAGTCGCGCAGGTAGGCATTCAGGAGAGCACCGACAATACCTACGACGCAAACGTGAGGCACCTGAACGATCTTCTGGCCCAGGCCAAAGAGCAGCGCATGGCAGCCGAGGCACAGTTGAATGCCTATCGCGGCAATGCGCTGAATGCGGTCGCTACCGATTCCGCCACCACTGACGTTGGCCTCTCCACGCTGCGCCAGAACCTCGAAATGCGTCGCGCGCAATTGATGACGGCGATGAACGGCCTCACGCCGACCAATCCGCTCTATCTCCAGAACCAGGCGGAGATCGCCGACATCGACAAGCAGTTGAACTCCAGCCTTTCGAATGTCGAGTCGAAGATTGCCGACCGCCGCCGGCTGCAGTACCAGGCCGAGCTGAACCGCACCCGCTCGGTCGAGCAGCAGATCGAGGCCCAGTTGCTTTCGCAGACCCACATGGCTACCACGGCCGCGCCGAAGTTCCAGCAGGCCAAGGAAGTGGGCCAGGACATCCAGCGGCTGCAGACCAGCTACTCGGCAGTCGATTCGCGCATCCGCGACTTGGAGCTCGAAAGCAGTTCGCCGGGTACCATCCACCTCTCGTCGCCGGCCATGGTGCCGCTGATGCCGGGCAAGAACCGCACCCTGCTCTATGCTCTCGGAGCGCTGATCGTCTCGCTGCTGGCGGGTATCGGGGCCGCGCTGCTCGCCGATGCGCTCGATCCTTACGTGTACACCTCAAAGGATGTCGAGCAGGTCATCGGCTTCCCGCCCATCGGCGTGCTGCTCGATCATGACGACTTCTCCAGCGAAGCCAGCGGACAGTACCTGTTACGTTTAGCCGGCGGCATCCAGCACGCCCGCAACGCGGCCGGCGCGCGCACCTTCCTATTCACCGCAACTGCCGCCGAGAGCGGCACCACAACCGTGGTCGAGAAACTCGGCCGCCAGTTGCGCAACCTTGGGCTCAACACGCTCACCGTCGCTGCCACCAATATCGACGGCAAGATCGCATACGTACGCAATGAAAACATCGCCTCCACCGAGCCTGGAGCCACGCGCTATAACGACAAGCTGCGCCGCGCGGGCACGGGCGATCTGGCGGTGCAGATGAATGGCGGTGCGCCCACCGCCGGCAACCCCATCTACAGCGGCACCTTCGTCTCGCAGATCCTGAACGAGGTGAAGGACGATTACGACGTCGTCCTCATCGATGCCAGCCCCATCCTGATCTCCGCCGACACCGAATATCTGGCCCGCGTCGCCGACGGCACAGTCCTGATCGTGCAATCCGGCCGCACCACGCGCGCACAACTGAACCGCGCCGCCACGCTGCTCGAGCGGCTGGATGTGCCGGGCGTCGCCGTAACCCTGAACCGGGTCAGCCGCGATCGCGTCGATCCGGCGTTGGTGCGGGATATCGAGGAGTTCCAGCGGCAGCTCAGGAAGCAGCGCGGCACCACGCTGGTGGCGACAGCCTCGCAGCGCGCGGCCGAGCAGGCTACCGCGCGGGAGGTACGTGCTCCGGAGGCGGTCAATGGCGGCAGGACGGAGACGGCTCACGTCTGATCGGCCGGCAAACGGGGAGCACCCGGAGGTGGCCTGTATCCCCTGTCCACAACGTCGCCCCGCGAGCCCTTTCCATAGGAGCCGGGTTCAACCGTGCAGGAGTTCCCAATGACAGCTGACGAGACCGAGCGTGAAGTTGCGGTGCTGGCCATCTTCCGGCAGCTTCTCGATGCGCCTCAGCTCGGACCGGAAGAGAATTTCTTCGCATCGGGCGGCAGTTCCCTGCTGGCGGCGCGGCTGGCCGCACGCCTGCGCGCCTCAGGTGTGCTCGACATACCCACCTCCGCGATTTTTGCTGCGCCCACCGCGCGCTCTCTGACGCGCTACGCATCGTCATGGGTCCCAACACCTGCCAATGAAACAGCGGCGGCATCCATGCCGTTCCGTGGCAAACCGTCGGCCGCCGCATCTTCGACTCCTGCTCCCTCTTCTGCCGCTGAGCGAGGCGCCCGTCAGCGGGCTGCCTTCGCGCGTCTGCGGCCTGGCTCTTCCCCGGCTGAGGAAACACGATGAGCAATGTGCGGCAGTCCGCATCGGAGCGTGCGGACAGGCACGCGGCCACGGGTCCGGCAATTGCCATCATCGCCATGGCCGGCCGCTTTCCCGGAGCCGCAACCCCCGAGGCGTTGTGGGAGAACCTCGTTGCAGACAAGCAGGCGGTTCGCCGCTTTGCGCCAGAGGAGCTCGAAGTCTCCGCTGCCATCGCCGCCCAGCCCGGCTATGTCCCCGCGCGCTCCGTGCTCGACGATGTCGACCTCTTCGACGCGGCCCTCTTCCACATCTATCCGCGCGAAGCCGAGCAGATGGACCCGCAGCACCGCATCTTCCTCGAGATCTGTTGGGAGGCACTCGAACGCGCGGGCCACGATCCCCAGCGAAGCTCGGCCTCCATTGGCGTCTTTGCCGGCTCGGCGCTGAACACCTATCTTCTGCACAACCTCGCGCACGACCGCACCTTCCTCGAGCGCTTCACTGCTGACTATCAGGCCGGCTCCTACATCACGATGATGGGCAACGACAAAGACTTCCTGCCCACGCGCGTCAGTTGGAAGCTCAACTTGCGCGGTCCCAGCGTCACCGTTCAGACCGCCTGCTCTACGTCGCTCGTGGCTGTCTGCCAGGCCTGCCAGAGCCTGCTCACTTATGGCTGCGATATGGCTCTGGCCGGTGGCGTCTCCATCACCTTCCCGCAGCATCGCGGCTATCTTCCGGAAGAGGGTGGCATCGTCTCGCTCGACGGTGTGGTCCGTCCCTTCGACCATCGCGCGCAGGGCACGGTCTTCGGCGCGGGCGCGGGAGTGGTCGTGCTCAAGCGCCTCGAAGATGCCGAGGCCGACGGCGACACCATCCTCGCGGTCATCCGCGGCTTTGCCACCAACAACGATGGCTCGGGCAAAAGCGCCTACACCGCGCCCAGTGTCGAGGGCCAGAGCGATGTGATCGTCGCCGCGCAGGAGATGGCCGGCGTCGCGCCGGAGACCATCACCTATATCGAAGCGCACGGCACCGGCACTCCGCTCGGCGATCCGATCGAGATGGCCGGCCTTGATCGCGCCTACCGCACGCGGCTCACCCCAACCAAAGACCGCCCTGCCGTCCACGTTGGCACGGTGAAAGGCCATCTCGGCCACCTTGATGTCGCGAGCGGCATCACCGGCCTGATCAAGACGGTGCTGCAGATGCGCCATCGCCAGATCACCGGTCTCGCGCACTTCGAGGTGCCCAATCCGGAGATCGTGCGCCAGTTCGCGGACAGTCGGGTGGACTATCGCTTTTCCGCCAAGCCCACCGCGTGGGAAGCAGGAGCAGGTATCCCGCTTCGCGCCGGAGTGAGTGCCTTCGGTGTGGGTGGCACCAACGCTCATGTTGTAGTTGAGGAATATACACCCAAGCTTTTACAAGATAGCGGTATAGACACTACCGATCCGCAGATTCTGCTGCTCTCCGCACGGACTCCTGCGGCGCTCGAACAGGCACGTCTGCGCCTGGCTGAGTTTCTCGAAATGAACAGTGATGCCGATCTTGCCGACGTCGCATTCACGCTCGCGGAGGGCCGCACGCGTCTGCCGGTCCGCGACGCCATCGTCGCGTCAAGCCCCGCCGTCGCTGCCGCAACATTGCGCGCGCGCCGGTCTGCGCCGGCAAAGGCACTGGACACTCCGCGCGTGATCTTTGTATTCCCCGGCCAGGGTGTCCAGCGCGTCGGCATGTGCCGCGAACTCTACAACACCGAATCGGTCTTCCGTCGCGAGCTCGACACCTGCGATCGCATCCTCGCCCCGCTGCTCGGACAAAGCCTGCTCTCCGCGCTCTATCCGGATACCGGCACTTCGAATGAGGCGCTGAACGACCTCGAAAGCAGCTTGAGCAATGGCGTAAGCGGTTTGGGGCATTTAGACCAGACCAACCTTGCTCAGCCAGCCATCTTCGCGGTCTGCTACGCGCTGGCGCGGCTGTGGGAATCCTGGGGCATTCGCCCCGCCACGGTGGTGGGTCATAGCATCGGCGAATTTGTCGCAGCGACGGTTGCCGGCGCGCTCTCGCTCGACGATGCTCTCGCGCTAATCGCTGCGCGCGGTCGCCTGATGCAGCAGCGGCCGACAGGCGCAATGCTCGCCGTCCGCGCTTCGGAAGAGGGCATCCGCGCGTTGCTGCCTGCCACACTCGATCTTGCCGCGGTCAACGCGCCGCAGGCAGTCACCGTCTCCGGGCCAGCGGACGCAATCGACGCCTTCGCCGTGACGCTCACCGCACAGGGCATCGCCGCGAAGCGCCTCATCACCTCGCATGGCTTTCATAGCCGAGCGATGGACTCCGTCCCCGCCGGCCTGCGTGCCGCCCTGCCCTTGCTCGCTCCCGCCGCGCCGCGACTACCCTGGATCTCGAGCTTCACCGGCGCTCCGGTTACCGCGGAAAACCTCTCCGGCTGGGACTGGGCTCTCCAGGCACGGGAGCCGGTACGCTTCGCCGAAGCCATTCGCGCCGCGCATGCCACGCTCGCCGGCGATGCAATCTTCCTCGAAGTGGGACCGGCGCCCAGCCTCGAGGGCGCTATCCGCCAGACACTCGCCGGCACACTCGATGCCGGACGTATCCTCGCCAGCCTGACTCCAGCGGTGGGCGCACCGGCGAGCAACGACGCCAACGGCACAGCCGCTGTTACAAATCCTTCGAATCATGACGGCATCCTGCCCGCGCTGGCGCGACTCGCCGCATTGGGGCTGGAGCCGCAGTGGGAGAGGCTCCGCAACGGCAGGCCGCCTAGGCGTATCCTGCTGCCAACCTATCCTTTTGAACGCAAGCGATTCTGGGTCGATGCTCCACCGGCAGTCGCAATACCAGCCGGCGCGCCGCAGACGGAAACCTCTGCGGCAGCGGCACAACCGAGCACGGCCGTCCCGGCATCGAATCCGAGCCCCGACCCGACTTCAGGAACCGATATGGCAATCACTTCTCCTGTTTCCCCAATCAGTGACACTGTTCCCAAGGCAGATACAGTTCTGGACGAGTTGAAGGCGATGGTCGCTGAACTTTCCGACCTCGACCTTTCTACCGTTCCAGCCACGACTTCGTTTGTCGAACTGGGCCTCGATTCCCTCTTCCTCACCCAGCTCACGCAGTCCATCCGCGCTCGTTACGGCGTTAAGCTGACCTTCCGCCAGATCATGGGAGAGTTTGGCACCTTCGCCACACTCACCGATCATCTGCGCCCGCACGCGCCGGCCAGCGCACCCGCTGCGCCCATCGAGCCCGTCGCCGCCTCTCCGGCGGTGATTCCAGCGATGCCGATGCCTCCAACCGGCACGCCTGCCGAGGGCTACGCCGCGCTCTTCGCCCAGCAGATGCAGGCGATGGCCGATCTCATGCAGCGGCAGCTTGCCGTGCTGGCTGCCAATGGAATGGCCCCCGCACCTTCGCCTGCGCCGTCTCCCGCAAGCGCGGCAGCCCCTCCATCCGCAACCGCTGCCGGAGCGGTGAGTCTTGCAAAACCGCTGCCCAGCGTCGCTCGCCAAAAAGCTGCCGGAAACGCTGCACCCGAAGCAACGCTCGGCACCATGGTGCCGCTCAAGCCGCTCGAGCTGCGCCAGGAAGCGCCGCTCACCACGACTCAGAAAGAGCACGTCTCCGGCCTCATCGCGCGCTACAACGCGCGCACCGCGGCCTCGAAGCAGCACGTCCAGCAATACCGCGATCTGCTGGCCGATCCGCGCGTCGCCTCCGGCTTCCATCCCGAGTGGAAGGAGCTGGTCTACCCGCTGGTGGTCGAGCGCGCCCAGGGTCCCTCTATATGGGATAAGGACGGGAACCGGTACATCGACATCCTGAACGGCTATGGCTCGATCCTCTTCGGCCACTCGCCGCAATTCGTAACTGATGCTGTTCGTGCACAGCTCGAGCTCGGCTTCCCCATCGGCCCGCAGACCGAGCTGGCCGGCGAGTGCGCCGCGCTGATCGCCGGCATGACCGGCATGGAGCGTGTCTCCTTCTGCAACACCGGTTCGGAAGCGGTGATGGCGGCGATGCGCCTTGCCCGCACCGTCACCGGCCGTGACCTGATCGTGCTCTTCTCGGGCGCCTATCACGGGATGATCGACGAAGTGCTGGTCAAATCGACGCGCTCGGAGCGCTCGATTCCCGCAGCGCCCGGCATCCCGCAGGAGAGCGTGCACAACATGCTGGTGCTCGAGTACGGCTCGCCCGCCGCGCTCGAGGTCATCCGCCGGCGCAAGAATGAGATCGCCGCCGTGCTGGTCGAGCCGGTGCAGAGCCGCCATCCCAGCCTGCGCCCAGTCGAGTTCCTGCGCGAGCTGCGCGCCATCACGGAAGAGTCCGGCGCCGCGCTGGTGTTCGACGAAGTGGTCACCGGCTTCCGCACTCATCCTGGCGGCGCGCAGGCGTTGTTCGGCATCCGCGCGGACATCGCCACGTACGGCAAAGTCGTGGCCGGCGGCATGCCCATCGGCGTCATCGCTGGCAGCCGCACCTACATGGACGCGCTCGACGGCGGAAGCTGGCGCTTCGGCGACGACTCCATCCCGCAGGCAGGCGTCACCTTCTTTGCCGGCACCTTCGTGCGCCATCCGCTCACCATGGCTGCGGTGCGCGCCGCGCTCACCCATCTCAAGGAAGCCGGGCCATCGCTGCAGGAGTCGCTCAGCGGCAAGTCCGCGGCACTGGCCGGCGATCTGCAGGCGCTCTTCGCTGAGTACAACTTTCCCTCGCAGATCGAGAGCTTCTCCTCCTGGTTCTTCTTTCCGTCGCCGGTTGAGTCGCGCCTGGCACGGTTGGTCTACTATCACCTGCGCGAGCAGGGGATTCATCTGCAAGAGGGCTTTCCCTGTTTCCTCACTACCGCGCATACCGATGCCGACCTCGCCCAGGTGCGGTCGGGCTTCCGCACAGCGCTCGAAGCGATGCGCGCCGGCGAGGCCCTGCCCGTCGCTGGTACTCGCGTTGCGCCAACCGCTCGCGTCGCGGCGGAAGCTACAGCCGGGGTTGCAAATCAGATAGCCGATGAAGCGCCCATCACCGAGCCGCAGCGCGAGGTCCTGCTCGCCTCGCAGCTCGATGCTGCGGCAAGCTGCGCCTTCAACGAATCGGTCACCCTCCATCTCGACGGTCCGCTCGACCGCGAGGCGCTCGCTCGCTCCTTCGATACGCTGGTCGCGCGGCATGAGGCGCTCCGCCTCACCATCACGCGCGACGGCGAGCGGATTCATGTCGCAGACGCTGCCGCGCTGTCTATCCGTGAAGAAGACTGGAGCACGCTCTTGGCCGAAGAGCAGGACGCGCGCCGCCATGCGCTGCTCGAAGATGAGGCATCGACGCCATTCGATCTCTTTGGGGGTGCAGATGGACGGTCCCCGCTCGTCCGCGCCATCCTGCTGAAGCTCGCACCCGCTCAGCACGCCCTCATCCTGACCGCGCACCACATCGTGCTCGACGGCTGGTCGATCAATGTGCTCTTTGAAGAGCTGGGCCTGCTCTATAGCGCTGCGCGTACCCGCTCCACACCGGAGCTTCTGCCCCCGCATTCGCTGCTCGAGCAGGCGCGCGCAGAGCATGCCGCCCGCTCCTCGGCCGAGGGCACCGCGATTGCCGATTTCTGGAAGTCGCAGTACACCACGCTCCCTGAGCCGCTGCAACTCCCCACCGACCGGCCACGGCCCGCGCTGCGCTCGCATGCCGGCGCCACCTATCGCCATCTCTTCTCCGGGGATTTTCTCGCCCGGCTGCGCGCAGCCTCGCAGCAGGGCGGCACTACGCTATTTGTCACACTACTGAGCACGTATGCCGCGCTGCTCGGCCGCCTGACTGGTCAAAACGACATCGTGATCGGCGTCCCTATGGCCGGCCAGCGCGATGTTCCGGGCAAGAGCTTCGTCGGCCACGCTGTAAATTTCCTGCCGTTGCGCATCCGCCCCGATGCAAACTCGACGTTTGCCGCGCTCGCCAATGATGTCCAGAATACCGTCTACGATGCCTTGGATCATCAGCACTATACGCTGCTTTCTCTCATCCAGCAGTTGAAGATTGTACGCGACCCGTCCAGGCTGCCGCTCGCAGAGGTTCAGTTCAACCTGGAGCAGGTTGGCTCGCGCCTCTCGTTCGAGGGACTCACGGCGCAGCTTGATCCCAATCCCAAGACCGCCGCCTCCGCGGACCTCTTCTTCAACTTCGTCGATCGCGGTGTGGACCTGCTTCTCGACTGCGATTACAACACCTCGCTCTACGATCGCGAGACCATTGCGCGCTGGATCGAAGCGCTCGCATTGCTGGCCACCGATGCTGCGGCGAATCCTACGCATCCGATCGGCGAGCTGCGCATGCTCTCCAGCGCCGAGCTCGAAGAGCAGCTGATCGCCTGGAACCAGACCGCGACCGACTACCCGCGTGAGAGCTCGATCGCGCAACTCTTTCGCGAGCAGGCCGCGCGCACGCCGGATGCGATCGCAGTGGTCTGGCCTGCGGGCTCTGACGGCTCGGATTCGCTGACCTATCGCGAGCTCGACGCGCGATCGGATGCCTTCGCTGCATGGCTCACTACGGAATACGGAAAACACATCGACTCGGACTCCGGATTGCGCATTGCCATCTCCATGGAGCGCGCGCCGGAGCAGATTGTCGCGTTGTTGGGCACACTCAAGGCCGGCGGCATGTATGTGCCGATAGATCCCGAGTATCCCGCCGCACGTGTCGCGATGCTGCTCGACGATGCCGAGCCCCAGGTGCTGGTCACGCAGCAGCGGCTGGCAGAGCGTTTCAGTCGCTTGGCCGTCCCGACCATTGCGTTCGAATCGCTCCGCCTCGCCCCCGCCACAGCAGCGACGCCGCTAGCCGTCGCTGCAACCGCGCCGGCCTACATGATCTACACTTCCGGATCGACGGGAAAGCCCAAAGGCGTCGTCGTCCCGCATCGCGCGGTGATTCGACTGGTGTCGAATACCAACTACGCGCATTTCGGTCCGGACGAAGTCATCCTGCAGCTCGCGCCGGTCACCTTTGATGCCTCCACATTCGAGATATGGGGCGCATTGCTCAACGGCGGCCGCCTTGTTCTGATGCCAGGCGCGAAGCCCGCGCCGGAAGAGATCGGCGCAGCCATCCGCCAGCACGGCATCACCACTCTGTGGCTCACCGCGGCGCTCTTCCACCTGATGGTGATGGATCATCTCGACGCGCTTAAGCCACTGCGTCAGTTGCTTGCGGGCGGCGATGTACTTTCCGTCGCGCACGTCCGCACTCTGCTCGAAGCTGCGCCCCGGCTGCGGCTGATCAACGGCTACGGACCAACCGAAAACACGACCTTCACCTGCTGTCACACCATTCAGCTTGCGGACCTCGACCGCGGTACCGTGCCCATCGGACAGCCCATCGCAAACACACGCGTCTACCTGCTCGACGAAGCACAGCGTCCCGTGCCGGTCGGCGTGCCCGGCGAGCTATGCGCCGCAGGCGATGGTCTTGCCCTCGGCTACCTCAACGCGCCTGACCTCACCGCGGCCAAGTTCGTCGAGTTCCGCCTGGAAGCCGGCGCGCACACTATCGCGGAACGCGTCTATCGCACCGGCGATCTGGCGCGTTACACACGCGACGGTCTCCTTGAGTTCCTCGGCCGCCGCGATGCTCAGATCAAGATCCGCGGCTATCGTATCGAGTTGGGTGAGATCGAGCATGCCGCCGAGCAGTTCCCTGAGGTGCGCGCGGCCGTGGCCTGTGCCCGCGCCGATTGGACGAGCGCCGAGGACGTTCCCGGCGACAAGCGGCTGGCCCTCTACGCGATCTCGCGAAACGGCATGGAGCCCGCCCGGTTCACCAGCGAGCTGCGCGAGTACCTGCGCACGCAACTGCCCGAGCATATGCAGCCGCAGGCCATCGTGCTGGTGCCCTCGTTTCCGCGTACCACAAACGGCAAGGTCGATTACCGCGCGCTGCCGTCCCCGCAGCTCGATCACGCCGCGTCCGAGCGGACCCTCCAACCGCCACGCACGCCGCTTGAGGAGCAATTGGCAGCTATCTTCAGCCGCGTCCTGGGCGTTGCTTCTGTATCTATGGATGACAGTATCTTCGAGCTAGGGGGCGACTCGCTGTCTATCTTCCGTATCACTACACAAGCCACGCAGGCCGGCATAGCTGTGACTGCAAAACAGTTATTCCAGAGTAAGAATATTTCCACTCTGGCTGCCGAAATCGAGAAAGCCCGGCGCGAAGGTTCTGACACAGGCACGCCGGCCACGCATACTATAAAAGCTATAGCCCGAGACCGTTTTCGAAAGGTGCAAGCGGTCTGATACCGGGCGCAGTTCGTATTGAAAGTTTTCCCGAGGATGACACAAGCCCCCCATCTCGACTCACCGGAAGTGGCCTCACAGGACGAGATCGCCGCAAACCATAATCACCACTCTTCAACCGCGTCAACCGATGCCATAAACCGCGCGGGCGAAGAGACGTATGTGGTCCCGGCGAGTCTGGAACAGAGCCGCTACTGGACACTGGCTCAGATCGATCCTGGCTCAACCGCCTCCAATATGGCGATCTCCTGCGAGATCACGGGGCCGCTCGACGCGTTGCTGGTAGAGCAGGCGATTGCCGCGCTCACGCTGCGGCATGAGGCCCTGCGCACCCTCTTCCGTATGGTGGATGGGCACCTTTCGCAGGTCATTCTCACCCGGCCACTCTATGAGTTCACGCAGCAGGATCTGAGTCACGCAGACGGCTCCGAGGTCCCGCAGGCGGATCTTGGCGCGGCACTCTCCGCGCATAGCCATCTCTACATCGATCTGGCGCATGGCCCGGTGCTGCGCGCGCGCCTGCTGAAGCTTTCCACCGAGCAGCACGTCCTGGCCATGACGATGAACCACATCGTTTGCGACGGCTGGTCCAATGGGCTGCTGTTGCGCGATCTGATGAAGATCTATCTGGCATTGCGCACTGGTGCCGGTCCCGCCGAGGAGATTGCCGCAGGACCGGCTAGCGGCCTGCCCCAGCTTCCATTCCAGTTCGCCGACTTCACCGTATGGCAGAACGAATATCTGGCCAGCGAGCGAGCCAAGGACGCGCTCCGCTTCTGGACCAGCCACATTCGCCGCGACCTGCCTACGCTCGACATGCCGGCCGACCATCCGCGGCAGGCCGGCCGCAGCTTTCCCGGCACCATCGCCTCCGTGCTTCTGCCGGCATCGCTGAACGACGCGCTGGTGGCCTATTGCCGCAAGAGCGGTTCGACCAAGCACATTGTGCTGCTCGCGTGCTTCGAGGCGCTGTGTGCGCGCTTCAGCGGACAGCGCCGCTTCCTGCTCGGCTCGACCATTGCGAACCGCACCCAGCCCGGCATGGAAGATATCGTCGGGCGCTTTGCCAATCCGCAGATCATCGTCGCCGATGTCGAAGGCGATCCCACATTCCGCGAGCTCGAAACGCGCGTCCGCGATTGGGAGACCTCCGCCTACACCCACCAGGACATGCCCTTCTCCCGCATCATTGAAGAATTCCAGATGAGCCAGGAGGGCGCCGGCTCGCAGTTCCTGCAGGTCTGGTTCGTCTACCAGAAGGCCTTCATGCAGCCGCAGGAGATTCCCGGTGTGCACCTCACGCCGCTGCGCTCCGTTTCCGGCGGCGTCGATTTCGATCTGCTGGTCAGCGTTGTCGAGCGCGCCGAAGGACCGCGGCTGCAAATCGAATACAATACCGATCTTTTCTCGGCCGAGCGGATCGAAGGGCTGCTCGCGGCCTTTCAGCAGATGCTCACCGCTGCACTCGCGCATCCTGACCGGCCTGTCTCGCAGATTGCGCTGCCGTCTTCCGCCTCTCCGTCTGCCGAAGCGCCGCTGCCCGCCGCTGCCCATGCGGCGCCGGCCGATCTGCTCGCAACCGTTGCCGCCTACACTGCTGCCAGACCACAGGCGATTGCCATCCGGGCTGGAACACAACGCCTGACCTGGCAGGAACTTGACGAGCGCAGTCAGGCACTCGCCGCGCATCTGGTCGAGAAGGATTTGCTGAACGGGGCGACCCGCGCGCTCGTAGTCCTCACACCCGAAGTGGAGTCGGCCATAGCATTGCTGGCGCTGATCGCATTAGGCGAGCGCGGTCCGCGCATCACTCCTCTGCCCGCCCACACCACAGCCGACGATCTCTCACTGGCGGCCGCGGACAGCTCGCTGCTGCTGGCGCCAAAGCGGCTGATGCGCGAAGAAACAGCCTCCGCGAAGCATACCGTAGCCTATGAGGAGATCGGCACGCTTTCCCCTGCGTCGGCCGCCGCTCGATCCCAGCCGCAATTCTGGGCCACGCCGCAGGTAACAGTAGCATCGGACCAGGCCGCTGCATTTGTAACTACAGATGTGGCCTTCGCCGAGACTCTCCGGCGCGTGGCCACGCTTGCAGCTACGCTGCATCTCTCCGCCGAAGATGCTTTGCTCGCCCTGCCGGCTGCGTCGCCTGCAGATGCTTTCTTCGATCTGCTGCTTGCCTTTTATACCGGTGCCTCCCTCGACCTGGTTGCATCCCACGGCGATCTCGCCTTGCAGTCGCTGCTGGACGAGCGCCAGATCACCGCAGCCATCGCCGAGCCGGCCGAATGGCGGGCGTGGATTGCTAATGGCTGGAGCGGCGATCGCCGTCTCACCGCCATCGCCCGCGGACGCCACATCGCGCATCCCGGCTGGATGCGGAAGAAGACCCCGCAGAGTATTTCAGAAACCATTCCGGTCCGCGCCGCGGCCGCCGTGCTCTCCGGGCCCTCCGGTCCGGTTGCCGTTGCCTCACCGGACACGGAGTTCACGCCGCTGCCCGGTGCGATGCTTTCCGTACTGGCGCCGGACGGCCTTTCCGTTCCTCCGGGCGCTACCGGCGAGCTTGCTGCTTCCAGCTCCGAGCGCACCGGCTATCTTGCGCAGTCGGCCGCAGGCGGAACCTTTCGCATTCTCGGCACCAGCAACTCTGTCGTGCTTCTGCATGGGCATCGTGTGCGGCTGAGCGATCTCGACGCGGCTCTGCTGCGTTTGCCCGGCGTCCTCGATGCGACGACGCGAATGCAGCATCGCGAAGACGGAGCCCCGCAGCTTGCCGCGTGGATCATCGCGCGTGACGCGGCTGATCCACTGGAGCTGCGCAACTCGCTCCTGGCAACGCTGCCGCAGCATCTGGTACCGGCTTCATTGCAGCTAACTCCGGCACTCCCGTTCCGCCTGGATGGTTCCGTGGATGCCACACGTTTGACGGTCACGTCCCCGGCGCCGAAGAGTGCCATCCCTGCGCCCGACGAAGCGCCCTCTCCGGCAATCGATGATGTGTCGCGCGAGCTGAGTCACATCTGGAAGGACGTTCTCAACCTCGATGCTGTCGATCCCCACCTGCCCTTCTTCGAAGCAGGCGGCAATTCGCTGCTGCTGGTACGGCTCTTCGCGCGCGTCAACAAGAGCTTCGGCACTCGTCTGCCGATCACGACTATCTTCGACGCCGGCACCGTCGCCAAACTCTCCGAGCGGCTGCGCAATCAGGGCGAGATACGCGCCATGGTGCCGGTGCAGACGCATGGTCATCGGCCGCCGGTCTTCATGATTCACTCCTATCTGCTCTACCAGGGCCTCTCTCAGGCTCTGGGCCAGACGCAGCCCTTTTATGGCGTGCGCGAGCTGGAGACAGATAGCGAGCTCAACATGCAGGAGCGGGTCGCAAACTATGTGCGCGAGATACGCGCGGTGCAGCCACATGGCCCCTATTCGGTCATGGGATGGTGCGCGGCCGGCCCGCTCACCGTCGAGCTTGCGCGCCAGCTCATCGAGGCGGGTGAGACGATCGGCGCGGTCATCCTCTTCGACTCCTGGCTGCCGGGCTATCTGAACAGCGTCGAAGGGACGAAGGGAAACGGCTCGGTTGCGTCTGGGTGGAAGGTCATCCAGGCTAAACTGCGCCGTCACAGCGAGAAGATGCAGTCCCTCTCCATGGGCCAGCGCGTGCGCTATGTTCGCAGCGCCGTCACCCGATATGTGCTAAATCGACGCAATCGCTTTTTCATCAGCCACTGGAGCACGTTCAACGCACTGGCGAATCGCTTTCGCATGCCGCTGCCGCAGTTCATGTACAGCACCACGCTCACCACCTTTGCGGCTCTTCATGCTTATCGTCCGGAACCGGCCCCGATCCGCATTACGCTGATCCGTGCGCACGACTCGCGCGAGGTTCCGGGCGCGAGCGCTGCTTGCGGGTGGGAGCAGGTAGCCATGCACGGCGTGGAGGTGCTCTGGGCGCCTGGCGATCACGAAACCATGTTCCTGGGTGAGAAGCTCGAGACTACCGCGGAGCTTGTCCGCCGCTGCCTCGAAGACGCGGAGTTTAATCCAATGCCGGCCAGCGCCTCGTCGCCGGCGTCCGCGCCGCCAGACAGCCGTCTGCTGCCCACCGCCTCACTTTGACGGACATCGCGCCGTCGCAACCGCGCCAAAAGAAATCGGGGCGTGACTCGCAAGCCGCGCCCCTTCAGGTTTCAAGGATCAGCAACGCTCTATACCGTCTTCACAAAGCTGCCCGCTTGTGAAAACCGTCTACCACGGCGTTGTCTTCTCCTGCAGCACGACATCGAACGTTGCCGTATTCACCGTCGTTCCATTGGCTGTCGCCGTCAGCGTGACGTGAAACGTCTGCGCTACCGAGTTGTAGCTCACGCCGCAGCCGCTCATCGCCATCGCTCCGGCGCCGGTCAGCACCAGCAGCATCAGCGTCCGCAGCAGACCCAGCTTCTTGCGCTTGCGCGCCGCTGCAGTTGCGAGCATCCCGATCAGGTTCCACGGCAGCATCGCGCCATAGGCAATCCCGGAGAACCCCGCACTTGAAGCAGCAACGTCGGCGTTCGCCGCGGTACTGCTGCTGACGTTCATGGTTGTACTCGCCGGATTGTTCGCCACCGCAAGCGATGCTGGCTGGAAGGCGCAGGCTACATTCGCGGGCAATCCCTGGCAGGCCATCTTCACCGTCTGACTGAAGCCATTCTTTGGCGTTACCTGCACTGTCACCGGCGACGATGTCTGGCCCGGCTGCAACTGCACCGACGAGGAGCTGAGCTGCAGAGATACCGTGCCGCTTCCCGTCGGAGTCGGCGTTGGTGTTGGCGTTGGTGTTGGCGTTGGTGTCGGTGTTGGCGTTGGTGTAGGAGTCGGCGTTGGTGTTGGCGTTGGTGTCGGTGTTGGCGTTGGTGTTGGTGTGGGAGTCGGCGTTGGTGTCGGTGTTGGCGTAGGTACGGGGGTCGGAGTGGGTACGGGAGTCGGAGTGGGTACGGGAGTCGGTGTGGGAGTTGGGGTCGGCGCTGGCGGAGTCGGCTGTTCCGGACTTGATGTAGGCACCGCATTCACTGTCAGCACCACCGCCTTTGAAACCGAGCTGCCGCTCGTCTTGCCATCGCCGGTAAAGTCCGCGACCAGCGTGAAGACACCCGCCTGACTAGTGTTGAGCTGCAATGCGGCGTTGCCATTGACGGCGGCGACCGGAGCGAGTGCTGTGGAACTGCCGGAGATCGAAACCGTTCCCTTCGGAATGGTCTTTCCGTTGGCCGAGGCCACAGCCACCGTGATCTTAACTGTATCTCCCGCGGTGACGTTTGTTGCGCTCAGCTTGAGTTGGGTTGTGGTCGCTACAACGCCCGCCGTTGCGGCGTTCACCACCCAGGCCACATCTCCGGAGGCGGATGCAGTCGCATCGCTACTGCCCGCGTACTTCGCGCTCAGCTTGTAGGTTCCGGCGGAAGGCGCAGTCACCGGCACCGTAGCCACACCGCCGCTCAGCGTCCCTGTGCCGATCGCATTCGCTCCCAGGAAGAACTGCACCGAGCCGGTAGGCGTCGCCGTACCCGACGACGGCGTCACCTTGGCGCTCACGACCGCGTTCTGTCCCACGACCGCGGCGCTCGGATTCACAGATACGGTCGTGCTGGTGGCCACCGCCTTCGGCTGGCCGCTGGTCACTGCGAGCGAAACATTATTGGAAGTCGACGCTGCATCGGAGGCATCCCCGGCGTACTGAGCAACCGCCGCATAAGTGCCGGCCGCCGGTGCGGTGCCGCTCACCGTCGCCTTGCCGCCGCTCAGGGTTGCCGAGCCGAAGGTCTTGCCATTCAGAGCAACGTTGACCGAACCGGTGGGCGTCTGCTTTCCGGTCACCGCCACCGCGAAGCTCAGCGCCGCTCCCGAGTTCACGCTCGAAGCGCTTGTTGAAAGCGCCGTTGTCGTTTGGTTCTTTGCTGCGGCGCCGACAGTCACTGTCACCGCTTGTGATGCCGAGGCGTCATAGCTGGAGCTTCCCTGGTAATTCACGATCAGTGTATGCACGCCCGCAGACAGCGACGTGGTCGTCACCTTCGCCGTGCCCTTGGAGAGCGCGGCGATTCCCAGCGAATTGGAGCCGTCGAGGAAGTTCACCGAGCCATCCGGCGTTCCGTTGCTTGAGGTCACCGACGCAGTCAGTGTCACCGTCTGGCCGGCGGTGACCTGCGTGGGCGATGCGGTGAGCACGCTCTTCGTAGCCTGCGTTGAAGGCTGGCTGGGAGTGCCCGAGTCGGCGCCCCAGGTAAAGACGGTCATCGAAAACGGCCGGAGCGAGGTGCTCTTCGTCGGATCGAAGTTGCTTACCGTGGAGGCCTGTGGAGATTGCACTACGCTGCTCTGCTCGTTGTTGTCGGTGATGTTGGCCGAGGTAAGTTGAGCAATCTTCACCGTGCCCTTCGGCGCGTTGGCGCCAGAGAATGTCACGGGAAGCGCGCTGGTCCGATGCAGGTTGAAGACGATCACGCCGTTGCTCGAGCCGTCAGAGAATGCAAACGACTGCAGGTAGTGGGCGTTCGGCGTGGCAATATTGGTGTTCGAGTTGGTCGGCTGATTCCAGGTTGGATTCGCGCCCGTCTGGATGGTCTCAAGCAGGTTGCCGGTAATTGCGGTGTTCGCCAGCTCTTCGGCCAGAAACTGCGGTCGGCACAAGTTAGTCGCGCCGCCCATGTCGATCACGGTCCCCCAAAGCGGAGTGCTTTCGCCGCCACCGCCATTGGTATTGTTGAAGCCGTTCGCATATTCAGGCAGGGCGAACATGTTCTGCAGGGTCACGCCATCGTCGCGCATCATCAGCAGCATGTGGTCGACCACAGACAGGCCCGCGCCCACCGATGGAACCACCTGGTTCACCATGCTCTGCGACGCGCTTCCCGAGACTGTGCTGAGATTGACCTCGTACACCGCGAGCTTCACCGGGTGCGATGCCGAAGCTGCGGTCTGCATCTGCTGATACATAGAGCCGCTCGACAGGCTATCGACCGCCTCCGGCTCGGCAAACATCGATCCGTAGATCGCCTCATTCGATCCGTAGCTGTTGAACGCATTGAAGGTGTAGGGCGCAACGTCGATGGTGTCGGCTGCGCTGGTCTGCAGCAATTCCTGCTGGTTGTACCACGGCACCGCGGCCCAGCCATTCATGATCAGGTCGAACTTCGAGGCGTCGTACTCCGGCGCCTGCCGGGCCGCGGTAAAGATATCCTGCGCCCGCTGCCCTGTCGCCACCGGATCGTTGATGGTCTCTCCGGGAAACGATCCTGTATTCCAGTTCTCGTTGCCCAGCTCCAGGTGGATCACCGGGAAGACCGAAGTCCACGGCGCCGACTGCCCGAGCGCCGCGCGTATCGCGCCATACTTGGTCGAGGCATCGCCATTCAGGAACTGGATGAGGTTCTGCATCTCGGTCTGCGAGACCGCATTGGGCACGGTGAACCACGGCTCGGCGTCAATCGCCTGGCAGAGCTGCAGGAACTCCTCCAGCCCGATCGGAACATCGTCCTGCTCCGCCGAGTTCTGGCTGTAGCCGGCGCGCAGCCGCGCAAACGGCGTCGCGATCATGTTGTCGATCGTGCTGCCAAAGTCTGTCCCGTTGTCCATGTAGCGCAGGACGCCCGGGTGCAGTTCGCGCAGACGATCCACGACAGCGTTGCGGAACGGCGTGGGATTATCCGAAGCCGCCGCTTCCGTCAGCGCAGCGTCATCGAGCAATGCCGAACCGCCGCTGATCGCGAACGTCACCCCGGCAATCCCGACAAACGAACCGTCTTCATTCGCCTGGAACGAGTAGGTGTAGTCGTGCCACTGATTGCTCAACTGAACGTTCTGGTTCAGAAATGTCTCAGTGCCGTGCTTCGGCCCTGCCTGGCGCGAAACGCTGACCGAGAGCGAGTTCGAACCGCCCAGCCCCTTGGCGCGGAAGGTCAGCGTGTAGGTGCCGTTCAGTTGGAGGAAGGAGCGGCCGTTCATCGTGTCGAAGAAGGAAGCGATGCTCGCACTCTGTCCCGACCCGTTCGCGTTCATCGCGAGCGCCTGCTTGCCCGGTGATTCCGGAGACAGGTCAGTCGTGTCGGCAGTCAGCGTAGCGCCGCCGGATGTGCTCGGCCACCAGCCCGCCTGCGGGTTGCCGGGAATCGTCTTCGACACCACGTAGTAGTCGCCCGCGGTCGGCGCGTGCGCCAGACCGGTCATGTGCAGCAGCGTGCTCAGGTTGGAGGTCGCGTTGGCGATATCCAGTCCGCTGATGGTTCCTGTGAGACCCTTCGATGCGCCGGTGATGAATTGGACCGTGGCACCTTGCAGAAAATTGGCCGGCCATGAAGACCACGGGTCGTCCGCATAGCATCCGTCGCCGACTACCGTCTTGCATTTCAGGATGGAGCGCCAGGTCTCGCCTTCGAAGCCGGGATTGCGGAAGATGACATTCCGCAGCATCTGACCGGAGTCATAGAACGATTGACCGCTGAGATTGATGCCGAGCCGCTTCGCGTTTTGCGTCTTTACCGTGGTCCCGATGTTGATATTCGTGACACCGCCGGCTTGCGCAGATGCGATCCTGGTATTCCCGCCGAGGCTCGCGAGGAAGAGCAGGCCCAGGCCCACCATGTAAAAAAGAGATGAGGAGGAAAACTGATAAAGGATGGAAGCCCAAATGGACCGAACGTTACTCTTCACTGATAACTCCCGGATTTCTGTTAAAAATTTCGTAAAAGTGAGACAAACACTGCAGCGCGGGGCCCGCAGAGATCCGACTCACACAACGAACATCACTTAACAGAAGAACGGGAAATACTTCCCAAGCGTGCGCAAAGAAACTGCACTCTTTACACACTGCACGCATAACTGCCGCAGCGCCAAATACTGAAGTCTAACTAGGTGAATTGAACGCTAGCCTACAGGCAACCTCTCCGGATTGCTAGTGAGACATTAGAGAATTTAAGTAACAACCGCACTCTCACTAATGGGGCATCTCATTCCCCAAAGGTGGGAGAGACAGATTTCATGCATTGCGCTTGCAAAACACATAAGCTTGTCAAAGCTCACCGAAAAGGTTGAACAGCACGTGAACTCTTCGCAAGGCGAACCAACGCAGCGCGGCCACCGCCTTGGTTATCTGCTCAGCCGCTACCCTGGTATCTCGCACACGTTTTTTCTCCAGGAAGTCCGCGGCCTGCGCGAGCTCGGCTTCCGCATCGAGACCGCGTCTATCAACGCGCCCGATCGCGCGCCCGGGCAGCTCACCGCGCTCGAGGCCGAAGAAGCTTCGACCACCTTCTATGTCAAACCCATGCCGCGCATGCGTGCGATGCTCGATCTCGTGCGCATCGCGATTGCCTCGCCCGCGTGCGCCTTCCGCGCTCTCCGCGCGGCGCTTCAGCTTCGCCCCTCGTCCTTCCTGCGGCGGCTCTACTCGCTCTTTTATGTTGCGGAAGCGCTCCTGCTTTGCGGCTGGATGCGCCGTCACCGCATCACCCATCTGCACGTGCACTTCGGTGGCGCCGTCGCCACCGTGGGACTCATCGCAGCGGCGGCCGAGCGCATTCCCTACTCGCTCACCATCCACGGTCCGGATGAATTCTTCGACGAGGTAGGCTCGCATCTGCGGCAGAAGTTCGAGAGCGCTGCCTTCGTCATCGCCATCAGCCACTACGGCCGCAGCCAGGTGATGCGCATCGCATCGCCCGCACGCTGGGATCGATTTGAGGTGGTGCGCCTCGGCATTCGACCTGAAGCATTACCCCGGCGCGCCACGCGCGATGCCGACGCGCCGCTCCAGCTCATCATGGTCGGACGTCTCGTGCCTGCCAAGGGTGCGCTGCTGCTGCTGCAGGCCGTCGAGCGCATCCGCAGCCAGGGCGTAGCTCTCACGCTCACTCTTGTCGGCGACGGACCGGAGCGCGGCGACCTGGAGGCCTTCGTCCATACGTATCGCCTGGCGGAGATCGTGACCTTCACCGGCGCGCTCAATCACGATCAGACGCTCGCGCGTGTCGCCCGAGCCGATCTCTTCGTCCTCGCCAGCTTTGCCGAAGGCATTCCCGTCGCGCTCATGGAGGCGATGGCACTGGGCGTTCCCTGCATCAGCACCTACATCGCCGGCATCCCCGAACTGATCGACCACGATCGCGACGGCATTCTGGTGCCGGCCGGCTCGGTCGACGCGCTGACCAGCGCCATCCTCCGTCTCGCGCACGACGCCGGATTGCGCCAGCGCTTTGCCGAGGCTGCGAGCGCGCATGTCCTCCGCGAGTACCATCTAGCGGAGAACCTGAAGCTGCTGGCGGGCACCCTCAACCGCCGTCTCGCCCCGATTCAAGAATGACAGAAAGCATCATGACCGAACCGGCGCAGCCTTCCGCTCAATCTGCCGCATACGACCTCTCCGTTGTCATCGTCTCCTTCAACACCCGTGAGGTGCTGCGCGAATGCTTGGAAGCACTCGCGCGCGAGTCTGCCGGGCTTAGCGTCCAGACCATCGTTGTGGACAACGGATCGAAGGACGGCTCGATCGAGATGCTCCGCGCCGATTTCCCCGTGGTCGAGCTCATCGTCAGTCCGGAGAACCTGGGCTTTGGCCGCGCGAACAACCTGGCCTTCGAGCGAGCGCGTGGCCGCTACATCGTGCTGCTGAACTCCGATGCCTTCTTGACGCCCGGCTCGCTCCGCCGATCGCTCGAACACATGGAGGCCAATCCCCGGGTTGGACTCGGCGGCGGCCGCCTCATGGGACGCGATGGAAGCTGGCAGCCCTCGGCGCGCCGCTTTCCCACCCTGATCACCGACCTCTTCGTCTACAGCGGTCTCGCCGACCGCTATGCGCGCTCACGTATCTTCGGCAGTTACAATCGCACCTGGGCCGATCCGATGCAGGCAGCGCAAGTGGACTGGGTGCCCGGCGCCTACTCCATCCTCCGTGCCGAAGCGCTCGCCGCCGCCGGGCCCTTCGATCCGCGCTTCTTCCTGTATTACGAAGAAGTCGATCTCTGCCGGCGCATCCAGGCCGCCGGCTATACCGTCTGGTACTGGCCCGATGTCGCGGTCATTCACATTGGCGGAGAATCATCGCGCCAGCTCAAGACGCTCGAGATGTCCCACTCCGGCGCCCAGCTCACGCTCTGGCGCATGCGCAGCTCCCTGCTCTACTACCGCAAGCATCACGGGCTCTCCAGCCTGGGCGCCCGCTTTCTGGAGGTGGCATGGAACCGCTTCCGTGCCCTGCGCCGCAGCCGCAGCCACGACCCGGACCGCCGCAGCCAGGCCAAATACTTTCTCGCCCAGGCCGAGCTCATGGAGCAGGCATGGAAAGAGACGCGCGGCGGCCGCACCTCGCCGCCCCAGCCCTGGTAAGCGCGGGAAACCTCCTAGCATCTCTTCCCCGAAGGCTCCTCATCTTAGAATAGGCATTGCCGGGATGCGCTCGAGTGCATCCAGGTTGCAGGAGTCTTTACTTTATGGCCAGCCCCAGCCTCGCGAGCACGATCGATACCCCTTCCAGTCCTCGTTCCATCTTCGAGCCCACGAACGCCGGCTCCAGCGAACAGTTCAAAGCCAGCTTCGATGAAAAGCCATTCGAGTTTCACCATGGCCTCACCGAGAGCCATCCCCTCTTCACGCTGCCGGCCATGCGCCGCCTGCTCGATGAGCCGGCGGTGAAAGATACCATCGCCTACGATGCCGGCAACATCCGCGTGGATCAGAGCTGGACGGAGATCGTGAAACAGAGCAAGCCGCCCATCGAGGAGGTCTTCGACAACCTTGCTACCTCCAGCGGCTGGATCGTCATTCGTCACGTGGATCGTGTGCCGGAGTACAAAGCGATCCTGAACGACTGCCTCGCCGAGGTCTGCAAGCTGAGCGGCCGGGACCTCAATGAAGACGCAAAGAGCCGCGAAGCCATGATCTTCGTCACCTCACCCAATCGTGTGACGCCCTACCATATCGACCGTGAGTGCAACTTCCTCATGCAGGTCAAGGGCGACAAGATCATCAATGTCTTCGACCGCAACGACAAAGAGGTTGTAACCGATAAGGAGCTCGAAATCTTCTGGTCGAAAGACAACACCGCGGGCTTCTACAAGCCCGAGTTCCAGCACCGCGCCTTCGTCACCACCATGCGGCCAGGCACCGGCGTCCACATCCCGGTCAACTTTCCGCACTGGCTGCAGAACCTCGACAATGTCTCGATCTCATTCAGCATCAGCTATCAGTACAAGGACTGGAAGCGGAAGAATGTCTACCAGGCAAACTACTATTTGCGGAAGATGGGGATGAACCCCACGCCGCCGGGACAATCCGCGGTGCTCGATTACACCAAGCGCGTGGTAATCGAAGCCGTGCTGCGCACCAAGCGGCTCATCAAGCCGAAAAAGTAACGCCGAAAAGAAGGGGAGCCCGAAAGCTCCCCGTGCGCGTTCCACAACTCTCGAATTCGTTTCAGACCACCGCGGCGGTCTGCTCGTCGTAGACCGTCCGCCGTTGCGAGCGTCTCTGCAGGTGCTGCTTCAGCCGCTGCGCGGTATAGGCCGCACCATACGCGAACCGCATCATGGGTCCGAAGGTCAGCGCCGACGAGATCCCCACGAAGTACAGTCCGGGCACGCTGCTTTCAAAGTGGCTGGAGAGCACCGGCATCTGCTCCACAACGCGAATCTGTTGCCGAAGCTCCTCAGCGAGAAACGGCAGCCGCCGCAGATCGACTTGGTAGCCGGTAGCGGCGATCACGTGCTCTACCTCAAGCTGCTCGATGGTTCCGTTCTCCCGTCCCAATGCCAGCAGCACGCCGTTTTCGCGCATCTCGGACGCCCGCGGCGTCACGCCCGGGAGCACCCTCACCTTGCCCTCCACGCGCTCGCGCATCGGCCAGCCGCCCGACGGACCCAGCAGCCGCCGCAGCAGCTCCAGCCGCTTACTGGCCGGCAGCAGCCGGTACCAGTGGGGGAACTCCGTCAGCAGCCGTCCCTTCCATCCCGGCCCCAGTCCAGAGCCGGGCCGTCGCAGCTTCTCCCACAGGCTTCGCTCGCCAGGCTTGGGCTTGTCGTGAAATTTGAGCGCGTTGCGGCGCGAGACGATCGTCACCTGGGCCCCGGCCTCGTGCAAAAGCGCGGACAAGTCGATCGCCGAAGCACCGCTCCCCACCACTGCCAAGCGTTTACCGGCAAAGACCGCTGGCTGAGGTACCTGCGACGAATGGCACAGCCCCTCCGCTGGCAAGCCGCTGAGAATAGGAGGGATACGCGCGTAATACGAGATCCCGATCGCCAGCACCACCTTGCGTGCCACAAAGGTCTCGCCAGTGTCCAGCGTCAGGAGGAACTCGCCATCGCCCTGTTCTAACCGCACCAACTTCGCTTCTTCGACCTCCGGCACCATGCGGCGCTGGAACTCGACCCCATAGCCGGCAAATGCGGAAAGCTTCACCGGAATGCATGTGGCGTGGTACGGAACCCGCTGTTCCTCGCAATAGTGGTGCAGCTTGAATACGCCATGGGGATCGGAAAGATCGCTCGCAAACCCGTCGCTTTTCAACAACATGCCTTGCGGCATCTGTTCCCGCCAAGTCTCCATCACCCGCCCGATGATGCGAAAGGGCAGACCGGCGGCGTGCAAATGAGCGCCAAGCGAGAGTCCATAGGGACCCGTGCCAACAATGGCAATTTCCGTACGATGCATCTTTTGTTCTGTCCTCAGATCCCACCTAGACCAAGTGTGACCGCGGCGGCCATAAATATCTCGTAAAAGCGGGAGCGACTTGGTAACCCGAGTATCTATTCAGCAGGTTACGTCCGGCAAAAGAGCCATCTAATTCATTATTGGCTGAGCGCGAGCCCCGGCGCATGATAGGACGATATTGCTTTCACGAGTTTTCCTGCTAAATTCTCCTATCGTCCCATTATTGTTTTTTTGCCGGCCTCGGACATCGTATGTGTGAATCCTTCGAATCTGGAGTGCAGCCTCACGTCCTGCTGCTCGCAACCCAGCGCTGGCCTGCCGGCGTGCGGCTTGGGCTGGCGATGCGGGCCGTAGGCTTCCGTGTGAGCATCTGGTGCCCCCGCAGCCATCCGCTGCTGCTGACGCACGCCGTTCACCGGCATCACCCCTACAGCGTTCTCGATACGGTAGACTCGCTCGAAGCCGCCATCATTGCCGCCGATCCGCAGTTGATCGTCCCCTGCGATGAGCCGGCCACGATCAACCTGCAACAGGTTACCGAGCGAGCGCTGGCTACGCCCCGTCTGCATCATCTTCTCAGCGTCATCGAACGCTCCCTCGGCCCGGTGGCAGGAATCAAGAGACTCACCGAGCGCGCCTATGTATTGCAGGTCGCGGCCGAGGCAGGCGCGGCCGTGCCCCTCAACACCCCCATCACTACCCCGGCGGAGCTGCGAGCCTGGCTGAGTCTCAATGGCTTTCCCGCGTATCTCAAGTCTGATGGAACCTTCGGTGGTGTCGGCGTGCGCCGGATTCATGCGTATGACGAGGCGGAAGCCGCCTTCCGCGCTCTGCATGCGTCGCCCGGCACGATACGGGCGCTCAAGCGGATGGCCCTTGACTACGATCCGACTCTGCTGGGACCGCTCTTCCGCCGCCGGCACCCCTTGATCAGCGTGCAGCGGGCGGTCCCCGGCGTGGACACCAACAGCGCGATCTTCTGCTGGCAGGGCCAGGTGCTTGCCGGCATCACGATGCAGGTAGTCGTCACAGATTATGAGATGGGGCCATCCACGGTTCTTCGCCGTATCCACAACCCCGCAATGGACCACACAGCGGAGGTGCTTGCATCGCGGCTCAATCTCTCCGGCTTCTTTGGACTGGATTTCATCCTCGATGAGCAGACCGGCATCCCCTGGCTCCTCGAGATGAACAGCCGCGCGACTCAGATCGTCCATCTTGCGCTCGGCGCTGGCCATGACCTGCCCGCCGCGGCATTCTCCGCCATGTGCGGCGTTCCCGTCCGACCCCGCCCGACAGAGACCACCGAGGAGATCATCGCCCTCTTTCCCCAGGAATGGGATCGCGACCCAACAAGCCAGTTCATACAGAATGCTTATCACGATGTGCCCTGGAATGTGCCGGAACTGGTGCGTGCCTATGTCAGCCAGCGTCCCGGCTGGCGCCAACTGGTGACCAGGCGGTACTGGCGAAAGCGGCGCCAGCAGAAGCCGCACCTCGAGGCGCCCGCTCCATCCGAGACAGCGCCCCGCCTACCCTAGCGCCATTCACAATCCCAGCCCGCCATCCACGCTCAGCACCTGCCCTGTGATAAACCTCGGACCGGTGGCAAAAAAGAGCACAGCCGCTGCTACATCTTCGGGAGCGCCGTTGCGCCCCATCGGCGTCTTCTCCGTGAAGTGCTCATATCCTGGATCGACTTCGCCGTTCACGATCATCCCCGGCGCCACGCAGTTCACGCTGATCTCCGGTGCCCACGCCTTGGCCATGGTCTTCGTGAGCATGTGCAGTGCCGCCTTCGACACACAATAGTGTCCGTGCGTCGCCCATGGATTCAGCCCGCCGAGCGAGCCGATATTCACGATCCGCCCCTCGCGCCGCTTTAGCTCCGCATGCGCCGCCTGCGCCATCAGGAACGGCCCGCGCGTATTTGTGTTCAGCATCGCATCCCACTGCTCGACTGTGATCGACTCGAGCGGCAGCGTCTCGAAGATACCCGCGTTGTTGACCAGCAGATCGATCCTGCCCAGCTCCCGAATCACCGCATCGACAGTACCGGGCACGCACGTCGGATCGCCCAGATCGCAGTACACCGCGGCAGCCCGCACATGATGTCTGCGAATTGCCTCCAGGGTTGCCAACGCCTCCGCCTCCGAGCTGCGATAGGTGATCGCCACATCCGCGCCCCCTTCTGCCAGCGCCAGCGCCAGATGACGTCCAATCCGCTTCGCCGCGCCCGTTACCAGCGCAGTTTTTCCTTTGAGTAATTGCATAACGACGATTCTATCGATCCGAAGAGATGCCGCTCATCGCGACACCCACGCGCGAATCCGCGCAGCCGTAATAGAGCAGCCATTGATCGTGAAACCACACCAGGCCTTCAGCGAACGTAGTCCCCGCAGCATACTGCCCACTCTGCTCCCAGGGCAGCATCGGCTGGAAGAACGGCTTGTCGGTCCGCGCCAACAACTTCGCCGGATCACGCGCCGCAAACAGCGCCTGCCCCACCGAGTATGTCCCGGCAGCAAGCGCAGGATCGCGATCTGAGGGGGCGGAATTCTTGCCGTTGTAAAGCAGCACAATTCCATTGGACGTCAGCACCGGCGGCGGCCCCACCTCAGGCAATCCGCTGTCAAATCTGCCCGGCCGCGCCCGCATCAGCACCTTCGGCTGACCATCCGCGTCAGCGACCGGTACCCAGTGCACCAGGTCGTCCGAGGTCGCCAGATGAATCTCGCCCTCACCCCAATACATCCAGTAGCTACCATCGACTTTCGCCGCGATGCATCGCCTTTTCGTCACACACTCGGTGACTATTCCGGCCGACTTGTACTTCAGCCCGCCCCACTTGCCCATGCCGAAGGCCGGCCCATGCTTGATCCAGGTGTGCAGGTCGGGCGACGTCGCAATACCTACGCGATAGGTCTTCCGATTCCATTGCGTGTAGGTCAGTACGTAGCCGCCATCCGGCCGTTCGACGATGCGCGGGTCTTCCGTGCCGCCCGGCCACTCCCGCGTCTCCTCGCTGTCCTTCGCCGGATAGAAGACCGGCGCCGCTTCGCGCCTGAAATGCAGGCCGTCGTCGCTGACCGCCAACCCCAGCCGCGAGGTATGCATTCCGATCTGCATCGTGCCGCTGTCGTCCTCGGCGCGGTAGAGCACGTAAATCTTCCCCTCACGCACCACAGCCGCCGGATTGAAGGTATGAAGCGCCTCCCAGTGCACCGGCTTGCCGAGGATCGGATCGGTAAAGACCGAAGCCGGCCGCGCCGTGATCACCGGCTGCGCATCCTGCGGCCGCGAAAACGGGCCCAGCATCCAGGTCGCGGCCTTACTGCCGCCGTGAGAGGGCGTTGCGAGCAGAAAGCACAAGAAACAAAGAGCAGACCATCGCATGGGAGCCCACTCTATCAGGCCTCCTCCACTCGCCTTGACGGCATCGTGCAGCCGGGCTACTCTGGTGCTAGAGGCGAACAAATGGCGAAGCTACAGGCCAGCTCGCTCCCGCTCTTCCCTGAACTCTTGCCCAGCCCCGCCGTCGGCATCGCCCGCATGGCCGCAGACGCAGCCGAGGTCGATCGCGGCCACTTCGTCGAGTTCCGCTCCCTCCCTGTCCGCTCCATCCTCAATCGCGTCGTCTCCCGGCGCGGCCTGCGCTTCGCCTGGGCTATTAATCCCTACCGCGGTTGCGAGTTCGCCTGCCGCTACTGCTACGCCCGCTACACCCACGAGTTCATGGAGCTGCGCAACCCGGCAGACTTCGAGCGCAAAATCTTTGTCAAGGACAATGCCGCCTGGCTCCTCCGCCAGGAGCTGCGCCAGGTGCGCCCGGGCGAGGAGATCGCCATCGGCACAGCAACCGACCCTTATCAGCCCATCGAGCGCCGCCTGCGCATCACCCAGAGCCTGCTCGCCGTCTTCGCCGAACAGCGCGGCCTGCACATCGGCGTTGTTACCAAGTCGGCGCTGATCGCGCGCGACCTGCGCCACCTCTGCCAGATCGCAAGCAACAACGAGCTGACCATCCACATGACCATCACCACGCCCGACGCTGCGCTGGCCCGCCTGCTGGAGCCGCGGGCCCCGCGCCCCGACATCCGCTTCGCCACTGTGCGGCGGCTCCGCGAGGCCGGTCTACGGGTGGGTGTGATGTGCGCGCCGCTGCTGCCCGGCATCACCGACACCGGCCCGGCGCTCAACCGGATAGCCGAGCTCTCCCGCCAGGCCCGCGCTTGCTTCCTGCACGCCAATCCGCTCTTTCTGAAGCCCTGCTCGAAGGAAACTTACCTCGCCTTCATCCGCGAGCACTTCCCTGCGCTCGAGCCGATGTACCGCACCCGCTATGAGGACTCCGCCTTCGTCCCCAAGGCCTACGCCGAGCGCTGCCGCGATCTGCTGCGCGCCGCCTGCAGAAAACACGGCCTCGGCCAGCGAAGTGACGACACGCTGCTCACCCGCAACATCGGTATCCCGCCGTCAATGCGCGAGCCCGAGAGCCAGCTCTTCCCCGCCTCCGCTCTCGCCGGCGTGCCACGCAAGCCACCGCAGCCAGTGTCGATTCGCTAGTGCCTCTGACCGCCCCAGTACGTCTGACCGCAGACGAGAAAAGCGCATCCGATGCCGTGGGGGAGAGCGCATGTCAACCAGGTCGGCTCACTCGCGGATCGGCTCACTCGCGCCACAACCCGCAATTCTCGATCGCCTGACGATTCCGGAGCGCCTGGATGCGCTGCCCTGGAACAGCTGGCATCTTCGCTTCGTCCTCGCGCTCGGCGCCACTTGGCTGCTCGACGGGCTCGAGGGAAGCCTCGGCGGTTCGCTCGCCGGCGCGCTGAAATCGCACGACGGCCTATCCCTCACCGATGCACAGCTCGGCCTCAGTTCCTCGGTCTACCTCGCCGGCGCGGTGTTTGGCTCCATCGTGCTCGGCCTGCTTGCCGACCGCTACGGCCGGAGAAAGATCTTCTTCTGGACGTTGGTCGGATACCTCTGCGCCACCACCGCAACGGGTGCGGCGTGGAGCCTCACCAGCTTCACCGTCTGCCGCTTCCTGACCGGCGCCGGGATCGGCGGCGAGTATGCCGCGGTGAACTCCGCAATCGATGAACTGATTCCAGCGCGGCTGCGCGGAAGAGTCGATCTCGCCATCAACGGCACCTTCTGGATCGGCATCGTGATTGGATCGCTGGTCTCGGGTGCATTTCTCTCCGGCCGCATCGTTCCCATGGCGCTTGGCTGGCGTCTCGCCTTTCTCTCCGGTCTGCCCATCGGCCTGCTTGTGCTCGTCCTGCGCCGCAGCGTGCCGGAGAGTCCTCGCTGGCTGCTGTCCCATGGACGCGCTCACCAGGCAGCGGAGATATTGCGCGCTATCGAACGGCGTGGCCCGGCTGTGCTCTCTGCCCGTCCCAACGCCACGCAGCTCCGGACTCGAACAGGTCTGCTGGAGACGCTCCGGCTGCTGAGTGGGCGCTATCGCCGGCGTGCCCTCGTCACCTTGACCCTGATGTCGGCGCAGGCCCTCTTCTACAACTCGGTCTTCTTCTCCCTCACTCTTGTCCTGATGCGGTACTACGGCGCATCCGCCAGCCGCGTCGGCTATGCATTCCTGCCCATTGCTCTGGCCAACTTTCTCGGTCCCCTGTTGCTGGGCCGGCTCTTTGACACCGTCGGCAGAAGAGCCATGACCGGCGGCTCCTTCATCCTCTCCGGATT
>DASYBK010000079.1:0-21878 GCA_036500805.1 Acidobacteriaceae bacterium | reverse complement strand
CGCCGAGGGGATGAAACGGGCGTGGCTTCGGTCGCGATCATCTCCATTGGAGTCGAGCGGACTGCGGGAGTTGCGAAGTCTTTCGCGGCAGTGCGGCCGGGTTCGCGCATGCGCGCCTGCAGGCGCTCAAAGGAACCGGAGGGCGCGGGCTGCTGATCGACGGATAGAGCGAGCAGCGCGAGGTTATCCTGAATGCGGGCGAGCTCCTGCCGCGCCTGCGGACTGTCCCGCAGGGTGGCGGCCACGGCGGTCATCTCTTCCGCAGGCAGGGATCCCATCGCATAAAGCGCGAGGTCCTCGTGCGAAACAGGTGCCGGGTTGGAGCCGGGCTCGTTCATGCTTGGAATGCCTTTCGCAAACTGATCAATGCCAGACGAATTCTGGTCTTTACCGTTCCCAGCGGATCGCCGGTACGGCTGGCAATCTCGGCGTGACTCAATCCTTCGAAATACGCGAGCTCCAGGCTCTTGCGCTGCTCCTGAGGAAGATTCGAAAGAACACCCCGGACCTTCTCCATCATGGCGTTGCGTTCCGCGTCGTCGGCCACGTTGATGGGCGAGGCGAGCACCACGTCGTCGACCGAGTCGGTGAGCTTGCGCCGGCGCAACAAATCGATGGCCCGGTTGCGTGTGACCACTACCAGCCACGCACCCAGTGAGCCGCGCCCCTGAACGAATGCGGCGGGTTTGCGCCAGAGCTGGAGGAAGATCTCCTGCAATACGTCCTCTGCCTGCCCGCTGTCATGCAGGACGCGGAGTGCTACCGAATAGACAGGTCCGCTGTAGCGCCGGAATACAGTCTCCATCGCATTTTCATCTCCCTGTCCGACTCGCGACAGGAGCTCCGTATCTTCCATTGGTCCGGTTGCGGTTTCGCTGTTGGATGTACGGTAGCCAGGAGGCTTCGGATTGGGCGAGGGATCAGACATTCGCAGGGCGCCCGGTCATCATACGCAAGGGGCCGCGGGGATGTCACTGAGTGTTCTGCTGGAGTGGGATCGAGCATGAAGGCAAGGCTGGACAAGTTTCTGGTGGAGCGTGGGCTGGTGCCGTCGCGCGAGCGGGCGCAGGCGCTGATCCTGGCGGGACGCGTGCTGGTGAACGAGCAGAAGGTGGAGAAGCCGGGCGCGGCGGTTGCTGAAGATGCGGCGGTGCGCCTGCTGGGCGACGACCTGCGTTATGTGAGCCGCGGCGGGCTGAAGCTGGAGGCGGCGCTGGCGCACTGGCAGATTGATTTAGGAGGGCGCGTCTGCGCGGATGTGGGAGCTTCGACCGGCGGCTTTAGCGACTGCATGCTGCAGCATGGCGCGGCGAGGGTGGTGGCGATCGATACCGGCTATGGGCAGATCGCGCACAAGCTGCGCGTCGATCCGCGGGTGAGGTTGTTGGAGCGGACGAATGCGCGGAACTTGACACGGGAAGACCTGCAAGCGGAGCAGGCCACGGTGCCGGTTACGTTTGCGGCTATGCCCATTACGTTTCTCGCAATGGATGTGTCGTTCATCTCGGCGACGCTGGTGCTGCCGTCGGTGGCGCGCGCGATGCCGGAGCTGACGGAAATGGTGGTGCTGGTGAAGCCGCAGTTCGAGGCCGGGCGCGAGCATGTGGGCAAGGGCGGGATCGTCCGCGATCCGGAGGCACATCGGCTGGCAGTGGACCGGGTGCGGGCGGCGGTAGCGGAGCTGGGCGGGGAAGGGATCGAGGTGATGGACTCGCCGATTCTCGGTGCGGAGGGGAACCGGGAGTTTTTGCTGCATGCTCGCTTTGCGATGACTCACCGAAATCGGCCGCTTCTTCCGTTAGACTGAAAGACCGATGCGTACGATTGCCGTCATTTCGAAGCCGCAGAAGCCGGACCTGGCGCCGATCCTGCAGGAACTGTTGCTCTGGATGCGGATGCGCGGGATCGAGCCGATTCTGGACCCGGTGAGCGGGAGCTACGTGGAGAACGCGCGCATCGTGCCGCGGCACGAGATGGCGTCGGAGAACCCGGAGCTGGCGATTGTGCTGGGCGGCGACGGCACGCTGCTGGCCGCGGCGCGCGTCTTTGCCAAGAGCAAGGTGCCGATCCTGAGCGTGAACCTGGGCTCGCTGGGCTTCCTGACCGAGGTGCGTCTGTCGGAGCTCTTCTCGAACCTGGAGGGATGGAGCTGCGGGAAATGCCACATCGACGCGCGCGCGATGCTGCACGTGGATGTGATCCGCGAGGGACAGCTCTTCCGCTGTTATGAGGCGCTGAATGACATCGTGGTGTCGAAGGGCGCGATCGCGCGCATGGGCGACTTCCGCGTGCTGCTGGGCGAGCAGTTGGCGATGGCGTTTCGCGCGGATGGCGTGATCGTGTCGACGCCGACGGGATCGACGGCATACAACCTGGCGGCGAATGGACCGATCATGGCGCCGGATGTGGAGGCGATGATCGTGACGCCGATCTGCCCGCACCTGCTGACCATCCGGCCGATGGTGGTGCACGGCGACGCCAAAATTCACGTGAGCGTGGTGGGCGTGCCGGAGCAGACCTATCTCACGGTGGATGGACAGGAAGCGATCGAGGTGCAGGTGGGCGATAACCTGCTTTGCCGGCGCTCGGAACACACGGTGCAATTGATGCGGCTGCGCACGGATGGGTTCTTCGATGTGCTGCGGCAGAAGTTGAAGTGGGGGGAGCGGTAGGGAAGCAGGTCAGCTAGTCGGCAAGTCAGCAAGTCAGCCAATGCCCGTCCCGCAAGCAACTATGATTGCGACACTGAGCGCGGCGGCTCCAATGCGGGCAATGGAAGCGATGGGTGCGACAGTGGGGCGAAAGGGCAGATCGCGCCATCCGCCGATCGCACTGCAAGCTACGGGTCGAGTAGGAATCACGAGCGCGAGGAGATTTCTTCTGGGCTGACTTGCCGACTCGCTGACTCGCTTCGTGGCTGACTTGCTGACTCGCCTGGACTGGGCCGCTGACTCGCTGCTTCAGGCGGCGCCGGTGAGTTCGTCTAAGAGCGTCTTGGCTTTGGTGGCGAGGGTGTGGGCGCCGTCGATGTCGCCGTTGTGCAGAGCGCGCTGGGCCTGATCGAGGAAGCTGCGTATCTGGGCCACAGTCTTGTTCTGCTCGCCGTTGAGGTTGTGTAGGGAACTGATGCCGCGCTGGGTCGTGTCGATGAGTGCGGCGGCCTGCTGACGCGATCCGCTTGCATCCTGTGTTGGCGCGGCGGTGAGCTGGCCGATGGAGGTCGTCGGCGAGGTGTCGCCTTTGGGTGTAGGCGCGGTTACCTTTGCATTTTGTCCCTCTGCCGGCGGTGGATTGTCGTCGGTGGCTGCAGCGCCGTCGGCTTCCTTTTCGCGGGCTTCCTTTTCGCGGGCCTCGCGCTCGGCGACTTCGATTTCACCCTTGCGTTCGTGGCGGCGGCTGGCGCGAGCGGGCTTCTTTGCATCCACGATGATGGAAGCGGGCGGCGGCGCGGGCTGCGCGCCCGGCGCGGGCGGCGGCGGCATGTCCGGCAGAGCGGGATCGTTCTGGCTCATCTCTGCATAGAGGGGCGCGAGCGGCGGCGCCGTCAGCGATGGAGCCTGGGCCAGGATAGGTACCGGCGGCGGTGACTCTTTGTGGAGATACGCACAGCCTGACAGCGCCGGGAGTAGCAGCGTTGCGGCCATGGATGTCAGGCGGAGAGGACGCCAGATCATAGGCCGGACCCTTCGGAGGTGAAGGCCGGAGCCGAACTTGTAGTATCCAACTGAGAACCGCGCAGTTTGCCCTCCGCTGAAGCCAGCAGAGGAAGTTTCAATGTAAAAGTACTACCTATATTTTGTTCCGATTGTACGTCAATACTACCGTTGTGTAGCTGAATGATACGGTATGTCATGGCCAGGCCAATACCACTTCCGTCCTTGCGTGTGGTGAAGTAGAGATCGAAGATTTTGGCCCGGATATCGTCGGGAATGCCGCTGCCGCTGTCGGCAATCTCGATGGCTGCCATGCGGCCTTCCTCGCGCAGGGTAACGTGCAGCTCGCCGCCCTGGCCCATCGCCTGGGCGCCGTTCAGGACAACATTGAGGATCGCCTGCTTGATCAGGTCGGCATCCACCTTGGACATCAGGGGCCGTTCCGGCATGTGGCTGAAAACACGGACGTTGTGGGTTTCGAGTTCGGCGGAGGCCAGCATGAGGACGCCGGAGACGACGCGGCGGATGTCCTGTTCCTTAAGCTGAAGCTCGACCGGCCGCGAGAAGTCGACCAGGGTCTGGACGACGCGGTCGAGGCGCTGAATCTCGCTTTCGATGATCTCGAGATGGCGCATGGCGCGCGCGTCGGGGCCGGAGAGCTTGTTCCGGAGCAGCTCCAGGTGGACGACGATGGCATTGATGGGGTTTTTGACCTCGTGGCCAACGCCGGAGGTGAGACGGCCGATGGCAGCGAGGCGGCGGGAGAGCTCTAATTCGCTTTCGAGCTCGCGGACGGATTCGAGATCGTGCAGGGTAAGCAGGGCGCCGAGCGATGCGCCGGGGGCAGAGTCCTGATCCTGATTTGACTGGTCGATGACGAAGTCGAGGGAGACCTGCACCCGGCGGCCGGTTTCGGTCTCGATCTCCTCCTGGTCGAGGGTGCGGGCGGTTTCGAAGGCGTCGCGCACCAGGCGTCCGAGCTTGGTTTCGAGGGTGAAGATGCCGGTGAGCGTGTTGCCGAAGAGGCGGCTGCGCGGGATGCCGAGGAAGCGCTCGACCGAGTCGGAGACCAGCGCGGCGCGGCCTTCCGCCGTGAAGAGCAGGATGCCGTCCTGCAGGTTCGACATGATGGAGTCGAGGTTTTCCTTGAGTGCGGAGAAGACCTCCTCGACATTGCGCATGCGGCGGCCGATGCGCTCGATCTTGTCCGAGACCTGAACGACGGTGTCCTCGGTGGAGGGGCGGATGAGACGCCCTTCTTTGGGTGGCGGCAGCTCGGCCGGTTTCGGCGCGGGCTCTCCGTCGTTATCGAATCCGGGGGGCTCGAGGGCATCGAGACGCAGGCTGATCTGTTCGATGGGCTGCAGGGCGAGGTTGGCGAGCAAGGCGGCGACCAGCAGCGAGGAGAGAATGGCGATGCCGGTGAAAGTGAGCGAGGCCCAGATCCAGGGCGCGAAGACGTTGCGCAGGAAGGTGGTGCGGATGCCGACCTGGACGCTGAGGAAGGGTTGATGGGCGCGCTCCAGCAGCAGAACGATGTTGTAGGTGCGCGGCGGACCGAAGAAGGTGCGAACGGTGGTGAAGACGCCGCCGTGCAGGAGACGGTCATAGTTCTCGCGGTGCGGCAGTTCGACGTTGTCCTGGGTGGGATCGGTCGAGAGCAGCGCCTTGCCGTCGCGGTCGGCGATGGCCACATCGTAGACGGTGGGCGAGTAGCGGTTGACGGCGCTGAGCTGCTCGTTCAGGCCCTGGTCGTGTTGCAGGGCATCGGCGACGGCGGCGCGGAGGGCGGCAGGATCGTTGGCATCGATCTGCTTGCCGCGCAGTCCGTTGGTGACGGCGAGCTGGGTGTAGTAGAGGATCTGGTGCGCCACCATGTCGTTGGCGGCGTAGGACTGGCTGATGCGCTGGGCGAGAAGCTGTTCGAGGAAGAGCCACGACAAAACCGTCACCACCAGAAAGACAAGTCCGGTAATGGCGAGAACAAGTTTTGTCTTCAAACGCATGGGGGCTATACCGTTTTCACAAATACATGTTCGAGCCTGCGATGGTTACGAGCAGCTTTACTTAGAGCAGATTCCCATTGCTATGTCTCATTCAGTTCCGAGCGGAGCGGCTTTTCTTAACGGAAAAGCCGCGTTCATCCCCGCTATTTCAGCGAATCTCTAGGAAATCTGCTCCAACGGAAAAGCTGCGTCGAGCTCCTTTCCAGGGCTACACCCATTGTGAAAACGGGGTAAACCATGGTACCCGCTGCGGCTGCGACCTACGAAACAGGAAACACAGCCTCGGGGGTGGCGAGCTTGAGTAGTTTTTCCGGCAGGATTGGCCTGGAACGGAGAACCTGAAAGGGTTTGTAATCCTGTCAATACCGCAAGGCAATACAACCGTGGTGCCAATCCTGCAGGAAAAGACTCTACACGCGCTCCTCGATACTTTCCGTGGAGGCGAAGGAGGCGCTGCCATACTCCTTGAGTTTGTTGTGCAGCGTTTTGAGACTGATGCCCAGGATCTCCGCGGCGCGGGTCTTGTTATTGCGCGTGGATTCGAGGGTCTTGAGGATGAGCAGCCGCTCGGCCTCATCGACAGTGGCACCGACCTCGACCTGGACAGAGTTGGCGTTGCCCGCATCATCCGCGCTGGGCCGGAGCACGCGCTCGCCGAAGCCCGGCGGCAGGTGGCGCGATTCGAGCTGGCCTTCACCGCAGAGGATGACGGCGCGCTCGATGGTGTTGCGCAGCTCGCGGACATTGCCCGGCCAGTCGTGGCTCATGAGGCGGGCGAGCATCTCCTTGTCGACGCCGGTGACCGCGCGCTCATGCTTCTCGTTCATATCCGCGAGGATGGACTCGAGGATGGCAGGGATGTCTTCTTTATGTTCCCGCAGCGGTGGCATATGGATGTTGAAGACGTTGAGGCGGTAGAACAAGTCACCGCGAAGGTGACCATCTTCGACCGCCTCGCGGGGATCCTTGTTGGTCGCGGCGAGAACGCGCACGTTGGTGGTCTTCTCGATCTTCGCGCCCAGGCGGCGGAGCTTGCGCTCCTCGATGACGCGGAGCAGCTTGGCCTGGGTGCCGACGGGCATCTCGCCGATCTCGTCGAGCAGCAGCGTGCCCTCTTCGGCCAGCTCGAAGCAGCCGGGCGAGCGCTCGATGGCGCCGGTGAAGGCGCCCTTTTCGTAGCCGAAGATCTCGGCTTCGATGAGGGTCTCCGGGATGGCGGCGCAGTTGACGGCAACGAAGGGCTTGGCCTTGCGCGGGCTGAGCTCGTGCAAGGTGCGGGCCACGACCTCCTTGCCGGTGCCGCTCTCGCCGGTGATGAGGACGGAGACGGTGGAGGGAGCGACGCGCTCGATGAGGGCGAAGATGTCCTGCATTTTTTTCGAAGAGCCGACGAGCGAGCCGAGGACGCCTTTTTCGCGCAGCCTGCGGCGGGTGAAGTCGAGCTCCTGCTCGGTCTCCCGCTGACGCGAAGCGTTGGCGAGGATCATCTTGAGACGCGTGGGATCGACCGGCTTCTGGATGAAGTCGTAGGCGCCGAGCTTCATGGCTTCGACGGCGCGATCGATGGAGCCCTGCGCGGTGAGCAGGATGACGCACTGTTTGTCGGCTAGCTCGCTGAGACGGTTGAGGAGCTCGATGCCATCCATGCGGGGCATCTTCATATCGGTGACGATGATGCCTGGCTGCCAGGCCATCACCTTATCCAAGGCTTCGACGCCATCGCGCGCGGTCTCGGTGCGGTATCCCCAGCCGGATACCAGCTCGGCCAGTCCCATGAGCGCGTGAAGCTCGTCTTCTACGATCAGTACTTTCTCACCTGCCATTGCTGACTGCTCTTTTCTCTGAAATGTTGTCTTGGTTGTATCATGTTGACTGTCGCCCAGTTACCACTGAAATACGCATTGGGCGCGTCCTTCCCCGGAGGTATCAAACCCCGGGGACAGAAGATACATCCTTTTCTTTTAGCTATGTTAGACCTTGAAGTGGTTCCACACGAATTGAAGACGATACTGGCGGGCCAAGACCAGCCGTTTCTGCTGGATGTGCGCGAGCCGTGGGAGACGAACGCGGTGGGCTTTCCCGGGGCGCATGCGATGCCGATGGGCGAGGTTCCGGCGCGGGCGCATCAGGAACTGGACCCGGATGGGCGGATTGTCGTGATCTGCCATCACGGGGTGCGGTCCTTGAATGTGGCGAATTGGCTGCGCAATCAAGGGTTTGAGCAGGCGCAGTCGCTGCGGGGCGGGATCGATGCCTGGTCGCGGGATGTGGACCCTGGGCTGTTGCGGTACTGAGAAGCTGCAAGTCAGCGAGTCAGCGAGTCAGCAAGTCAGCCAAAATGTGCCGGACCGGACTCGGTCTTTGAAGCTCGGCTATGATCGCAACCGGAATTGAATACCGGAAGTGAGCGATCTTCTATGTCCAGTGCTGCTGTTGATTTTGCCCGCCAGAACCAGTCTCGATTTCTTGACGAATTGAAGGAACTGCTGCGGATTCCGAGTGTCTCCACCTTGCCGGAGCACAACGGGGATACGCGCCGTGCCGCCCAGACCCTGGCCGCGGAGATGACGCGGATCGGGCTCGAGAAGGTGCGGCTGATCGAGACCGAGGCGGGAAAGACGCGGCATCCGCTGGTGTATGGCGAATGGCTACATGCGGCGGGTAAGCCGATGGTGCTGTGCTATGGACACTATGACGTCCAGCCTCCCGATCCCCTGGATGAGTGGCTGACGCCTCCCTTTGAGCCCGCCGAACGCAACGGAAATCTTTATGCGCGCGGTGCGGTGGATGACAAGGGGCAGATGTACATGCACCTGAAGGCGCTGGAGGCGCTGTTCCAGACAGGCAAGGGCAGGCTGCCGGTGAATGTGCGGGTGATTCTCGAAGGCGAGGAGGAGGTTGGCGGGGAGGGGATTGCCGCCTTTGTGCGCCAGCATCCCAACGAGTTGAAGGCGGATTTCGCGTTGGTGTCGGACACGGAGATGTTCGCGCCGGAGTTGCCGACCTTGTGCGTGGGGCTGCGCGGGATGATCTACACCGAGATCGAAGTGCGGGGGGCGAAGACCGATCTGCACTCGGGGATGTATGGGGGTGCTGCGCCGAATCCCTTTGTGGCGCTGGCGCAGATCATCGCCGGGCTGAAGGATCGCGAGGGGAAGATTCTGATTCCGGGCTTCTACGACGATGTGGAGGCTCCGTCGGCAGAGGAGAAAGCGGCGTGGAAGCAGCTGCCATTTGATGAAGAGCACTACCGCGAGACGGAGGTGGGCTCGCCGGTGCTGACGGGCGAAGCGGGCTACTCGGTATTGGAGAGGACATGGGCTCGGCCGACGCTGGACGTGCACGGTATGCCGGGCGGATTTACCGGCGCGGGAGTGAAGACGGTGATCCCGGCGCGGGCGCTGGCGAAGGTATCGATGCGGCTGGTGCCGGCGATGACGCCGGAGAAGGTATTTCGGCAGTACAAGGCGTTCGTGGAGTCGCTGGCGCCGAAGGGTGTGACGGTGGAGGTGCGGATGATTCATTCGGCCGATCCGCTGGTGATCCGGACGGACAATCCTTATGTGACGGCGGCGACCGAGGCGATGCGCGAGGTCTTCGGCAAGGAGACGGTGTTCGTGCGCGGCGGCGGCTCGATTCCGATTGTGGGAGATATCGAGCGGCATTTGAAGATTCCCGTGGTGATGATGGGCTTCGGGCTGCCGGATGATAACCTGCACGCGCCGAACGAGAAGTTTCACATCGCGAACTTCCATCGCGGCATCGAGTCGGTGATCCGGATGCTGGAGCGGCTGGGCTCCTAAGCGCAATGGATGCAGAAGGCTGGGTGCTGGCCGGCGGGCGGAGCGTGCGGATGGGGCGCGATAAGGCTGGCGTGGTGCTGGCTGGGCGTCCGCTGCTGGAGCACATGCTCGGCAAGCTGCGCGCTCTGGGGCTGGGCGCGCGGGTTGCGGGGTTGCGCGAGCCGGTCGCCCATATGAGCGCTGACGCGCTGGGCGATGCGCATCCTGACATCCATCCAGATCGGGGGCCTCTGAGCGGCATGGAGACGGTGCTGGGCAGGAGCGAAGCGGCGCTGGTGCTGGTGGTGGGGGTCGATCTGCCACTGCTGGAGACGGAGTTTCTGGCGTGGATGCTGCGGCGCGCGGCGGTAACGGAGGCAGTGGCGACGATTCCGCGGCTGGCGGGCGAGCCGCAGCCGCTGTGCGCGGTCTACCGGCGGGAGATGGTGGGCGCGGTGACGGCGGCGCTCGAGAGCGGCGATTACAAGGTGATGAGTGCAGTGGAACGCGCGGCTCAGGCGGGCAGAGTGGACGGCTTCGACGCGGAGAGAGTGGAGGCGACGGGCGCGTGGTGCTCGACGCAGCCCGCGCACCTGCAATTCATGAATTGCAATACGCCGGGGGACGTGTCGCTGGCGGAAAGAGTGCTTGCTCGAACCTCTATGCTATGAGGATGGACGAGGAATCCAGGCGGGAGGGCGGCCGGAACGGTGATGAAGCGGCCCGGCACCGCGCGCGGGACGATGCTGGGGACGATGCCAGTACTGGCGAATCGCGGGCTGAAGAAGAGCTGCTGAAAGCGGCAGAGCCGAGGGGCGGCGAAGAAGTTCCGCTTCCGCCGCCGGATGAGACGCCGCTGGAGATTCCGGAAGGGCTTATCCGCGACGAGGTGCGGGAGGCGCAGGAGAACGGCGGCCCTCCGCAGACGGCGGCGAACACACCGGAAGCTTATATCGTCTTCGAACACGTCTCGAAATCGTTCGGCGACGTGCATGTGCTGGACGATGTGAGCTTCGAGGTGATGAGCGGGGAGACGCTGTGCATCCTCGGCCGGTCGGGCGTAGGGAAGTCGGTGACGCTGCAGCAGATCATGGGATTTCTGAAGCCGGACAAGGGACGGATTCTGGTGGCCGGCGAGGACATTACCAACTTCAACGATCAGCAGATGGAAGAGGTCCGCAAGAAGGTCACGATGGTCTTTCAAAGCGGGGCGCTCTTCGACTCGCTGAGTGTGGCTGAGAACGTCGCCTTTCCGCTTCGGGAACGGAAAGAACTCGAGGAAGACCAGATACAGAAGATCGTGAGCGGTCTGCTGGAGATGGTGGGGGTGACGGGCGCGACGAACCTGTTGCCGTCGGATTTGTCGACGGGGATGAAGCGGTCGGTAGCGATTGCGCGCGCGATGGCGGCGCAGCCACAGGCGATCCTGTACGACGAGCCGACGACGATGGTGGATCCGCTGATCGGGCGGCTGCTGGGGGACCTGATTCAGAAGCTGAAGACACAGTTGCTGCTGACCAGCGTTGTAGTGACCCACGATATGCGTTTTGCCGAGCGGCTTGCCGATCACGTGGTGTTTCTACACCAGGCGAAGGTCCGCTTCTTCGGAACGATGGAGGAGATGAAGCAGAGCGACGACGAAATCCTGCAGCAGTTTCTGGAGCTGGATTCGCTGGTCCTGCCGAATGTGTAACTTTCGATTTCACGCAATGACTCAGAAGTGTCATAGGGTATGTGTGGAAATCCTGCACGGAGGAGTTGCACACTCGAGAGGGCATAGGAAGGGCTAAGTATCGGGTCTGCGGGGTACCTGCAGGGTGGCGAGAAGGTAAAGTCTGACAAAGTGGTTATTTTTGCCTAGCTTTTCGAGAATAAATTGCGCGATGGAGCCGAAATAGAATTGCCAGGTGGTTCAATTTCTCAAATTCCGGCAATGCTAGACTTGGCTTGCTTGGATGGCATGCGCCGGTATCCCGGCGCGGGTCTCTTTACCGATGGCAGACGCGTTTGCAGCTGATGCGGTGGGGTTAAAGAGGAGCGGCAGAGGAAATGGATCGGGATGTGCACAGGTTTGCGCGAGACGAGGCGTTTGCCGGCACTCCGGTTGTATCGCAGAGGCTGATTCCGATATCTGGTGCAGCGTGCCATCCCACAGACGCCAGAGTGCATCGTAAACACATTCCCCCAATTCATTACTGTTTGACAGGAGTAGCCGGGTTCCCCACATGAGCACCCCTGAATTTGTCCCCCGCATCCAAAGCGCAGAGCGGCTCCATTCGGTTGGAAGCAGGGCGGTTGCAAGCGTGCGGTCCAACATATGGTCGCATTCATTCCGGGTTACGACGTTCTGGGCACTGTGCGACACGGTGTGCGTGCTCCTTGCGGCCGCGCTGGCGGTACGCGTCCGGCTGGGCAATTTCATTACCGACGATTCTGTCTTTCAGACGCAGTCCATGCTCAGCGCCAGTCCATGGCTGTCGCTGTTCTACCTGTGCTGGTTCATTCTCTCGCTGATCCTGGTAAGCCGGCGGCTGCATCTGTATGCGCCGATTCAGTTGCGCAACACCCTGCACGATCAGCGATTGACCATTCAGGCTTGCTTCACGGCCGGACTGCTGCTCTCCGGTGTGTTGTATTTCGCGCGCGGCCAGGTGGTATCGCGCGTCGTGGTACTGCTGACCATTACCTTCACGGCGGCGCTCCTGTGCACGCGGCGGCTGATCTGGCGCGCGGTGGTCTACCGCCGCTACGATCGCGGCATTGAGACGCGCAATATTCTCGTGGTGGGCACGGGGCGCATTGGTCAGGCATTGCGCCATCACATCGAGAGCATTCGCCATCTCGGCTTTACGTTCAAGGGCTTTGTGCACGTGCCGGGCTACGATTCCGAAGACGTGACGGACAGCGCGGATGTGCTGGGGACAATCGACGAGGTTCTGGATCTGGCGCGCAAGTACTTTGTCGACGAGATCTTTCTGGCGGCTCCCTGCGAGCGTGTGATGGTGAAGCGGCTGGTGCAGCAGGCGCGGGAGGCGGGCGTTGACATCCGGGTGGTGCCTGATCTGTATGACGGGCTCGCGTGGGGCAGTCCAGTCGAATTCATCGGCCAGTTTCCGACCATACCGCTGCATCGCGGCGAGGTGCCGGTAGTCGGGATGGTGTTCAAGCGCATGCTGGACGTCGTGGCTTCGAGCGTGGCGCTGGTGCTGCTGTCGCCGGTGCTGCTGGCGATCGCCATTGCGGTGCGCGCGGACACGGCGGGGCCCATCTTCTACTTGTCGGAGCGCATCGGCAAGAAGGGTCGCGTCTTCCCCTGCATCAAGTTTCGCACCATGGTGCGGGATGCGGAGAGGCGCAGGACCGAGATCCTGCACATGAACGAGCGCGACTCGGTGCTGTTCAAGATCACCAACGATCCGCGCATCACGCGCACCGGACGATTCCTGCGCAAGTATTCGCTGGACGAGCTGCCGCAACTGATCAACGTGCTGCGCGGCGATATGAGCCTGGTAGGACCGCGGCCGCCGATTGCGAGCGAAGTGAAGCGCTACGAGCTGAACCATCTGCGCCGTCTGGATGTAGTGCCGGGCATCACTGGCCTGTGGCAAGTGCAGGCGCGGCAGGATCCTTCGTTCGACAGCTACATCTCGCTGGACACGGCGTACATCGAGAACTGGAGTCTGTGGCTGGATATCAAGATCCTGGTGCGGACGGTGGGCGTCGTCATCTCGGGTACGGGCGCATAGCAGTTTTCTCATCCGATGTAGATGAAGCCAGCCCTGGTGGCTGGCTTTTTTGCGCTACGTTCTCCGATACACTGAAGATGTGAAGATTGCGCTGGCGCAGATCGATCCGACGGTCGCGGATTTTCGAGGGAACACAGCACGAATTCTGCAGAATGTACGCGATGCGGAGAGGCGCGGCGCCGACCTGGTGGTCTTTCCGGAGCTGTGCGTCTGCGGCTACCCGACAGGCGATTTTGTGGAGAAGCCTTCGTTCGTGCGGCTGGCGGGCGAGGCTGCGGCGGAGATCGCGCGCGAGGCAACGGCGGGTAAATCGATCGCGGTGATCTGCGGGACGCTGGTGCCGTCGCCGCCGGGCGCGGGCAAGCGCGCGAGCAACGCGGCTGTGCTGATGCAGAATGGCGAGATCACCTTTACCCAGCGCAAGATGCTGCTGCCGTTCTATGACGTATTCGACGAGCAGCGGTATTTCGCGCCGGCCGAGCGCCAGAATATCGTGAAGATCGGCAACGAGGTGGTGGCGCTGACCATCTGCGAAGATGCCTGGAACGACAAGGGCTACTGGAAGCAGCGGCTGTATAAAGTCGACCCAGTTGAGGAGCAGGTGCGGCAGGGCGCTACGCTGATTCTGAATATCTCGTCGTCACCCTTCTGGCAGGGGAAGCGCGAGCAGCGCGCGGAGATGCTGGCCGCGGCGGCGCGGCACCATAAGCTGCCCATTCTGATGGTGAACCAGACGGGCGGCAATGACAGCCTGATCTTCGACGGCACCAGCCTGGCGCTGAATGCGCGCGGCGAGACGATTGCGCAGGGGCGCTCGTTTGCCGAAGACATGGTGATGGTGGACACGGCCGCGGGCACGGGCGAAATACATCGCACCGTCGAGGGCGACGATGCGGCGACCTATGCAGCCTTGGTGATGGGGACGCGGGATTACATTCGCAAATGCGGCTTCCAGCAGACGCTGATCGGGTTGAGCGGCGGCATCGATTCGGCGCTGGTGGCGGCGATTGCCGTGGACGCGCTGGGCAAGGAGAACGTGATCGGCGTGGGGATGCCGAGTCCCTATTCGTCGGAGGGCTCGATTGAAGACAGCCGCGCGCTGGCGAGCCATCTGGGGATTCGCTTTGAGACGATCCGGATCGACGGCATCTTCCGCCAGTTCACGGATGCGCTGGCGCCGCTTTTTGCGGGACGGGCATGCGATGTCACCGAGGAGAATATTCAGTCGCGCATTCGCGGGACGCTGCTGATGGCGCTCTCGAACAAGCTGGGTGCGCTGGTGCTGACCACGGGGAACAAGTCAGAGATGGCGGTGGGCTACTGCACGCTCTACGGCGACATGGTGGGTGCGCTGGCGGTGATCGGCGATCTGGTAAAGACGCGGGTGTACGCGCTGTCGCGGTATGTGAACCGGGAGCGCGAGGTGATTCCGCTGGCGATTCTGGAGAAGGCGCCGTCGGCGGAGCTGCGGCCGGGGCAGCTCGATACGGACTCACTGCCGCCCTATGATGTGCTGGATCCGCTGGTGGAGGCGTACGTGGAACGGTACATGCCGATGCAGGCGATTGCCGACCAGCAGAAACTCGATCTCGGACTGGTGCAGAAGGTTGTCAAGCTGATTGAGCACAGCGAGTACAAGCGGCAGCAGGCAGCGCCGGTGCTGAAGGTGACGGCGAAGTCGTTCGGCAGCGGGCGGCGATTCCCGATTGCAGTGAAAGTACAGGTTTAAGTTTCTGCAGCAGAAGCAGGTAGATGTAAGGCATTCGAGTTCAACGATGTAGGCCTTTATTGAGAAAAAAAGCCTGAGGGAAGGCGTGGCTTCAACATCGCCGTAGCCCTGCTTCTGCTCCGGCGGTTCTGGAGAGGATTTCTATGGTGATCAGTGTGCGCGCCGCCGCGGTGATAGCGCTGCTTTCTGTAACTTTGATGGTGACGATTCCGGCTTGGGCGCAGGCCAATCCTCCTGACGCGCCAGAGGCTCCGGCGGCGCAGAGCGCTCCGGCGCAACAGGCTCCAGCGCCACCGGCTGCGCCAGAACAAGCTGCTCCGGGACAAACTGCTCCAGGTCAACTCGAGCCGATGCCGCCGCCCGATCCGGCGAACTTTACCGCCGCGATGCCGACCAAAGAGACGGTGGAGGCGTTTTTGCACGCGAGCTGGGGATACGACGCGAACCGCATCTTCCAGGTGCAGGCGATCCAGACCACCCAGGTGCCGGGGATCAGCCGGGTGGTGGTTTTCGTGGAGGAGAAGGGCTCGAAGCAGACGCAGCCCTCCGCGCTGAGCTTCTTAACCCTGCAGGATGGGAAGCATTTGATCGCGAATGACGAGATTCTTCCCTTCGGCGCCCATCCGTTCGCGAACTATCGAGAGATTCTGGAGCGGGATGCGAAGGGGCCATCGCGTGGTCCGGCGAATGCTCCGCTCGAACTGGTGGAGTTCGCGGATTTCGAGTGTCCGCACTGCAAGGAGGCGCAGCCCACCGTCGACCATCTGCTGAAGGATTATCCGCAGGCGCATTTTGTCTCCGAGGTATTCCCGCTGCGCACCATTCACAGCGAGGCGGAGAAGGCCGCGGAGACCGGCGTATGCGTGACGAAGATCGGAGGGAACGATGCGTTCTTCAAGTACAGCGATGCGGTGTACGCGAACCAGGCGCAGTTGACGCCGCAGACCTCGGATCAGGCGCTGGCATCGGCCGTGCAGGCGGCGGGCGTGGATGACGCGAAGGTGAAGGCGTGTGTGGCCGAGCCTTCGACCAAGGCGGCGGTGGATGCGTCGCTGCACGTTGGCGAAGAGGTAGGCGTGAACTCGACGCCAACGCTGTTCGTGAATGGCCGCGCGCTGCCGCTGGCGGGGATTCCGTATGACCAGTTGAAGCTGATTATTGATTACGATTTGAAGCAAAGGTAGGGACGACAGCAACCGCATGTAGAGCATTTTTGCTGATGCTATAGAGCGCGAAGGGAAGCCCGGCGTGGCTTTTCTTGATAGAAAAGCCACCAGAACATCCACTCGACCTATACCTACAGGAAAAATGCTCTAAGTGGCAGGATTTAAGTGGCAGGTCCCGCGAAGAGGATGAGATTCCCGTCCGGGTCCTTCACGATAAATGTTTTGGCGCCCCAAGGCTCTTTCTTCAATGTCTGATGGAAAGGCACTCCCGCGCCCTGATACACGAGGAAGAGGTGCTTGATCTCTTCCGCGCTGGCTACCGTAATCGAGGCCAAGACTAAATCCTCGCGTTCCCGGATGTCCCCGGCAAAGACAGGCTCATCCATAGAGCGCAAGGCGAACCTGGCGTTGTCCCGGCCGACCTGTCCATAGAAAGGCGGATCGCCATAGACAAAATCCACGGTAAAGCCAAGCTTGCTCTGGAAGAACTCGCAAGAGGTGTTGATATTTTGGACGAACAGATGTGCGGCAACTGAAGTGAGTATCGGTTGTGCGACGCTTTGTTTCGATGGCGGAATCACGGTATGGCTCCTATCCTGAGCGCCTGCCATTTCTCGAAACCCTTTTCACGAGCAACGAGTTGCTGCGCATCCGCCAGCCTGAAATCTGCCGCCAGAATCTCCCCATCAGGGAGTCCACGGAAGTTATGCAGGTGCTCGCGGATGACGGCAGCGACAGGATAGTACCGTTCACGGTGCCATCGCAGATATTGTTTGGCCTGTTTTCTAAGGTTTTCGAGATTCGACATCGGCGCAAGTGGAGATTCACTGCTGCAGGTGGGCGTTGCTCTTTGGATATGCACCGATGCGCCCTACTCCGCAATAGCCTGTCTTGCGCTCGGCTCGTTTGTCAATGGAATGCGCGGAAATAGCCGGTCGGGATAAGCTAGCTGGGTTACGAACAGGCCTAGCGAGGTCAGTCTATGACACAGGCAGCTATCGCCAGCATCTCACCGTCCTTTATCGTGCGGAACGTCTCCGAAGCGCTGTCGTTTTATTGCGGACGGCTCGGTTTTGGCGTCGTCTTCCAGGAACCGGAGCGTGATCCTTTTGTTGCGATTGTGCAGCGTGATGGAGCGATGATCTTCCTCAAGGACGTCGGCGTGGAGCCGCTGCCCAACTGCAAGCGCCACCCGTGGGCCCGATGGGATGCTTACGCCTCAGTACCCGATCCTGACGCGTTGGCGGCCGAATTTGTATCGCGCGACGTCACCTTTTCTAAACCTCTTGAGGACACACCCGACGGCCTGCGCGGCTTCGAACTCGAAGACGCTGACGGCCATGTCTTGTTTTTCGGCCGTCCTCGCTAACATCGTCCTCGCTAACATCGATGGGTTAAAGGGGAGCGCGCCGACTGCGTTCAGCCTAATCGGCCAATAATCTGGCGGTGTTCCTCTTCGGTGAAGGCTCGGCAGGTTTCCGAAGTGATGCTGCCCTGGGAAGCTGTCTTGAGGATAGCGGCGGCGAGCGTTGCGTCGTCCGGCGCTTCCATGATGGTGATCGCGTCGTACTGCCCCATGACCAGGTAGAACTCCTTCAACGTGACTCCCGCGGATTGGAAGCTTTTTCGAGCCGCGGCAAGCCGAGAGGTACTGTCCTTCACGTCTTTCAGTCCCTGCGGCGTCCACTTGAGCATTGCGATATAGGTTGGCATAGCCACCTCCCTGACCGCTTTCACACATACTGTGAACCATCCCCGCATCTGTGCGGAGCAGCGTTTCTCAACGGAAAAACTGCGTCGGTAGTTCCTGCAAACCATAGATCTTTTGTGAAAACGGTATAGACCGGCGATTCTACTCTCCAAGCAGACGCATTGCGCGCATTAGCTGCCGTTACTGATGCGTGGGCATCAGCATGACCTGGCTGGCTCCGCCGGGGTGGGGAAGGCGGACTACGTGCGGCGTGATCAGGATGACCAGCTCGTCATTACTTTTCTGCACGTTTTTGTTGGTGGTGGATTGGAGGCCGGGAATCTCGCTCAGGCCGGGCAGGCCGCTGACTGCATTCGCTTCCGATGTGCTGAGATTGCTGGTCACCATCGCGCTGGCGCCGTCTTTCAGATCCAGATCGGCGGTGAACTGGCGGTTGGTCAAAATGGGGATGTTGTTGATGGAGGTGCCGCCGAGCGCCTGGAGCTTGAGATCGAGCTTGAGAGCGACGGACTGGTCGCGATGGATATGCGGCGTGGCCTTCATCTGCAGACCGAGATCCTCGTACTGGATTTGCGGAATGGTCTGCTGGTTGAGGCTTGATGTGTTGAGGCCCAGCGCGGCGAGCTGGCTGCTGAGACCGGCACTGCTAAGCCCGGGGATGTTGGCGCCGCTGCCGGTGAGGTTGGAGTAGCTGGATTGAATGATGGGATAGTGCATGCCGACGATGGCATCTCCAGTCTCCTGGTCCTGCAGGCGAAGCTGGAGCTGATCGACGGCGCGGCTCTCGCTGGAGTTGAGCGCGAGGTTGAGCGTAGGGTTGCCGAGCGTGACGCCGGTAGCGGTGAGTCCGCCACCGAAGACAGCGAAAGGCTGGCTGAGGATGGAATTCGAGATCTGGCCGGAGGCGAGCAGGATGGCGGCGATGGCCTCGATATCATTCGCGTTGGCGAGGCCGCTGGAGATGATCTGCTGGATCAGCGCCTGGTTGCCGTTGAGGACCTGCTGAATCTCCGAGTTGAGATTGAAGGCGTTGAACTGCTGCGGCAGCTGCACGCCAGCGTTGGTCGTGCGGGTGCGCTGGATCTCGTAGATGTGGACGTCGAGCAGCACCTGGCTGCGGCCTTCCATCAGGCCGGTGACGGTGCGGTTGAAGAGGGCGAGCTTCTCCTCCGGACCGCGCACGGTCATGGTGTTCTGGTTCGGGTTGGAGGCAACCTGCGTGAGCTCGAGCACATTGCGCGCGAGGTTGCTGATGTCGGTGAGCTCCTGCGTGTTGAGGCCGGGGAGATAGACGGTTTCGAGCAGGAGGCGCTCGTACTGCAGGCGATTCTGCCGCGTGTCCTTGGCGACGAGAACGCGGTGCGGATCGAGCGGCACGAAGAAGGTGTCGGTTTCGAGGCACAGCATCTCTTCCGCCTGGCGGAAGTCCACATCGTCGGCATCGAAGCGGACAGGCTTGGAGGTAACGCTGGAGTCGAGGCTGGGCGAGATGCCGTAGGTGGTGAGCACCTGGCGCAGCAGCGTGAGAGCGTCGGCATGAACATGGAAGCTGTGTTTGCCGGGAGCAGGTTCGAGGCGGATGGCGTCTGCGATGGTGGAGGTGACGTCGTCCACTTTGAGCGGAGAAGCTTCGAGGCCGCCGACATCGCTGATGTGCTGGGTGACGATGGGGTTGGTGGGATCGACCTCGAGCGCTTCGGCGAGGCGCGCGTGCATGACATCGTTCTTGCCGAGGATGCGAGCCTTCTCGGCCTGCTGGATGAGGTCGGTGACGAAGTGAGCCTTGGCGACGGCGACGGCATCTTTGTAGTCGGGGTTGGTGGGATCGAGGCTGGCGGCCTTGGTGAAGGCATCGTAGGCGGCGCGGGTGTTGTGGTCTTCGATGGCATGCGCGCCGGCGAGGTAGGCTTTGGCGGCGGCACGCTTATCGTGGTGCGTGGGTCCGGATTTTGCCGGCGATTGCGCGTGCGCGGCGAGCGTGAGTGCGAGAGCGCAGGCGGCCGCGCGGAGCAGACGGCTCATGCATGCTCTCCTGCGGCGAGGGAATCAGCGCGGCTGGCCAGCAGCAGCGCGTTGAGATTTTCGGCGCAGATGTCGGGCGCGTGCTCCATGAGGCGATCGAAGGAAGAATGGCCGGTGGCGACGGCGATGACGGGCAGGGCATTGGCGCGCGCGGCTGCGATGTCGGATGGTGTGTCGCCGACGATGACGATCGAGGCGTTGCGGCCGGCGAGTTCGCGGGCTCGAGTTGCGGCAGCGGCAATCATCTCGGCGCGCTGCTCGTGCGCATCGCTGAAGCCGCCGAAGGTGAAGTGCTCGCGCAGGCCGGAGCGTTCGAGCTTGAGCCAGCCGATGGATTCGAGATTGCCGGTAGCGACACCGAGCCACTTGCCGCGAGCAGCGAGATGGCGGAGCGCGTCGACCACGCCGGGCATGATGGTGAGCTGCATGCTCTCGGCATCGCGCTCGACGACAGCGCAGATGGCTTCGAGCAGGCGGGGCCGGTGGGGGCGCCAGATTTCGTCGGCGATGCCGGCGGCGGCGAAGGCGTCACTGAGGATGCGCGGGTCGGTAGAGCCGGCTACGGCGACGGGCTCAAGCGAGAGCGGATGGCCGAGAACTTCGAGGCAGGCTTTGGAGACGGCGTTGTAGTGGACGCGGCCGGAGTCGCGCATCAGGGTGCCGTCGATGTCGAAGAGGTAGGCGTCGTAATGGTCCCACAGCAGGCCGGGACGCCAGGCGACGCGGCCCTCTGCGGTGGCAAGCGAGAGATACTCTGCCGGTGGTGGCGTGGTGACAGTATTCGGCAAGGCGGCCGGCGGCTCCTGAGTGGACAAGCGGCGTGGACCTGAGCGGGCTGACGGATCAGCCCTGCTGGCGCATCACCTGTTTCGGCTGTTCCAGTAATGGACGCACGGGACGCGGCGGACGCTTGAGGCCATTGCGAATCTGGGCGGGGTCCATGTGGAGCTCGGCGATGGTGCGGCTGAGCGTGTTCCGGTGCATGCCGAGCTCCTTGGCGGCTTTGCACTGGTTGCCGCGATGCGCGGCGAGTACTTCCAGAATGAAGCGCTTTTTGAACTCGCGGATGGCTTCGTCGTAGGTGATACCACCGGCGTGCATCTGGCTGACCAGGCTGTCCAACTCGCGTTTCACAGAGTCCTCTTTCTTGGCTACGGACCGAATCTCAGAGCCCGGTCTCTTTCGTTCAGTGTTGCTCAGTTCAGTCATGCTGGCCCAGTCCGGATGCCTCGCGGCGAGCAGCGTCTTCCAGAGAATGCAATCCGGACTGAATTCTAACGCCCAGGTCCCGCGGCAGCACAGTAACACTTCCGTGTGCCCCGGGAAAAAAGTATGGCACGAGTTGTGACTGATCGAACCAGGGCCGTCCAGGAAAAAACGCGGCCATGGCAGCGACGCCCAGTGCGACCAGGATGTATCCCTTGACGAGACCGAAGGCTCCCCCGGCGATGCGGTCTGCCCAACCCAACCCCAGGCCGTGGAGTATCCAGCGTAGCACCCGGCCGAGGATTGCGGCGGCCAGCATAACGCCGAATGCGATCAAAAGAAAGGCGATGGCGGCCGCGGCGGCGTCCTCGTGGATGAAGCGCTGGACCCAGGGGACGAGGTGGAGATAATTCTGGCCGGCCAGGATGATGCCCCCGACCAGGCCAATGAGGGCGCAGACTTCGACCAGAAAGCCGTGGAAAAAGGCCATCACAGTGGAGAGGACCAAAACGGCCACAATGATCCAGTCCAGTGGGGTCAGGGTCTGCATGGGGCGATGGTATCTGAACTCAGTTGGCTGTTTCTAAAGTTCGTAGTGCGATTTGAGAGTCGTGTCTGAAGGCGCATCGCAGAAAGCAGATTCCTCCACTGCGCCGATCGCGCTTGGCGCGCGACGGCTCCGGTCGGAATGACAAGGTTACGTTTGTGGAACTCCCGCGGAGAGCGGGAACTAGCCCAAACTGAGTTCTTTGCCGGTGAGGAGGCGGTAAGCATCCAGGTACTTGCGTTGCGTTTTTGCAACGATGTCGTCGGGCAGGGCGGGCGCGGGGGGCTGCTTGTTCCATTGGATCTGCTCG
>DASYBK010000078.1:0-61950 GCA_036500805.1 Acidobacteriaceae bacterium | reverse complement strand
CTGCCGGTGAAGGCCGATGGGCTGATCGATCTCGAAGACCTGAAGCGCGCCTTCGACGAAAAGACAATTCTGGTCAGCATCATGTTCGCCAACAATGAGATCGGCGTGGTGCAGCCGGTCGCCGAAATCGGAAAGCTGTGCCGCGAGCGCAACGTGATCTTCCACAGCGACGGTGTTCAGGCCGCGGGCAAAATTCCGATCGACGTGAACAGCATGAACATCGATGTGCTGTCCGTGAGTGCACATAAACTCTACGGCCCGAAGGGCGTGGGCGCTCTGTACGTCCGGCGCCGCAATCCGCGTGTGCAGATTTCCGAGCAGATCAACGGCGGCGGCCACGAGCGTGGCATGCGCTCTGGCACTTTGAACGTGCCCGGTATTGTGGGGCTGGGCAAGGCTTGCGAACTCGCGCGCCAGGAGATGGCGGAGGAGGGCGAGCGCCTGCGCAAATTGCGCGACAAGCTGAAGACGAAGCTTGAGGGATCGTTGGACTACATCCACGTCAACGGCTCGATGGAGCATCGTCTGCCGAACAACCTGAACATCAGTTTTGTGTACGTCGAAGGCGAATCGCTGCTGATGGGCATCAACGATGTTGCGGTTTCGAGCGGCTCGGCGTGCACCTCTGCCACGCTTGAGCCATCGTATGTATTGAAGGCCCTTGGATTGGGCGATGACGTAGCGCATAGCTCGATACGATTCGGCCTGGGCCGGTTTAACACCGAGGCCGAAGTGGACTATGTGGCGGACAAGGTGATCGACATTGTGCAGAAGCTTCGCGAGCTGTCACCGCTCTACGAAATGGTGAAGGAAGGCATCGACATTTCGAAGATCGAGTGGCAGGCGCATTAAAGAGAAATTGTGACAACGGTAGTGACAAAGATTGGAAGGAGAAGCAATGGCGTATAGCGATAAGGTAATCGACCACTACAACAACCCGCGCAACGTCGGCCAGATGGATAAGAGCAGCGACGCTGTGGGCACCGGTCTGGTGGGCGCTCCGGAGTGCGGCGACGTGATGCGGCTGCAGATCCGCGTGAACCCCGAAACGCAGGTGATTGAGGAAGCGAAGTTCAAGACCTTCGGCTGCGGCTCGGCGATCGCTTCCTCCTCGCTGGCGACAGAGTGGGTGAAGGGCAAGACCGTTGCCGAGGCGATGGAGATCAAGAACACGGACATCGTCAAAGAGCTGTCGCTGCCTCCGGTGAAGATTCACTGCTCGGTGCTGGCTGAGGATGCGATCCGGGCTGCCATCGGCGACTGGAAGAAGAAGAACGGCGTTGGCGAGATGGCTGCGACGGCAGTGGCGGCAAAGTAAGAGTGAGCATGGCAGGCGCGACGACAGATGTGGTGCGTCCGGCGGCGCCTACCGCCGGCAAGCAGGGCGTGGAAGTCACGCCCCGTGCGGTGGCGCGCATCCGCTCCGCGATGGCCAAGGAGGGCATCTCGCCTGCGGAGGGCGGCCTGCGCCTGGGCATTCTCGGCGGGGGCTGTTCCGGCCTGTCGTACAGCATCCGCTTTGACACGCAGCCGCGCGAGCGCGACCGTATCTTCACCTACGAAGGCGATGTGCGTGTCTTCATCGACCCCAAGTCGTTCATCTATCTGAACGGCATGGTGCTGGATTACGAAGAGACATTGATGCGGCAAGGCTTCAACTTCATCAACCCGAACTCAAAGAAGTCCTGCGGCTGCGGCTCCTCCTTTACCGCGTAATTTTGCTTCAGATGGTGCTGGCAGTTTATGCAGAGTCATGCTCAAAATTCGATCAAGCCGGACATCGAGCAGACGTACTTCGAGATGTTTAGTCTTCCCCGTAAGCTGACGATTGACACGGCAGTGCTCGAGGGTGATTTTTACAAACTTAGCCGCAGGCTGCACCCGGATTTGTATGCGCGCAAGAGCGCCGAAGAGCAGGCCTGGAGTCTGCGCCAGAGCTCGCTGCTGAACGATGCCTATCGCACGCTGAAGGATCCGGTTTCGCGCACTGCCTACCTGTTGAAGCTTGAAGGCATGCGCATCGAAGACGAAAACGCGGAAACCCGTGATCCGCAAGCCAAGCAGAACCGCGTGCCGGCTGATCTGCTGGAAGAGGTCTTCGAGCTGAACATGCAGCTTGAAGAGATGCGCGCGAACCTGAAGATGGGCGAGGATGATCCGGCGCTGCGCGGCGATCTGGAGCGGGCGCAGATGCAGTTCAAAGATATGCAGGCGGCGGTCGATGAGGATTTGCAGCGCGTCTGGGCGGCGTGGGATATGGCATTGGATGCGAATGATGACGCTGCGAAGAACAAGCAAAAAGACGCGATGGTGGCGTTGCTGGATCGACGCAGTTATTTGCGGAATCTATTGCGTGAAGTTGACGGCGTGCTGTCGCAGCAGACGGCTGGCGCCGTGAAGGCGAATACTTAGGCAAAATGGCAGAGACAGAGACAGCACGTGTGGTTGGCATCGACCTGGGCACGACGAACTCACTGGTGGCCTTCATGCAGGGTGACCAGCCCGTCGTGATTCCCGGCGAGGACGGATCGAACCTTGTACCTTCAGTGATTGCCATGCCCGCAGCGGGAAGGCAGCATGTGGTTGTCGGCAACGCGGCGCGGTCGCATCTGCTGACCACACCCGATCGCGCAGTGTACTCCGTCAAGCGCCTGATGGGCCGCGGCGCGGACGACATCGCGGACGAACTCAAGCTCTTTCCATTTCGCCTGGCGTCGGATATTCAGCCCGGGGAAGTCCTACGGATCGAGGTAGGTGGACGTCAGTACACCCCGCCCGAGCTCTCGGCATACGTGCTGCGACAGCTCAAGCGCAACGCGGAGCGCTACTTCGGCGCGCCGGTCACGCAGGCGGTCATCACCGTGCCTGCGTACTTCAACGATGCGCAGCGACAGGCTACAAAGGACGCGGGCCGCATGGCCGGCCTGGATGTTCTGCGCCTCGTCAACGAGCCCACAGCCGCAGCGCTGGCCTACGGACTCGATCGCCAGCGAGATGGCGTCGTTGCGGTATACGACCTGGGCGGCGGCACTTTCGATATATCAATCCTCAAGCTGCACGAAGGCATCTTCGAGGTGATCGCCACCAACGGCGACACGCATCTGGGTGGCGATGATCTGGACAATCTGCTACTCGCCATTGCGCTCGACGAGATCGAGTCGGAAGAAAAGATTCCCGCGCGGCAGCAACCGGAGCTGGTGCAGGCCCTACGCAAAGCGGTGATCGATGCCAAGATCGCGCTCTCAACAAACGACAGCACACGTGTCGACGTGGGGCTTCCTAACGGGAAGCATTATCGCCGCGAGATCACTCGCTCGCAATTCGAACAGTTGATCGAGCCCATTCTGCAGCGCACTGCCGAGCCATGCCGGCAGGCATTGCGCGATGCGGGTTTGACCCCTGCAGATATTCGCGAAGTGGTTCTGGTTGGCGGCTCAACGCGCATCCCACGTGTCCAGCAGCTCGTCTCGGAGCTTTTCGAACTGCCAGCGCGTGGCAAGCGTCCACACACGGAATTAAATCCCGATGAAGTCGTCGCGCTCGGCGCGGCAGTGCAGGCCAACATTCTGGCCGGCGGCTCCGCGGCAACCGAAGAGATGCTGCTGCTCGATGTCACGCCGCTCTCACTCGGCATTGAAGCGCTCGGCGGCGTGGTTGCCAAGATCATTCAGCGCAACTCAACCATTCCCGCCTCAGCGACCGAGCACTTCACGACCGGCGTTGATGGTCAGACGAATGTTGCCATCCACGTCCTGCAGGGCGAGCGTGAACTAGCGAAGGACTGCCGCTCGCTCGCGCGCTTCGACCTCAAAGGTATTCCGCCGATGACAGCGGGGCTGCCGCGCATTGAGGTGAAGTTTCTCATCGACGCTAACGGACTGCTGCATGTCTCCGCTGTCGAAGCCCGGAGCGGCAAACAGGCGGAGATCGAAGTGAAGCCAACTTATGGGCTCACCGATGATCAGGTGGAGTCTATGATTCTCGACTCCTTTGACAACGCCGAGGCCGATTTTCAGGAGCGGCAGCTCATCGAGGCGCGCAACGAAGCGTCCACCATCCTCTCGGCGGTGGAGAAAGCGCCCAGCCATGCGGCCTGGCAGCAACTCACGGAAGAAGAGCGTATCAAGATCGAGGAGCTGGTGACGGAGCTCGAGATTCTGCGCGATGCCGGCGATCTGGATTCGCTGCGGCGCGGTACCGAGGCGCTCGATCAGGCCACGCGTCGTTTCGCTGAACTGATGATGGATGCCGCCGTCTCGTCGACCTTGCGCGGTGAAACTATGGATACCGCAAATGCGAAGATAGGCGAGGGACCTGCCGCACCGCATCCGATCGCCCCCGCGGATTTCCGATAAGAGAACGAGAACGTATGACAGAGCAAAATTCGACCATCGACCTGAGCAAGCCACCTGGACCGAATATGGTGCGCGTCACCTTTCTTCCGGAGGGGCGCACGGTTGAGTTTGAGTATGGCACCATGCCTTACGAGCATCACGGCAAGCCGATGTCGTTTCTCGATGTCGCCGAGAACTTCAACATCTTCCTCGACCACGCCTGCGGCGGCTCGTGCGCCTGTACCACCTGCCATATCTGGGTGAAGAAAGGTGCCGAGGGGATCGCTGAAGCAGAGGACGACGAGCTCGACCGCATGGAAACGGCGGCGGATGTGCAATTGAACTCCAGGCTTGGCTGCCAGGCGGTGATCACGGGACCAGGCACTTACGTTGTTGAGATCCCGAGCTGGAACCGCAATTATGTCTCAGAGGGCAAGCCGCTGGCGCTGGCTGACTCGAAGTCATAATCAAGGAATGGGGAGGAATGATGGCGCAAGAGCTTACCTGGAATGATTCGGAAGAGATAGGGATCCAGTTGCAGGAGAAGTATCCGAAGATCGATCCCTTGACCGTGCGATTTACGGATCTGCACCGCTACGTCACCGAATTACCCGGATTTGCCGACGACCAAACCAAATCCAACGAGTCGAAGCTCGAAGCGATCCAGATGGCGTGGTATGAGGAATACAAGGACGCGTCAAGCTAAACCATAACAATCCCCCTCGCACTTACTAGTTAGCCTCCTCCAAACGGCGAAATTCTACGCACACTGTGGCCGCTCCCGTCGATCTCCGTCCGGGATGTGCAGGCTTTATTGGCTGACTCATAGATATCTGCGTCTGCATACATCCATACAAAAGAATGACAAGTTAATAACAAGTTGTCACGGCGGTCTCTTCATACTCGGTCTCAAAGCAACACCGATCCTTGTGGAGACATTTCAGAGACAAGTGTATGAAAGCCGTTTGTCTGCGACGCGTCCTTGTCGCGCCTGCATTTGCAGTTCTTCTACTGGCGGGCGCCTCCCTGGGGCAGACCCCGGGAACTGGCGCCATCTCAGGCCTTGTGGATGACCCTGCTAACCATGCAGTGACAAATGCTGATGTTCTGATAGTAGACAATGCGAAGCATATCTCTCGCTCTACAACCACTACGTCGGAAGGTGTTTTTCGACTACCACTGCTGCCGCCGGGGACGTATACGGTGACGGTGAAGGCGCCGCGGTTCGCGCTCAATATTTCGTCTGCCATTCAGGTTACAGCGAGTGAGACCACTTCGCTGCATGTGGTGCTTGCCGTTGCAGGGTCAACGGCAAATGTGCAAGTGAATGCGAATACCGAGATGGCGCAACTGGACAGTGCCACCCTGGGCGGCTTAGTGAATGAGACCGCGATCAAGGGGCTGCCTTTGTCGAGCCGCAACTATACCCAGATTCTGGGGCTATCGCCGGGAGTGATTGTGGACCTGCCAAACGCCGCCGAACTAGGACGCGGCACGCAAAATGTGGCCGCGAACGGAGCGACACCGACAGCCAACAATATTCAGTTCAACGGAATCGACGCAAACAATCTGGCAGAAAATTCGGCGGCGAATTCCAATGAAGAGGTAGGTACGGCCATTCCGGCCCCGGACTCCATCCAGGAGTTCCGAGTGCAGACGGCGAATTTTGACGCGGCATATGGACGAGGGACGGGAGCGAACGTTGATCTGGTAAGCAAGAGTGGCACTAACAGATTTCATGGAAGTGCATGGGAGTTCCTGCGCAACAACCTGCTCAATGCCAATGATTTCTTTCTAAAAGGAGAAGGACAGCCGAGACCTGATCTCAAACAGAACCAGTTCGGCGGCTCCATCGGTGGTCCAGTCATCCGCGATAGAACGTTCTTCTTTGCCGCTTATCAGGGACTAACGGAAGTGAACGGTCTGGGCGGCAAGCAGACCGCAACGCTGCCGATGCTTACCCAGGATCGGTCGGCTGCGACGTTGGGCGCACAGTTTTGCCCGGCTGGGCACCTGGACAGCAGTGGTCAGCCAGCGGCTGGATATCTAACGCATGCTGGTGGCGCGCAGGTGGCTTGCGATGGATCAAATCTGAATCCCGTTGCGGTGGCGATCCTCAATGCGAAATTGCCGAACGGGCAATTCGCAGTGCCGAGTCCGCAGCAGGCAGTCCCGAACACTAGTTCGGATCAATTGCCTGTGGGGCAGTCGACGTTTGCGATTCCTGCGCATTACCGGGAGGATCAGTTCTCGATCAATATCGATCACACATTGAACCCGAAGAACACCTTGTCGGGACGATTCTTTTACTCTCGTGCGGCAACTACGCAGCCATTCTCCCCCGCGGCGGCAACTGTGCCTGGCTGGGGTACAAATGAGCTGAATCGCAACACGATATTCGTGCTCGCGGACACCCACGTCTTCAATTCCAGTCTCGTAAACATCGCGCGGTTTGGATACACGCGGTTTGATGGATTATCCACGGTGCAGAATCCGCTGCTTGCATCGGCGATTGGAGAAGGCACGACAACGGGATTGGTTGGCCCCACGTCGGCTGCTCCAGGACTTACCATCGATGGCCTGTTCACCATCGGCGACGCGGGCACACCCTCTCTGTGGCAGGTTACGAATTCATTCATCTGGCAAGACACCGTCGCGCTGACACGCGGCCGACAGAACATTCGCCTTGGTATCGAATTCAAGCGGCACCAGGTTGACGAGAATACGCCCGAGGAGACGGATGGCCTGCTCGATATCAGTACCTTCGATGATTTCCTGCTGGGAAAGAGCGCTGCGCAGAACGGCAGTCCCAGTGGGCTGAGCAACGTCACCGAAAGCATGGCGGGCGGAGGCATCTTCCGCAGAGACGACCGGTACACCGATTTTGCAGGCTTCGCGCAGGACGACATCAAAGTGACATCGTCGCTGACGATCAATGCCGGATTGAGATATGAAATCTTCGGCGCACCAACTGAGATACATGGACGCCTGACCAATTTCGACGCGAATGCTGCAACCAGCCAGGTGCCGGCCACTGGATCGTTTAGCGGCTTTACCGTGCCTTCGAACTTCAAGGGTGAGATACCGGCGGGAGTTACGAAGACTCCTTATGCCGGCTTCTGGAAGACTCCGTATGGCGACGTGTCCCCTCGGCTTGGTTTTGTGTGGCAAATAACGCGAGAGCCGGTGGTGGTACTTCGCGGTGGCTACGGGGCTTATTTTGACCAGCACTCCGGCAATCTGGGTGAGCAGACCATCACGCAACCGCCTTTCGCAACCCTGCAGATCGTCTCGGGAGGTCCCAACAGTGCTGCAACCCTGCAAACGCCATTCGTGCCGCTGGTGCTGCCGACTTCGAACTATCCCATCTTTATGCCGCGCACTCCGACGTCCGTCCCTTTCATCGAGGGCACGGACCCGAACGTGTTGGACGGCAGGACGCAGGAATACAACCTGAACGTGCAATATGCGCCCGGGCATGACTATCTGCTGGAAGTGGGCTATGTCGGCACACGGTCAAATCACCGTCCCGGACAGATCGAATTCGATCAGGCTCTGCTGGCCAGCCCACAAAATCCGATCAGTGGTGTGACGTCGAACTCAGTCAACAACGTAACCAATCGTTTGCCTATCGCCGGGGTAAGTCCCGGATCGCTGTTCACCGTGTCGACCTTCATAGCCAGCTATAACTCGCTGCAGGGTAGCATCACCAAGCGCCTGCAGCATGGATTGCAGCTTCAGGGAAGCTATACCTGGTCAAAGAATCTCGATGAAGTCAATGGAGAGGGGGGAACCGATACATTCGAGCTGCAACTTCCTACCAACGATCAGCGCAACCTTCGCCAGGGTTATGGTCTTGCGGGCGACGATCGCTCACAACGAGCGGTAGTGAATTTCACCTGGCAAACACCCCCATTTGGCTCCCTGCCTGGAGTAGCGCGACACGTGCTCACAAACTGGCAACTGTCGGGAATTGGTGTGATACAGACGGGCAGCCCCATCACAGTCACGGACAGCAATGCCGGCTCGGTATACGGTAATCTGCCCGGAGAAACCAGAGCCCAGGCGACAGGAAGCAATCCTTCAACGCATGGCTCCTTGTTCTTGCGTGTGATCGGCAGCTATCTCGACGCAAATGCATTCAGGCGAGCGCCGGAGGCGCCTTACGGAACGAGTCTTGCTGATCAGGACTTCGGTAACAGCAGTGTTGGCGTCGTACGCGGGCCTGGGCAGCACAATATCGACCTGGCGATGGAACGAACGTTTCCGGTAACGGAGGCAAGCAGCTTTCGCTTTCGGATGGAGTTCTTCAACCTGACGAACACGCCACAGTTCGCGAATCCAAACAGTAGCCTGGGATACGGCGACCCGACAGCACTGCAGCCGGCAGCCAGTCCTTCCTTCGGCAGAATTACCGGCACCGTGAGCAATCCACGCATTATCCAGCTGGCGGTGAAGTATCTCTTCTAAGTGGCTCGATTGCGAGATCCGCGGGGACCAATAACGATGACGATTGATGAGATTGAAGCTGTTTGCGATGCATCCCAGGTGCCCGAATTTTCGAGGCACCACCTTGAAGCTCCCGACCTTTCATTGAAACAGACATTTTATCCATTCGGATTTCCCGTTGACGTCAGGACGAACTCGGCCGAAGTCTTGAAGCTGATTGGGGAGCTTTGGGGCAGTTTCAAGAAGCAGCATGACGCCGAGCCGATTCGTTCGGACATACACGTGGTGGAAGAAGGAACGCCGGAGTGCCCACCGGAGCCGACGTATCGGATCATGCTGCCGCTGATGATCTCGGTTGCGGATGCGAACAACTACAGCATCGTCAATCTGGAGCAAAACAGGGCGCAGACTTCAATCTCTCGCGCGACCCTCCGACATTCGCTCTACGCGAAGTATTTTCTTCTGGGGGCCCCGGTGTGTTGTATCGCAACTCGTCTCTCCACGCCGGTTCATGCAGGGTGTGTAGCACTCGACGGGCGAGGTGTGCTGTTATGCGGCGACTCCGGAGCGGGCAAATCCACGCTCTCCTATGCATGCGCGCGCTCGGGATGGACTTACGTTGCCGATGACGCCAGCTTTCTGCTGAACTCCGGCAGCAAGCGAATGGTGACGGGCAATTGTTACCAGGTGCGATTTCGGCCGTCGGCGGCAGGGCTTTTCTCCGAAATAGAAGGGCTGGAAATCACGCCGCGGGCTGCCGGCAAGCCATCCATCGAGTTATCGACTGTCCCGATGTCCCACATAAAACTAGCGCAGAGCGCAAAGGTCGACTTCATTGTCTTTCTGAATCGGCGGCCGACCGCGCCGCAACTAAGGCCATATCGAAAGGACGTGGCCCGCCACTTCATGCGGCAGGTGCTGTACGGACCGTCGGAATCGCTTGCCGTGCAGTATGAGGCCATTGAGCATCTATTGACCGCGGAAATCTTCGAGCTCTGTTACACCGAGATCAACTGGGCGACCAAACGACTGCGGATGCTGGTTCGAGAGGGTTGTTAGTGTCGATTCTGCTGCAACCCGAGCTATGTCGTCAGAAGGCCGGCTCTTTCTGGCGAAGTCCCGCCGCATGGATTCGGCAGCAGAAACTGAGCCGCGGCTTCTGGGTGTTTTTTACCGCCGCATTCTTTTTCGATGCTGGATTTTCCGTCTATTTTTTCCTCTTTAATTTGTATCTGCTAGATTGCCACTTCAGCGATCGATCGATCGGCCTCATAGCCGGCGCGATGACCTTCGGTTCGCTTGCCGGCACGCTGCCGGCAGGTGTGCTGGCGCGAAGAGTCGGCATCCGGCCGCTCCTCACTTTCTGCTTTCTTGCCGCTCCGGTGGCGGGCGTTCTGCGCGCCGTGTGGATCTGGGAGCCCGCGCAGGTCGTTATGGCGTTTCTGGCAGGAATCGCTATGTCCGGTTGGGGCGTCTGCTTCCTTCCCGCGGTGGCGCGGCTGACCACAGAGGAAAACCGCACATCTGCATTCAGCCTCATCTTCTCAGTGAGCATCGGCACCAGCATGCTGGGTGGAATAGTGTGCGGCTTTCTGCCGCATTGGCTCAGAATAGCCGGCATCAGCATGCAAGCAGGGCAAGTGAAGCGAGGAATTCTTCTAGTTTCATGCGGCCTCGCCCTGATCGGTTTGCTTCCTGCGATGCGCCTGCGGCTTCCTTCGCCATCTTCAGAGAACGTGGCGGACCAGAGGCGGTTGGCGCACAGTTGGACGCACCTGCGCAGGTATCATCCTTTTTTGTTGACATACTTGCCATTGATGGCCCTGTGGTCGGCGGTGCTGGCTGCGTTCACTCCATTCGCCAACATATACCTTTCACGCGATCTGCACATTTCCCTGGAGCGGATTGGGCTGACCTTCTCTGTAATTCAGGCAGTGCAGTTATGTATGGGTTTGGTGACGCCAGTGGTCTTTCGCATATTCGGACTCGTGAAAGGGATTGTCGTAACTCAGCTTATTGCCGCTTTCAGCCTTGCATCTATGGCTGGAGCCCGGCAGGGAAGACTGGCGATCGCGCTTTACGTATGTTTTTCCGCGGCGCAGTGGATGAGTTCTCCCGGACTTTACAACTTGCTGATGAACGAAACACCGGATCGCGAGCGTAGCACAGCAGCCGCGGCGGCCCTCTTCTGCAATGCTCTCGCCGGAGCGGCGGCAACCGCTGGAGCGGGGATACTGTTCACCCGCTTCGGATATCCATCGATTCTGTTGGCAATTGCCGCAATGGCGGTGACCGTGGCGATTCTGTTTCTGATTCTGATCCCAAGACGCAGGAGCTATGTATCTGTTGCCGGTGCAGATGAAGCCATCGAGTCGGTGCGTCAAGAAGGGTTGACGGGATGAAGCAAATTCTCGCCGCGCTTCTTTTCATGATGATCACAACTGTCGCGCTTGCCGCAGACCTGCAGCCGGGAGGAGTCGAACTGCTCTGTCATCGCACGGCAAATGAGGATGTGCCGGAAAACACGCTGGAGTCGCTGGAACAGGCTGCGCTGCTGGGATGCGACGTGGTGGAGATCGATTTGCGGCGAACGCTGGACGGCAAGATCGTGCTGAATCATGACGGTGTTCTGGAGCGGCTGACCGATGGCATCGGCGATACAGAGACGAGTTATTACAACGATCTGCGAATGCGTGATGCCGGTGATTGGATGGGAGACCGGTTCGCAGGCGCGCAAATCCCGCTTTTTGAAGATGCACTACGCCTGGCTCGAGAAAAAGATATACGGCTGATCCTGGACATCAAAGACAAAGATATCGGAGCGGATGTGTTGCTGCTGTTGCAGCGGGAAGGAATGCTGCAGCGTGTGCGCTTTGGCGGCGAATGGGCCGATATAAAGCGGCTATATCCGCGCGCAAATGAGAACGCCGCCACCTGGGTGCAGCCAGGTGTGAATGCCGATCAGGTGAAGGTGCTTCATCATGAAGGCAAGGCCGTGATCGCGAATTTCTCCGCCAATAACCACGAGATGGATCTGGCAGCAATGAAGGCCGCGGTCGCAGCCGGAGTGGACGGCATCAATGTGGACTATCCTCGACTAGGCGCCGATGCTGTCGGAAGACCGGTGGAGCGGAAGCTCGCTACGCTTGCTGCACAGGCGAACACAGGTGAGAGCAGTGCTCGCGCGCAGGCAATATTAGATCTGGCACGATATCGTGGCTTCGCATTACGAGATGAGTTCACGCACTGGCTGCTCGATCCCAACGATCATGTCTCACGTGCGGCAGCTGTAGCTTTGGTGATGGCGCGGCCCCGCACGTCGCCGCTTGCTTTTGCTGAAGCGCTGAGATCAAGCAATCCAGATGCGCGCGCGAACGCAGCCTGGGCCTTGGGAGTTTTGCGTGCTCCGGCGGATGTATTGCTGCCACTGCTAGCGGACAAGAACATTCAGGTTCTGCAGGAGACGCTGGTAGCGCTCTCCCACATGCCTGGCGACGTAAAAGCCAAGCCTCTGCTGCCCTTGCTGTCGCATGGCGATCCGGCGATTCGGGGAGCCGCTGCGCTGGCTTTGGCGCGGCATCAGCCCGATATCGCAGCAAAAGCTGTTCCGGAAGAGTTGAATTCGGAAGTAAAGGCTGCGCGGATCCTCTATGACGGCTGGGTGCAGCGCGGCAAGGGACAACTCACGCAATCTGATATTGATGCGGTGATGGGCTACTATCGCTGCCAGATGAAGGAGGTGGAGGCGATTTCGATGCTCCGCGGGCCAGCGGCAACGCAGGCGCTCGAGCAGCAGGCTTTTCGGCCGGGCGAGGATTTTTCGCAGATGAATGGCGTTGTCGCTGCATTCCAGATGTGGGACCGCATAGGGGACGACCCTCAGGCGGCGATGCAGGCTTTGGACGCGGCTGACCCAAAAGTCGCGGACGAAGCCGAGTGGATGCTGGTTCAGGGCGGCCCGGCCGTTCTGCCGGCGGTGCGGAAGGCGCTCGATAGCAAAAATCCAGCTATCCGGCAGCGAGCCATCCAGATCGTTGGTTGGCAAGGTGATGTGAGCGCACTGCAAAGGCTACGGACCATGCAGCAGATGGGCGAAGATACTGAGCTGGCAAGCTGGGCGGTCGACAAGATTGAGGCACTTCACCCAAAGTTGTGAACGACCCTTTGAGGAAAACTGGATGGAGAATAGGAGAGAAGGATATGCTGCAAGTCCAGAAGGCTATGACTAGCTCTGACGTCACAGAAGCACAACCTGGCGGCGCGCGGACTCAGATCCTCGTCGTCGAAGACGACCCACGCATGCAGAAGGTGCTGCAGCGCATGTTTCACGAGCAGGGCTATACCGTGACCGTGTGCGGCGATGGGCAATCAGGGCTCGACGCATTCCGCGCAGCGAATCCTTCGGCAGTGGTGCTGGATCTGGTCTTGCCGAACATCTTTGGCCGCGACCTTTGCAAGACCATGAAGGCGGAGCAGCCGGAGATTCCTGTCATCGTCGTGAGCGCGATCAGCGAAGTAGCCGACAAGGTTCTGCTGCTGGAGCTGGGAGCGGACGATTATGTGACCAAGCCCTTCAGCCCGCGTGAGTTGATGGCGCGGGTACAGGCAGCATTAAGGCGACGACACAAACCAACCACGATGTTGAGTTATAAGTTCGGCGAATGCGAGGTAGATTTTGCGCGTATGAGCGCACGGCGGGCAGGCATACCGGTTACATTGACAGCACACGAGTTCAAGCTGCTGAAGTATTTTGTGGAGAATGCAGAGCGTGTCCTGAGCCGGGAGGAGCTTTTGAACGAGGTCTGGGGATATAACTCCTATCCAACCACCCGCACCGTCGATAATCAGATATTGAAATTACGGCAGAAGCTGGAGCCAAACGCCACCGAGCCGCGTTATTTGCAGACGATTTACGGAGCTGGCTACAAATTCGTGCCCTAAGAGAGCTGAACCCTGTGTTCAACAAGAAAGAGGGACGAGGAATCCGAACTCGTGTTCTGCTGCTGACCTCGCTGGTTCTGATCATCGCGGGGACCACAGCATCGAGCCTGCTCATTGTCCGCAGCCGCCTGCAGCATCACGTGCAGGAGACGATGGCCGCAGACTTGCAGCATTCGGTAGAGACCTTTCAGGATCTGGAGGCTCGCAGGCGTTCGACTTTGGAGCAGGAGAGTTCGCTACTGGCCAGCCTGCCCAGCCTGAAGGCTTTGATGACCACCAGCGATCCGCGCACGATTGCGGATGATGCAGTGGATTTCTGGAAGACGAGCGGCAACGATCTGTTTGCACTGGCCGATGCGAATAACCGCGTTCTCTCCGCCAATGCCTTGGGCGTTGAAAATACTTCACAATTGAAGAATGACCTGCAGACGGTGATCGGCGATCCGGAGCGGCACTATCTGCTAAGTGCTGGCCGGTTGTACGAGTACTCGGTGCGCCCCCTCTACTTCGGCAGTGCGGCAAGTGGAACGCTGCTGGGCTATGTGGTGAGCGGGTATGCGGTCGATCACCGCCTTCTGCAGGAGGCGGGCCGCGGTGCGGGCGCTGAAGCGGCGTTCGTTGCGGGCAACGACATCGTAGCCAGCACGCTGCCGAAAGAGAAACGGGATCCCCTGCAAAGTATGGTTGCGTCGCTTCGACAGAATAGCGGGGGCATCGTGCAAGTCGGCGATGAACGCTATTTGGCTACTGTCAAAGACATGACGAATGGTGCCGGTACGCCTTTACGCTTGGTGCTCATGAAGTCATTCGAGGAGGCCGATCGCACCGAGCGGGAGATCAACCGGCTGGTATTTCTGGCCAGCCTGCTGGCGGTTGCGGTGGGATCGTTTCCGATGCTGCTGCTGGCCCGCATGGTCACCCGTCCACTGGAGTTGCTGGCGACAGGCGTCCTGGCCTTCGGGGAAGGCGATCCGCAGTACCTGCTCCCTTCCGGAGGGACGCAGGAAGTGCGTTATCTCAGCCGGGTCTTCGCCGAGATGCGCGATGAAATTCAGAAGAAGAATCGCGCGTTAGTTGAATCGGAGCGGCTGGCGACGATCGGCCGCATGGCGAGTTCCGTCTCGCACGATCTTCGCCACTATTTGGCGGCGGTGTACGCGAACGCCGAGTTTCTCGCCTCCCCCATGCTGCCGGCAAACGAACGTGCGGACCTTTTCAATGAAATCCGCCTCGCGGTAAATGGAACAACCGACATGTTGGACTCGCTGCTCATCTTCGGACGTACCGGAGCGGCATTGCAACGCGTGCCGGCCTCGATGACGGCCGTGGTAAATCGCGCGGTGGCACTGGTGCGCGCGCATCCGGATGCCGAACGGGTGACCGTACGAGTCGAGACGAAAGCTGATATCACAGCAGCGATCGATAGCAAGCAGGTGGAACGTGCTATTTACAATCTGTTGCTGAACGGGTGTCAGGCGGCAAGCCAGGGCACAGGTCGCCGGGAGGTGAGCGTTGCCGTAGACGGAGACGAAATGATGGTGAGCGTGACCATTACGGACAGCGGACCTGGCGTAGCGGAGGGAATCCGCGAGAGCCTATTCGATCCATTTGTAAGCATGGGAAAGCAAAAAGGAACCGGGCTGGGACTCACACTGGCGTGGAGCGTGGCGCGCGAACACAATGGCAGCGTACAAGTGGTAAGTAGCCGGCCGGGTGAAGCCGTGTTTCGCTTAACCGTATCGCGAGCCGTATCTCCGGGTCCAACGAACAGCACAGAAAAGGCGATACGCAGCAAACAGTTGACATCATGATCGCTCATTCCAGGCAACCCAACGCGGTTCGCAAGCCGCACGGCGCGGTTTCGTTGCTGCTCGGAAGATGGATCGCGCTTGCCCTTGCCGCGTTGCTATCTGCACTGGTGAGCCAACCGGCTTTTGGGCAGGAAGTAAATCCACCAGCTTCCGCAGCCGAGACAACAGATCAAAAGATAGACCGGCTGACGACCGCTATTGCACATGCACAGTCACAAATGAACGCCTATCAGAAGCAGCTTGAGGATTTGCAAAAGCAGCTTTCAGCGCTGAAGGACCAAATGGCTGCGGAGAAAACTGGCCGTCCGGCACCCTCTGCGGCTTCCCAGCAGCCGAACGCTAGCAGCACCGCTTCGGCGAACACATCGACAAGTGCTGTCGAAGAGATTCGTGAACGACAGGCGATGCAGGAGTCGCAAATTGCAACCCACGAGCAGACAAAGGTAGAGACGGCATCGAAATATCCGCTGAAGGTGAGCGGCCTTCTGCTCTTTAACAGTTACGTGAACACGCGCCAGGTGGATGTTTCTGCCAGTCCTACCTATGCTGAGCCAGGGGCGGGGAGTACCGGGTTTTCGCTGCGGCAGACCGTGCTCGGACTCGATGCGCGAGGTCCGCACCTCTTCGGTGCAACCAGCCACGCGGATGTACGTGTCGACTTCTTCGCCAGCGGAGTGCAATCCAACTATGCCGCTAGCGGGTTGCTGCGGCTGCGCACTGCGCATGCCGGACTGAAATGGCAAGATACGGAGGCGTTCTTCGCACAGGATCGCAGCTTTCTTGCGCCGAATACGCCTTCCTCCCTTGTTGCGGTGGCGCAGCCGGAATTCGCCTGGAGCGGCAACCTCTGGTACTGGAATCCGCAGATCGGTGTCTCTCACCAGATCGGTCTTACCAACTCGGCGCGATTGAAATTCCAGGCCGGACTGATCGACGTTGCGGATCCTCAATGGCCAGGCGCAGCCCCGAGCACCGCAACCATCTCGCGCGCCGAGCGAAGTCGCTGGCCAGGCACCGAGGCCCGAATCTCATTCGCATCGGGTGAGGCCGACATCGGACCGGAAGTTGGCGTGAGCGGTTATTTCAGCCCGCACGAGACGGGTGATGGCAGCCGGTTCGATGCGTGGGCAGGTGCAATGGACCTGCGCCTGCCGATTAGCAAACATTTTGCTCTGATGACGAATGCATATCGCGGAGCGGCGCTGGGCGGCCTCGGCGGTGGAGGATACGTCGATTACGTCCATCTCGATGCAGGCACCGCAGAGATTGCCCGTGCACTGGACGACGTGGGCGGGTGGGTACAACTGAAGAGTAGGGCAGGGGAACGGCTTGAGTTCAACACCGGCTATGGCATCGATAACCCATTCGCCGGTGAGATACACGCGAGTACAGCTATTCCTGAATATTCGACGTATCCGGGACTTGCACGTAATAAGTCGGCGTTCGGCAATGTCATCTACAGTCCCAGCACATATCTATTATTTTCTCTAGAATATCGGCGGTTATGGACGAATTATGCCACCGGTCCTGCAAGTTTCAGCGATGTGATCGGCATTGGCGCAGGGTACAGATTCTGATGCCGTTTGAGCTACTAGCACGGACTCTCTGCAGAGCGATGCTGACCGTCTCATTGCTCGTGATGCCCGGCTACACACGATTGCATGCCGTGGAAGTGAAGGCGCAGCTGGTGACTCAGACCGGCAGCCATGGTGCGCATAGCTCCCGGAAGATGCCGTCAGCGGTGATCTGGCTGAAGCCCGTTCAATCCGGTGCCGAGCCCGCGGTCACTCCCGGCAGGTTCACTTTGCTGCAGAAGAACAAAATGTTCATACCGCATCTTCTCGTGGTGCCGGTGGGCAGCAGCGTGGCATTTCCAAACGCTGATCCGTTCTTCCATAATGTCTTTTCTCTTTTCGAGGGCAAGCGGTTCGATCTGGGTCTGTACGAAGCAGGTTCAACCCGCAGCGTGACGTTCTCCCGCGAGGGCGTGTCATATATCTTCTGCAATATTCACTCGGAGATGAGCGCGGTAGTGATTGCGCTCGACACGCCGTTCTACAGCATCGCCGACCCCCACGGTGTATTCAGTATCGAAGGCGTTCCAGAAGGCGACTACATCCTGCACGTATGGGTCGAGGGACAGGCGCAAAGCTCCCTTGACCGATCGACAAGGCGAGTTCATATAACTGGCCCTATGGTCACCCTGGGCGATATTCGCGCAGGTAGTTTGAAGGAGCAGCATCTGAACAAATTCGGCCGTCCTTATGGGCCAGATGCAGTGCCAACCTACTGAATGAGTGCCCATATGGCTGAGATAGATCCACTGGCTATGGATTCAGGAAGCGAAGCAGTTCCTGCTCGTCATGTCGACTAAGAGAAGCGCGAACCCGCATGTGGCGCACCACAGTCCCGGAGATGCGCGGCGAGAACCCATCCGGAGCCGTGTGACACCGAGAGCAGTTCTGATCGAAGATGCGCTGACCGTCATCGTTATGCACTGAGTCCTGCGTTGCCGCGCTTTGCTTGGCGGCTTTCGGTGCTGCCGTTTGTGACGCAGCCTTAGCGTGGTCCTTCGACTGTGGCGCTGCGCCCGAGGATCCCCAAGTCGCCGCCAGAAGAAGAAGACCGCAGAGGAAGTATTTCAGGCTCATTGTCCTTTACCTTTCCAGGCAGGGAAGAGGAACCGGTAAACAATCCCCGTCTCCCAGATATTGCGGTTGCCAGTGGAAGAAAATTGTCGCGCATAGCTGGTGATAATCCTGGTGTTATGCGGCAGGTTGTAGTCCAATCCGAAATCCGCGCGCTGTGTATTCACAAGCGGCAGTCCATCGCTGACCAAGTTGTCGCGACGGAAGGTTTGCTGCATACGGAAGACCGGCTCAAATCGGCCGATAAAGCTATCCAACCCACCGAATGCCTGTGTGCGGTAGTCGGCTTCGATCCAGTAGCCCTGGGCATGGTGACCACGTGCAAACTCCGAGCGTAAACGGAATGCAGTATTCTTCGGTTCCCACCAGACATGCGCGCCATAGAAATTTTCCTGCACACCCTGAAGAAGACGGTCGTAGGAAGCTCCCACCTCAAGACGTTGCTCGGGCAGATAGAGGCTCACTCGCCCGCCAGACGAGCGCTCGGAGTTGAACTGTTCGTTTCCGCTGCGTGCGGAAAAATAGGCAGCATAATCGATGGAATACTTCGGGTGTGAGATAGCCGAACCACGCAGCATCCCGCCAACTCCAGTGCCGCTAGACATCAATCCCAGGGTGCTGATGAGCGGACCGTCTTGAAAATTGCTGATCCAAATAGGTGAAAGCCGCTCATTGTAAGTACCGAACGGAAGCAGGAAGCTGCCACCAACAAGCGTGACATGCGGCGTAAGAAGGAAGTCTCCCTGGAGATAGGTGAGAGCCCCCAAGAACTGATGGTCGTAGCCGGGCTGTCCATTACTGCGGGGTGCGTAGGTCTCAAGCAGCGCCGCGCGCGACTCGATCAGCACATGCTGTCCGACGGGCGCGGCGAGCAGCGGCTCAATGATCGGTAGATACGTAGTATTGCCACCGTTGGTGCTGGTGAAGAATCCAACGCCGCCTGAGAGCAGCGGCGTATCTTGCGCTCCAGCACGCCCGGCAGAAAAGATCGTCAGCGCAATAGCGATGAGCCCCGCTGATCGCACCACTTGAACCGTGTGAAATTTGAATCTGCGATGCGGCATAGCTGTCACGCTAGCGCCTGGCGTCGGTAAATGTGTCGCCAAATCGTCGGTACTTTGTCAGTTGGTTGTCACTAAACTCGCAAATCACGCAATGCAAGCTGGCCCGGCGACGTCGCTCGCGCCGGTCGAATGTCTGTGAACGGGCTGTTAGTGACAAAGGCTACCAACAAAGCAGTGACAATCGCCTTACAGCGACATGACAACCCTATGTTACGGGCTGGCTAGATTCAGGACAGGTTGCATCGCTGAACAGCGGCGGCAAATAGCATTGCCGGCCGCGAAAAGGTCAGAAGTAAGTTGACGCGGTGTAACAGAATGCCCAGGTAAAGGATTTATTCATGAAGTTCAAGGTTGCTTTTTTTGCGCTGTTCGTAATGATGCTAGCCGCGTTGTTGTTCGCGGTGCAACCCACTCACGCCCAGCCAGGGCCGCGCCGTATCGAAATAACGGCAAAGAGATTCAACTTCACGCCCGCCGAGATCACCTTGAAGAAGGGCGAGCCGGTCGTGATTGTGTTCAAGAGCGTGGATGTGGCTCACGGCCTGGGCTTTCGGGAGCTTGGATTCAATGTCAAAGCTTCCAAGGGTCAGACTAGTGAGGCTGCATTTACCCCAACCAAAACCGGCGATTTTGTAGGTCAGTGCTCAGTCTTTTGCGGGTCGGGCCACGGCGGGATGAAACTCAAGCTCCATGTTGTGGAGTAGGGCGATGCGCAGCGTTTTGATTCTCTCCTGCGCTCTAACGTGTCTCGCCATTCAGCTTGGTGGATGCAAGGCAAGTCCACCAAACGGGCTGGAGTCCAGTGTCATGACCGAAACAAAGAGACACATCCTTGTGCGCGGAAAATCGCAGAAGAATCCACTTCCGGACAACGCTGCCACCCTCGCCGATGGCAAGGAAGCCTTCTCGCACTACTGTGTTGCCTGTCACGGACTCGATGGGCAGAACACCGGCGTGCCGTTTGCCAGCCGGATGTCGCCGCCCGTTCCATTGCTGTCCGGTAAGGACGTCCAAGCCTATACAGACGGCCAGTTGAAGTGGGTGATTGATTACGGTATCTGGCCCTCCGGCATGCCTGGATCGAAGGACGTGCTGAGCGACGACGAAATCTGGTCGATCGTGGTCTACCTGCGTCACCTGCCGCCCGCCGGCAGCCTGGGTGAACCGGAGATGTACAGCCACTAGTTATCATGCGCATGCTCAAGACCAATACCACATCACGATTTCGTAGCAGGGAACTGCAAATGCGCGAAGCCGCGCTGTCGATGTTTTGCGACCCGTCGCTGGAAATGTGCACAAGACTACAGCACCTATCCGCCATAGAGTGGCGGCGGTTGCTGCTCTGGCTTGATACCAGCGGTCTGGCTCTGTACTTCCTTGATCGTCTTACCGAGTTAAACCAGACAGACCTGCTGCCACCTCACGTCCTCGCACGATTGCAGCAGAACCTGGCCGACAACACCACACGGATGAAGGGAATGTTTGCCGAGTTATCTGCAATCCATCGGGAATTTCAGAGAAGCGCTCTTCGTTATGCCATCTTGAAGGGATTCTCTCTCTGCCCGATCTCCGTTCCACGACCAGAATTACGTTCGCAATTAGACCTGGATTTCCTCATAGCAGAAGAAAATGCGCGCGAGGCGCAAAGCATTCTCGAGCGGCGGGGCTATCATCTGCGGGCCATCAGCGGACGAAGCTGGGAGTTCAAGACGAATGAAATGCCAGGCGCTTCACTCAAGAGTCTTTATAAGAACGTGCCTTATCGATCGGTGGAGCTGCACCTCGAGGCCTCCGGCGACTCAGGTTCTTCGCTGCTGGCTCGCGCTGAAATGCGCCATTTCTGCAATCTCGACATGCCTGTGCTCTCCTCCGCCGATCTCTTCCTCGGACAGGGCATGCACGCGTTTAAGCATGTCTGCAGTGAATTCTCACGCACCGCACACCTCGTCGAATTCCGCCGCCATGTGGTCATGCGACGCGACGATGCGGTCTTCTGGAGTGAGGTGCAAGCGCGCGCTGAAGAATCTCCGAGAGCCGCGATCGCACTCGGGGTAATCACCCTGATCATCACGCATCTGATGGGTGATTTCGCACCGGCAGCGCTTACGAGTTGGACTGTAGATTACCTTCCTGCCGGAGCAAGGTTGTGGGTGCAGTTCTACGGAGAGCGCGCGGTCCTTGGCTCCTTCCCCGGCAGTAAACTCTATCTCCTGCTCCTAAAGGAACTCGCAAGTTGCGGCGTTCCAACCAAGCGTTCACCGCGGCAAGCCTTGCTGCCTCTTCGTCTGCCTCCGCCGATCGTACATGCAAAGGCGAACGAGACCCCGTCGTCGTGTCTTCGACGCTATCTCATTCAGACTCGCTTCGTTCTTTTTCGACTGCGCTTTCACACGGTGGAAGGTCTTCGTTATCTCCGCGAATCCTTTCGTTGGCAGCAGCACTTGAATGAGGTGACGCCATGACCCGCTATGGTTGGGTTGTTCCTGCGCGTCGCGGCGGCCGCGCTCTCGCTGTGGTGATCATCGCATTCTGCCTGCAATCCGCGCGAGCACAACAGCAGCAGCAGCTCACACCCGGCAGCGCAACCCCTTTGGCCGTGCCGCCGCCGCTGCTATCTCCCGATGACAGCCGAACGGAGCAAAGCCAGCCTCCCGATAGCTCGCTGCGCAGCGATTCAACCCTGGATGCCGCTGGAACCAATGAGAGTGATACCCAGGGCGCTGCGACAAACAGTGACACACAAGGTGCTGCGAGAAACAGTGATACACAGGGCGCTGCGGCAAACAGTGATACACAGGGTGCTGCGACAAACTTTGGCAGTAATTCCGCTGCACCGCTTTCGGCAGACCAGATATTAGCAGTTCTGCAGCAGGAGCCGGATGCGGTGATCGAATTGAAGTCAGAGATGGCCGACTTGGCGCAGCAGCAGGGCACACCCTTGCAAGCGGACTCCATCACCGACCAGATGTTGTACAGCAAGATCGCGTCGAGTCCGGAGCTGCGCGCCAATATCACCGTCTTCCTGCGTGCGCGCGGCTACGTAACGGACGCAAGCCCCGAGACGGACGGCACGAGTGATAACAGTGAGGAGCTATTTTCAGCATCGCAGTTTGCGCAGGCGCAGGGCGGGGAGATACCAGCACAGGGGCTTCCATCCACGATGCTGCCAACCCCGGGCACTCCGGTTGCTGCGCCATACGGGTCGCGGCGCTCTGCGCGGAATCCGCGCAGCACAGCCAATCCCTACGCGATGGCTGGCCCCCAGGTGCTTCATAGTCCTGCTCCTTACAATATGTTGTCGCTGCGCGATCTTTACACGCAGCTTCCTGAGCAAAATGGAAAGCTGAAGCGCTTCGGTTCGGACATATTTCTTCGCCGGAACGCGTACGCGACAAATCAGATCGCACCTAACGGACGCGGCATCCCGCTCAACATTCCGCCCGGCCCTGACTATGTGGTCGGGCCCGGCGATAGCCTGACCATTAGTCTCTGGGGCGGTATCTCACAGAGCCTCACCCGCTCGATTGATCTTGATGGCAAAATCAATTTGCCCGATGCGGGGCCGGTACAGGTAGCTGGCCTCTCACTCGAGCGCGTTCAGGGCGTCATCACCAGCGCGCTGCAAAAGCAATATCGCGATGTGCAGGTCGCGGTGACGGTGGCCCGCCTCCGGAGCATACGCGTCTATGTCGTTGGCGACGTGCAGCGCCCTGGCGCCTTCGATATAAGCTCACTTTCCACACCGCTGAATGCGCTCTTCGCCGCCGGTGGTCCCACCAGCGTTGGCTCCCTGCGCGTGCTTCGCCACTACCGCGGGGGCCGGTTGGTTGGAGAGATCGATCTCTACGACTTCCTTCTGCACGGCGTTCAAAACGAAGACCGCCTGCAGTCAGGCGACACCGTGATGGTGCCTCCCGTCGGCCCCCAGATCACCGTTTACGGCGCAGTGAAGCGGCCAGCAATATATGAGCTGAAAAGTGAAACCACACTCGCCGAGGTGCTCAACGATGCCGGCGGCGCCACAGTGTCTGCAGAACTCGGCCACATTGTGATCGACCGCATCGATGCGAATCATCAGCGCGAAACTGTGAGCCTGCATCTCCCAGACGGGAGCAATTCTGAATCTGCGCGTGCTGCCATCGCAGCTTTCTCCGTTCACGATGGCGATCGCGTGCACGTGTCGGCAATTTTGCCCTACAGCCAGCGTGTCGTTTACGTGGAAGGCCATGTCGTGCGCCCGGGACGGATGTCGTATCACGACGGCATGCAACTCAGCGACGTATTGCACAGCTATCAGGATCTGCTACCCGAACCAGCGGATCGCGGTGAGATCGTTCGCCTCGTACCGCCTGATCTGCACCCCGAGACCATCGACTTCAATGTGCCCGACGTCTTGATAGGGAACAGTAATTATCCGCTCGAGCCTTTCGACACCGTACGTATCCTCGGTCGCTACGAGGCCGATGCTCCCAGAGTGATCATCGGGGGCGAGGTGCTTCGGCCGGGCACTTATGCACTTTCGCACGGCATGACCGCGGCCCAGCTAGTGCGCATGGCAGGTGGTTTCAAGCGGGATGCTCTGCTTACAGACGCCGACCTTACCAGTTATCAGGTGGTTGGAGGAACGAAGGTTGTCATCGATCGCAAGCCAATTCGTATCGGCGATGCAGTCAACCAAAACGACCAGGCCGATGATGTTCCACTCAAGCCCGGCGATGTACTGACCGTGCACCAGCTAACTGGGTGGAACGATATCGGCGCCTCCATCCGCGTCGAAGGCGAGATAGCGCATCCGGGGTCGTATGGCTTCCGGCAAGGTGAACGGCTCAGTTCGATCCTGCGGCGTGCCGGAGGATTCCGCGATACCAGCTATCCCGCAGGTGCGGTACTCATCCGCGAGGAGGTTCGCAAACTTGAGGAGAGCAGCCGTGAACAGCTCATCCGCCAGATTGAAACCAGCTCGGCCTCCGCGCGCCTAAGCCCGAATCTCGGCAGCAGTGACTCGTCTGCCACGATGCAGCTGATTTCGCAGCAGCAGAACGAGGTTCTCTCGCGTCTGCGCAGTCAGCCGGCTACCGGACGTCTTGTCATCCACATCAGCGCTGACATCAGCAGTTGGGAGAACACGCCGGCCGACATCGAAGTGCGCGCGGGCGACGTACTTCGCATCCCCAAGCGTCCTGGCTTCGTGCTCGTCACCGGTCAGGTATACAACGCGACCGCCATTACGTTTGCGCCGGGCAGGAATGCGGGTTGGTACTTGCATCGCGCCGGCGGAGTGACCCAGATCGCGAACAAGAAGGAGATATTCATCGTTCGCGCCAACGGCTCCGTCGTCGGTCGCGAGCCGAGCCTCTGGTTCGACGATGGTGTGCTATCAACGCGCCTTGATCCGGGTGACGTTTTGGTCGTACCGCAGAAGATCATCGGCGCGTCGCTCTTCTGGCGCAATCTGCTCACCGTCGCACAGATCGCCTCGTCCTCAGCGTTTACTGCTGGCGTGGCTGGTGTCCTATGAACACTCCTAACGGCGTTCCAGCGGGCTCTACATCCGCAAAAGAGCGTCATCGCGACAGCTCGGTGCTCCTCGATGAACGGATCGAAGAGGCTCCAGGACAGATAGCGTCCATAGCGGCCGCTTCGACTGCGTCCGATCTCGCCGCCGCGCGGGACTGGGTGACAAGCGCCGCGACCTTATGGGAGCGCCGGCGTCTTTTGCTTCGCATCGCTGTTGTGTCGCTGCTGTTAAGTCTCCTGATCGCTTTCATCCTGCCCAAGCGATACAAGTCCTCGGCTCAGATCATGCCGCCAAGCAGCCCCAGCATCGGCACCGCCATGCTGGCCGCCCTGGCAGGACATGCTCTTGGTGGAATGAGTGGAATTGGCGGTCTGGCCGGAACTCTTCTCGGCGGCAACAACACCACTCCGCTGTATATCGACCTGCTGCGCAGCGGTACAGTAGCAGGCCACCTTATTGACCGCTTCCATCTGCAACACGTGTACCACAAGCGCTATCGCGTGGACACCGCAAAGTACCTGGCGCGCCATACCACCATTACCGACGACAAGAAGAGCGGCGTCATTACGATCATTGTCGACGATACCGATCCGCGCCGCGCACGCGATCTCGCGCAAGCATATCTCGACGAACTCAATCTTCTGCTCAACCGCACCAGCACCTCATCTGCTCATCAGGAGCGCGTCTTCATCGAGAAGCGCCTGCAAAAAGTGAAAGCCGATCTCGAACAGGCGCAGCAGCAGATGAGTGAGTTCTCGAGCACGCACTCCACCATCGATATCAAAGAGCAAGCACGCGCTATGGTCGATGCCACGTCCCGACTACAAGGGCAGATGATTCTGGAACAGGCGAATCTCAATTCGCTTCGTCAGATATATGGCGACGGCAATGTGCGCGTTCGTGCCACGCAGGCTCGGATCGCCGAGCTGCGAACTCAGCTTGCGAAGATAGGCGGATCGTCCGCCCCACTACCCTCCAGCGAAAGCGACGACCACTCTGCGGCGAGCAGTGGCAGTGAGTTGTATCCGCCGCTCCGTCAGCTTCCTCGGCTCGCGGTTCCGTATGCGGATCTCTACCGGCAGGTACAGGTGCAGGAGACCGTCTTCGAACTCCTGACACAGCAATACGAGCTGGCGCGTATCCAGGAAGCAAAGGATGTGCCTGTCGTCAGTGTGATCGACTCGCCCGGCATACCGGAGAAGAAGTCCTGGCCCCCGCGCCTACTGCTCGCCGCGTTTCTCACGCTTGTTTCCACCAGTCTCGCTGCCGCCCTGCTGCTTGCATGGCAGCGCTGGCTGCGAATAAGTGCAAGCGACCCACGCAAAGTACTCGCACAGCAGATATACGGCACACTCTCTGCCACTTCATGGCGGCGAAGCTCGCAGACAGGAGCAACGCCATGAGGACGTATCTGACGAATGCGGCCTATGGCGTGCTCGACTATGCCGCATATCCGATTGGCATGTTGGTGCTTGCGCCCATCATTCTTCGCAATATGGGCGCGGCAGCGTACGGCATCTGGGCGGTCGTGACTGCCGCTGTCAGCATGGGTAGCATCATCGCCTCCGGGTTCGGAGACGCGAACATCCAGCATGTGGCCAGCCTGCGCGGTCTCGCACGCCACGAGGCGCTTGTGCGCACAGTTCGCTGCATGATCGCTATCAATCTCGTGTTGGGCACCGCGCTCGCATGCATCGCGTGGATGCTGGCACCCATTGCCGCGCGGCACCTGGTATCGTCGAATGCGGTCCTGCAGCAGGATTGCATCTGGTCATTGCGTATCGCCAGCCTTCTTCTCTGGCTGCGCACAATGGAGAGCGTCTGCATCAGTACGCAACGCGCTTTCGAACGCTACGGCGCTGCGGTCCGCATCAGCATACTCGCCCGGATGCTCTCCCTAGCGGTTGCTGCCGCTCTCACATATGCATTTCACAGCGTCGCCGGCATTGTTGCAGCCGCTGCTCTGCTTAATCTAATCGGCACATGGCTGCAGTTCGCCAAACTTCGCGAACTCCTGCAAGCCAAATCGTTAATGCCGGCAGTGGACCCCAACGCCATGAAGGCGCTGCTCGGCTTCGGAGTCTTCAGTTGGCTGCAAGCGGTCTCGGGCGTTGTCTTCAGCCAGGCCGACCGGCTCTTCCTCGGCGTCTCTCTTGGCGCTGTTGCCGTCGCCTCCTACGCGCTCTGTACACAATTGACGCAGCCCATCTATGGCTTCGCCGCATCCGGCCTGCACTTCCTCTTCCCGCATCTCGCCGCGCGCAACGCATCGCAAGCACCATCCGACGTGCGCAGAACGGTGTTCCTCGCGCTCGGATGCAATCTGCTCCTCGTCGCTGTGATGACTGCGGCCCTATTGCTCTTCGGGCAGCGCATCTTGCGCGCGTGGGTCGGTCCGGAGATAGCGCGTAGCGCGACCTCCATTTTTCCCATCATTCTTTGGAGCTCCGCTCTGCTGGCGTTGAATGTCACAGGCATGTATGCGCTGCTGGCCTTGGGTCGCGTCCGAATTGTTACCTGGATCAATCTCACTGCCGGCGCAGCCATGCTGTCGCTGATCTTTTGGCTGTTGCCTCACGCTGGCGCATATGGATTGGCGCTGGCACGGCTCTGTTACGGCGCTATCACTCTCCTCCTCTATGTACCGCTGGTGCGCTGGCTGGCTAGGGCGCGCGACGGGCACCTTTCGCTACCAGCCAAGCCTGTCTGTGAGGAAGCATGAGCGCCAACGCACAAGCGGTCAGGGCTTCTGCGCTCACGCTGACTCAGTCTTCTGTCGCTGTGAGCGCAGTGAGCCCATTTGCTGCATGCGTGGGCTTCTATCTTTCGTTCCGTCTTATCCTTCCGCTGCTGGCTGTGCACGTCTTCGGCCAGGATGCGCAGGGTGGAGTGGTTGTCAGCCTCGCTCTCAACTATCTTCTTCTGCTTCTTGCTGTCTTCGACACGCTCGGAAGGTCCCCGCAAAATTTTCGCTCACCCTTCCGAGTGCCCTGTTTCCGATGGGTCCTCTTGTTTCTCGGTTTCTCCGGAGTCAGCCTGCTTTGGAGCGTGACCGCTTCGTTGTCTGCGGCGATCGCCTTCTGGTGCGCGATGGTGGCAGATACAGCAATGGTTGTGCTGCTCCTGCGCAGTGGCCCCATCGACACCGTCGTGAATTCGCTGATGCGCGGCTACATCTGGGGAAGCTGCGCCATCGCAGCCATCGCATGGTTGCTGCCTGCGCAGTCCGACCTCCGCCTCGGCGACGAAGAGCTCCTGGGCCCGAACCAGATTGGGTGGGCCTGCGCCTTCGCTTTTTTCCTGGCGCAATATCTGATGCGCAAAAAGAGCGGCAACTGGACCATGCCGGCTTTTCTGCTCGCCGTTACGCTCCTGCGCAGCTTGAGCAAAACAACAATCATCGCCTTCCTCGCCGGGCAGGCGTACATCCTTCTGCGCGATACTTCCATGCGCCGCCGAACCAAGCTCCTGGTGGTCGCATTCTCGTTGCTGGTGCTGGTGGTCTTCTCGCGATTGCTGGCGGAATACTATGTCGTCTACACCAACGCCGGCAATCAGGCAGAAACGCTCACCGGACGCCTTGGCATCTGGCTTTACTTCCTCAGCGAAGCAGTCCAGAAGCCCTGGATCGGCCACGGCTTCCACTCTGTGTGGAAGGTCATTCCTCCATTCAAGGAGTTTGAGGCACGCCACGCGCACAACGAATTGCTGCAGCAGTTCTATGCCTATGGCGCCGTGGGTGTCTTCATGCTGGTTGCGATCTACGGCAGCGTCTGGCGCCACCTTCGCCGTCTCTCCGACGTTCCGTTAAAGACCTTCTTCCTTGGCATGCTGCTGTTCGTCATCGTACGCGGCGCTGCCGATACAGAGGCGTTCGATCTTTCGCTTCCGCTGTGGTTCATCGCTTTGATTGGCGCTCTCATCGAGCACTCTCAAACCCGCCGGGAGGTTCTCGCATGAAGGTCGTCATCGCGCTCACATCGTCTTCCGGTCAGCTTTCTGGCGTGCAGCGGCACGCAGTCAACCTCGCGCGATGCCTGCTCACGCGCGAACAAATTACGGCGGTGCATCTGATTGCGGCGCCATGGCAGCAGGAATTCGTCCACGATGCCGCACCGCGCGGCGATGCTCGGCTCCATCTGCATACCGCGCTCGTTCGCAACACCTCACTCAGCCGCAACCTGTGGTACTACGCACAACTCCCTAAAATTGCGGCACAGCTCGGCGCAGATATCGTACATCTTGCGTATCCTGCACCGCTCAATGAGCGCGCGTATCGCTGTCCAACTGTGGTAAGCCTGCACGATCTGTACCCCTACGACGTTCCCCAAAACTTCGGCTTCCCAAAAGCCTTATTCAACCAGCTTGTACTCCAGCAGTGCCTGCGCGCCGCGAACGCGATCGCGTGTGTTTCCAGAACAACACTCGCTCGCCTCGAAAGCATGGAACCGCGGCTTGCGCTCGCGAAGGCCACAGCCATCTACAACTGCGTCGAGCCGCAATCCTGTATCTCCGATTCAGGTCCACTGCCGGACTGGAGCGGCGAGTCATTCTTGTTGTGCGTTGCCCAGCATCGTCGCAATAAGAACATCCTCTTTCTCTTGCGTATCTTTGAGCGCCTTCTGCGCGCCGGACAATTCGCCGCGGGAACACGTCTCGTCATCCTGGGCATCCCCGGTCCGGAGACGCATGCGATTCGTCGCTTCATCTCCAAAAAAGGAATCGTCGCCAATGTTCTTCTGCTCAATGGTCTCTCGGAGCAGGAACTGCAATGGTGCTATCGCAACTGCGAAGTCCTGCTGGCGCCGTCTCTCGTGGAGGGCTTCGGCCTTCCTGTAGCGGAAGCTCTTCTCGCAGGATGCCGCGTCATCTGTTCGGATATTCCAGCCTTTCGCGAGCTGGGTGGCAATCACTGCGTATACATTCCGCTGAACGCGGCAGCGGAGCAGGTCTTTAGCCACGCAATCTGTGCTGCCATCCGCAAGCGCGCGCCCAAACCTGTCGCCCTGCCGCAGCTTTCTGCGCCCTTCATCGCGGAACAGTATCTGCAGCTCTATCAATCACTGTTGCTTCGCGCGCCGGCACTCGACGGGTCCGCCTTGAGCGCGTCGATACCAACCTCAGAAGGAAATCACATACTATGAATCCGCTCTTGCGGCGTCCCGCCGCTAAACTCCTTGGCATCTCTGTCGAAGCGCTCGACATGGAACGCGCGCTGTGCCGTATTGCCCGGCAGCTCCAATCGCGCCGCAAGGGATACATCTGCATGGCAGGCGTGCACGGCATTATGGAAGCGCACCGCGATGCTCAATTGGCCGGCATCTACGCAGCCTCCGCGATGACCGTACCCGATGGGACCCCCACAGTGTGGGTCGGCCGCCTGCAGGGACACAAAACAATGCAGCGTGTCGCCGGCCCCGACCTCATGCTGGAAGTATTTCGCCGTAAGGAGTTTGCCGGCTGCACCCACTTTTTCTATGGCGGCGAGGAGCACGTAGCCGAGCAGCTACGCGAGCGGTTCACGCGGCGCTTTCCTTGGACGCGCATCGTCGGTACCTACACACCACCCTTTCGCGACCTCAATGCAGCAGAAGAACAGATGCTCATCGCGCGCGTGCGCGAGCTCAAGCCCGACATCATCTGGGTCGGCATCAGCACACCCAGGCAGGAGCGTTTCATGCATCGCTACCTGCACCTGCTGGACACCAAGCTCATGTTCGGTGTCGGCGCAGCGTATGACTTTCATACCGGCCGCATCCAGGATTCACCGCAGTGGGTCAAGACGATCGGCATGCAATGGCTGCATCGGCTTTTGCAGGAGCCACGCCGCCTGGCGAAGCGGTATCTGCGCAATAACCCGGCATTTCTGTGGCACATTGCATTACAGTTCAGTGGATTGCGGCAATATCCTCCAGCGCGGCGACAGCCCGTGCCGGCACAGCTTGATACTGTCCGCACGTGGCAGATGGAGACAGTTATCGATCCACTGACAGAACCTGCAACTCGTCTTCGCCGGCTAGGCAGCTAGAGCGTTTTCGCTGAAAGCTGGCGGAACACAGTAACAGTGAAAATATCGAAGCTCACGCATTCTATTTAGTTTTTTCCCTACGAAAAGAAGGTGCCTGGCCGCGAAAGCCCAGGCACCTTCCTGTGATGACTGCCTATCAACCCACCTTATCGGATGACATCCAGAGTGACCGTGGTCGTCTCGGTCTTTCCTCCCCCCGTGGCGGTGATGGTGATGGTGTGATTTCCGATCGAAGCGCTTCTTCCGACCGTAATTGTCATCGTGGATGTACCCGACCCCGGTGCCGCAATCGTATTCGGGCTGAAGGATACGCTGTTGTTGCTTTCCTCCCCGGAGGCAGACAAACTCACTGCGGAGTTGAAGCCGGCGCCGGCAGCCGTGGTGATGGTTACCGTACCCGACGAGCGCCTCGCGATGCTGATCGAGCTGGGCGATGCAGAGACGGTGAATCCCGCCGTGACCCCACCGGTGACAGTCAGCGAGACCGTTGTGCTTTGCGTGACGCCGCCCCCGCTCCCGGTGATCTTGATGCTATAAGTTCCCGCCGCAGCGGTGGAGGCCACGTTGAAGGTCGCGGTGGAAGTGCCGGAGCCGGGCGCAGCGATCGATGCGGGGCTGAAGCTGACCGTCACGCCGCTGGGCGCACCGGATGCAGTCAGCGCGACGGCTGAGTCGAATCCGCTGGAGACAGTTGTGGCAATCGTGGACGATCCGCTGCTGCCTGCCGTGACGGAAACTGCGGTGGGCGAAGCGGAGATAGTAAACTCCGGATTCTGCGTTGACGATCCGGTAAGCGCGTTGATGAGTCCGGTATTTGGGCTGCCCCATCCGGTCACCAGGTCGTAGCCAGTAACTGCCGAATAGCTGCCGGAGGTGCCGCTCGTGATGTCGTGGAAGTCTGTGTCATAGCTGGACGTCACGTTTTGCGAATAGATGGTCGGGTTCAGGAAGCCAATTGTCGGCTTGCCATTGGCGACCAACTGTTGATTCACCAGCGCAATGTACCCGGCCCACATGGGAGCGGCAAAACTGGTGCCGCCGTACTCGTTGGCCAGGCAGGTAGTCTGGTCGGCGCAGGTGTAGAAGGTGAAGTTTGCATTGGCCGATACATCCGGTCCATTGCGGTAGGTGGTCGAGCCTTTATTGCTCGAATTGATCACGCCCGAGAGCTGCTGCCACGATGGAATCGCGATCTTGTCCGGACTGATCCCGCCGCCGCTATCCACCCACGCAGTTTCCGACTTCCAGGGCCCCGCCGCGCTTGCGGTGATCAGATCTGTGCCGCCGACGGATACGACATTGGCATCGTCTGCCGGCCACGCTTCGTTTCTGGACGACCAGGTGGAGCTGTCGCCCGACGCCGCAAAGAAATTCTGTCCTTGCGCGGCCATCTTTTCGAAATAAGGATCAAGCGTGCTTGGGTCGGCCGGTGTCCAGCCCCATGAACAGCCGATCGTGGTGGGCAGCGGATTGTGAGTCGTCATGGCGCCGATGATCGCGGTATCGGTAGACCCGATGTACATCACCAGGCTCGACAGACCCGGCGCCATGCCGATCGCCTGCGTCATGTCGAGCGTCTGTTCGGTGTCGTCGCAGTTGCCGCCCGCGCCGTTGTCAGTGCAGGAGGTGCTGGTGCCGTCCACGGAAAGCAGTGTGACCGGCACATTGTTCGTCTGACCGACGTTCTTGAAATATGTGTTCAGGTCGGCAAGATCGGTGCCTAAATACTCGAAGAGTCCGAGATTCTGCCCCGCTCCCGTAAGCGATGATCCGCCGTAGTAAGCAGCGCGCATGTCGCTTCCCAGAAACGAAGCCGATGGTCCAGAGCCAGTGGTAGCGTAGGGCACGACCTTATCGGGAGCGATGCCGTGCGCCTTCGCGTAATCGCTCTTCTTCACCAGCAATGGATGCGGAATGGAGTAGTTATCCAAACCAGAGATGTGCCACAGATTGAATGGCAGGCTCACGGTCGGCTCGCGATCCGGAGCATAAAATATGCGATTCTCGGTAGGGTGCTGATAGGTGTGTATGTTGACGTGGAACGCAGCCTGTACAGCCGACACCGGCCCTTTGATCTCCACGTTCATGCCATCCCGGCTGCCGCCAATAACCGTGAAGCCGTTCGCCTTTGCGTATTGGACAACTGCGTTGTAGTCGGCCTGGCTGGGACCAAACTGCGCCGTAAACTCCGGCACCGTGAGATAGTGCCGATACGATGGACTGCTGGGATCGTAAATCTCGCTTAGCAACTGCTGCAGGCCTGCCTGATTCTGCAAGGGCAGGACAATGTTCAGAGTCATTACCTGGCTTGCAGGAAGCTGTCCAATCGCCTGCGCCTGACCACTTCGAACCGCTTCTCGCATGTGGTGGGTCAAGAAGTTTTGCGCGTGAGAAGTTGCTGGACCGGCCAGCGCCGTCATGAGGGTTGCGAGCAAGACTGCACCTGATCTGCGAATCACGGTTCCTCCTTTAAACACGAACAGCATGAGGGGACGACCTTACATATTTGCGGGCGGAAGACGACCGAGTGTTCTACTACCACAGATCGAATGCAGTCAATTTTTAGTCCAGACCTTCTCTCGGACCGAGGCACGCAGCCGTTAGTAAACTAATAACCAGGGCGGTTACTATATAGGCTTTGTTGCACCATGCATAAGGCGCCGGTCTGCTTGGTTCATGTGAAAAGCCCTTTTCAGGCGAATCGCAAAGCCCTTTGAAACCTGACTAGCGGACAAGCAAGACGGGAGCACGCCAGAAGTTCGCCTTCAAGGTTGCCGGATCAACAATAGTGACCTGGCACTCATATCGTCCCGGCGGAAGATGGTCGAGGGTAAGGGTGAAGCTGAGCGGCATCGTCCCCAGCCGGCTGCCGGCATCCGGAACGGCTGCCGTGGGCGGGCTCTCAAAAACTTTAGTATTCGCCAGATAGAGAGACACGAAAGCAAACAGCGGTTGCGCGCTCGGCTGGCTGCCAGGCGTCAGCGGCTTGTAGGCCTGAAGATAGACGTACATCTCGTGGCTTGTGCGGAAGACTCGGGTCACGCTCGGCACGAGCTTTTTGCCATCCTGCACCAGCGGATTGACCGCTGTTTCCTCAGCCTTCTGCTTCTTCTTTTCTGCGTCATAAAGCGCTTCCTGTAAATCAACACGCTGGCTGCTCAACACAACAGAGCTGATAGGAACGCGTTTTTCCTCCTTGTTAAGGTTCGGAATCACAAAGTTGGTTTGATAGGTGCCAATTCTACCTGTCTCATCATCGCGTGCTAGGAATTTGATCATGTACTTGCCGGGCAGAAGTGTGAAGCCGGTGTCATATTCGATAGGCCGCTTGGCCAACTCAACCGCGGTCGTATCAGAGAGCTTAATGTTGACGTTGTCCCGAACGTTCGTGACCGTCATGCCGTCGGCGAGGTCCTTGATCTCGCCAACAAAGTCGATCAATGTGTGCTCAGCCCCGCCTCGCTTGGCCAGCGCAAGCTCGCGTCCGGGAATCTTCACGACAATGGGAACGAAGTACTCTGCCCGGTTGAGTTGAAAGTGATCGATTTCCATCGCGATGGACAGATCGGTGATGGGATCCTCGAGCATCAACGCGTCTTCAAGCTGACGTTCTTTGTCGACGGCATTGAAGCTGCTAAACCTCTTGTCAGCGTAGTAGCCTTGGCGATAGCTCAGGTTCGCGCTCCGATCCTCCGTCAGCGATACTTTCACGCGCCGGAACCGACCATTCTCCGCGGTATTCGTCGTGTAGTAGCCAAGAATGTAGTAGTCGGAGATAGAGTGTTGCGCCTCGACAATGCCATGGGTGAGGTCGTTGGTATCGAAGAGAGCCTTGCCTCCGGTATCCTCTGCCAGCGCATACAGTGTGTCCTGCGATTGCTGAAAGTTATTCTTCGTCGCGAGCGCAGCGGCGCCCGTGTACATGCCCGCGTTGCCTTGCGAACCTTGTGTTGCGTCGCCCAGCGGAGCCTCCGCCACCAGGCCTCGAGCATCGATCGGCCAGAACGAAACGCCGGCTTTAATAGCTGCATCCACAGCAGCGTGAAGCTGAGCCTGGTTATCAATGCCGTTCAGACGAAGCCCGCTGGCGAAGTAGATAAGAGATTTCTTCTCACTCAACTGGCCGAGCATCTTCGCCGCAGTCTGCAGTGCAGAAAGCTGGCGATCTGTGTTGAAGACATTGAACTCACTGTCGTCCTGTCCGAAGGCGGCGCCTGTATCCGCGCTGCTTGCATCATCGATCGTCTCGGCGGAGCCCTGGCCTTCGCCAATAATGAGCGTCTGAAGAATGCTGAGCAGTTTGTTGCGATCCGCGGTGAAGTCCTGCAGGATGTCGACAGATCCGCCCTGGTAACGCATGATCGAGACCAGATCGGCGGTGGTCATCTGACTGCGCAGGAACTGCTCGGCACTCGTGAGAGCGCGAAGCTGCTCCGCTGGCCGCATCGCGGACATATCGAAATAAAGTGCAAGCAGTCGCCGGTCCTTATAGCGTTCTTTGCCGGCGGCCTCCGGCGCAATCTGTGTACGAGCGAGGCGCTTGTATAGCGTGATCTCTTCACTTCCCGGAGGTGCGACCGGCACAGGTGCGGCAGCGGTCAGGTCCTGGTGTTCGCAGAAGCGGATCGTCTGCGGCACGCCATCCTCCGTGACGGCGAAATCTTTGGCGCTAAGTCCCTCGATAAACTTGCCCTGCTTATCTTTGACCACGACCGTTTCGACCACCAGTTGCGACTTAACCGAGAGCGTGTAGGTGTCGGGTGCGCCAGGAGTCTTGTTCTGTCCAATCTGCTGCGATAGCGCGGACGGGGCGAGAAGAACAATGGCCATGAGGATTCGCATTAAAACCTCAATCGGAGCGTGGTTTCCAGGCTGCGCATCGGATTCGCCGCAAGCGGCAGACCGAATTGCGCGCTGTTCACTGTCGTAATCCAGCCCGTGAATACAACATGGTTGAGCAGGTTGGTTGCGTCCACTCGAGCATCAAGATAGAAGCGCCCACCCGGACGGAAGCTGCGCGCCAGCGAGGCATCCAGGCTGAACTGATCTGGACCGGTGATGGAGTTTCGGCCTGCAGTACCCCATTCGCCGGGTATCGGCGCTGCGTAGGCTGCGGCATTCAAATGCGCTCCAGAACGTGCAGATAGCTGTGACGTATAAATCGGCGCGCCGGTGAGCGTCGGACGCACCGGGCCGATAACCCCCGTGCCGGGCACGGCTTCCGGATACACCGGGGTCTGCGGCAGGCCGCTGCCCGCCTTGAGGTCGGCGAGCACGGTCCACTCCTTCAGCAATCGGCCGGCCCAGCCGCTCATGAGGGTTCCGCCGCCAAGGCCCTCGCCGCTTGTGTACTGCATCTGCAGGTTGACCAGATGACGTTGATCGAAAGCGGAAAGCGAGCGCTCCGCGCGCAGATCCCGCCAGTTCTGCGCGATGGCAGCGGGTGCCGAAGGGCTCGGGCTCTCGCTTTGCGTACTGCCCTGTTGTGTGCCGTTCTGCTGCGAACTGTTGGGTGTGGTCTCGCCGGAACCCTGACTCTGCACCGCCTCTGTGACGTGGCCCAGTCCGCCCAGGTAGGCATCGTCGTCGATTGACTTGGAATATGTGTAAAGCAGCGATGCAGTAAATCCATTGCGCAGCCTGCGGCGCAACTGCAACTGGCCGGCTTGGCGCGTGGAGTTTCCGCCGGACGTTTGATAGACAAATCCTGCCGGGCAATCGACGCACGGATTGACGGCGCCTATGGGGTAGGTGTTCGGCAGAAATTGCTGAGCACCATGCGTTCCTTTAACCCCGAGATAGGTTACGTTGAGCTGGATTGCGCCAGGCATATCGCGCTGCACGGCCAACTGCCAGGTCTGCGCATATCCAATGCGAAAGTTGGGATCGATAGCAAAAGTATTTGACGTAATGGAAGAGCACGGGTTGAAGCCGTTCGCGAGTGTCAACGGGCATGCTGCGCTGTTCTGCACGCTCAAGCTCTTGGAGAGCGGCGCCTGTTGCGCGAGCGCTAGTGCAGATGCCTGGTAGACGGAGGTGTCGTGATAGATGCCGTAACCTGCGCGAACAACGATCGTCGAGGCTGGGATGGGACGCCAGGAGATACCGATGCGCGGTTCGAAGCCCAGCCTGTCGGGACGGATCAGTGAGCGCGGATAGTGCGTGCCGGTGATCGAGCCGACCGGATCGCTGCTGAGAACCGGCGCGACCGCTGCAAATCCCGGCGCGACATCAAGGTTCACCAGCCGGTTGTACAGCTCGGTAATCGGTGCGCCGTACTCCCAGCGCAAACCTGCGTTGATTGTGAGACCGGACAGTACTCGCCAATCATCGGACGCATACAGGTCGTACACCGGCTCGCGCAGATACTTGTCTGCGTTGCCGAAGGCGATGGAGCTTGCATCCGGCACGCCTAAGAGAAAATCGGCGAGATCGGAACCGCTCGCCGCGCTATTGCCGCCGTTCCGGGTCGCTGCGCCGGTAAACGTGAATGTGCCGCGCGGGTCCTGCTGGAAGAAATCGTTGAACTCCTGCTTGCGCAGATCACCCCCGATCGTGATGTTATGCCGGCCGCGATAGATACCAACCGAGCCGGAGAAGGAATCGGTGCGATTGCGATTGAATTCGCTCTGCACATCCATCAGGGCCGCGATGCCGCTCGAGAAACTGAGAGTGGGCGGCCCCCAGTTCGTCGGGTCCTGATTGTTGCCCTGAATGCTCGCCTCGCCTGAAACATTCTGGCGATTCTCAAAATAAGGCGCGATTCGCGTGCGCAGGCGGCTGAAGCGATAGCTGCTGTAGAGAAAGAGATGCTGGCTGAAGCGATGCGACCAATGGATGTTGGTGTTGATGCCGAGCGTGTCTGTGGTATCGGTGAAGCCGAACAGGCTCGTGCCGCCCGCCCGCGTGCTCTGGAAATTGAACCCCCCATACAGCTCATCTTTGCGCCCCAGCGTTTTGTCCAGCCGTGAAAGCAAGGCATCCTGATGATTGCTGTTGAGGACAGGCACCTGGTAGTTGTAGCGCGAGTTGCCGCTAATATTCGGCAGGGGATAGAGATTCAGCAATGCTTTTGCTTGGGGACTTACCGGAACGCGATTCTCAGGGAACGGCTGTCCCGTCGCGGGATCAAAAATCGTTATCGGCTGGCCCAGCGAATTCTGCAGGCCTGATAGGTCGCCCGTCCGTTCCACTAAAGTGGGGACAAGTCCGGACTCGGTATCGGCGATGCGATCGCGCGTCCACTCATAACCAACAAAGAATGTCGGTCCATGCGGCAATACGTGGGAGATCTTCATCGGTCCACCGAGCGTGGCGATGCCTGTAATCCGGTTGTAAGACGCTTTTGGCGATTCGAGTCCGCTCAGCGAATAGGGGCGGGCATCGAGCGCAGAGTTATCAAGGACGGCCGCGAATCCGCCGTTATACAGGCTCTTGCTGTTGAGCTTTCTATTGCCAAACGCCTGCTGCAGCGCAAACCGGGATGTCGCTGCATTGTTTACGCTGCCGTTGATCAGGAACCCGTCAGAGGGCTGCTGCTCTTCCTGCGGCTTCGGCATTTCGGCAGATTCGCCACTGAGGGCGCCCGATGCAGCGGGCTTGTTCGCGATATCGGCGATTGGCGCGGAGGGTAGCGGATGTAACGGAACCTGCTTCGGCTTCGAGCGTGCCAACATCTCGCCGGCCGGCAGCAGATGCAACTCCCACTTCGCCCCGCTAGTCTTCGGCGCGATGGAGATCTCGGCATGGATCGTCGAAAATCCCTGCATCTCGATCTCGATCTTCCCTGCGCCGTCCGGCACATCCGGAAAGTCATACAGGCCGCCCTGATCGGTAGTTGTGGTGAATATCTTTGTGCCTTCTATAACCGTCACAGTTACGCCTGGCACAGGCAGCCCTCCGAAAGTTACCTCGCCGTGGTATTCACTAGCTGCGGCTGTGCGGGGGAATGCGAGCGCTGCGAGCACGCACGCCAGAAAGAAATTCCGAAGACTTCGCCATCGCGCCATTGCTTCTCGCTAACCCCGCTGGCTCGGCGTCAGTTGGCAGAAGGCTTCTCGACCTTATCGATCACGAGGACTTCCGCTAGTGTCTTCGTAGCATCAAGCTTCAGCCCGATCTGCTCCTGGATCGCGGTATACAGATTCGGCGGAGCATCGGCGCTGTCGGTTGGAGGAGGCACTTTCGCTCCCAGGCCGCCGAACTGCGAATCGTCCGGTGTCCACTTCAGGTTGAAATCGAATCTACCTCCAAGTCCCGTTTGATCCACAACCGGACGGTCAAGCACAGCGGCTTGCATCAAGCCTGCGAAGTCACTCATGGTTGCGTTGGCAACGTGCAAATCTCCGAGATTGTGGAAGAACAGAGCAGGAAGCCCGTTCGGATCTCCCTGTGCCTTCGCCATCTTCGGACCGTTCTTGGCCACACTCAGGGCGTAAACCGATAGCTCCCTCTTGTCGTGATGAAAGGCAAATTGGAAGCGGTCCGCAAGCAGCTTCTGTACCATGATCTTCCACTGCTTGGCACTGGGAGCGCCTTCGCCATCCGGCTCTGCGTCTATGTCGAACTTATCTGTCGCCGCCCAGGCCGGAGCGCCAATGACCTGCTTCGCGTGAACGTCATACGCGAATGAAATCAGGTCGTCCAGAGTTGTGTTGATGGTCTTGAACTGACGACCCCGGACGCCAAACATCTTGCCTGGCTCATCCGGTTTACTCGGCTTGATGGTCGCGACCTCAAAGCTCGGCGATGCATTTGCATCCATCGGCGGCAGCTTGGGCGGTGGTGCCGGGATCGTCCATTCCGTCTCCGGAGTGGCGCGCGTCAGCGTAAGCGGAAGCGGATTGGGTCCTTGACTCCAGGTTCCCACAATCGTCTTGCCATCCGGACTTAGCTTGCCAACATAGCTGCCGCCAATAAAATTCAGCGACATCTTCACCGTTGAGCCCTGCAGCGTAACCGAGGTCACCGGAAGCGGTGTGCCACCCTGATCGATGCTGTAGAACACCGCCTTGTATCCGCCGCCGTCGTCGGCTTTCGTGATTTTGACTACTGTGCGCAGATCTCTCCCGGCATGGAGCGTGCCCTGCCAGGTGTCCGCAATGCTCTGTGTTGCACTCGCCGCCGTGGATTGAGCGCGGACCTGCGTGATGTGCACAAGACCCAGGATGATGGGCGCGGCAATCGCGGCCGTCGCAGCCAGGCTGAGCAATAGCTTTCGGCTGAAATCGAGCTTGCGCGCAACCCGCTCCGTCATAATGCGAACAATGCGCCGCTTGAGATCCGATCCGGTAATCCCCGAGATGCAGGCCAGCGGGGATTCAATATAAAACTTGCAGACGTTGAGAATGCTCTCCGCATAGACCTCTGCTTCATTTCCCGACTGCAGCACAGCTTCATCGCACGCCCGCTCGCGCTCTTCCACCAGCTGGGCTTTGATCCACCACACCGGCGGATAGAACCAGAAGATAGCCAGGACCACCATATGGATCGCGGCCGTGAGATTGTCGCGTCGCCGGATGTGGCACATCTCGTGCGCGATGACAGCTCTAAATTGCGGAGCGCAGAGTCGCTCGCTCAGGTTTTCCGGCAGCAGAAGCACGGGGCGAAAGATGCCGAAGACTCCAGGCTCCAGCAGATGTCGCGAAGAGAACACCGGTACTTCAACCAGCAGCGTCGTCTGCAAAGCCGCATGAGCCGCAGCACGAATTCTCCACCACTTGCGAGCCCACGAGGACGCAACAGCGAAGAGGCCGGCAAACCAGATCGCCGCCAGGATCAGGAGCAGAGGATGACTGTGATGCGCGGCCGCGATCGGCGGCGCACTGAACGAATCGACTGCATCGAATGCAGCAGCGTGTGGGAAAGGCTGGGCTAGCTGCTCCATCACCCCGGCGACCGCAGCACTTTGGACCGGAGGCGCAATCACCGAGCGAAGCGATTCACCGGCGACAATCAGCAACGAGAAGGGAAGCAGAAACTTCACCGAGGCGATCATCCACACCCAGTAGCGGGTGCGCGCCTGGTTGTTTCTCAGCATCCGCGCCAGCAGCCAGGCGATCACTGCGATAGCAGTGGATTGCCAGAGATGATTGACTACCGGTGCGACCCACGCTTCTTGCCATAATCCGTGAAACACCATGACTACTTCTCCTTCGTGGGGAGTCTTCGTAGCACTTTCTCTGCTTCCTTCACATCTTCAAGAGATAACTTGCCCGATTCAATCAGGTGCGCCATCACCGGCTGCGAACTGCCACCGAAAAACGTCAGTAATTCATCGATCAAGTGTCGCTGTGCGGCATCGCGAGAGATGGCCGCAGCGAAGACATGGAAATTGCCGACTTTCTTTACGCGCCGCACCACGTCCTTCGCCTCCATCCGGTAAACGGTGGTCTGAATCGTGGTGTATGCGGGGCGCCGCTTCGCCGGGAAGGACTCCTGAATCTCGCGGATGGAGGAGTCACCCCTCCTCCACAGCGTCTCCATAATCTGAAATTCAAGTCTGGACAATCGTGGCTTTGCCAAGTCGATCTCCTATACGTATAGGTTTATCTACTACGCTTGTAGGTGCAATGTCAACAATCCGGATAAGAACCAAACCCAGTGAGGCGCAGAACTGCAATGTTGACTCGTCTTTTCCACGAATGCGGAACGCTTCAGCGGCCGGCGGTGGATAGCAGCAGGGTCGCCAGAAGCAGAAACACCAGCCCCAGCGTCAGCAGGATCATCGCGCTCCGCGGCGCGCTCTTCCATTCCGCCGTAAGCACGCCGGAGACGGTCGCCGTGATGATCATGAAGCTTTGGAACAGTCCCCAACCCACCGAGACGCCTAGCGCGCCCAGATAGACGGCGCTCATGCCGTAGAGAGCGAAGGCCCCCATCCACAAGACTGCCATCAGCGTGGGCCAGATCACCTCCGCGCGGTCCTGCCGGAAAATCTTCCAGGTCTTGCCCCGCCACAGAAGAAAGACACTGTAAGCTGCGTTCGGAACAAAGCCACCAAGCAGCGCAATCGGCCATACTGCATACGCGGCGCGCACCGGGGTATTTCCGGCGAAAACCGCCTGCTGCGCCAGCCGCTGGCCGAAAGCAAATGCGAAGTTCAGCATCGGCGCCATGATGCCGCAGAGAATTGCGAGAAGAATCGCCGTCGCATAACCGCTTCCTTCTCGAAGCTCGCCGCGATCCTCTCGTTGCTTGCCGCCTATGGCGGTCAATGCGATGCCTGCAATCATCACCACCACACCTGTCAGAATCGTGGTCAGCGTGGCGTGAGAGATGTAAACCGGAGGTCCAAAGAAAAGCGGAATCAGCGTGCCGAGAACAGCGCCAAGTCCAACGATGATTGCGTACGCAATACCCAGGCCGAGCCTCCGCACGGAAATACCGAAGAGGATCTGTGCCACACCCCAACCCGCGCCAAAGACAACAGGAGTGACAAAAGCGGCGCCGGCAAGGCCGCTGTAGGCCGCGAATAGATGCTTCACCAGCAGCAGCGCCAGCGCCCATGGAAGGATCACCAGCGAAACCACGCTGAAGACAAGCCACAGGTTCTCCCACTTCCAGGTGCGCACAAACTTGCTGGGCAGCATGCAATTGCCCGCCATCACGCCGGCAACCATCGTGAGCCCTACCCCCGCAAAGACCGCCGCTGTCATCTCATCCTTTTCATGCGTGGTCTCATTCTCGAAGAGAAGCATCTCCGGGGTCTTCGGAGAATCGAGTGCTCAATTCAGAGTATAGGGAAGAGCCGCAGGACAACTTGATGGCACGATGAGCGGCAATGCGGAGAGCTTTAGAACATTTCACTGTTACTGTGTACAGTCAGGTGCGCGCAGTGTGGCTTTCTTGAGGTAAACACCAGGCAAACACTGCGCTCTTGTATACCTACAGTGAAAAGGGTCTAGTTCCAGCGATGCGCAGGCTCGGTCCAGCCAAAGGCGTTCGGGATCAGGCGCAGCTCGGCCGTGGCTTCATCATTGAAGTAGACCGATACGATGTCGAAGCGGACATGCTTCGGCTGCTCCCGCAGACCTCTCATATATAACCGAGCCATGCGCCGGATCATGCGCCGCTTGTCTGCATCTACTGCCGACTCCGCTGTCGCCACGTCGAACCGGCTCCGTGTCTTTACCTCGACAAAGCAAAGAGTATCGCCTTCCCAGCACACCAGGTCCAGATCGCCAGGCTGGCGCGAGGAGCGCCAGCGCCGGGCCACCACCATGCAGCCCTTTTTGCGCAGGTGAAAGTAGGCAACCTCTTCTCCGTGATCGCCCAGCATCAGGTGCGCACTGCTGTCCTGCGGCTGGAGTGTCTTCCGTCCCGACCAGCGATCGATCGTCGGGATCAGCAATTCCAGCATGCGAACCCGCTCTGTGGCCAAGCGTGACATGAGGACATTCTGCGGCGGCACCGTGCCGAAAGGAATGTTACTTAGGTCGCAGATGCACCGGGACAGGTGGCATGCATCGTACGAGAAAGGCACCAGTCGCGGACCATTTCGGAACCGGATGCCTCGGAAACAGTGCGGGTGTCATTACCTGCGGCATGCCACTCACCATGCTGGTGCATGTGGCCGGCAATAGCGTCGTTGCTACGCTGCGGGACATGGTCACTTACAACGTTCTTGCCGCTGGTACCGTGCTCTGGTTGCTCGCTTCGGCGGGAGCCACGGACTCACATCTCCCCGTCGTCCTGACTGCTAGTCTGACGGCAGGAGCCTTATTGTTAAGCCACACGGTTCGCAGCCGGAGAGAGAAGCATTGACTCGCGGCGCCGAACCGGTCAGGAGTGGGATGGCGTCAAAGACGTCCTGGACAGCATGGATCTGGTTTGCCGGCGCTGCAGTCTGGTGGGTAAGCGCCGCTCTGGCCGTGCATTACAACCATCGCGGTCATGCCCTCATGTCTCTGGCTATCTCGGCGCTCTTCTTCATGGCCGGTCTTTTGTGGCTGAAGATGCCGCCGCGCAAACGCTGAAATTCCGGGGTGCTTTGCTAGTATCAGTATTCGTCGTGATGCGGGTTCTCGCTCAAAGGCTTGCCTTGCGATGCCCAGATGATGCAGCCGATCCCAAGTGCCACGCAGGCGGCGACGCCGATCAGAATCCAGGTCATGGGTGGTGCCATCCAGGTCACGGTTCGTTGCTCCTCTTAACTAACTGCTCTCAAATCCTATCCACTTCACTGTAACGCGACCCGCGCCTGCTTGGAAAGCAGCCCGCTTTGCGCCCGCCGGAGCGTTCACCCGTGCGGAGCGAAGCGCGTATCCAGCAGATCCAGCTCCCGTTCCAGCTTGCGCAGGACGTGATCGCTGATGCGGTCCTCGTAACGCATCTTCATCAACGCTGCCCGCTCAGCTGCACGAACCCGGTTATTCAGCTCATACATTTGCACCCACTGCCCAGATGTCGGGTCGGCCACATCCTTCGGATGCCCGTCTACCATGGCATACCGCTCCTTGTAGTGATGCATCACATCCTGCCACACTGCTTCGTCGGGCCGGCTTTTGTCGCTCTTTATCGACTCCAGATAATCCAGTGCGCTGCGCAGCATGCGTTTTCGCGCCTCCCGCTCCACCAGCTCCAGCGGATTGGTTTCGCACAACCCAAGCTTGCGGATGAGCGAAGGCAACGTCAATCCCTGGACCACCAGCGTGACCAAAATGACGCAGAAGGTAAGAAAGATGATGAGTTCGCGTTCTGGAAAGGGCGAGCCGTTGTCGAGCGTCCGCGGCAAGGAAATGGCCGCGGCCAGCGCCAGCACGCCGCGCATACCGGTCCACCCAAGCACAAACACCGAGCGCGCGTTGGGCCGGCTATAGTTCTGCTTCAGCAGCCGGGTGCGGATGAAATATGCCAGCCACGCGCCCGGATACATCCAGACCAGGCGAAGCCCAATTACCACCCCGGTAAAAATCGCCGCGTCGAACAGCAGCTCACGATGGCTGACGTTCCGAATGCCGCTGAGGATGAAAGGGAGCTGCAGCCCGATCAGGATGAAGACCACGCCGTTCAGCAGAAAGTCCAGCGTATTCCAGACGGCCGCATTCTCCAGCCGGGCCTGTGTGCTGAACACCTCGGAGCTTTTGTGACCGAGGTAGAGTCCGCAGACCACTGTCGCCAGTGGACCGGAAACATGGATGCTCTCCGCCAGCAGGTAAGAGACATACGGCGCCATCAGGCTCAGCGTTATCTCGATCGGCGGGTCGGTCAGACGAACTTGCAGGCGATGGATCAGCCATGCGGCCGCGAATCCCACTACCAGACCGCCTCCAACCAGGGCGAGCAGCCGCACCAGACCCTGCCCGAAGCCGGGCTCCTGCCCTCGGACGACTAGGCCGGCCGCGAATTCAAGTGCCAGAAGCGCGCTCGCATCGTTCACCAGGCTCTCGCCTTCCAGGATGTCCACGATGGCGCGAGGCAAGCCGACGCGGGCCGCAATGGAGGTAGCGGCAATCGCGTCTGTACTGCAGACAACGGCTCCCAGTACCAGGCCCAGCCGCCAGTCGAAGTTGTCCGGAAGCAGGTACTCGCTGGCCGCTGCAACCCCAAGCACAGTGAAGCCCACCAGCCCGAAAGCCAGCAGCAGCACGCTCACCAGGTGAAAGCGGAAGTCATGCCACGAGGTGTTGAAGGCTGCGGCAAAAAGCAGCGGCGGCAGCAGCACCAGGAAGACGATGTCCGGATTCAGCGAGATGTGAGGCAGGTTGGGGATAAAGCTCAGCAGCAGCCCGCCCACCACCAGCACGATCGGATAGGGCGTCTGAAACCGCCGCGAAAGCGTGGTCAGCGCGCCCACCAGAAAGAGCAGGAGCAACAGGATCAGTTCTGCATGGTGGATGCCGCCTGCCCGCATTCCTCCTCCTTGCGCTTCAGTCTAGCGTCTTCATCCATGCCCCAGCCGGGCCCCGCATGAAAGCGGCGATAGAATCAGCAGTGGCTATGCAACTCGACGCGATCCAGGCAGCGCTGCGCGAGGCCCAGCTCGACGGCTGGCTCTTCTACGACCATCACCACCGCGATCCCATCGCCTACCGCATCCTCGGGCTGAGCGAGGGTCTGCACATCACGCGGCGCTGGTACTACTTCGTCCCCGCCTCGGGGGAGCCGCGCAAGCTGGTGCACCGCATCGAGAGCCTGCGCCTCGACCCGCTGCCCGGCAAAGCGCAAGTCTACAGCTCCTGGCAGGAGCTCGAAGCCGGCCTCCGGCACATGCTCGGCGGCACTGAGCGCATCGCCATGCAATACTCGCCGCGCAACGCCATCATGTACGTCTCGATGGTGGACGCCGGCACCATCGAAGTGCTGCGCGAGCTCGGCAAGACCATCGTAAGCTCCGCCGACCTGGTGAGCCGCTTCGAGGCCGTCCTCACGCCTGAGCAGGAGAAAAGCCACTACGAAGCGCAGGACAAACTTGACGCGATCCTCGAAGGCGGCTTTCGCGAGATTGGCCGCCGTGTCCGCTCCAGCGCCGGCACCACGGAATACGAGATGGTCCAGTGGTTCCAGCGCGCCATGGCCGATGGCGGCCTGGTCTGGGAGCACGGCCCCAATGTCTCGGTGAACGCAAACAGCGCCGACTCGCACTACGAGCCCACAGCCGGGACACACGCGCCCATTCGCTCCGGTGACTTCCTGCTGATCGACATCTGGGCGCGTCCCGAGCGCGAGAACACCACGTTCTACGACATCACCTGGACCGGCGTCGTTGATCGCGAGCCTACGGCGCAGGAACAAGCCGTCTTCGACACCGTGCGCAGCGCCCGCGATGCCGCCATCGCCAAAATTCAGCAGGCCTTCGCGGCCGGCAAGCCCATCGCCGGCTGGGAAGCAGACGATGCCGCGCGCGCGGTCATCCGCGATGCCGGATACGCGGAGTACTTTACCCATCGCACTGGTCACAACATCGCGACCGAGCTGCACGGCAATGGCGCGCATCTCGATAATCTTGAAACCCACGATGAGCGTTTATTGCTTCCGCATACCTGCTTCTCCGTTGAGCCGGGAATCTACCTGAAGGACTTCGGCATTCGCAGCGAAGTGAACATGATGACGGGCGATCACAACGCGAAGGTCACCGGGCGCGTGCAGACGCAACTGGTCCGGATATAGCGGTTGGCAATACCCGTCTAGCGCTGCGGTATATTTGGTGGAGACTCTTCATGGCAACCACCCCGCCGGCCAAAGCCGCGACATCCAGCAAAAAGATCGAGAAAGCATCGGAGCCCAAAAGCCCGTTGTTTTCCGCCGCGCTGCTCGTCGGCTGGCTCATCCCCGGCGGAGGTCACCTGCTCAGCCGCCGCTGGGTGCGTGGCGGGCTGCTCTTTGCTGCCATCGGACTCATGTTCGTTCTGGGCCTGCTCATGCAAGGCAAGCTCTATGTGCCTAATCCCGCCGATCCCCTCGTCTTCCTGGGCTTTCTCGGCGATCTGGGCTCCGGCCTCCTATACATCGGCGGCCGCCTCTTCGGCGCAGGCCAGAGCCCCGTCCAGGTAGTAACCGCCGATTATGGCACCAAGTTCATCGTCGTCGCCGGCCTACTGAACGTCGTCGCCGCGGTAGATGCCCACAACATCCACATCGGGAGGAAGTCGTGATCTTCGCGCCCTCCCACTTCACCGCTGTCCTGCTCTTTGCGCTTTTTGCCTCCACCGTGTTCGGCATCACGCAGCGCAGCGAACCCCGCGCTATGATGCGCTACGGCGTCTATTGCTTCGTGCTCTTCGCCGGGGCAGTGATCGTGGCAAGCTGGCTCATGTTCTTCATCCGCCGATGAAGATCTAAACAGGAATCTATTTTCTTATTGCCCGCACATCCACCTCACCTGAAATGAGCGACCAACGGGAGCGAATCCACCAGAGCGCGCCACCGGCGCCGCCGCCGGAATGGCAAATTCCCGAATGGCGAATTCCTAGTTTCGCTGCCATACCATGGCGTCGAAGGTGTGCCGCGCCTTGAAGCCCATGTGCCGGTAAAGCAGCAGCGCTTCCTGGTTGCCTTCTGTCACCGTAAGCGAGATGTAGTTGAGTCCCATCCCCGACAGCGCTTGCATGCAGTGCATCAGCAGCAGGCGTCCCAGACCGCCGCGGCGAAGGCCAGGCTCGATGCAGAGCTGGGTGACGTGACCGGTATCGATATTGACGCGCGAACACAGCACAATGCCGGCCAGATCCTCACTATCGCGATGCGCCAGTACCAGCGACGTTGCCGGGTCAAATTGCCCGCAGCCCGGGAAGCGCACGATATTGTGCAGAAAACGCAGCGAACCCGCCGTGCTGCGGTACTGGTCGTTGATCACGCTGTCCAGGTGCCCCTGGTAGGCAAGGGCGATCAGCCGGCCCGCCGCGGCGAAGTCGCTCTCCCGCCAGCCTCGCAGATGAAGTGATGGAGGCACCGGGATCGTTTCCGAAGCTCGCTCGCGGCGCAATTGCCGCTCCATGAAAACCCGCGGATAGAACTCAAATCCGTTCCGCGTAAAGACCTCGCGGAACTGTCCCTTTGGATGCAAAAGCAGTTGCGTCTCCACGCGCCCCGTTCCAGGAGTGCTCTGCAACAGCTCCAGGGTGTGCTCCAGCAGTCGCGATTCGATACGGTTCGCTCGCTCATGCGCGTGTGCCGTAGCAAATACATCTCCGATGACCGCCTTGTGCTGCTCGTACACACAGAAAACGTAACCGGCGGGGCGGCCATCCTCCGTTGCCACGAAGCCGGGCAGAATGCGCGAGTCCAGATAGTCAAGAAGCAGCTGCGCCGACGCGCGATAGTCCCAGCGCAGCCGCCGCTGCCACATCTCCGTCTCCTCGGTCAGCAGATCGCGCAAGGATGAGGCGGCAAAATGACGCAGGTCGAGCACGTCCTGACGGACCATCGCGCTTCTGGACAACGACGCGGCCATGCTGTGCTCCCCGCCGGCTCCTTCCTGGTTACCTGCGAGTGTAAGCGTGACATTCACGCAGGTGCAAAAGAAGATGTGAACCACGAATGTTACTTGTGTGATGCAGATCGGTCATCACTGCCCAGTGCATCGACCTGATAGACGGAAACGTGCTGCGCCGGGTAGGCAAAAAGCGGTTGGTAGGAGCGCGTCGCCAGCAGAGTTTTCAGCTCGGGTAATGCAATGTCCCTCACCACCAGGATATGTGCCTGCGCCGGCACGCCATCCTTTTCGTAATCCACTACCCGGTGGTCGCGATAGAACGAGAGCCCGAACTCCAGGTCGCGCCGCACGCGCAGGACGGCGACAGGCTCATCGTGCGGCGTCACTTGCGTGAGCTGTCGGGCAAGCGGCCTGGCCGAGTAGGCAAGGTCCACCAGTTGGATCGTGCGCTTGGTCCGCGGGATTGCCGGCAGTCCGAAAAACGGGCCAACGCCAAAAAGGAAGAAGACCAGAACCACCAGCGGCACCATGGTTGCAACGCGCAGCCGCTTCACTCCAAACCGTCCCACCACAACCAGAATGAGCATGATCGTGGCAATCCCTGTGATGATCGCTGAGACCACGACCTGCACCGGCGGCATGCCGCCAATCGTGTGGAAGATGAACCATGGCAGCAGCAACACCAGCGTCACGGTAGCGCCCGCTAGCAACGCGTGCAGCACCAGCAGCCACGGACGGATCCCCTTGTTCTCCTGGTGCAAACGATTCAGATAATCGCCGGTCAAAATGGTGAGCGGCGGAATCGAAGGCAGGATGTAGCCCGGCAGCTTCGAGCGGGAAAGCGAAAAAAAGACGACAGGGAAGAGCGTCCACAGGACAAGGAACTCCGGAAAGGCATCTCCCCAGCGCGCATGGCTCACATAGCGGTTCTTCGCCAGTCGGGCGCGCCATTCGTTTACCGATTCAATCGCGGCATCCACCAGCGCACGGATGGCAACTACCGTCCACGGCATCAGCGCGAGCATCATCACCACCAGATAGAACCAGACCGGCTGCTCATGCTCGTACAGGTTGGTGGCAAATCGCTCCAGGTTGTGCTCGAGGAAGAAGACGCGCAGGAACTGCGGGTTGCGTTTGGTGACAGCGATGTACCACGGCAGCACCATCGCCAGGTAGAGCAGGATGCCGGGAACCCAGATCGTCCGCCGCAGCAGCGACCACTCTCGCCGCAGAGCGATGAACGCGAAAATGATGGCAAATGCGAGAAACGGCGCAACCGGCCCCTTGGCCAGTGTGGCCGCACCGTTGAAGAAGTAAAGATCGAACAGCCAGAACTTCTTGTCCGTCTCGTACCAGGCGTACCAGCCCAGCATGCCAATGCAGAATGGCGCCGCAAGCTGCATATCGGTCGACGCGCCACGAGCAAACGCGATAATGCCCGCGCAACTCGCCGTAATCAGCGCGGCATCCAGTTGGCCGCCCGGTCGGAAGCGCCGGATGTGCAGGTAGATCAGCGCGATCAGGATGAAAGCAAAGCTGGCAGACGGCAGGCGCGCCGACCAGTCGTGCACGCCAAACTCCTTGAAGGAGAACATCGCCCGCCAGTAGTACAGCGCCGGCTTCTCCAGCCACGGCGTGCCATAAAGAATGGGTGTGATGTAGTCATGCCGCCCCAGCATCTCGCGCGCAATCTGCGCGTAACGCGGTTCGTCGGCGCCTACCAGCCCCAGGCCGTCGCCACCGAAGATCGGTACCAGTCCGTAGAAAAGGAAGAACGCCGTGAAGACGAAGCAGACCGCTGTCTCGATCGAGAGCCCCAGCGATGGAAAACGCGCCGTAAGCGCCTGCAGCCTGGCAAAAGGTGCAGACGCGTGGCTCTGTCCGTCAGTTTCTTTCACAATCGTCCGGCCTCAGCCTATCAGATGAGTACGACGCAAAGGATAGCTGCTGACAGGAGGGAATCCTGGCGCGAGATTTGCCCGCCAGGTTCGACGCCCCGCGATATTCATTCAGATGTGGCAGGAAACGGCGCCGCGCTTGTCCAGATATTTCTGGTGATACTCCTCCGCACGCCAGAACGTGGTCGCCGGCACAACCTGCGTCGCAATCGGCTTCGCAAAGCGATGACTTGCTTCCAGCCGCGCAATTGTCTCGCGCGCTGTGGTCTCCTGCTCCGGCGAGTGGAAGAAGATCACCGTGCGATATTGCGTTCCCCAGTCGGGCCCCTGGCGGTTCACCTGCGTTGGATCGTGCAGCTCGAAAAACAAATCGAGCAGCGTCTTATAGCTCACCTTTTGCGGATCGAACGTGAGCTCGACCACCTCCGCATGGCCGGTGCGGTCCGTGCACACATCCTTGTATGTCGGTTTTTCCAGCGAGCCGCCCTCATATCCGACAGCCGTTTCCAAGACACCCGGCACCTGCTGAAAGCGCGCCTCCACACCCCAGAAGCAACCGGCTCCAAACGTCGCTTTTTCCATGATCCACTCCCCATTCATTCGATGCTGATGCAGTCGCGCGGGCCTCATCCGGAATTGTTAGGGCCGACGGCCTGCCGACCGCGCTTTGGCTGACTTGCCGACTCGCTGACTTGCTGACTTGCTTGTCGCCGACCCTGTTTTGTGCCCGCGCTTCCGAGCAGTCGGCAAATGCCGGTCTTCCACCTTGCGCAACGCACGAGGCGGCTCGGGAGCCTTCCTGCGCGGCCGCCCCGCGCGCTCCAATGCAGCCACCTCACGCGCTTCCAGTTCACGCACCTCGCCGGGCGGCACATCCAGCACCAGAGTCCCATAGCCGACACGCCGGATCTTCTCCACGTGATGGCCGATCTCCTCAAACAACTTGCGGATCTGACGGTTCCGCCCCTCGGTCAGCACCACTTCATACCAGGGGTTCTCCGCATCGCGCATCAGCCGAACTGTTGCCGGCTCGGTCAGCACGCGCCCTGCTCCTGCACCCGGCTTGCCGCGCTCGATCATAATGCCGCGCCGCAACTGCTCAATCGCGGATTCCGTAGGCCGCCCGCTCACCTTCACCAGATAGGTCTTTTCCACGCGTGCCGCCGCGCGCGTCAGCGCATTCGCCAGTGCACCGTCGTTGGTCATCAGCAGCAGACCTTCGCTCTGATAATCGAGCCGTCCTACAGGAAAGACCCGCGCGCCCAGCCGCTCGAAGAACTTCATCACCGTCGGCCGTCTCTCCGGATCGGAGACCGTCGTCACATAACCCTTCGGCTTGTTCAGCATGTAATACCGCGGCTGCTCCGGTCCATGCAGCAGCTTGCCGTCGACGCGGATATGATCGCGCGCCGGATCGGCCTTCGCGCCCAGCTCCGTCACCACCTGGCCGTTCACCCGCACACGGCCTTCCGTGATCAGCGTCTCCGCCTTCCGCCGCGACGCCAGCCCGGCCGACGCGATAATCTTCTGCAGCCGCTGTGGCGTAACTGACCCGGAGGTAAGATCCGGCAAGCTCACAAATCCGCCTTCTGCTCTTCCATCGCCGATGCGTTTGCGGCAGATTCTTCCGCGACAGAATCAACCGGATCGGCAATCTCGCTCTCGCCCGCCTCCGCGTCCTCTTCATTCAGAGACCGCTCCGCCTCACTTGTTGTCAGTCCGCCTTCGTGTGCAGGCTCCAGGTCCACATCCGCCAGCTCGCCTGCCATCTTCTCGAACTCCTCGATGCTCGGCAGCTCGTTCAGATCCTTCAGCCCGAAGCGCAGCAGAAACTCTTTAGTCGTTTTGTAGAGAATGGGCCGCCCAATCACGTGCTTGCGTCCTGCTGTCGTGATCAGCTTGCGCGAGAGCAGGCTGCCCAGCACGCCCGCCGACTCCACGCCGCGAATCTCGCTGATCTCCGGCCCGGTCACCGGCTGCTTGTAGGCCACCACCGCCAGCGTCTCCAGCGCCTGCAGGCTCAACTTCATTGGCGGCTTCAGGCTCTTCACAAACGAGCGGATTGCATCGTGATACTCCGGCTTGGTCGCCATACGGTAGCCGCCCGCGATCTCACGAATCTCCACGCCACGATCGCCCGTCTCAAGCTCCGCCATCAGCTCGTCGAGCACCTTGCGCAGGTACTCGCAAATGGCGCGCTCCTCATTGCGGGCCGCTCGCTTCGCCGCCGTCGCCTCGGCGTCTGAGGCTTCGCCCGCCTCGACTTCTGCGGATTCCAGGGCTTCAGCCGGTTCCGGAACTGGCTCGGCGGCCTGCTGTTCCGCCATCTGCTCTTCTGATTCAGCGGTAGGACCCCGGGTCTCCGCCGCTTCTTTCTCCGCCTGCCATATCTCCCGCACCTCTGGCGCGAATACTGCCGCCAGTTGCGCCAGCGTCACCGGCTCTTCCGCGGCATACACCACTGCTTCGATCTTTGCTCGTAGACTCATCACGTTACAGCGGTCGCAGCGTCGCCACGGCCGCCCAGCTCAGCCTTTCCGACTCCAGCCTTCATACTATCGGAGCCGGCCCACGGCCAACGCAACGCGCATATCCCGCGTCTGACCAATAGGCCCTCCCCAAACCCCCGGAACTGCCTCCCCCGAGTCAGGCGGCTTTACGTGCACCGAGCGGTTGTCCTTATCAGCGTCGCGGTTCTGCCCCTGCTCACAGGCACGGGCTGCCATCAGACGCACGCGGACCCCAAGCCCATTGTGCACATCGCCCCCAAGCCTCCTGCGGTCAAGGTGGCCCCGCCGACGCCGTTGGACGTGAAAGCTGCCGAACTCGGCCGTCCTACCTGGGATAAGCGCTGGGACATCTTCATCGAGCGCTCACTGCCGCCCGCGATGCTCTCTCGCCGCGTGCCCCGCGATGTCCGCCGCTACTGCCCGGCCTTTTACCAGATGAGCGAGATCGACAAGCGTGCATGGTGGGCCTATTTTTTCCAGGCCGTGGCCGCCGCCGAGGCAGGTCTCAAGCCCAGTACAAATGTCCGGCATACCGAACCGGAGGTAGCGGTACGCGATAACGTGACCGGCCGAACTGCGCACCAGGAGGGCCTGCTCCAGTTGAAATATCAAGATACAGAGCGCTATGGCTGCGACTTCGACTGGGAAGCCGACAAACACCTCCCTGCACACGATTCCCAAAAGACGATCCTCAACCCGGAACGCAATCTGGCCTGTGGCATCCGCATCCTTAATCGTCAGATCGTCGATAAGCACAAACCGCTCTTCACCCGAAGCTCTTACTGGGCCACGCTGCAGCCCGGCACCGCCAGCTTTAGCGTCTTTGAGAAGCAGATGACCAATCCGCCCGCAGCCTGCGAGCTGCACGTGCGTACGCCGCATTCTCAAGCCGGCCGGCGCGAAATCGCGAAACGATAGAGACAGAAAAGGGAAATGGCGCCCGATCTGTCAGGCGCCATTTGGCTACGCAAGAGTACTTATTTCGCGATGGTCCGGAAGATCATGAACAGCACTCCGGAGAGAAGGGCTGCCGCAGGCAGGGTAAAGACCCAGGCCATCGCGATGTTGCGTATCGTGCTCCACTGCAGGCCGCTTTTGTTGGCCATCATGGTGCCCGCCACGCCGGATGAGAGCACGTGCGTCGTCGATACCGGCAGGCCGAAGTTGTCCGCCGCCAGGATCGTGCCCATCGCTACCAGCTCCGCCGCTGCGCCCTGCCCATAGGTCAAATGCGTCTTGCCGATCTTCTCGCCCACCGTGATCACGATGCGCTTCCAGCCCACCATCGTGCCCAGTCCCAGCGCCAGCGCTACCGCGAGCTTTACCCAGCCGGGGATAAACTTCGTGGCGCCGTCCAGGTGCTTCTTGTAATTGGCCAGCACCTTGCTGTCGGCAGCGCTGAAAGCCGGTGCCTTGGTTTTTCCCATCACCCGTAGGCCTTCGCTCGCCAGATACATATCGTTGCGCACGTTCCCCTGCTGGTCTGCCGGAACCCCCGCGAGCGACTTGTACAAGGTCACTTCATGGCTGATCTCGTGGATCAACTGCTTTTCGGCCGCCACCGTCTCCGGCGCGATCTCTTTCGTCTGCAGGTATCTGGTAATGTCCGCACGCGGATCGCCCACGCTGCCACTGGGAGAGGCATAGTTCTGGAGGGTGTTCGCAGCCTGCTGCGAAACCGCAACGAAATCTTGTGTCTGGTTGGCGCCGATGGCGTGGTTGAGCGCGTAGGCCGTGGGCACGGTGCCGATCAGGATCAGCATGATCAGCCCCATGCCCTTCTGACCGTCATTCGAGCCGTGCGCGAAGCTCACGCCGGTGCAGGTCAGGATCAGCAGGCCCCGAATCCAGAACGGAGGCGGCTCGGTCCCCTTCGGTGCTTCGTAGAGACGCTTGTCCTTGACGAAGGTCTTGAAGATGATCAGCAGCAGAGCCGAAAGGAAGAAGCCGACCAGGGGCGAGATGAGCAGCGCCTTGAATACATTGACGGTCTGCCCCCAGTCGACACCGCTCGTCCCTGTCCCGGTGCCCGCCTTGGTGGCAAGAAACTGGTTCGCGAGTCCCACACCGATGATCGATCCGATTAGCGTGTGCGAGCTCGAGGCCGGCAGCCCCAGCCACCAGGTACCCAGGTTCCACAGGATCGCCGAAATCAGCAATGCGAAAACCATGGCGAAGCCGGCATTCGAGCCGACATGCAGAATTAACTCCACCGGCAGCAGCGACACCACGGCAAAGGCCACCGCGCCGGACGATATCAGCACGCCGATCAGGTTCCACATGCCCGACCACACCACGGCAACGTGCGGCTCCAGCGAATGCGTGTAGATGACCGTCGCGACCGCATTGGCGGTGTCATGAAATCCGTTGACGAACTCAAAGCCGAGCGCGATCAGCAGCGCGATACCCAGCAGTATGTAGGGCCACGCTGTCGGATAGTGGGTGGTAGCCAGGTCGGATCCGAGCTTGACCCCGGCGTAGATGATGCCGCCAACGATCGCGCAGCCAAAGACGATCATGGCGATCTTGCCGGGGCTCTTGCTGAGCTTTTGATCTATGACGCTCTTGCCGAGCGAATTCTGAATATCGGAAGGAAGCGTGGAGGCGTTTTCCATGCGCAGTTCTCCTAGGGTAAGTTTCGCGAAGGTATCAGCCACGCTCTACGACAAGTGTGAATACGGGGGTAGCCGTGAGATGAAAATCTGATGAACGAGCGGTTTGTCGATCCCCCAAAAGCACCAGAAAGAGTGCTTTACCGCCAATCGTCCCGAGCGGCCAGGGTATCGTTCATCACCTGTTCGAAGGCGGTGTGCTTCTTCACCAGGATGTCGCCAAAGTTACGCTCCTGGCGCAGCAGAATTGCCTGCAGCCGTACTAATTCCAGCAGCGCAAGGAACATGCAGATCACCGCGCGCTCCGACCGCGCATTGCGCAGCATCTGGCTCAGCCGCACCGGCGCGTCCTCCATCGTCAGCCGGCGACGCAGATAGTCGATCATCTGCCCCACCGTCACCGATTCGTCATCCACATTCAGGACTGGCCGCTGCTTCACTCGCTCCAGCACCTCGCGGAAGACGCGCACCAGGTCGACCGTATCCGCCGCAATCTCCGGCTCGGTCCCTTCTTCGTCCTGGAACTCACGCAGCGTCGGACGCGTCCAGGTTGCTTCCTCGATCTGCTGCTTCTGCTTGAGCATCTGCGCCGCGTTCTTGAAGCGCTCGTGCTCCAGCAGCCGTTCCACCAGCTCGCGCCGCGGGTCATCGCTCTCGCTCTCGCCGGCCTCTGCCGGGCTGCGCGGCAGCAGCATCCGGCTCTTGATGTGAATCAACAGCGCCGCGGTGTAGATGAAATCCCCCGCAGCGTCCACGTCGGTCTGCTTCAGCCCTTCGACATAACTGAGGAACTGCGCCGTGATCTTCGCAATCGGGATGTCGTAGATGTCGATGTCCTGCCTGCGGATGAGATCCAGCAGAAGATCGAGCGGCCCGTCATACACCTGCCCCACAACGACGGAGAACGGCGAGACGCTCTCCACCTCACCCTTCTTGCGACCAGGCTTCGCCGGTTCATCCTTCGCAGAAACAGGCTGCGGCTGTATCTTCTGCTCGATGCCGTGCTCATCCGTCATCGCGTCATCTCCGGCAGCAGATGCATCGCCTCGTTCACCTCAGCCATCGTCTTCGAAGCCCGCTTCCGCGCCCGCACCGCACCATCCCGCAGAACCTCTCGAGCGCTGTCCTCGTTATATCGCGCCCGCCGCTCCTGGATTGGCGCCAGCTCACGCACGATCGAATCGGCCGCCCATCCCTTGCACTCCAGGCAGCCAATTCCCGCTGTACGGCAGCCTTCGTATACCTTCGCCATCGTCTCCGGTGTGGAGAAGACCTTGTGCAGATCGCCCACCGGGCACTTGTCCGGATCGCCCGGGTCGGTCCGCCGCACCCGCGCCGGGTCCGTCACCATCGGCTTAAGCTTCTGCCGGATTACCGGCTCCGGGTCCGTCATCAAAATGGTATTGCCGTAGCTCTTCGACATCTTGCGCCCATCGGTGCCGGGCAGCTTCGGCGATGGCGTCAGCAGCACCTGCGGCTCGGGCAGAATCGGCTGCACCCCGGCCGGCGTATCCCTTTGAGCGCCCCCGGCCACCAGTGTTTCTTTCAATTGCGCATGGGTCGGCGGAACGTATCCAGGCGGCGGATAGAACTGGTTAAAGCGCCGCGCCACCTCCCGCGTCAGCTCCACGTGCGCCACCTGGTCCTGCCCCACCGGCACAAAATCCGCCTGGTAGATCAGGATGTCCGCCGACTGCAGCAGCGGATAGCCGAGAAACCCGTAGGTGCTCAGGTCCTTGCCGCTCAGGTTCTCCTGCTGCTCCTTATAGGTAGGCACGCGCTCGAGCCAGCCGAGCGGCGTGATCATGCTCAGCAGCAGGTGCAGCTCCGCGTGCTGCGGGACATGGCTCTGCACAAAGAGCGTGCAAATCCCCGGGTCGAGCCCGGCGCCCAGCCAGTCGAGCATCACATCGAGCGTATTCTGCGCCACGTTGCGCGGATCGGCGTAGTCGGTCGTCAGCGCATGGTAGTCGGCGATGAAGAAGTAGCACTCGTACTTGCGTGAGCCGTCAGGATTCGCCTCGTGTTGCAGGCGGACCCAGTTTTTCAGGGCGCCCACATAGTTGCCTAGGTGCAGCTTGCCGGTGGGGCGCATGCCGCTCAATACGCGGCGGGCAGGAGTCGAAGTTGTCGCGGAGTCGGTCGTCAAAGCCATGAGGATGCTTTGCCGATTGTACCGGCGACAAGCCTGTCGATTCAGCCATGCAGCAGCAGCGTCAGAAAGATCGCCAGGATCGGCGAGACGATCTTCATCGTCACCCAGCCGCCGACGATGAACGCAAGAATGAAGCCGATCCAGCCCAGGTTGTCGTACATCGCAGCAAACTTGCCGGAGATCATGTGCCGGAAGAGGTGGCTGCCATCCAGCGGCGGAAAGGGCATCAGGTTGAAGACCGCCAGCACCAGGTTCAGCGTGATCCCGAAGTAGAAGATCAAGGTCAGAGGAAAGACCACCGGCGCGGTCGACATCAGCTCCGGATTGATAGCTCCGGTTAGCAGTCCCTGCAGGCACTCGCGCCCGAGCGGGGCGTAACGCTCCATCAGCAGCAGCACGAAGAACGACCCGATCGCCAGCAGCAGATTGCTCGCCGGGCCGGCCAGCGTCACCAGCATGTCGTCGCGCTTGTAATTGCGGAAATTCCGCCCCGTCACCGGCGTGGGTTTGGCCCAGCCAAAGAGCAGACCGCCGCCGCCAAACAGCGGCGTGAAGAGCGTGATCAGCGGCAGCAGGAGCGTGCCGAATGGATCGATATGCTTCGCCGGATTTAGCGTGACGCGACCCAGCATGCGCGCCGTGGGATCGCCCAGCCGCGACGCCGTCCATCCATGCGCTGCCTCGTGAAACGAGAGCGCAAAGAGCAGAACGATGAACTCAAAAATTTTTACTGCGAACCGCGGATCCATTGAGACCCATACAGACTTTCTGCGTGCATACTCTCTGGCATGCTCACTGCGAAGAGTTGTCTATCCAGATCGCCTATCCAGATTGCCTATCCGGGAGGAACCAGCCGATGGTAGCATGCAGCGCCAGGTCACTTATGGTCGTCGCGCTCCCATCCGTCGCCGCGCACATCGCTCTTCTTCTTGATCTCCCGAGCCGGCACGCCGCCGCTGATCGTGCCTGCGTCCACGTCGTGCGTCGCCACCGCCATCGCGCCTAGAATCGCGTCTTCGCCTACGTTCACTCCCGCCATCACCGAGGAGTGATACGTGATCCGAGCCCGCGGTCCAATCTCCACTCGCCGATTGTCGATGTCCTGTGAGTTCTTCGCGTGATGCGCATGCGAATAGACCGCCGCATAGTCGCTGATCGACGTTCCATTGCGCAGGATGATCTCGCCGCGATCATCGAGCATGACATACTTGTGGATCGTGCAGTTGTCCTCGATGGTGAGGTTGTAACCGAAGGAGAACTCAATGCCGTGGAACATCTTCACGTTCTTGCCTAAGGACTTGAAGATGTGCGACCCCAGGACGCAGCGGAAGCGAAAGCCGAGCCAGTGGTTCAGCGCCAGCGGCGAGCGATCGAACATCTGCCACAGATAAATGAGCGGCTTGCGCTCGGCATACTTCTGCTCGTCGATGTCGCCGTAATACTCCGGCTCCAGTGTGATGTTCGCCGGGTCGAGCGAAAGCTCCACGCAGTTGAAGGGCAGCTCCGTCGTCAACTGGAAGTTCAGCTTGCCGCCATGGGGCCGTGCAAAGAGCAACTGGTGCAGCGTGTCGCGCACCAGTTCGTTGCGCAGCTTCGGCTCCTTGTGCCTGGTGAACTCTTCATTCAAAAAGCGCAACCACCGCCGATAGACCTCTTCGGCCTCTGGTGTCGGCTTCAAATCGCGGTATTTGTATTCAGCCATCGCTCGGCGATCCTTCTCGCGCCACATCGTTCGTCAAAAGCTTGTTGTTGGATGCGACCCGGTTCCCATCGTCGCGTTATCTCGTCCGAACGCCCGTAGTCTCTCAAGCAACGCTGCCGCCGCGCCACTCTGAAGTGCTGCCAGGCTGCGCAGAACTCCATCCTTCAAGTCCGCCGCAACGCCTGCGACCATCAGGCAGGCCGCGGCATTGAGGACAACCACATTGCGCCGCGGGCCTGCGTCGGCACTCGTGTCCGTTCTGCGGAGAATCGCCTCCAATATCGCCGCATTGCCCGCTGCCGAATCCGCTCCCAGCAGCGCCTCGCCGGGCGCGCGCTCCAGCCCCAGCTCTTCCGGCGTCACCTCATACACCCGCGTGACGCCGCCCCGAACCTCCGCCACCGTCGTTGGCCCAGTCAACGTCAGCTCATCCAGCCCGTCGGCGCCATGCACCACAAGGCCGTGTCGTACGCCCAGCCGCGCCATCGTCTCTGCCACCAGCTCGACCTTCTCCCGAGAAAAAACGCCCATCAACTGTGCTTGCGCGCCCGCGGGATTGCTGAGCGGCCCCGCCAGGTGAAAGGTGTTGCGGAAGCCCAGCGCCCGCCGCACCGGCTGCACTCGGCGCATGGTGGGGTGCGATGTAGGCGCGAATAAAAAAACAAATCCGTGTGCGCGCAGACATGCCACAGCCTGTTCCGGCCCAAGATCGACCGGGACCCCCAGCGCCTCCAGCACATCGGCCGAGCCACATCGCGAGGTCAACGCCCGATTGCCATGTTTCGCCACCTTGGCGCCCGCTGCCGCAGCCACCAGCGCCGCCGCGGTCGAGATGTTGAATGTGCCGCATCTGTCGCCGCCGGTGCCGCAGGTATCCACCAGCTCTGCGCGCTCGGCCTCGGTCACCGGCAGCGGCATCAGCCGCTCGCGCAGCGCCATCACCACGCCCAGCACTTCATCGACGGTCTCCCCACGCTCAGCCAGCACGGTCAGCAGCGCGGCAATCTCCACGTCCGTTACGTGGCCATCCAGCATGGCGCCGACCGCGGCATGGGCCTCCTCGGCGCCCAGCGTGCGGCCGCGTTCCACCATCTCCTTCAGCGTCGTGCGCAGATCGTGCATGTCCTCTCATGCTAACTGGTTGACGTGGCCCGACGTTCGCCCTATGCGCTGCCGCTTGCTACTATGGGAGGTTGCGTCCTCAAGCACACCTATGAAAATCCACGAATATCAGGCAAAGGACATCCTTGCGAAGTACGGCGTTGCCGTGCCGCGCGGCGAGGTGGCGAATACCCTCGACGAAGCACTCGAAGTAGCGCGCCGTCTCTTCACCAATGGCGCCAAGGGCGTCGTCGTCAAGGCGCAGATTCACGCCGGCGGCCGCGGCAAAGGCGGTGGCGTCAAGGTCGCGAAGAACTTCACGGAAGCCGAGGAGTACGCGAAGAAGATCCTCGGCATGCAACTGGTAACGCACCAGACCGGCCCGCAGGGACAGAAGGTCCAGCGCTTGCTGATCGAGGAGACCGCGCCCATCGATCGCGAGCTCTACCTCGGCATCGTGCTCGACCGCGCCAAAGCGCAGCTCGTCTTCATGGCCTCTCAGGCCGGCGGCATGGAGATCGAAGAGGTCGCCGCCAAGGACCCCGACGCCATCTACAAGGAGTACATCGATCCCGCTGTCGGCTTTCAGCCCTACCAGGCGCGCAATCTCGCATTCAAGCTCGGCCTGAAGCCAACGCAGATCAACGACGCCGTGAAGTTCATGACCGGCCTCTACAAGGTCTACGTCGAGACCGACGCCTCGCTGCTCGAGATCAACCCATTCATCACCACCAAGGACGACCGCCTCCTCGCGCTTGATTGCAAGATCAACTTCGATGACAACGCGATGTTCCGCCACAAGGATCTCAAAGACCTGCGTGACGTTGCCGAGGAAGATCCGCTCGAAGTCGAGGCCTCGAAGTACGCGCTCAACTACATCAAGCTCGACGGCAACATCGCCTGCATGGTGAACGGCGCCGGCCTGGCGATGGCCACGATGGACATTATTCAGTATGCCGGCGGGTCGCCGGCCAACTTCCTCGATGTAGGCGGCGGCGCTACCCAACAGCAGATCGAGCACGCCTTCGAGATTCTGCTCTCGGACCGCAACGTCCAAGCGGTCTTTATCAACATCTTCGGCGGCATCCTGCGGGTCGACACTCTGGCCCATGGCGTTGTCGAAGCGGCGAAGAAGACCAATGTAAAAGTGCCTGTCGTGCTGCGCCTGGAAGGAACGAACGTGGAGCAGGGCCGGGAGATCCTGAAGAACTCCGGACTCAACTTCATCATTGGCGAGACCATGCAGGATGCGGCGCAAAAAGTGGTAGCGGCAGCCAAGGGGGCACAGAGCAAGCGATGAGCGT
>DASYBK010000077.1:0-10524 GCA_036500805.1 Acidobacteriaceae bacterium | reverse complement strand
CTATCGTCAACCGAGCTTTTGCCCGCCAGTACTTCGCTGGAAACGCGCTGGGCAAGACCATCCTCCGCCCCGATGGACCAACGCGACACGAAACGCTCAGCGTCGTCGGCGTCGCGCAGGATGTGCGCCACAACGGTCTCGAACAGCAGGTGCAACCCGAGTTCTACCTTCCCGAGTCGCAGTCCCCGGACTACAGCGTGAACATTGCCCTGCGCAGCACCGCTGACCCCATCCTTCTCGCCAACGCCATGCGCCAGGCGGTCCTCGCCGTCGATCCACAACAGCCGCTCTTCAATATAGAAACCATGGAGCAACGCGTCTCCGACCAGGTCGCGCAGCGCCGCCTCATCATGCTGCTCATCGCCTGCTTCGCTGCGCTCGCCGTTATCCTCTCCGCCGTCGGCGTCTACGGCGTCTTCGCCTACTCCGTCTCCCAGCGCACACAGGAGATGGGCATCCGCCTCGCCCTTGGCGCATCCCGCAGCGGACTGCTCGGCCTTATCGTCGCGCAGGCCGCGCGCCTCATCGCCGCCGGAGGCATCGCCGGCATCCTGGCCGCGCTCGCCCTCAGCAAACTGCTCGCCAGCATGCTGGTCGGCGTCAAACCGCACGACGCGGTCTCCTTCTCGCTCGCCTGGATCCTCATGAGCGCCATCGCCCTCCTCGCCAGCACCATCCCCGCATCGCAAGCCGCCCGCACCGACCTTGTTTCGGTCCTTCACTCGGAGTGAGCCACAGGCAACCGAGCCCCCGCAGCAATAGATCCGGATGCATCACCTGTGATCCCTGCGCCGCCAGCCTGCGACGCCGCGCCATCCATCGAGCGAAGGGTTGCGCTCGGCCTTGTCCTCGTGCGCCGTGCTCACGTGGTCTGCTTTCGCCACTCGGACTTGGAGGAGGTTCATCGGTATGGAACCGAGAGTATCGCGTCGCCGCAGATCCGGCGCATAGATTTCTGAGATACCGGCTCCGATCAGGGTCCCGCGAGTTATCATTTTTTGATCTGCATCCTGGAATAACTTCGGATAGCAGACTCACTCCGCCCCCTGGCTACATATGTAAAAACATTGATCGTGCGTGTGGAGATATGCAGTGGCGAAGACGCTGGCCAACACGCCCGATTGCGAGGAGATTTGGCGGCGCATTGCTGCGCTGACACCGGAATTGGCGCGAGTGTGGGGAGCTATGTCCATCGGCGGCATGCTGTGCCATGTGGATGACAGCTATCAAGCGGTGATGGGCGAGCGGCCGCTGTCGATGTCGAAGCTGGTGATTCCGCGGGGGATGGCGAAGTTCATCGCGCTGCGCTCGCCGATGCGCTGGCCGCGCGGCTTGATGACGGGCGAGTCGGTGCGGCAGGGCGGTGGCGGCACGACGCCAGCCGGGTTTGCCCCGGACCGGGCGCGCTTGTTGGATACGTTCGAACGCTTCTGCATGTGCTCGTACCTGATCACGGTGCATCCGATGTTCGGCATGATGCAACGCGCGGACTGGCTGCGTTGGGGCTGGCTGCACGCCGACCATCATCTGCGTCAATTCAGTGCATGATGACCAGTGCATGAGCGGATATCGAGGGCGGCTCGCACCATCGCCGACAGGACTGCTGCACCTGGGACATGCGCGCACCTTCTGGACGGCGTATGAGCGGGCGCGCAGGAATCAAAGTGCCGGAGGCGGCATTTTAGTATTGCGCGATGAAGATTTGGATACGCAGCGGGCCCGCGCCGATTTTGCGGCGGCGATGCTCGAGGATTTGCGCTGGCTGGGGATCGACTGGCAGGAGGGCCCTGATGTCGGAGGTGCGTTCGGTCCTTACCGTCAGAGCGAGCGGTATGGCCTCTATCGCGCGGCGTGGGAGGGGCTGCGGGCTGACGGATGGATCTATCCGTGCACTTGCTCACGACGCGAGCTCGCTGCGGCAGTGAGTGCGCCGCACGAGGATGAGCATGGCGGTGGAGTTCAGGATGATGACGACGAGCCGGTGTATCCGGGTCGCTGTCGGCCTGCTACTGGTGTTGTGGCCGAAGCGGATCAGCCGGCGGGCGTGAACTGGAGATTCAGGATTCCGGATGGCCGTCTTGCGGACGGCCGTGTGCCCGAAGGCGAGACGATCGCGTTTGAGGACAGTGGCGCGGGCGCGCGCAGTTACGTAGCGGGGCGCGATTTCGGTGATTTTGTGGTGTGGCGGCGTGACGATGTGCCCGCGTATCAGCTTGCCTGCGTGGTGGACGATGCGGCGATGCGGATCACCGAGGTGGTGCGTGGCGCGGACCTGCTGAAATCGACAGCGCGGCAGATTCTGCTCTATCGCGCGCTCGGGCTCACGCCGCCGCTCTGGCATCACTGCGCGTTGCTTCGCGATGAGAACGGCCAACGGCTAGCCAAGCGGACCGATGCCTTGAGTCTGCGGGCACTGCGCGAGCGCGGGCTGTCGCCGGTGGAGGTGCGGGCGATAGCGCCTGCAGAGATGACGATTTTGCGCGATGATGGGGCTTGACGCGAGCGGCGAAATAGAGAACAGCAGATCCCTCCACTTCGCGATGGCGCTGCGCGCCACGGCTCCGGTCGGGATGACAATTCTGTTGGAGTCGGGATGAGGATGCTGTTGGAAAAGAGGGCCTCGAGAAATATGCAACGATTACGGTTTCACATCGTACTGCTTTCGCTGGGTATCTTTGCGTGTCTCGGCGATGGCGGGAATGTCGCGCGCGCGCAAGATGCGCGACCGAAGATAACCGGCATCTCGCACATGGCCGTCTACACCAGCGATCCCGCGGCGGCGGATCATTTTTACCGCGAGGAATTGGGCGCGGCGAAGGAGCCCGATCCGGAGGACCCGGGAGGAACGGTCTACCGCTTCAGCGAGGAGCAGTTCATTGAGGTGTTGCCGCTGCCGGCCGAGCACTCCATCTCCCGGCTGGATCACGTTGCCTTTGCCACGACCGATGCTGAAGCGCTGCATGGCTACTTCGTTGCGCATCAGTATCGCGAGATCGATGCGGTAAAGACGGGCTCGGATGGCAGCAAGTGGTTTTTCACACGCGATCCGGAGGGCAACCGCGTGCAGTTTTATCAGGCGGCGGAGCGGCCATTCCATGCGGCGGCGGATCTGGTGAGTCCGCACATCATCCACGTCGGCTTCCTGGTGAAAGACCGCGCGGCGGAGGACCGCTTCTATCGCGACCTGCTCGGCTTCCGGCCGTACTGGTATGGCGCGATGCATCCGGGCAAGCTGGACTGGGTCTCGCAGCAGGTGCCGGATGGGCACGACTGGGTGGAGTACATGATGACCGGGCCGGGCTCGGACTCCGGTGATCCAAGCAAGATCGATGCGCGCCAGCTTGGCGTGATGAACCACTTCTCACTGGGCGTGCCGAATATGGAGAAAGTGGTGACGGCGCTCTATGTGAGCGATGCGATCCGCTTCAGTCCGCGGCACGATGGACCGCAGATGGGCAAGGACGGCAAGTGGCAGGCGAACCTCTACGATCCGGATGGGACGCGGGTGGAGCTGATGGAGTTTCAGCCGGTGATGAAGCCGTGCTGCTCGGAATTTACGGCGGCCAGCCCGGCGGATTGAGCAGAGATCCCTCCGCTTCGCCGGCGGTGCCGGCGCATCCCGGCTTTGGTCGAGAGGACGATGCTAGGACTTTGGCGGGATGGAGCATGCGGAATCCGGCTGCCGATCAGGCGGGAAAGGCGGCGGTGAGACTCTGCTTCACTGGCTGTGCGTAGCCGCAGGCGGGACAGAAATCCTGGCGCGAGGACATGGTGACACCACAGTGTATACACGGGACCGTGAGGGACTCGTGAATCGCGGTCACGCTGGCCGGCGGCTTGCGCGTGAATTCGAGGGGCGCGGGATCGGAATCAATTACAGGAGATGAAGAAAGAGATGGAGATGTGAGCCCCAGCACCGAGGTACTTACACCCTCGAACGCTGTGACGTCGTCGCTGCCACGGCGTGAACGGAATATCAGACGCATCAGCGGAATACAGACCAGCAGCACGGCGGCGATGGCGATATAGACCATCAGGTGGTGCGGCGAATTCAAAAGCGAATCGAAAAAGGAGTGCAGTGAATGGATGACACCTTGCATCGTGATCCCTCCGGTTCCTTTGCGGCTGCTCTCATCACCGGAATTGGCGGTGAAGGGGAGGTGGTAAAGAGCCCATATGAACTTTGATGCCAGATCGCGGGCGCACCCCCGCATCGAGCCCCTCTGGCATGATCTCGTTTTGTCTTAGACACAGAAACAGCGGCGCGGTTTGTCCGGAAAATGCGGGATTTTCGATTCAGCCCCGTAATGGGCTTCAGAACCAGGTTTGCCGGCGGTAGTCGCGGTATTCCTCGCCGAAGGTCGCTTCCAGGACGGCGGCTTCCCGGCGTGCGCGGACGATCTGCATGGGGATGACGATGACCAGCAGAAGCAAAAGCCACCAGGCGGGGATGAACATGGCGAGCCCGAGGAAGAAGAAGCAGCCAAAGACGTAGATGGGATTGCGGATGCGCGAGTAGAGGCCGGTGGTCACGAGACGGGTGGCCTTGGCGCGGACGGAGAAGGCGCGCCCTAGCTGGATGCGCGCCAGAATCAGCAGAAAGAGCGAGAGTACGATGATCACGGCGCCGGAGAGGCGCAAGGCAGGCCAGGGCTCATGTAGGTAACGTGGTGCAAAGAAGCAAAGCGCTACGAGAATGACCAGGATGGAAAGGACGTTTGCCTTCACGGATGCCTCAGCCGGCTGTCAGTGGCGCCCAGACATGATTGAGAACCAGGCTAATCCGCCACCCACCGCCACAGGTATCAGCAAAGCGCCGAGCACCCACCAACTCCCTCGATGAGCGAAGTTGAGGGTCCAGCCAAGCCCGGAACGCTTTTCTACCCAGAGAGAAGGATCCTGCGGATTGTAGTAGAAGATGCCGCCAATCCAGGGATCGTCCCGCATGTGGTCGCCTCTCGCCGCATATTCCTTATATCGCCTTGGTGTCTGGAGTGAGCACGATATCCATCTGGTAGAAGCGGAAATAGTTCTCTTCTTTCGGCGCGGTGGCGGCTACGGGCTGGTAACGGTCGAGAACGTCGGTGATGAATGCAGGGCGATCGGCCTCCGGCACGTGCTGCGTCCACTCGATCATGGTGACCTTCATGCGCGCGAGGAAGGCGTCGCGGGAGCCGAAGTCCCAGGCTTTGTCCGATGTGCGGATACTGAGGACGCGGAAACCCTGCTGTTCGGCGAGGGCGGCGTACTGCTCGGGCGTGACGTGCAGGAAGGGATCACGGAAGTCCTTGAAGTGGCCGGCCCAGCGAGGCGATTTGCGGGTGTCCTCGATGACATCCTCGATGCATGTGCGTTTCCCCTTGGCGACCAGACGTAGCTGAGCTTTGCCTTCCGATATAAGGGCTTGGTGGACTCCCTGCAAGGGCAATGCCTGATCGGAGATCCAGTGCAAGGCGTTGAAGGAGACGACGAGGTCGAACTCGCGCTTGAAGGGGAGATGGCTGGCATCCGCGATTGCGAACTGAAGATTGGGGTGGCCGGCGGTCCAGTGCTCTTTCGCGAAGGCGATCATGTCGGCCGAGGCGTCTACGCCCATCACCGAGCCGCGCAGGACACGCTCGGCGATGGAAGCGGTCGTCTTGCCGTTACCGCAGCCGACGTCGAGGATGCGCTCATTGCCGTTGAGTTGGAGGAGCGAGAGGACTTCGGCCGCCATGGTGTCCTGAAGGGCGGAGAGGCGGTCGTATTCCTGGGCGTTCCATTCCGTCATGGCGCACCGAAGCTTGCGAGAAGTCTCTGTCTTTAGCTTGTCGAGGGAGATTCGGAAAGGATTCTACCTGAAGAACGGGCGTCAGCGGGGTGCTGGACTTTCCACAAACGTGGAGTTCGCCACCGGTACGGATTGGGGTTACAACTGGGCTTACCTAGCACACTTGGAGTTGCAACCCCAGGGATGTCGGATTTTGCCCAGAGCGTGAAGCAGCAGGCGGATATTGTCCGCGTGATCGGCGAGTACATCACGCTGAAGAAGTCAGGCGCGCAGAACTATTCCGGCCTGTGCCCCTTCCATGGCGAGAAGACGCCTTCGTTTTCCGTGCACGTGACGCGGCAGTTCTATCACTGCTTTGGGTGCGGGGTGTCGGGCGATGTCTTCAAGTTTGTGCAGGAGATCGACAAGGTCAGCTTTCCCGAGGCGGTGAAGATCGTCGCGCAGAAGTGCGGGATCGCGCTGCCCAAGCGGGAGTTCTCCTCGCCGGAAGAGGCAGCGGAGAGCCGGCTCCGCGGGCGGCTGCTGGAGCTGCACGAGCAGGCTACGGCGTTCTTCGAAGAACAGCTCAAGTCGCCGGAGGGAGCGCGGGCGCGCGAGTACTTGACCGGACGTGGGCTGAAGCCGGAGACGATCGCGAAGTTCCGCATCGGCTATGCGCCGGAGGGGTTTGGCGGATTGCGCGACCGGCTGAACGGCGCGGCGCCGCCCGAGGTGCTGCGGACTTCCGGCCTCTTTGGCTTCAAGGCGCAGGAGGACGGCAGCGCAGGCCGGATGTACGACTACTTCCGCAAACGGATCACCTTTCCCATCTCGAATGAAGGCGGCCGGGTGATCGCGTTCACCGCCCGGGCGCTCGATTCCGACGATCCGCGGAAGTATCTGAACTCACCGGCAACGCCGCTTTACTCAAAGGGCGAGGTGCTGTTCAACCTGGACAAGGCGCGGCAGGCGATCCGGCAGCAGAATTTTGCGCTGCTGGTGGAGGGGCAGATGGACTGCATCTCCGTCTTCGCCGCGGGGGTGACGCCGGTGCTGGCGACCAGCGGAACCGCGTTTACCGAGCAGCAGGCACGCCTGTTGCGGCGTTACACCACGCGGGTGGTGGTGAACTTCGATCCGGACACCGCGGGGACGAGCGCAGCCGAAAAGTCGATTGCGTTGCTGACCGAAGAGGGCTTTGAGGTGCGAGTGGTGACGCTTGAAGGCGGTCTGGACCCGGACCGCTTTGTGCGCGAACGGGGCATTCAGGCGTACGCGGAGGCGCTGAAGCGGGCTTTGCGGCACTCAGATTACCTGATCGAGCGGGCGCGCAAGCTCTTCCCGGTGCGGACCGCACAGGGCAAGGTGGAGGCAGTGAACTTCCTGCTGCCGCACATCCGGCGGATGCCGCACCCGATCACCCAAGACGAATTCGTTAAAGATTCAGCACTCCATTTAGGTATCGACGCCGCCTTAATTAGGGCTGAATTGCGAAAATCGCGCACGATCTCGAAGCCTAGTGCCGGAACTGTCACGGATAGGGGTAAACCTCTTGCTATTAATCATTTCGAGCGCGCTATCGGGAATCTGACAGGATTAGAGAGAAGTATTCTCCATGTCCTCTGTACTCGCGACAACGAGATGCATGAGGAGGTTGTCGCGTTATTACGAAAACACGAGATTATCTACAGTCGATTCGAGACCCATTCTCTAATAGCGCGCTTCCTCTCAAGCGACAGCTCCTCCATTTTCGAGCTTGCCGATCTATCGGTTCATGAGCGTTCACTTCTGGCTGCTATCCAAAGTGGCTTCTCGATGAAGCATCTCCCTGCCTCAAATTTGCTGGCAATCATGCGGGTAATAGCCGAGAAAGAAAGTCGCGAGCGAGCGAGAGAATCTCTAAACCATGCGCTGAGTGATGCGGTAAAGTCCATGGATTTTACTCTGGCACGGCGAATTCAAGCACAACTCCAAGAATTGAATGAGGACGAGAAGATAGATTTATAAATCTTTTATTTGCAAGGGATTATACCGTTTAATGTTAAACGGCTTAAGCTTCCGAGCGGCCCTCTAGGCCGGTCGCACGAGAGCTCAATGCGCGGCCGCGGGAGCTGGTGGCCAGCAGGGATGGCCGCGCGCATCCTATCGAGGGCGATGAAATTTCACGCATCGAACCCTGAACCGACCAACACCCTCAAAATCGAAGGGTTCGCGAAGCGCTGGTGGGTCTACCTGCTGCTGGTGTTGGCGTCGGCGCACTGTGCGCGGGCGATTTTCTTTGTCAACACCAACGCGATTGTCATGCAGATGACGGCCTACGAGCATGGGCAGGATCAACTGCCCTTCCAGGGGCGGGTGCTGATGGAGCCGGCCATGCGCTGGGCTCACCAGAACCACACGATGCAGCGGGTCTCCGAACGCCTGAACGACAACAAGCTGGTGGCTGAACCCTATACGCCGGAGAAGGTGCTGAGCATTCTGATCGGCTCCGTGGCCGTGTGCCTGCTCGGGCTGCTGGCCAACGATGCGGGCCGCGATGTTGCGGGGCCGCTGTGGTGGCTGCCCTGGACGATCGTGCTCGCGATCCTCTACGTCAGCTATGCGGCGCGGGCGGAGCAGGCGTATTGGTACCCCTACGATCTGCCGGAGTTTTTCCTGTTCGGGCTGGGCACCGTCTTTGCCATGCGGCGGCAGTTTGTGGCGCTGCTGGTGCTGATTCCGCTGGTGGCGCTGAACCGGGAAACGGCAATCCTGCTGGTGCCGTTGTGGATAGCGGCGGCATGGCCGGAGCCGGGCGAGAGCCGCCGGCGCATGGTGCTGCTGCTCCAAACCGCGGCCCTGGTGGCGGGCTGGGCGGTGGTGCGGGTGTTGATCGCCCGGCACTTTGCCCATAATTCTTCGATGACCGGTTCGCGGATTCCGCGCGACCTCGCAGATCTGGCAAGCCCGCACCACTGGCCGCAGATGGCGAGCGCGCTGGGCTTCCTGCTGCCGGTGGTGACGGTGAATTGGCGGCGGCTCGGCCTGCGCAGCCGGCGGATGCTGTGGGCGATGTGGGCTTGCATGCCGGTGCTGCTCTATTTCGGGATCTGGACAGAGAGCCGGATCTTCGACGAGTACACGCTGCTGGGGCGGTGCTGGCGACCGAAGCCATGATCTCGTACCTGAAGCAGTGGCGGGCGGCTGCCGGAGGCGGACTTGGAGAGGATGGGACCCGCGGGGAACCCCGTCCGGGAGGGCGAGAAATGCTGCGTGAAGCTCTCCTCGGGGTGAAACAAAATGCCCCGAAGTACATCTAACAGTTGAGGATAAAAGCGGGAGCCGCCAGGAAGTGAGCGGATGGCGTGATATCCTGATTTTCTCTGTCTTGAAGTGTGCGTCAATTAGCCCGCACGATGCCTGCCCGGCCGCGGGATTTGCCACCATAAGGATGGCCCTTATCGCGCATCTTCACTCATGGATAGGAACGGTTTGCAACGACAAACCAGCGCAGCGACAGCTGTGCCAGCGGCGAAATAACGCGGGGAGATGAGACGCGCTTTGGCGATAGAAGACAAATTCGAAGATGACATCCAGAAGTTGATGGATCAGGGCAAGGAGAAGGGTTACCTCACCTATGGTGAGGTCAACGACCTGCTGCCGGACAACATGCATTCGGCGGACGACCTTGATGATCTCATCACGACCATCAACACCCAGGGCATTGACCTGCTCGAAGGCGAGCCCAAGTTTGCCGGGGAGAAGTTCGACGCGGAGCACGCCGAAGAGGGCGACGACGTCGAGCTGGACCTGACACCGGGAACACTCGAGAAGACGAACGACCCCGTCCGCATGTACCTGCGCGAGATGGGCACGGTGCCGTTGTTGACGCGCGAGGGCGAAGTTGAAATCGCCAAGCGAATCGAGCGCGGTCAGCTTCGCGTGCTGAAGGCAATCTCGCGGTCGCCGATCGTGATCCGCGAAGTAGTGGCTCTGGGCGAAGACCTGAAGCGCGGCGTGCGCAACATCAAGGAAGTGGTCATCTTCGATGAAGAGGAGATCACGGAAGAGATTCTGCAGACACGCGTGAAGGCCACCGTTGCGCGCGTGGATGCGCTGTTGAAGCACCAGAAGAAGGCGCAGGTGCTGCTCGAAAAACTCGACACGATCAACGTCAAGACAAAGGCAAAGGAGCACCGCAAGACGCGCTGGCTGATGGGCCGCGAGCGCGTGTACGTGTCGCGCATCGTTCGGGAGTTGAAGTACACCAATGCCGAGCGCAAGCGGCTGCTCGACAAGGTAAACAAGACGGTGGATTCGATGCGCACGCTGGAGCGGCAGATCAAGTCGCTGGAGCAGAAGCACGATGCGTCGAAGAGCGAGGAGCTGCGCAAGGAATACCGGCGTCAGCAGCGCAACTGCAAGACCGATCTCGATCACCTGGAGACGGAGATCGGCGTTTCCATTGCCGACCTGAAGCGCACGCAGCGCGAGATGATCCAGGGCGACATGGACGCCGAGCGGGCGAAGCGGGAGCTGATTGAAGCCAACCTGCGACTCGTTGTCTCGATCGCAAAGAAGTACACCAACCGCGGCCTGCAATTCCTGGACCTGATCCAGGAGGGCAATATCGGCCTGATGAAGGCGGTCGACAAGTTTGAGTACCGTCGCGGTTACAAGTTCTCGACCTATGCGACGTGGTGGATCCGGCAGGCGATCACGCGGGCGATTGCCGACCAGGCACGGACTATCCGTATACCTGTCCACATGATCGAGACCATCAACAAACTGATCCG
>DASYBK010000076.1:0-20776 GCA_036500805.1 Acidobacteriaceae bacterium | reverse complement strand
GGCGCCCAAGGGCCGGCTGCCGAAGTTTTCCGAGACGCCGATCACGCCGCCGATGCTGGCGGTGAATGAGCATCCCAAGCTGGCGGTAGAGCCGACGATCAAGATGCCGCCGAATGTCGTGCTGCCGAATAACAATCTGCCCAACCTGGGCGATCCGCGGACGAATATTGTAGGGCCGGCGGCGAACGGGACCGGGTCGGGCGCGGGCTTAGGAAGCGGTGACGGTGGCGGGATCGGGTCGGGGTCGGGCGCGGGCTATGGGCCAGGCGAAGGCGGCGGTTACGGCGGCGGGCTGTATCACGTGGGTGGCGGAGTCTCGCCGCCGGTGCTGATCTACTCGGTGGATGCGGAGTTCTCCGACGAAGCGCGGCGGGCGAAGTACCAGGGCGTGTCGGTGGTGAGCCTGATCGTGGACGCGCACGGGCTGCCGCAGCGGATCCGCGTGGTGCGCAAGCTGGGCATGGGGCTGGATGAGAAGGCGGTCGAAGCGGTGCGGCAGTATAAGTTCCGGCCTTCCATGTATCAGGGCAAACCGGTCCCGGTGGAGATCACCATTGAGGTCAATTTCCATATCTATTGAGAGGGTTTGGTGAGCGAAGCGACGCTCGTGAGAGGGTTTGGTGAGCGAAGCGACGCTCGGCAGGGTAGCCGCTCATTTGATTTCACCCACCCCCCTTGCTATCCTCCAATGAGTCCCTCCTGAAGTGCGCCCATAGCTCAGCTGGATAGAGCGACTGACTACGAATCAGTAGGCCGGGAGTTCGAATCTCTCTGGGCGCACCATATTCCTCAATCAGTTAGCGATTCTTCGGCGATGGCCTTTACCATCAGACCCATGCTGCGCCGGCCCTCCTCCCGTCCACTCTTCTGGCTTCTGATCATCACGGGTCTTTTTACCTTTTTGATCCAGTCCGGCGAGCTTGGCACGTCTGACACCATGCACCGATTGCAGGTCACGCATTCCCTCTGGACAGGTCAGCCGCAGGTCTTTCCCAATGAGTATCCCGAGTTTGGTCTCCACGGACGTGGCGGGCGGCTCTATGCCTGGTATGGAATCGGCCAGTCGCTGCTCATGCTGCCTGCGGATCTGGTTGCCTCCGCGGCGGCGCATCTGCCTCTTTGGCGCAACTACGTGCAGAGCGGAGAAGATCCGGCGATTCGCAGCATCCTGGTCAGTATCAGCACCAACATCCTTGTCAATGTCCTGACAGCGCTTGGCGCGTTCCGTTTGCTCCGTCTCTTCAGCTTCAGCGAAGGCGAATCGGTCGCGGGCGTTCTGGCTTTGCTGTGCGCCACGACGCACCTGCACTACGCACAGAACATGGAGGAGAACAACTACATCCTGTTGCTGACCATCACCGGCTTCGCCCTGCAATACAAGTGGCTCACGACGGGGAATCGGCAGGCATTGTTCTGGGGCTCGACGGCGCTGGGGCTCAATCTGCTCACGCGGCTCACCACCGCTCTCGATCTGTTCGGCGCCGGCTGCTTCATCCTGCTGGTGGTGCTCTTCACGCGACGCGCAGAACGTCGCAAAGTAACCGCGTCCGATCATTCAAAGATGCTGATCTACCTGCGTACTGCGCTCCCGGTTTATGCGGTCTTTCTGCTCTTCGACCGGATCTATCAGTACATCCGCTTCGGGTCCTGGACAAACACGTACGTCACTTATTTTGCGCACGAGTCCCGGATGATGGATCCGACACTGCCTGCCAGCTTTCCGTTCAACAGGGGATGGTTCGAAGGCGGCCTGCACTCCGGCTTGCTTGGTCCGTTCTTCATGCCGGAGAAGTCGGTCTTCCTGTTCGACCCGATGTTTCCGCTGGCGCTGCTGCTGACGGCTCTTCTGTGGAAGCGGCTGTCGCCCGCGCTCCGCGCGTTTGTCGTGGCGTCGCTCGCGATGCTTGCTGCTTATGTCCTCTTCTACGCGCGTTATAACTGGTGGGCGGGGGACTTTGCCTGGGGCGATCGCTATATTTCGAGCGCAGTAGAGTTCACAACACTGCTGGCGGTGCCGCTTCTGCTGCGATACCGCGAGACGCTCGGGCGAGCGATCTGGTTTCTCGGCTTCATCATCACCGGCATCAGCGTCGTCATCCAGTGCGCGTCGCTCGCCTTCTGGCTTCCCCTGGAGATCTACCAGATGGAGACCTTTGGCCACCCTACCTGGGTTGTCCTTCTACGCTTCAAGAACATTGCGGCTTTTGCATTGCACCGGCGCGCCGCGTGGGGGCTGAATACTCCGGCGATGTTTCAGGATTCCTGGGATGCCATGCATATCACGACATGGAATTTCCTCCCCTCCCTGCTGCGCCACGTGGGCCAGGCGCCGCTTTGGGCAGTACGCGTGCTGTACGGCGTGTGGGCCGCCGCCGGGCTTGCTCTGGTCCTTAGTTTTCTGAAGCTGATCCGGGTTTGTAACGCGGATATGGTTCTCTTGCATCCGGCAGCAGAGCGTGGCGTTGTTACCGCTGAGTGATCGATCGCAGATCGGGGTCTCGTAAAAATCAGGCCACACAGAATCAGGCCACACAAGGGGCCGAGATGACCGCAGGCGGGTTCCGGTGGCAGAAGATCCCGGTGGGGGCTTAGGATTTGCTATGCAAACGCACTGTCGGGGCTGTAACCTCCCCCCACCCGGTGACTCTAACCGAGTGCTGTCGGCTGTTGGTCCTCCCGAAGAGGCGGCAGCACTGGCGGGTCGCTCCGACTCATTTGTGAAAGGTTGCAATCCGCAAACGCGGTATACAACGTAATCCGGATGGTCTCACCCTCAGATCTGAACAATCTGAGGAACTCAACAAGGAAGGTTCTTTGCGATGAACTCTAGCGTCAAGACTCTCATTCTGACTGCGGCTGTAACCGGCTTGTTCGGTGGCACCTCCGCCCGCCTCAATGCTCAGCCAGCAACTCAGCCGAACGGACAGGCCAGCGTGAGCGCAAGCTCCAACGTGGGCACTGCCGTACACCTGAAGAGCAATTTTCAGGATACCGGCAAGCACTCCTGTAAAGGAAAGAACGACTGTAAGGGTCAGGGCGGATGCAAGTCGAGCGACAACGGCTGCAAGGGCAAGAATAGCTGTAAGGGCAAGGGCGGCTGCGCGACCGACGGCTCCAAAATGCCAAAGAAATAACTACCACCTGCGCGAGGGCCGCCTGGTGGCAAGGCAGCCCTCGCGAACTCTTCTGCAATTGAACTGTAATTCGCCGGCCCATCCCTTGAGCCGGGCGCCTCTGACTGGAATCGACAGATGCCTTCCAATCGTTTCAATGGATTTACGGACTATGGAGTCGGGATTGGCCTGAGGATTCCGCACTACCAGCACATCTTTGAAAAGAAGCCGGTCGTCGATTGGTTCGAGGTTATCTCCGAGAACTACATGGTGGATGGGGGCCGTCCGCTGCAGGTGCTGGACCAGATTCTGGATCAGTATCGCGTGGTGCAGCACGGCGTCTCGATGTACTTTGGCTCGGCGCAGCCGCTGAGCCGTGAGCACCTGAAGCGTCTGAAGACCCTGGTTCGGCACACCAGGACGCCGTGGCTCTCCGATCATCTTTGCTGGGGAAGCGTCGACGGGCGCTATACGCATGACCTGCTGCCGATCCCATACACCTGGGAGGCGGTGAAGGTGACGGCGAAGCGTATTCGCCAGGTGCAGGACTATATCGAGATTCCCGTTGTGGTCGAAAACGTGAGCAGCTACGCCGAGTACCACGAAAGCGAGATGACGGAGTGGGAGTTTTTGAACGAGGTGGTGGAGGCGGCGGACTGCGGGATTCTCCTCGACGTGAATAACATCTACGTGTCATCGCAGAACCACGACTTCGATCCGCTGACCTACGTGAACAGCGTGCCGAGCTGGCGCGTGGCGCAGATCCACATCGCGGGGCATTCGAAATATCGCAAATACATTCTGGATACGCACGATCATCCGGTGATCGATCCGGTGTGGGCGCTCTACGCGCGCGCCATCGAGCGCTGCGGCCCCACGGCAACGCTGTTGGAATGGGATGACAATATCCCATCGTTCGATGAGGTGCATGCCGAGGCGCTGAAGGCGAATCGCTATCTCCAGCGTGCTGCAATGCCAACGATTCCGCCTGCCGCGTTGAACCGGAGATCTCTGAACAAGGAAATGCAATTGCTGGAGAGGCGATGACGCTGCTGGAGCTACAGCGCAGGATGGCCGAGGCAGTCATGCTGCCGTTGACCCCGACGGAGAACATGCGGCGGAAGACGCGCGACGGCCGGTCGATGCAGGCGGAAGCTGCCGCGTTTATCAAACCGAATGATCGGCTCACCTCCTTCGAGCGGCTCGAGATTTATAACCGGCAGTACTGGTTCCGCATCATCTCCGCATTTGCAGAGGATTTTCCTGGGCTCGCTGCTGTGGTCGGTCAGGCTGCCTTCGACAGACTGACGCGCGCCTATCTTGCGGATTGTCCATCGCAGTCGTTCACATTGCGCAATCTGGGCTCGCGGCTCGAAGCATGGCTGGGTGAGCATCCAGAGCACGCAGGCAAACGCGCTGATCTGGCGATCGACGTGGTGCGTCTCGAATGGGCGTATATCGAGGCATTCGACAACGCCGCCGAGCGCGCCCTGACGCTCGCGGATCTGGGCCAGCTCGATGGGGAGTCGCAGCTCTCGCTGCAGCCGCATCTTCGTCTGCTGCAACTGCGGCACTCCGTCGACGACTTCGTGATCGACGTGCATCGCCGGCAGGCTTCACAGGGCGTGGCGAGCAACGCAGTCACGGGCGCGAAGCGTTCCCGCAGCCGCCGCGTGCCGGCATCGCTCAAGCGCGGCGATATCTACCTGGGTGTGCATCGCTACGAGAATGCGGTTTATTACAAGCATCTCGATCGCGAGGAATACCTGCTGCTGCGAGCGCTCGACGCAGGCAGCATGCTGGGCGACGCGCTTGACCAGGCTTTCGTATCGTCGGCTGTTGCGGAAAGTGAGCGGCCGGCACGAGTGCGGGCATGGTTTGCGAATTGGGCGGAACTTGGCTGGTTCTGCCGCCATAAGCCGGCTGCGGCGCGGCGCGTTGCAAGAAAGCGACTGAACTAGATGCGAGAGCGCATCTTTGGCGCGTACGCGCAGTTTCGTCGGGCGGCTTCGTCGCTGCAATCGCCCTTTCTGCTGCTGGTGCGGCTCTATTGGGGCTGGCAGTTTGCACAATCGGGCTGGGGGCGACTGCATCATCTTCCTCAAGCGACGCAGTTCTTCTCGAGCCTCCACATTCCGTTTCCCGGTGCCAACGTGGTGTTTATCTCCAGCCTGGAGTTCGTTGGCGGCATCCTGCTCATCCTCGGGCTTGCGTCCCGCTTGATCAGCCTGCTGCTCGCGTGCGACATGATGGGCGCCTATTTGCTCTCGGATCAGGAAGCGCTCCACTCCATCCTTTCCGATCCGGGGAAGTTCTATAACGCGGATCCTTACACGTTTCTCTTTGCCTCGTTGCTTATCCTGATCTTCGGTCCGGGGCGCTTCGCACTGGATTGGCTGTTGCGTCGAAAACAGGAACGCCTTGTGCCGCACCCTTCGGCAGCATGATCGGGCGCCGGGGGTCGTCCAGGACGCTGATTCGAGGCTTGAATGGAAGCCTAGCTATTTGATCGCTGCCGGGGGTTGCGAAGCGTCCGGGTGCTCGATCGGGTTTTGCGGGGCTATCAGCGCCACTTCTTCTAGGATGCTGATGCCGCCGCGCCGGAGCAGGTTTGCCACCACCGCCGGGGTCAGGCGGGTAGCATCGTATTCCACGCGAATGGTTTTTCCCGGCTGGTCGATTTCAATGCGCCGGATGCCGTAGACCTCTTTGAGATTGCCCAGCGCAAACATCGCAGCCTCAGAGGGCTGCTGCTCATAGCGGAACAAAACATCGACATTTGTCATCGAGCATTTCCCCTATTGCTGAGTCCAGTACCAGGTGAGGCAGGCGGCGTTTTTGACGAGGGCTTCGCAGAGACTCTAGCGGCATCATAGATCATTTTTGGACGCCCGTGGCGCGAAGCTGAACCAGCCACAAGCGGACGCCGCAACCTACAGGCGACGGAGGTATTCCAGAACCTCGGGGCTGGTCCAGTCCTGCGCGCCGATAAACTTACGCCGGATGATCCCATGCTGGTCGATGATATAGGTTTCAGGCCATCGGTAGGTGCCATACAGGTCGGCAGAACGATGCGCCGGGTCATCGATGGTGAGCAGGCTGATCTTGTGTTCGGCGAGGTAATCCCGGTAGGCTTGCGGGTCCTCGTCGACGCTGACGGCGAGCACCTGAACCTGAGGCAACTGGTGTTGCATCGCGGTGAGCGAGGGCAGCTCCGCGATGCATGGAAGGCACCAGGTAGCCCAGAAGTTCAGGACGACCACCTTCCCACGGTAGTCGGCCAGATGGACGCTGCGGTTCCCGTCCGTTACTGTGAAGTCTGGCGCCATGCGGCCCATTTGCCGAGGGTGGCTGCCCCGGTCGCAACCGGCCGTCATGAACAGGAGGGTGGCCAGGATAGAGCAGATCCGTCTCACTGAGACCATCATAACGGTGAAGCCAACCTGGGAAGCGGCCGCCGGCGGTCCGGCATGAAGCCAATCGGCTGCGCAGGACATCCATACATCAGATACCACGGAAACCCATGATCCTACTGACACGAAAGGCAGAGTTCTCCGCCGCCCACTACTACTGGAATGATGCCTGGAGCGAGGCGGAAAACGAGCGCGTCTTCGGCAAGTGCGCCAACCGGAACGGCCATGGCCACAACTACACATTGGAGGTGACGGTGGCGGGTGACGTGGACCCGCAGACCGGCTTTGTGGTGGATCTGAAGCAGTTGAAGGACCTGATGCACAGCGAAGTCGTAGATATCTATGACCATCGCCACCTGAACCTGGAGATTCCGGAGTTCCGCGACCGGGTGCCGACGGTCGAGAACATCGCGGTGAGCGCGTGGGAGCGGCTGGAGGGCAAGATTCCCGGCGCGACGCTTCAGCGAGTGCGCGTATACGAGACGCCGGACCTCTATGCGGATTGCTTTGGCCCGGAGGCGCTGCGATGAACGTGACCTTCACCCGCCGCTATCACTTTAGCGCATCGCACCGGCTGGATTGCGAAGCGTTGAGTCCACAGGAGAACCGCGAAGTCTATGGAAAATGCAACAACCCTCACGGACACGGGCATAACTATCGCCTCGAAGTTTCCGTGCGTGGGCCGGTGGACCGCGCAACGGGGATGGTGGTCAATATGACCGAGCTGGATGCACTGGTGGACAGATCGGTGGTCGAGCGGTTCCATTTGGCGAACCTGAATCTCGATCCGCTCTTCGGGCGGGAGGTGCCGACGACCGAGAATCTGTGCCGGGTCATTCATCGTCTGCTCGCCGGAGAACTGCCGGCGGGGAGACTTGATCGGATACGGATCGAAGAGACGGAGCACAACTTCTTTGAGTATGCGGGGGAGGCAGCGCGTGGCTAAAGAGCGACGTTTGCAGGTGCATGCGGGAGCGACCATCCAGCCGATTCACAATGTCCGTGTGAGCGGAATGGAAGCGAATCATGACGCAGCCGCGCAGGGGTTGGCCGGCTACACGACCCAGCAGATTTATGGCGAGCTGCTCGCGCGTTTTGACGAGGACCCGACACGCGATGGACTGTTGAAGACGCCGGAGCGGATCGAGAAGGCGATGACATTCCTGACCCAGGGCTACCACCAGGACCCGCAGGACATTTTGCGTTCGGCGCTCTTCGACGTGGACTACGACGAGATGGTGATGGTGAAAGACATCGAGATGTTTTCGCTGTGCGAGCACCACATGCTGCCGTTTTTCGGCAAGGTGCATATCGCGTACATCCCGAACGGCAAAGTGGTAGGGCTGAGCAAGCTGCCGCGGTTGGTCGATGTGTTTGCGCGGCGGCTGCAGGTGCAGGAACGCATGACGCGCGAGATCGCGAACGCCTTGCAGGAGGCGGTTGCGCCGCAGGGTGTCGGGGTCGTCTGTGAGGCGCGCCACCTGTGCATGATGATGCGCGGGGTGGAGAAGCAGAACTCATCGACCGTGACGTCGGCCATGTCGGGCGTCTTTCTCGAAGACAAGACACGCGCGGAGTTCCTGTCACTGGTGCGCGACCACGGACGCAATGCCTTCTAGCAGCCGGCCGTTATAGTGGGGGAGTGAACGGCCTGCTGATCCTCGACAAGCCGGCGGGCTTAACCTCGCACGATGTGGTGGCGCGCACGCGTCGCATCGTGAATGAGCGCTCCATCGGACATCTGGGTACGCTCGACCCGATGGCGACCGGAGTTTTGCCGCTCTTGCTTGGTCGCTACACGCGGCTGGCGCAGTTTTTTGGCCGTATGCAGAAATCCTACACAGGCACAATCCGCTTTGGACAAGCCACGACAACCTACGACGCCGATGGCGATCCGGTAGGGCCGCACGTGCCCATGCATCTGGATGAAAAAGAGCTCGAAGCGCACGCGAAGCACTTCGAAGGCGAGCTGCTGCAGACGCCCCCTGCCTACAGTGCAAAAAAGATCGGCGGGCGTGCGGCGTATTCGCTGGCACGGGCCGGGGAGAAGGTCGAGCTTGCGCCGGTACGCATTATTGTCGACGACTTCGCTATCACATCTCTCGACGGCGATACAGCGGCGTTTCGCGCAACCGTCTCCGCCGGTGGATACATCCGCTCGCTGGCGCATGATCTGGGCCAGCGGCTAGGTTGCGGGGCGCATCTGGCATCGCTGCGACGCATTGCGGCAGGACCATTCTGTGTGGATGAGGCGCTCTCACTGGAGGAGTTGACCGCGCTGGCGAAGTCAGGCGAGCTGGAACGGTATCTGCCGCACCCACGTACCTTGCTGCCGGAGTTTCCCGCGACGACGGCTGATGCCCACACGGCGGGTCGCATGCGCAATGGGGCGATGTGCAATCTTGCAGACTTTTCCGCTGCGCCGCACGTCAAGGTATTCGCGAACCGCCATGAGCTCATTGGCATTGCCCAGCGTGTCGCGGGCACCTTATTTCAGCCGCTTGTGGTGATCGGCTGATGCGGCGCGTCTAACTTTTGTGCAGCAGCGGCGTGAGCAGCGGCAGCAAATTGCGCGCGACCTGCTGGTTGCCCTGCGCGGTGGCGTGGAGGCCGTCGGGCTGCATGCTACCTGCGGTGCCGTAGACACGCTGAAGCAGAAAGGGAAGCAAGGGCACGTGATACTGTTTGGCCAACAACGCGTATGTCTCATTGAACTGGCGGATGTAGTCCGCGCCATAATTGGGCGGAAGCGTGATGCCGCCGAGGACGACTTTGATTCCCGCCCGCTGCAGAGTGGAAACGATGCGGTCGAGGTTCTTGCGCGTGCTGTCGATAGGCAGCCCGCGCAGGCCATCGTTGCCGCCGAATGCCACGATCACTACGGCCGGCTTCAACGCGATGACATCATCCAGCCGCTCCAAACCATCTTTTGTGGTGTTGCCGCTGATACCGGCGTTCACCACGTGATAGTGAAAGCCTTCCGCATTGAGATCGCGTTCGAGAAAATCAGGATAGCTGTTCCCCGCATCTGTGCCGTAGCCTGCAGTGAGGCTGTCTCCAAAGGCAACGATGACCGGACGCTGATCCTGCGGCTGAGGCGCGGGTTGCGGAGAGGACGCGGGCGCCGATTGGGCAGGGGGCTCGGTCGGCTGAGCCGGTTTTCCATTGCAACCGCTGATGCCGATGGCGAGGAGAGCGGCGAACCGGAGCCGCAGACGGGAACTACGAAGGCGCATCACACGTTCAATCTAGCAGCAGACGGCCGGATGAGGACGCGAGAGGTAAAGGGGCAGAATGATCGAAGTGCGAGGTTTGAAGAAGTCGATTCATAACGGCACCAACCTGGTGGAGATTCTTCGCGGTATCGACCTGACGATTCCGGAAGGACAGTTTGCCGCGATCATGGGCGCCTCGGGCAGCGGCAAGAGCACGCTGCTGGGCCTTCTGGCTGGTTTGGACTCACCGACCGAGGGCGAGGTGATCCTGGATGGAACGCCGATCTCGCGGCTGAACGAGGATGAGCTGGCGGAGATCCGCGGCAGAAAGCTGGGATTTGTCTTCCAGTCCTACCAGCTCATCCCTATGCTTACCGCGCTCGAGAATGTCTTGCTGCCGTTCGAGCTCAATGGAATGTCTCGTGGTCCGGCCGAAGGACGTGCGCGTGCAACCGAGCTGCTGGACAGCGTGGGGCTCTCCGATCGTCTGCATCATTATCCGGTGCAGCTCTCCGGCGGCGAACAGCAGCGCGTGGCGCTGGCCCGGGCGTTCATGCTGGAGCCGCCGATTGTGCTGGCGGATGAGCCGACCGGCAATCTCGATTCGCAGAATGGCGAGCATGTGCTGGACCTGCTGCTGCGCCGCCATCGCGAGAGCCGCGCGACGCTGGTAATGGTGACGCACGATCCGCAGATCTCCTCACGCGCGGAACGGCGCATCGTGCTGCGCGACGGCCTGGTGATTGAAGATAAGCTGGAGGCCGAACTGGTGGCTGCAGCGGAGGCGCGCCTGTGAACAATGCCGCAAACCACGCGAGCCGCCGCGCGCTTAGCTGGAGCGCAGCTTTGCGCATTGGGTGGCGCGAATTCCAGGCGGCGCCGACGAAATTCCTATTCGTAATCGTATCGGTGGCGATTGGGGTTGCCGCACTTACCGGCGTGCGCGGCTTCACGGAATCATTTCAAAAGACGCTTTCGGGGCAGGCGCGCACCATCATGGCGGCGGATGTCTCGGCCCGCATGTTCCGCCAGCCGTCGGCAAAGGAAACCGGGCAGTTGAATGCCCTGCATGATGTAGAACGCACGCAGCTGACAGAGATGGTTTCGATGGCGTCAACGCCGTCGGATCCGATTCCACTGCTGGTGTCCCTGAAGGCGGTTGATCCGTCGCAATATCCCTTCTATGGCGAGTACAGGCTTCGTCCGGCGGGCACGCTGCGCCAGGAACTTGCGCCGCATACCGTGCTGGTAGGCGAGGACCTACTGATCCGGCTGCACGCGCAGATTGGCGATTCGCTGAAGGTTGGAAACAGCACGTTTCGGATCGCGGGCGCGATTGAACGCGAGCCGGACCGGATGAACTCCAGCATGGGCATCGGGCCGCGCGTGCTGATCACGCGTCAGGGACTTGCAGAGAGTGGACTGCTGCAGCCGGGCAGCCGCGCCGGAGAGCGCTTCCTGATGCGGCTCGATCCAGGTTCCGGTGACGTGAAGACGCTGCACACGCAGGTAGAGAAGATTTTGCCCGAGGCACAGGTGACGGATTTTCGCGAGGCCAACCCGGCGCTGACACAGGGACTGGACCGCGCGAGCAGCATGCTGAGCCTGATCTGCCTGGTCGCGATGGTGCTGGGCGCGATCGGCGTGGCGATGTCGATGCGCGCGCATCTGGAACAGCGAATGGATATTCTGGCGACGATGAAATCTATCGGCGCGCGATCGGCAGATATTCTGCGCATCTATCTGCTGCAAACGCTGCTGCTTGGCTTGATCGGCGGTCTGGTGGGCGTGCTGGCGGGCTTCGGTGTCGAGTGGACGATTCCGCTGCTGGCAGCAAAGCTGCTCCCGATCGAACCCACGCTGCGTCTGCCGGTACGCGCGGGTCTCGCCGGGCTAGGTACGGGTATGCTCACGACGCTGCTCTTCAGCCTGCCGCCGTTGCTTGATATCCGCCGCGTGAAGCCGAACCTGGTGCTGCGCCGCCAGGTGGAGATGCAGCCCGAGATGACGCTGACGGAGCGCTGGCAGCGGAGGCGTATGCAGTGGATTTCCACGCTCGTCATCCTGCTTGCGTTGGCCGGCATCGCTGCGGGGCTTACCAACTCGCTTGTCGTTGCGGCGTGGTTTACGGCTGCGCTGGCCGCCCTTCTCTTGTTCATCACGCTGTTGTCGCGCACCTTGCTGCGCCTGTTGCGAACAGCGCTTGCACGCACGCGGCTCAGCCTGCCCTCCTCGGTGCGTCACGGCTTGTCGAACCTCTATCGGCCAGGCAATCAATCGACGGCTGTGCTCACCGCGCTGGGCGCGGGCATCATGCTGATTCTCACTGTATTTCTCATGCAGAATGCCGTCCTGCGCGATCTGCAGGCAACTCTCGGCCGAGGTTTGCCGAATATCTTCCTCATCGACATCGCGACAGATGAGCTGGACGGCGTCTCTGCGCTAATTGCGAAACAGCCGGGCGTGCACGGCGCTATGGAGCGGCTTCCGGTGGTAGCAGGACGACTGAATGAGGTGGACGGCAAGAGCGGCGATCAGTTGAAGCAGGAGAAGGTGCCGCGGCATCTGCTGCAATCGGTAAGCCTGACCTGGTCAGACACTGTGCCGGCGGGCACGAAGTTGCATGCAGGTGCGTGGTGGAGATCGGAGGACGCGGGGAGGGTCGCGGTAAGCGAACGCCTTGCCAAACGCATGCACGTGGGCGTTGGGTCGACCATGGTGTTTACGGTGCAGGAGCGGCGTATTCCAGTAACGGTCGCTGCGCTGTATGTGAATGATGGCCAGCATGTCTTCGGCCGCAGCGAGTTCATTCTTTCGCAGCGTTCGCTGGCTCACCTGCCCGTCGTCTGGTACGGCGCAGTGCATGTGGACACGGCGCGGATCCCCGAGATGCAGCGGGCATTGTTTGCCGCCTATCCGACCGTGACCGTCATCAACATTGCGGACCTCTTGGATACTGTCGCAGGCATTGTCCACCAGGTGACGCTTATCGTGCGATTCCTGGCGGCATTTTCCATTTTGTCCGGATTGGTGATTCTCGCATCCAGCATTGCCAGCACGCGTTTTCGCCGCATCCGCGAGGTGGTTGTGCTGAAGACGCTGGGAGCGCGCCGCGCGCGTGTGAGCGCGGTCTTCGGCGTGGAGTTTACCGTGCTGGGGCTGCTGGCGGGATGCGTGGGGGTGATCTTCGCCAACCTGCTCACGTTTATTCTGCTGCATCGGCTCGATGTACCGTTTCGCGTGCAATGGATAGCGGCAATCGCGGCCACAGCGGCCACCGCAGTATTAGCTGTCCTTACTGGGTGGCTCGTTAGTATCCGCATCCTCCGCCAGCGGCCGCTGGAAGTGTTGCGAGAGGAGTAGCTCCAGGCTCAAGCCGGAGTTGGTGGTCCATCCTGCACGCCCTCGTCACCCCCGTTGTTATCTTCATCACCGCGGTCCGGGTTGCGATCGACTGGCGCCCACTTGCGCGCCATGAGCGGCACCAGGAAGAGCACAGCAAACACGGTGGTGACGGTGCCCCCCACCACGACTCGTGCCAGCGGTTTTTGCGTCTGGGAGCCAATGCCGGAGGCGATGGCTGCCGGGAGCAATCCGAGTCCGGCAGCCATGCAGGCCATGACGATGGGCCGCATCTCGTCAAGCGCGCCGAGAAAAACGCCGCGCTCGCGTCCATGATCATGTTGCTGGTGGCGCAGGCCGGTCAGGAAAACTACCGTGCATAGGGTGTTGAGTCCGAGCAGCGAGGTGAAGCCTACGGCGGCCGAGATGCTGAACGATGTGTGGGTCAGGCCCAAAGTAAAGATGCCGCCAATTGCTCCAAAGGGAAGCGTCGCCAGAACAATCAGCGCATCTCGGAAGGACTGGAAGAGCAGATAAAGCAGCAGCAGTACGATGAGTAGCGAGATCGGCACGATGAATGCGAGACGGTGCAGCTCTTTTTGCAGGCTGTCGTATTCACCGGCCCAGGTATAGGTGTACCCGGCCGGCAGCTTTATCTGGCGTGCGAGCACATCCTTCAGTTGCTCGATGGTGCTCTGCAGGTCGCGGCCGCGCACGCTGAACTTGATCGGGATGTAGCGTCTTCCGCCTTCGCGATAGATCATGAAGGCGCCGTTGTGCAGGGTGACGTTCGCCACATTGCCTAGCGGAACCTGGTTGCCGTCGGGGGTGGGCAGCAGGATTTTGCGGATTGTCTCCGGTGTGTCGCGGAACTCGGGACTGAAGCGTACAGCAAAATCGAAGCGGCGCTCACCTTCGATGATCTGGGTCACCGCAGCGCCTCCAACGGCCGCCTGCACGGCGTTGTTTATGTCTGCTGCGGCAATCCCGTAGCGCGCCGCTTCTGCGCGATTGATGGAGATGAGCAGGCTGGGCTGGCCGCCAACATTGAAGACGCCTACATCCGTCACACCGGGCACCTTGCTCATGATCTGGTAGATTTTGTCGGCGGTGCTGGTGAGTGTGTCGAAGTCATCGCCGAAGAGCTTGAGCGAGTTTTCGCCCTTCACGCCGGACATCGCCTCTTCCACGTTGTCCTGGATGTTCTGCGAGAAGTTGAAATCGATGCCGGGATATCGCTGGAATTTCTTCTGAATGGCGGCGATCAGCTCTTCTTTCTTCCCGTGGAACTGCGGTCTCCACTCGTCGACGGGCTTCAGATCGGCGAGAAATTCGATGTTGTTGAAGGTGCTGACATCCGTACCGTCATCGGGCCGACCCATCTGCGAGAGGCACTGGGTCACTTCCGGAAAGCTGCGCAACACGCTGCGGAGCTGGTCAGCCAGATCGGAGGACTGCGGAAACGCCATGTCCTGCTGCATGGTGGCCCGAATCCACAGATTGCCCTCTTCGAGCGCCGGCATAAATTCACCGCCGATCTGGGTGAAGGCGAAGGCCGCGCCTGCCAGCAGAATGGCTGCGATGATCCAGACGAGCAGGGAGCTCTTCAGCGCGAACTGCAGGGCTTTTTCATAGAGGCGGGTTACGTTGACAATGAGCCAGGTTGGCTTGCCGGAGACATGTTTCGGTGAGGAGAGAAAACACAGAACGGGTGCGAAGAGAAACGCGTACAGCAACGCGCCGATCAGGGCGAAGCCGTAGGCCTGGGACATGGGGGCAAAGATCTTCCCCGGCACTCCCTGCATGGTGAACAGCGGAATGAACGAGACCAGAATGATGAGTGTGGCGAAGATGACGGGTCGTGAGCCGTCCGCGACCCCGGCCACGATCACGTCGGAGAGGGTCTCTCCATGGCGGCGCCGGCTGAGCTTGCGATAGATATTTTCGAGAATGATGATCGACGCGTCCACAAGAATGCCGAAGTCGATGGCGCCGATGGAGATGAGATTGGCCGAGCTGCCCTCCAGCACCATCAGGCTGAAGGCGAAAAGCAGCGCGAAGGGGATGGTAAGAGCGGCGATGGCGGTGATGCGCACATCGCCAAGCGTGACGAAGAGCACGATGGTGACCAGGATCATGCCCATCAGCACGATGTGCTGCACCGTGTCCGTGGTCCGGTTGACCAGCCTGCTGCGGTCATAGATGGTCTTGATCTGCATGCCCGGCGGCAGGAGGTTGCCGGAGTTCAATTCATGGATCTTCTTGCGGAGAGCTTTGAGCGCGGGAAGCGATTGCTCGCCCTTCTGCAGCAGCACAATGCCTTCCACGATGTCGGGATTTTCGTTGTAACCGACCTTCCCCAGCCGCGGCAGATGGCCTTCTTTTACGGTTGCTACGTCGCGCAGCAGGATCGGCGTGCCGTTGTGTTCGGCCACGACGATATCATTCATGTCGCTCAGCGACTTCAGTAGCCCGATGCCACGCACATTCACGCTTTGGCTGCCCATCGTAAGATAGTTGCCGCCCGCGTTGGCATTGCTGTTCTGAATGGCGTTGACCACCTGGGTCGTCGTGACGCCCATGGACAGAAGGCGATTGGGATCAATTTCGGCCTGGTATTGCCGCGTGGTTCCCCCGAAGGTGGCTACGTCGATAATGCCGGGGACAGACTTGATCTGCCGGACAACGAACCAGTCCTGCTCGGCCTTCAGCTCATTGAGACTGTAGTTGGGCCCGATGAGCTGATAGCGATAGATCTCACCTACCGGTGACTCGGGCGATAGCTGGGGTTGAAGGTTGTTCGGCAGGGTGAGCGACTGCAGCCGATTCAACGCCTCCTGCCGGTCGATGAAATAGGACGAGCTGAAATCAAAGTACAGCTTGACGTCGCTGAGCCCGAAGATACTGATGGAGCGGATTTCGGTTAGCTTCGGTGTGCCATTGAGCACCGCCTCAACCGGTATGGTGACTTGCTGCTCCATCTCCTCCGCGGACCATGCCGGATTTTGCGTGATGAACTCGACCATCGGCGGCGATGGATCGGGATAGGCTTCGATATCGAGCTGCGAAAAGGCGAATCCGCCGGCAGCCAGGGCCACGAGAAAGAGAATCAGAACAATCGTGCGGTACTGCAGCAGCGCGCGCGTGAGTCCCTGCATGGCTATTCCGACCCCGTGCCGCGCAGCAACTCTGCGCCGGTACTGACGACGCGATCGCCCTCGCTCAGGCCGCCGGTAATCTCCACCGTTGTATCGTGGGCCTGACCCAGCTGGACATCACGGCGAATGTATTTGTTCTCGCCGGTCTGTACGAAGACGTAAGTGGTGACCCCATCGCGGATGACCGCGGTCGCCGGAACGACGATGGCCTTGCGGCTTTCGTTCGTCACCGCAACAGTGGCGTACATCTGCGGCTTCAGCCGATGATGAGGATTTGGCAGCACCACGCGGACCTTCAGCGTGAGAGTCTGCGGGTCCACCGCGTCGGAGACGTTGTCGACGACTCCGTGGAAGACAGTGTCGGGGTATCCGTTGACGCGTACGTCTACGGGCTGACCGCGCCGGACAGCTTGAACATCGCGCGGATAGAGGTCGGCGAGAACCCACACATCGCTGATGTTCGCGATCGTCGCGATCGAGGTTGCATTGTCGAGGGAGCGCTGCAGCTCGCCGCTGGCGGTATTTACGTCCAGCACAACTCCCTGGATTGGAGACCGGATCGCGACCAGATCCGATGTGTCCGTTTCCTTGTAGCCGAGGATGTGCAACGTCTGGAGCGCGCGCGCCAGCTCGGCGTGGTCGGCCTGATCCACCGCGTTGAGATCGTCGAAGTCCTTTTGTGCCATGACCTGGTGCTGCAGCAGATCGCGGGCGCGATTGAGCTGCAGGTCAGCGCGGGCTGCCTCGATCTTCGCCTTCTCATAGTCTGATCGCGCCTGTTGCAGGTCAGTGCTCTGCAGCATGCCGACGATCTGTCCCTTCGCGATCTCCTGGCCCGGCAGAACCTTCAGCGCGAGGACGCGACCGCTGATCGGCGGGTAGATGTGGACCACCGTCGTGGGGTTCGCCTGGATGCGTGCCGCAAGTGTCAGCGCATCGTGCACTGGTTCTACATGCGCAACTACGGTGTCAAAAACGCGGTATTGAGGAGCCGGCGTGTCCGCGGCATCGGCAGGTTTGTGGCTTGTGCAGCCGCTGAACAGTAGAACCACTGAGGCAGGAAAGAGAAGAGAGCAGACTCGCAAAAGCTTCATGGGACGATCTCCGTAGCGGCAGCAAAGCTGACCTGATGCAGGCTGAGCCACACCTGCATATTCGCGTTCAGCGCGTCCAGATTGACCTGACGATAGTCGTGCAGCGCGTCAAGGTAGTCGAGCAGCGTCGTGCCGCCACGGCGGTAGCTGTACTCAAGGTTGTCGCGCACCTCGTGTGCCTCCTGCAGATAGTGGCCGTTGTAGCGGCGCGCGAGCGAGAGAGCATCTTCATAACCGGCCCAGGCCTGGTCCACGTCGGAGACTACCTGGTTGCGCGCGGCGGTCTCTGCGAAACGGCTGGACTGCGCCTCGTACTTGGTCCGCGCTTTTTCGCCCTGATTGCGATCGAAGATGCGCAGCGGAATGCCGACCTGAAAGCCGGCGGAGTTGGCTGTACCGGCGCGATCGTACTCGCCCTCGATCGTGGGATCGGTTGTCCCCTCGGCATACGCGAGTTTCACGTTCGCGTCCGCCAGCCGAACGGATTGTTGTGCAGCGAGGTAATCCGGACGCGACTGCAGCGCCTTTTGCTCGGTGTCAGGCAGCGTCGCGGTAATCGTCGGAGGCTCGAGCGAGCCGGTAATGTCAAAGCCAGGATGAGGTCGGTCGTAGCCGACTAGGGTCTGCAACTGCTCCGACGCCTGCACCAGGTTGGTGTGTGCATTATCGTAGTCGGATTCAAACTGCGCCAGTTGCAGATCGAGCCGCTTGAAATCGGTCGCGCTGATATCGCCGGCACGCAGCCGCTCGCGGCTCAGATCGACCGTCTTGCGATAGTCGTCCAGGTTTTGCCTGGCCAGATCGAAGGCTCCCTTGGCGCCCAGCATCTGCGTAAACGCGGTCTTCACGGCAAGCACTACCTGGCGTTCCTGATCGGCATACTGGCTGCGCGTCACATCGGTGGTGGATCGGGCGATATCCAGGCGCCAGCGCCGCTTCTGTCCGCGCTCGAAGAGCCGCGTGACCTGGCCGGAGTAGAAGTAGGGGCTGTTCGAATTCGCTGACAGCGATATGTCGGACCCGACGAGGTTGAAGTTGGGATTCACCCGGAGCCCGGCGGTGACCTCCGACTGCTTTGTTGCGGTCACGTGGGCCTGCGCGGCGAGCAGGGAAGGATTTTGCATGCGGGCGAGGTCAACTGCCTGCTGCATGGAGAGCGGAGCAGGAGTCTGCGCGACGCAGATACTCCCGAGAAACACGAACAGGGTGGCGGCGCAACGGCTTGCCATGGAGAGAGTCCAGCGCCACCGCGGGGAGGCGGGCGGGGAACTCGATTGAGCGTTGATCAAATGCACCTCTAGGGACGGCTGTTGCCGCGGCGCATGACGCGGATCAGAAGTGTCGTGGTAGTCGAATCGGTAGTCGGCGCGGCGGGAGCATTAGCCGCGCTGCGCTGGAGAATTCGCTAGAGAGTTGCAGGCGGCGGACGCGAGTCGACCGGCAAACGCGTCCCCGCGAGCTGGGTGGTCAGGTTCACATCCTGTTCGACCGGGCGACTTGGTCCACTGTGCAGCATGAGGACGACAGCATCCATCCACGCCATGGTGGAGGGAACGAGCGCCTGCACGGGCTGGGAGCCATCGAAGGGATCGTGAAGACGAAGCGCGCGCTCGGCGTCACGCGGAGCTGTGCACATCGCGATATCGTCGGTCACCGAGATGACCGGGAATAGCAGAATGACCAGCAGCAAGAGGGCGGTAAACTGCAGCCGATGTGACGGCAGAAGTCCATCCGATTTGCCGTCTCGGGTACGCCAGCTGTGCACTGACCATGCGGTGATCAGCGACAGTCCTAGTGCCAACCAAAGACAATTGAGGAGAATTTCCACGTCTGCTGGAGATTGTAATTGAACCAAGTCTCTGTGCGGGTTCAGGAAGCCTTAACAGGCTGTAACAAAAGGGTTAGCAGATGCGGAGGATTGACCGCATACGCCGACGCACTTATGATCATGGAGACACGCAAATCGCGTTGTTTCCAGCCCGCATTGCCCCCTCGTTCAATGGTAGGACAGCTGACTCTGGATCAGCATATCGGGGTTCGAATCCCTGGGGGGCAACCAGAACAGTACTTCCCGGTACCATCCCGAACTCCCTCACCCAACACAATCTCCTCAAAAATCAGCATTTAGGCGGGTTTTGTCGTTCAAAGGCGTTCGCGAAAGTGCGCCTACAGCCACTCGGAGAATGGGGTACGGATTGGGGTACAATTCCGTTGAACGTGGGGTACGACCCAAATTCATTGCTTTAGGGCTTGAAGAATGGCACTGACGGATACCGCGATTCGAGGAACGAAACCCACCAAAAGGCCTTACAAGATCTACGATCGTGACGGTTTGTTTCTGCTGGTCAATCCCAGCGGTTCAAAGCTTTGGCGCTGGCGCTATCGCTTCGACGGTAAGGAAAAGCTGATGGCGCTGGGCGAGTACCCGGTTGTACATCTCGCTCAGGCTCGCGAACGTCACTTCGCGGCTCGCAAAAAGTTGGCCGTCGGTATTGATCCAATGGCGGAGCGCAAAGCTGCAGCCGAGACCCGACGGCGGGAAGCCGAAGCACAGCAGCGTGAGGCTGAGAGCAGCTTCGAAAACACTGCTCGCAGATGGTGGGATTGGTGGTCTGCGGGCAAGTCTCCGCGTCATGCCGATTCCGTCTTGCGGCGCTTGGAAGCCGACGTGTTCCCTGCCTTCGGTCACAAGTGCATTGACAATATAACCCCTGCTGACATTCGGGAGCTCATGCTTGCGGTTGAGGGTCGCGGTGCCAGGGACGTTGCCAAACGCTCTTACGAGACCACAGGGCAGATCTTCCGCTATGCAATTGCCAACGGTATCGCCACCAGGAATCCCGCTGCTGATTTCAAGCCCAGCGACATTCTCGCAGAAGCCAGCTCAGAGAACTTTGCCCGCGTGGACGCCAAAGAACTGCCCAACCTGCTGCTTAAGATGGAGAGCTACGACGGCGGTGCACTTACGCGCCTTGCTATGCGACTCATGGCCTATACATTTGTGCGCACGTCGGAACTCATTGAGTCTCAATGGGCGGAGTTCGACTTGGACCATGCACGCTGGGATATTCCAGCCGCGCGCATGAAGATGGACACACCGCATATCGTCCCCCTGGCGCGACAGGCTGTGGAAGTTCTACGTGCTCTCAAGCTGCTAACGGGCAGAGGCAGGTTCGTATTCCCTGGCGCGAACGACAAAAACAAGCCAATGAGCAACAGCACGATTTTGTTTGCGCTGTATCGTCTTGGCTATAAAGGACGCATGACTGGCCATGGCTTTCGCGGACTGGCATCCACGATTTTGCATGAGAACAACTTTGCAGACGCACACGTTGAATTGCAGCTTGCCCATCAGAAGCGCAACAAAGTGGCCGCTGCATACAATCACGCAAAGTACCTGAGCCAGCGCGCAGCGATGTTGCAGTGGTGGGCCGATTATCT
>DASYBK010000075.1:0-224635 GCA_036500805.1 Acidobacteriaceae bacterium | reverse complement strand
TGGCCATTAAGATCCGTAAGCAAGGCCATGATCGCGAAGGTAGGCGTCGCGGCCAGGCACAGCCATTCGGCCAGGCCGAGGACCGGAGAGCGGCCCTCGCAACCCTGGCCGGCGCTGCCCGTGACGCGCGAGGAATAAACGTCAATCATGTTTCGCTTCGCCATCACGCTTCCAGGTGGCTTCCTTGGCGTCGGACACCTCGACCCACTTCCGGTCAGGCGACGCCTCGGCATCGTAGTTGTCGTGCCAGTTCCACCACTTGTACGGCGGGGTCTGGGGATAGCCTTCCGGAGAATCCTCCCAGACCTCCTGACGGCCGAGCGGCGTGAGATCGAGATAGCTCCAGGTGGTCCCCATCGCCTCATCACCGCGGTTGTTGATGAAGTACGTGCGGAATACCTTGTCGCCGTCGCGGAAGAAGACGTTGTGGCCGTGCCATTCGTTCACTCCGAAGTCCGCGTCGAAGCTGTCGGTGATGGTGTACCACGGCATCTCCCAGCCCATCCGCGCCTTTAGACGCGCGATGTCAGGCTGCGGCGCGCGCGAAGCATAGGCGAGTGTCGTGTCGCGGGCGTTCAGATGGTTGAGGTTGGAGACCTGGTCGGCGCCCAGCGAGCAGCCGCGGCAGGCATGGTCGGGCCAGCCGAAGACGCCGGGTTCGAAGAAGGCGCGGTAGACAATCAGTTGACGGCGGCCCTCGAACAGGTCGAGCAGGCTCGCTTTGCCCTTGGGTCCGTCAAACACATACTGCTTCTCCACGGCCAGCCACGGCATCCGGCGACGCTGGGCGGCCAACGCATCGCGCAGCCGGGTCAGCTCTTTTTCCTTTTTCAGCAGCTCCTCGCGTGCCTTGGTCCACTCCGCTTCTGATACCACCGTGTGTTCCAATTCCATCGTCTGCATATTCATCTCCTCTCGATAGGTTGCTCAGCGCGTTTTGCGGCCTTCCGCCGCATCGCGAATACGGCCCAGCAGGTTGTCCCAGCCCGTGCTCGCGTTGGCCGAGAGTTCATCGGGAATCAGCCCCATTGCGGTGTGGACGAAGCGCAAGCGCGTCGCGTTGCCATCCCGAGTAAGGCGATATTGAATATTCGATGTCGCGGGGAAGGACATAAAGAGCGGCCCATAGATCTCCAACAGCTCCGGCGCTTTGATCGCCTGCACATGTCCCCACATGTGGCCGTTGTTGTTGCCCAGGTCGCGATACCAGCGGCCGCCCGGCACCGCCTCGAGCTTCATGGGCATCTTCTCGCCATCCGGCTTTGCGTTCAGCGGCCCCATCTGCTCAAGAATCGTCTCGAAGACGATCTCAATCGACGCCTCGATGCGATCTTCGCGCTGGATAGAGAATGTGCGGACGGCTTCGTCCGCCATGGCCTGCACCACCGTGCGTGCTGCTGCGCTCATACTTCCTCCTCGTTGTTCGTTCACGGTTTGCGGTGCAGCATCTTCTGCTCCGCGCGTTCCTTGATCCGGTCCAACTGGTGCGACCAGTAGCGCTCAAAGGTCTGCACCCAGTCATGGACCGGCTTCAGATTGCTTCCGTTCAGCCGATACATCCGCATCTGTCCATTGCGTGTCACGGTGACCACCCCGACTTTCAGCAGCACCGCGAGGTGCTTCGAGACTGAAGGCTGCGGCATCCCGACAGCCTCTACCACCTCGCTGACCGCGCGCTCGCGCCCATCGCCGAGCACGTCGAGGATCTCCCGCCGCCGCGGCTCGGCCACCGCGTTGAAGACATCTAGGGTAGTAGCGGCTCGTGCCATGCAGCCATAATATTCCTATATGGGAATATGTCAAGACTGAAAGAAAATATTTTGCCCCAAATGGCGAGACCAGCCGGTTGCGTGAATTTTCGGATAGTTCTGAGGGCACGCCGGGACAATTTCAGCTTGGGTTAAGGGTCGCAGTCATCCACTCATCTTCGCCGCGGGTGGTCGCTTGCAGGTTCCCACCCTTCCTCAATCATTCACATCAGTTCGGAGATACGTATGACGTTCGCCGCAGCAAAAAACTGTCTCGCCTCAGCCGCCATTGCCCTTTCCGCTTTGACCGCCGTCCCAGGCAGGGCCCAGCCCGCAACGCCAACGGCAGAAAAAGGCTACTCCATCAGCGTCTTTGCGAAGGGTGTCCCAGGCCAGTACACAGCGCCCGACTCGCTCGCCGTGACCAAGGATCACGTCTACATCGGCTACGGCGACAATAACGATCCGACCGGCGAGGACGGCAAGTCGAACATGATCGTGGAATACACGAAAGACGGCCGCAAGACCTTCAGCTTCACAGTCATCGGTCACAACGACGGATTGAAGGTGAATCCTTACGACCACACCATCTGGGCGATGCAGAACGAAGACGCCAATCCCAACCTGGTGATCTTCGATCCAAAGACGCGGGAGCAGCGCCAGTACACATTCGCCGTGCCGCCAACCAGCGGCGGCGGGTATGACGACATCACCTTCCGCAATGGCGAGGCCTACTTCAGCGCCTCCAACCCATCGCACAATCCGAATGCCGAGCCGGCCATCGTGAAGGCGAAGTTCGCCGGCGACGTGATCGAAGTGACGCCGGTGCTGGAAGGCAATGCCACGGCCACCGATGTGGTCACCGGCGCGCCGGTCACGCTGAACCTGCAGGATCCGGACTCGATGACCCTGACTCCGTCGAACAACATTCTGCTCGATAGTCAGGGCGACTCGGAGCTGATCTTGGTCCGCCATCCGGGAAAAAACCAGAGCGTGCTGCAGATTCCGCTGACTTCACCTTACGGCACCCCGCAGGTGGACGACACACTGTTCATCCCATCGGATGACGGCTTCATACTTGTCTCCGATACGCCCGCGAACACGACCTACATCATTCGCAAGACCCAGTTCATCCCCGGCACAGCCTATTCGGCCGGAGTCGGCGCCGCGAACTCGGCTGGCGTCACGCCCGGTTTTGTCGGACGCCTGGATCTCGACTTTGGCCAACTGACACCGATCGTGACCGGCCTGAACAGCCCCCACGGTCTCGCTTTTGTGAAATACCGCAACGACGATGATGACGACGATCATCCCTGCCGGTAAAAACCAGACTCGCGCTTGATCCCAGGGCTCATAGGGCGTCGCCGAAGCACCGCCGGCGGCGCCTTTTGCCGGATCTGGTGGCGACCTCACGCCGGTGCGATCTGCGAGAATCGGGAGCGATGCGTCTCATCCCGAAGTTCCTTCTCTCGGCCATGTCTCCGGATCATTTCCCGCCGCCAACGGTGCCGGAGGTCGCCTTCCTCGGCCGCTCGAATGTCGGCAAATCGAGCCTGTTGAATGCCCTCGTCGGCTCGAAGCAGGCGCACGTCTCTTCGACGCCGGGCCGCACCCAGGCCATCAACTTCTTCGCGCTGCACGAGGCGACCGCGAGCGCGCAACCGATGCTCCTCTTCGCCGATCTGCCCGGCTATGGCTATGCGAAGATCTCGAAGTCAATCTCAGCGGAGTGGCCGAAGTTCATCGAGCCCTACCTCGCGCTGCGGCCTACGCTCGCCCTCTGCATCTGCCTGGTGGACAGCAAAATCCCACCGCAGGAGAGCGACGCACAGCTCATCCGTTACTTGAAGAACATGGACCGATCCTTTCTGGTTGTAGGGACAAAGGCGGATAAGATTTCCGGCAACGAGCGCACGAAATCGGCCGCTGCGCTGAAGCGCGCGCTGGAGATAGACGAGCTGCTGTTGTGCTCGGCGAAGACCGAGCTGGGCTTGAAAGAGCTTTGGGCGCGGCTGCGGGCGATCGCCTCAGGCTGAGCCTGCCCGCCTATTGTCCGCCAAAGCTGCGCACCTGGCCTGCGGCCTCGATCTCCACCCGAGCAGCCAACGCGCCATGCTGCGCTCGATCTTCTACCGCCGCTATGAATGCAGCGCGCTCCTCGCCGGTCATCGTGACGCAGCGCCCCAGGCGCAGCGCGCGAGAGAGATAACGCGGGGCGCGAGCGACCCAGTTCTGGCGCTCGGCATCGTCGTGCGGCAGAACCTGGGCGGCCAGCAGATCGAGCTGCCGCAAGGCGGCGCTGCCTCCATCGCCGGCGCGCCAGCACACATCGTTTGCAGGATCGGGCTCCGCCGCGAGCGGACCGGGCAACGGCTGTGCGCCGCGCTTCTTCAGCGTCTCGATGCAAGCTTTCAGGGGGGCATCCGGCTGTGTCCAGCGCAGCATATCGGGCTGTGCTCCGCGCTCCACCATCTCGGCAAGCACGCCCGCAGGCTCGCGTTCCAGCAGCACGGCGATCGGCTGCTGCTTGCGCAGCTCGTTCTTCAGGATGCGGAGCGCCTCGTCGAGCGTAGTCACGGCGAAGTCAACGATGCCGTTGCGGATGCAGTGGCGCACCGCCTCGACGCGCGTTTCGAGCGCCAGTGATGCCGCACCGGCGATGCTGGCGGCGATCAGCAGAGCATCACCCTCGCCGGCCAAGCCATCGATCAGCAGCAGGCGTCCGGCCAGCGATCCTGTACCGAAGTACGAGAAAGCAGCCGCGCACAGCGACGCGTAGTGTGCACGCACACGCGCCACGGCCGGCATTTTGAAGGGAGATGGATCGGGGATCGCCGGCGGGTCGGGCATCGTCCCATTAGATGCAACTAATTTTGAGGGATTACCAGCTCGAGTAAGGCTGCCCGTCACTTCCGGTCTCGTCCGAGCCGCTGTGCACATCGTTTATTCCGGGCTCGGTCTGATCGAGATCCTGCAGCGTGTCGTCAGTGTTCGGGACCCAGGTGCTGTCGCTGTGCGTCATCGGGTCTACCGGCATTTTCTTGAGGTAACCAGCCTGCACCACGTCATCGAGCGATTGCGGGGCCTTCTCTTTATCAGCGGTATAGGCATCGATGGCCCCGCGCATGACGTGCAGGTCTTCCTTCAGCACCGCCTCTTTCGCCGCTTTGATAGAGGCCAGATATGCCGGAATGGCCACCGCGGCGAGGATCGCGATGATGAGCATGACGATCATCAACTCGAGTAACGTAAACCCCGCTTCGCACTCCTTTGAGCGGCCGAATCGGCCCAGCCTACCAGTCGGCATACTTGGTCCCGTTCAGGGCCGTACCCTGCGATTTTGAGTACACGTCAAACAGGTTTTGTCCGCCGAAGGAATCGCTGTCGGGATCGTCCTGCTCGGAACGCATTCCCCAGTCCTGTTTGCCGGTCATGGGATCAACCGGAATGCGGCGCAGGAAGCGCATCTTTTTCCCCTGCACTTCAACGCCCTTCACCAGCGTGTCCAGATCCGGCGGATAGTTGTCGCTGTCCACCTTGGTCTGGATACCGCCCTTGTCGGCCGCGTCCTTGTACTTGTCAATCGCCTTGCGCATCTCCCACAGGTCGGAGTGCAGCTCGCGCTCTTTTTCGCGCTTGATGTCCCAGCGGGCTATTGGGACCGCGGCCGATGCGAGCAGACCCAGGATAGCCACGGTGACAATCAGCTCGATCAGCGTAAGGCCGGCCTCGCGCCTGTGGGGCGAGGAGGAGGTGCGCGGGCTGAAGCAGTTTCGGTATTGGTGTAGACCGTCCAACGGCTGCTCTTGTGGCTTTTCGTTAGGGAAAAGCCACGCCGAGAGTGTCTCCGCAGACCACCGTATTACCGAAAATGCTTTCAGGCTGCGAATCATACCCATTCCTTACTAGACTGACGCGGCGGCCTCCGGCTGTGGATGCTTCCCGCAGCATGGTTATTGGACGTGGACGATGGTCCCGGAGGTCATCACCGGCAGCGCCTGCTGCTTGCTGTCGCGGGCTGCCGCTTTGGTCACGCTCACGATGCTGTCGCCCGCGCCCTTCGCCTGGAATGTAAGGACGCAGAGCTGCCCCGATCCGTTCACGCCGGCGACGCCCGGTGGTCGCGAGGCCGAAATGGCCACACCTCCGGCGCCATCGTCGCGGTGCACCAGCGCCACCGTTTGCCCGTCGTGCCCCAGGTAGTTGCCGGAATCCACGTTAATCAGCGTCAGCTTTGCCGGATCGTATTGCAACTGCAGCGGGACGGAGAAGACATCCTTGCCTCCGGAGACATTGACCGCCATCTGGAAGGTGGTGCCAACCTTGGGCGGGGTGGGCGGCGGGGCCAGCGCCACGGAGACCGGCGGCGCATTGTTCGCCGTGGCGGCCTGCTCCATTGCCTGCTGGGCCGCTCCCTGCATGCCCTGCGCTCCCGCGGCGGCCGGCTGCGGTTGGTTCGGAGACTGGTTCGGCGGCAGCTCAGCGCTGGGTGTGCCGGCCGGCGGCTCGATGGCAGATGCCGGCACGCGAACCGTAGCGATGCGGCGCAGCGAGACGCTGGTGCCGGTCCCGGTGTCGATTTCCTTCAGGTTCAGCGGATTCAGCTCTTCCCCGCGCACCACGTGCGGGATCAGCAGGAAGACGATCTCATCCTGCATCGTGCTCTTGTCGTTGTTGCTGAAGAGATATTTCAGTAACGGAATCTGCGACAGGCCGGGGATGCCGGAGAAGCTGTTCGTAAGGCTCGTCTGCAGCAATCCGCTCAGGATGCTGGATTCGCCTTCCTTCAACCGGATCGTCTGCTCCACCACGCGCTGGGAAAAAGTTGGCTCCTCGATGCCGCTCAGATTGACAGGGGCGCCCTCCTGTGTGATGGACAGCTTCAGCTTGAGGGTTACGTCGCGGTCGTAATGAATGGTGGGCGTGATCTCGATCTCGACACCCACATCCTGGTACTGGAACTGAGTGTTGACCAGCGAACTGACAACAGCGGTCGCTGCACCGGTCTGGTAGGAACCGGTGGCAATGGGAATCTTGGAGCCGACCTTCAGGTCCGCCTTCTGCCCATCTGTCGCCCGGATGCGCGGATTCTGCAGGGTGCGCGTGTCGCTGTCGGTCAGCAGCAGGTTGGCGGTGGCCGAGCTGATAGTCATGGCGACGTTAGTCGAATTCAGGTTGCCGAGATTGTTCAGCGTCAAGCCGTTGCTGCTGCTGGTGGTCGAGGTGGTGGTGGTGGTGCCGGTGGTGGTGGTGGTGCCAGTGGTGGTAGTAGTCCCGGTGGTCGAGGACGTCGAAGTAGAGCCCTGCAATTGCGCGCCGATCTGCTGCGGCAGGATGATGCCGAGATTGCGCTCGTGGAGCCGGTTGACCTCGAGCACGGCGACATCGACCACCACTTCCGGCCGCGCTTTGTCCAGGTCGTCGATCAGCTTGCGGGCCAGCAGCAGCTCATCCGGTGTGGCGCGCATCACGATGGCATTCTGGCTGGGTACCGCGTAGAGCTTCGCGCTGGTCAGCACGTTGCGCAGCGCGGTCTGGATGTCATTCAGGTCGTTGGTCTGCGAGACGTTCGACAGGTAGAAGGTCTGCACCGCCTGCGCGTCCAGCTCAGTCCGTTTGGCGCGCGTGTTCTGTGCCACAAAGATGGTGTTCGCGGTAATCGGCCGCCAGAAGGTGTTCGTGATCACACCGAGGATGTGCAATGCATCCATCAGCGATACGTTCTGCAGATCGACCTGGACGCGCTTGCCGGTGTAGTCGGGGTCGAAGAGTACGTTGATCCCGGCGATCTTGCCGACGGTCTGGTAGACCACCTTCGAATCCTGGAAGGCGTGGATGGTGATGGGCTCGTTCGACGTAGGCTTCAGGTCGGCGGGCGACGCAATATCGGCCAGCGGAGCCTCGTTCTCCGGCGTCTCTGCGGGCTCGTTTGTCGGCGTTGCCGCGATCTTCTCCCTGGTCTGGCGGATATCCTGCTGGGCCAGCTCATTGGAAGGATCGATCTCGAGCGCGCGTGCGAATTCGGCAAGCGCGCCGCTCATGTCGCCCTGGTCGCGCAGCTTTTCGCCCTGATGCGTATGCACCGCGGCCGCCGTGAACTTCAGCCGCTGATAGGAGGTCTTGTAATAAAGGTTGCCCGGGTCCTTCTGGTAGGCTGCCGCGTACGCCGCGTATGCGCCCAGATAGTCGTCCTTGGCCTCCGCCGCCTGCCCTTGCTTGTAAAGCGCCTTCGCCGACTTGCCCTTCGCATGCACGATGGGTGCGAGAGCCGGCAAACAAAGCAGAAGCAGGATGGGAAGAGTCCAAAATAGTGTGCGTCGGTTCATGAAACTCCACAGATAAAAGAAGCGACGGTGCGAAGCTATTTCAGACCACCGCACACGGACTCCAGCCGCGCCCTTGTCCTGGCCGCGCAGAGACGCTCTCAGGTACAGGCGCCTCCATTTCACGAGAGCCGGCTCGCTGAAGCGGGATTATAGCAAAGCACTGCGGGCGCGCCGTGAACGCCGTATGTCCGGCAAATGCGAATGCTAGGATAAGACTTACGCCTAGAGCATTTTTCCTGTAGGCGTAGAGGGACAAGCGAAGGTTCCTGTGGCTTTTCCGTAAGGAAAAGCCACGCCGAGTTCCACTCGCCACTCCATAGCATCAGGAAAAATGCTCTATGTCCCGGCAGACCAGCCATACGCTGCAGCCAGCCCCACAAAAGGGCATTACCCAGAAAACAAGGGAACGCGATCCGGTCGCCGCCGGTGCGCGGGACGCCTCCGTCAACCGCGCCGCCAGCCATAACTACTTCCTGCTCGAGCGGTACGAAGCCGGCATCGCCCTGCACGGCACGGAAGTCAAGTCCATTCGCGAAGGCAAAGCCAATCTGAAGGACGCCTACGGCCTGATCAAGGATGGTGAGGCTTTTTTGCTGAACGCGCATATCGGTCCGTACTCTCACGGCAATGCAAGCAATCACGAGTCCCTGCGAACGCGCAAGCTGCTGCTGAAGCGGGAAGAGTTGAGGAAGCTCGAGGGAAAGACGCAGATCAAAGGCCACACGCTCATCCCGACGCGACTTTATTTCCGCAACGGCCGGGTGAAGTGCGAGCTGGCCATTGCCAAAGGCAAGCAGGACTGGGATAAGCGCGAGACGATAAAGCGCCGCGAGGCCGATCGGGAGGCCCGCGCGGCCATCGTGCGCAGCCAGCACCGCAACGCCACAGCATAATTACCCACCCCGCAGGAGACCCATGAAGACAGAGTTGTCGTCCGTCGCGCCCGCGTCCTTCGAGACCGAGATGCTGGTTGTTTTTGCCATCAACAAAGCAGACAAAAAGGACAAGCAGGCCGCACCGCAAGCCGCACCCCAGATCGAGCTGCTCACCCCGAATGCAGAAGTAACCTCGGCCGCTGCAAAGGCCGTCAGCGGACGCGAATTCGCCGGCGGCAGTTGCGAGACGCTGCTGTTGCATCAGCCCAGCGGCCTGAAAGCTGCGCGCCTGCTCATCGTGGGGCTGGCCAAACCGACGCTGGCCGAGCTGCGCAAGGCCGCCGGCGCCGCCGTTCGCTTTGCCAAGCCGCGCAGCATCCGCTCGCTCGCGCTCTTGCTTCCCATCGCATCGGATTTTCCCGCCATCCACACCGCCCGCGCCGCCATCGAGGGCGCCATCCTCGCCGACTACGACTCCGACACCTACCGCTCCGACCGCAAGGACCGCAGCATCGAGACGGTCGCGCTGCTCGCGCCCGGCGGCGCGGCGGAATCCGTCTATCAATCCGGCCTCAATGAGGGCGTCATCCTCGCGGAGTCGCAGAACTTCGCCCGCGCGCTCATCAACGAGCCCGGCAACGTCCTGACGCCGACTGAATTCGGCCGACGCGCCGCTGCCATGGCGAAAGAAAACGGCCTGGCCTGCGAGGTGCACTCGACTGACAAGCTCAAGGAATTAAAGATGGGCGCCTTCCTCGGCGTGGCCCAGGGCTCGGCCGAGCCGCCGGCGCTGATCGTGCTGCGCTACGAGCCCCCCAATGCTGAATCCTCTGCCGCACCCAAAGATGGCCCGGTGCTCGGCCTGGTCGGCAAGGGGATCACCTTTGACACCGGCGGCATCTCCATCAAGCCCTCCGACAACATGGAGAAGATGAAATACGACATGGCCGGCGGCGCGGCAATGATCGGCGCGATGCGCGCGATCGCGCAGCTGAAGCCGAAGGTGCGGGTCGTCGCCGTCATCTGCTCCAGTGAGAACATGCCCGGTGGCAAGGCCTACAAGCCCGGCGATGTGCTGACCGCCATGTCCGGTAAGACGATCGAGATCATCAACACCGACGCGGAAGGCCGCCTCGTCCTCGCAGACGGCTTGCACTACGCACAGCAGTTAGGCGCGACCCACCTCATCAACGCCGCGACGCTTACGGGCGCCGTTGCGGTCGCGCTCGGCCAGATCAACGCCGGTGTCTTCACCAACAGCGATGACGAGTACGCGCACTTCGCCAAAGCGACGGAGCAGTCCGGCGAGCGCTTCTGGCGACTGCCCATCGAGGACGAGTACCGCGAATCCATCGTCTCCCAGATCGGCGATATCAAGAACACCGGCGGACGCTACGGCGGCTCGATCACGGCGGCCATGTTCCTGAAGGAGTTCGTCGGCGACACGCCCTGGCTGCATCTGGACATCGCGAGCACCGCCTGGAACGACGATGCAAAGGCGTGGATCGCAAGCGGCCCGACCGGCATCGCGGTGCGCACGATCACGGAATGGGTCCGGACCTACGCCTGAAAAAAGCACTCGTCATCTCGACCGGAGCCGTGACGCGAAGCGTCCCCGCGAAGTGGAGAGATCTGCTTCAGCGGCACTGCAGGCAAACAGCATATCCTTCGACTACGTGCCTGCCGCGCTCCGCTCAGGATGACGAGTGCTTAGGATTGCATCAATGCGCGTGTGCGTGCTGCGGACTTTTCGCTACGACTTCCGTCAGCTTTTTGCTGAATGCCGGAATATCGTCCGGCTTGCGGCTGGTGATCAGGTTGCCGTCCTCGACCACTTCCTTATCCACCCACTTCGCGCCTGCGTTGATCAGATCCGTGTGGATCGATGGCCATGAGGTGACGTTCTTGCCCTTCACCACGCCGGCCTCAACCAGCATCCACGGCCCATGGCAGATGGCCGCCACCGGCTTGCCCGAGGCCACGAAGTTGCGCACAAAGTCCACTGCGGCCTTCTCCATCCGGAGCTTGTCCGGATTGATCTGCCCGCCAGGCAGGATCAGCGCGTCGTAATCGTCTACCTTCGCCTTACTTACGTGTTTATCGACCCGGACGCTGTCGCCCCAGTCGGTGAATTTCCACCCTTTGATTGAGCCGTCCTTCACGCTCAACACCTCCGTGCTGGCGCCGGCCGCTTCCACATTTTTCTTAGGATCGGTCAGTTCCACCTGCTCGAACCCATCCGTCGCCAGAATGGCGATTTTGCGTCCCTTTAATTCACCGCTCATACATACACCTCTGGTATCTAGGACTCTGGAGGTTTCTGTGCCGGTTGCCAGCATCCCTCGAAGACACAGGAATGACCCCGGAATCTGATGGACGAGCATGGCTTTAACACGGGCCTGTGCATCCCACTAGCCGGACAGCAAAATTCAGGAGAACCTCGAACGTGACATCCAGCACGAAGGCGATTCTCGCCGCCGCTACCGCCCTCCTCGCCCTCACCGCCTGCAACTCCACCAAGACGATTCAGCTCTCCGGTGCAGGCAGCACCTTTGTCTATCCAGTGATGGGCCGGTGGACCGCGGACTTCCAGCAGGCGCACAAGAATGTGCAGATCAACTATCAGTCGATCGGCTCGGGTGGTGGCATCCAGCAGGTGAAGGCGGGCACCGTCGACTTCGGCGCCTCGGACGCAGCACTTACCGACGCGCAGCTTGCAGCGATGAAGCCCATGCTGCAACTACCTGAGTCCGCCGGACCGGTCTGCATTACCTACAATTTGCCCGAGCTCAAGCAGCCGCTCCGTCTTTCGCCTGAAGCCATAGCCGGGATCTTCCTGGGCACCATTAAGAACTGGCAGGATCCGGTTATCAAGGGTGCGAACCCGGGTGTCGAGCTGCCCAAGACCGCAGTCTCCGTAGTGCACCGTTCCGAAGGCAGCGGCACCAGCAACATCTTCACCACCTATCTCTCTGAGGTCAGCAAAGAGTGGGCCACCAAGGTGGGCAAAGGCACCCAGGTAAGCTGGCCCGCCGGCAACGGAGGTAAGGGCAACGAAGGCGTGACTGGGCAGATCGTCCAGACGCCGGGATCGGTCGGCTATGTCGAGCTGGCCTATGCGCAGCAGAATCACCTGCCCGTCGCTGCTATCGAGAACCAGGCCGGCAATTATGTGCTGCCCAGTCCGCAGAGCACCACCGTGGCCATCAACGGCTTCCTCAACCAGTTGCAGCAGGACCCGCGCATCCCCATCGTGAACCCGCCGGCGGGCGCAAGCGATGCCTATCCCATTGCCGGGCTTACCTTCCTCATCATTCCGAAGGACGGCACCGATGTGGACAAGCGGCAGACGCTCAAGAACTTCGTAAAGTACATCGTGACCGACGGACAGAACGTAGCCAGTTCGCTGAACTACGCACCGCTGCCCGACGGTATGAAGCAGAATGACCTGAGCGTGTTGAACCAGATGACGGCGCAGGGCAAGCCGCTGCAGTAGTAGCAAGTCAGCGAGTTAGCAAGTCAGCCAACCGGCTTGCTTTGCGACGCCACCAGCGTTATGCCTAAATACCGCTTGCGAGGGAGCGAGTCACCTTTGGCAACTTCCCAATGGCTGACTTGCCGACTTGCTGATTCGCCGACTTGCCGCTTTACATCACTTCCGGCGCCTCGATACCCAGCCAGCCCAGGACGCGGATCAGCTCGCGCTCTGCAACTGCGGCTGTTGCCAATAGCAGTTGCTTCCGTGCCGGGTCCGCCTCAGTCAGGATGTGGAAGCGGTGATAGAAGTTGTTGAACTGCTGCGCGAGCTGAAAGGCGTGTTTCGCCAGGTACGCAGGCTCCGCCGTGGCGATCGACTGCTCGAGGACGAGCGAGGTTTTCGCAGCCGTCTGCCACAGCTCCCAGATATCGCGGCCCTCTTCGCTTTCAACGTACTTCGCCAAGGCCGCACCATCGACCGCTGCCAGCGCTGCTCCACTCGTCGTACCGCCCTTGCGGAAGATGCTGCGCACCCGCACGATCGCGTACTGAACGTACGGACCGGTCTCGCCCTCGAAGCTGAGGGCGTCGTGGAAATCAAACGCGATGATCGAATTGCGCGTGTACTTCAGCATGAAGTAGCGCAGCGCACCGATGGCGATGCTGGTGCCGACGCGCAGCCGCTCCGCATTCTCTAACTGAGGATGCCGCGAGTCGACTTCGGCCTTCGCCGCGGCGATCAGCCGGTCGATCAGGTCGTCGGCCTTCACGCCAAAGCCCTTGCGGCCGGAGACTTCGATGTACGGACGGCCACGGTCTTCCTCCGATAGCGTGTAGCCCAGCTCCTCGGCGCAGCGCGGCGTCAGCGCCACCATCTCGTAGGAGAAGTGCACGTAACGGTCGGCAGCGTCGGTGTATCCCAGGCCGCGCAGGGCTTCGATGACGTTCGCCTGCGGATCGGCCTGCCGCGAATCGATGACGTTGTAGATCGCCTGCGCGCCGCCGAAGTGCGGATGCTCCCGCTCGCCATGCTCGGCGGAGATCCAGCAGGTGTGGTCGGGATACTCAAAGAAGCGGCGATAGCCGAAGTCGCGCCCCAGCAGGCCGAACTTCCAGAGGTGATACGCGATGTCCTTGCCGACATACGTCACCGTGCCGTTCGAGCGCACAATCACCTTGGCGTCTTCATCCGGAACCCCGCCGCGGGCGCTATCCGGAACCCCGCCGCGGGCGCTATCCGGAACGCCATCGCTCGCTGCGCGCTCTGTGCCCGCACGCCGCATCACCCAGCAACCCTTGTTCTTGCCGTCTGCTTCGAGATAGAGCACGCCGCGTTCTTTCAACTGCGCGAAGGCCAGCTCCCAGAAGTGCAGATGCAGAATCTCGCTCTCGCGCGGCAGGAAGTCGTATTCGATGCCCAGCCGCTGCATCGTCTCCAGATGACGGCGCAGCACGGCGGTTGAAATTGTATCTGCTGCTGCGGCGATTTCATTCCCGCCGGCTTCGATAGCATGCAGCGTCCCCAGCCGCAGCGCGCGGCGATTCGCCTTCTCTTCGGCATCGTCGCCAGAGTCGTACCATGCCGAGACCTTCGCGTAGACGTCCCAGCAGTAGTAATCCAGCCGCTCGTTGCGCTCGGCCAATTCGCGAAAGAGCGTCGCAATCTGCTCGCCCGACAGGTTCTCGAGATGCATCAGGCCGACGACAACATCCGCGACCTGCACGCCGGTGTTGTCGATGTAGTTCTGCACATCCACGCGCTGGCCGGCTGCGCGCAGCAATCTCACAAAGGTGTCTCCCAGGATGGCGTTGCGCAGATGCCCGACATGCGCCGCCTTGTTCGGATTGATGCTGGTGTGCTCCACCAGCGAGTGGACGCCCGCGCCGAAGCTGGCGTCTTCCTGCGTCTTCGCGATTGCGGTCAACGCCGCACCGCGGTCGAGCCGCGCATTCAGGTAGCCCGCTCCTGCGACCTCGAAGCCGGCAAAGCCGGGCAGCGGTTGGCTCTGCAACGACTCCAGCAGCTCCGCAGCAATCTGTTTCGGTGCGCGACGCAGCGGTCGCGCCAGCTCAAAGGCCACCGGCGTCGCGTAGTCGCCCATCGCGACCTGCGGCGGCTGTTCTATATTGATCCCGCCGCCAGCGCTATTGATGCGGAGATCATCGAGCCCGTAGCGCTCGCGCACGATGCTGCGCAGTCGCTCGCGCAGCTTTTGCTGCATCTGTCTGTACAGGGTAGAGTCCTTGCGGCTGCGCTCGTTAGCCGGTAGAGCGCGAAAGCCTTGATTTTATTGCCGATTCTAGCAGAGCACGCGCCGGCTGCTGGTTTGACGCACCACTTTAGCGCACCTAAGATAAACCTAGTCGCCACCCGCAATTGCCGGAAAGTCCAGCCTGCTGATGCCTGAACGCCCACCCTACTACCTGACCACGCCGATCTACTATGTGAACGCGCGGCCCCACCTCGGCACTGCGTATTCGACCATCGTCACCGACACCATCGCCCGCTACAAGCGCGCGATGGGCTTCGATGTTTTCTTCCTCACCGGCACCGATGAGCACGGGCAGAAGATCCAGCGCTCCGCGAAAGCGATGAACTGCACGCCGCAGGAGTTCGTGGACACGGTCGCGGCCGAGTTCCGCGCGTTGTGGGACAAGCTCGGCCTCACCTATACGGATTTCATCCGCACCACCGAGCCGCGCCACAAGCAGGGTGTGCAGCGGCTGTTCACACTGCTGAAAGAGCGCGGCTATATCTATAAGGGCACCTACACCGGCCAGTACTGCGTCACCGACGAGGCTTGGGTCGATGTCGGTCCCGGTGAGCCCTGCCCCGACTGCGGCCGCATCACCGAAACGGTGACCGAGGAAAATTACTTCTTCAAGCTCTCCGCATTCGAGCGCAAATTGCTCGAGTATTACGAGCAGAATCCTGATTTCATCCGTCCGGAGACGCGCCGCAACGAGGTGATTTCGTTTGTGCGCAGTGGCCTGCGCGATCTCTCCATCAGTCGCACCAGTTTTTCCTGGGGCATCCCGGTGCCGGGCGATGAAGAGCACGTCATCTATGTGTGGATGGACGCGCTCGCCAACTACATCACCGCACTCGGCTGGGGTTCGGAGGACGATTCGCTTTACCGGCGTTTCTGGGCCGATGACCGCTTACGCTCCGAAGGCGCGCCGCTGCACATCATCGGCAAGGAGATCTCGCGCTTTCACTGCGTCTACTGGCCCGCATTCCTCATGGCCGCGGGACTGCCGCTGCCGAAGACGATCTACGCGCACGGCTGGCTGCTCTTCGACCAGAACAAGATGTCCAAATCGCGCGGCAACGTCGTGCGCGCCGAGACCATTCACGATGTCCTCGGCAACGACGCCATGGGCTACTTCCTGCTGCGCGAGGTGGTCTTCGGACAGGACGGCAGCTTTACCTTCGAGGCGCTGGTGCAGCGCTACAACGCAGACCTTGCCAACGGCTACGGCAACCTGGTCAGCCGCACGCTCGCGATGATCACGCGCTACTTCGGCGGTGTGGTGCCGAGCGGCACCGGCTATCCCTACGTGCGCGAAGCCGCAGAGAGCACCGCGGGTATCGTCCGAAGGTACATGGACGCGTTCGACTTTTCGCGCGCGCTCGAATCACTCTGGCAGTTCGTTGGCACAGTCGATGGCTATATCACCGGCACCACTCCATGGAAGCTCGGCGCCCTGGAAGACGAGAGCAGCCGCACGCAACTTGCCGACATCCTTTATACCTGCGCCGAATCCGTCCGCATCATCACCGCGCTGGTCGCGCCTGTGCTGCCGGACGCTGCCGCGAAGGTCTGGCAGCAGCTTGGCCTCGGCGAGATCGCGCAGGCCGACCTCAAGAACATTGCGTGGGGTGGACTCGCCGCAGGCACAAAGCTCGGCGAAGCAGCACCACTCTTCCCCCGCGCAGAAAAGGACGCAGTCACCCGTATGAAAGAGATGGAAGAGAACCGCCCCAAGAGCGCGCTCGAACAGGCGCTTGCCTCCGTTCCAACTGTTCGCGTCGAACCTCCTGCAACTGACAAGCCAGCCGAGAAGGCGGACACCACCGCTCCGGAGGCCGGACCGAAGCCGATTACCGGGGCGCCCCTCAACCCTGCCGCGGCTGCCACCCCGACATTGCCAGGCACCGGCCAAATCACCCCCGGCCAAGTCACCCCAGGACAGATCACCATCGACGACTTCACCAAAGTAGAGCTGCGTGTCGCGCAGGTGAAAGTCGCCGAGCGCGTGCCCAAGGCGGACAAGCTGCTGCGCCTCGAAGTCGACCTCGGCACGGAGACGCGGCAGATTCTCGCCGGCATCGCCGAATCGTACGAGCCCGAATCGCTCATCGGCCGCAAGGTCATCGTCGTCGCCAACCTCGCACCCCGCAAGCTGCGGGGCTTGGAATCAAACGGCATGCTGCTCGCGGGCTCCATCGAAGGCGGCAAGGCCGCACTCGCCAGCTTCCTCGAAGACGTGCCGCTCGGGGCGAAGGTCAAGTAGCCCCATGCGTTCTCCGGCACTCACTGATTCGCACGCGCACCTCGACAGCGCGCGCTACGACGGCGATCGCGAAGCCATGCTCAAAGCCGCGCTCGATGCCGGGGTGGGCACCGTGCTCTCGATCGGCATCGGCGACGGGCCGGAGACGATGCATCGCGCGATGGATCTATGCCGCGAGTACGCTGGTCGCACCGATGTGCCGCGCCTCTATGCGACGGCCGGCGTTCATCCGGACGAAGCCGCCAAGCTTAACGACGCGGCGCTCGACGAGCTGAACACGCTGCTCGCCGCGCCCGAGGTCATCGCCTGCGGCGAGATCGGCCTCGACTACTACTGGGATACCGCGCCGCGCGCCGTGCAGCAGGAGGCATTCATCGAGCAAATGGAATTGGCCGCTGGCCATTGCCTGCCGATCGTCATCCACTGCCGCGCCGCAGAGCGCGCCGGCGCAGGCGACACCGCCGCATGGGATGACACGCTCGATTTGCTCCATCGGCACTGGCGCCAGACCGGACTCGGCGGCATCCTGCACTGCTTCACCGGCACGGTCGAGCACGCCCGCCGCGCCATCGACTTCGGCTTTCTCATCTCCTTTGCCGGCAACATCACCTTCCCCAAAGCGCAGCCCATCCGCGACGCCGCGCAGGCACTGCCGCTCACATCGATGCTGGTCGAAACCGACGCACCTTTTCTCGCGCCCGTGCCGCGACGCGGCCAACGCAACGAGCCTGCGTACCTAACCGGAACTGTGGGGAAACTCGCGGAGCTGCTTGGCATCGAAGTGGAGGAAGTGGCCGCCGTCACTACCCGCAACTTTGAGACGCTGATGGGCATTCAGAGCTAAGATCGCGGAGCGCTCAGCCAGTGCGACGGGATTTTTTTTAGAGCGACGGACTCATAACCCGTAGGTCAATTCGCGAGGCGGCGAGATTTCGAAAGGAAAGCACTTATGGCAGCAGACAATTCGTTTGACGTAGTCAGCAAAGTGGAGATCCAGGAAGTGCGCAACGCCATCGATCAGGCTATCAAGGAGGTCCGCGCGCGCTTCGACCTGAAGGACTCGAACTCCGAGATCAAGCTGGAGGATCAGGACAAGGTCATCCAGCTCGCTTCCTCCGACGAATACAAGCTCGAGGCGGTGAAGGAGATCCTGTCGCAGAAGCTGGTCAAGCGCGGCGTTTCGCTCAAGTCGCTCAAGTACGAAAAGCTGGAGCCCGCGATGGGCAAGAGCGTCCGCCAGAAGATCACGCTGCAGCAGGGCATCCCCGGCGAAAAGGCCAAGGAGATCGTGAAGCACATCAAGGATTCGAAAAAGAAGGTCCAGGCCTCCATCCAGGGCGAAACCGTGCGCATCAGCGGCAAGGACCGCGACACGCTGCAGGAGGCCATCGCCCTGTTGCGCGGCCACGATTTCGGCCTCGACCTGCAGTTCACCAATTACCGGTCCAATTGATCTGGTGTCGCATCGCCGGGGCATCTCGCGTCTGACCAGATATCCGCCGTCTCTGGCGGACCAGATACACTATGTGAGGGAGAGCCCGCAAGCACGTGAGCACACAGGCGGTTGCAACAGCGAAAGAAGTCTTCGACCTGCTGCGGGATGACCTCCACGCCGTGGAGCGGGAGCTCGCGCGCGATTCCGATTCCACCGTCCAGGCCATCACGGAGATCGCCGGCTACCTGCGCCAGGGCGGCGGCAAGCGCATTCGTCCCACGCTGCTGCTGCTGGCGGCGCGCGCGCTTGGCTATCGGGGCCGTGGCAGCGTCCGGCTGGGCGCCGTCGTCGAGATGGTCCACACCGCCACGCTGGTCCACGACGACATCATCGACGCGGCCGACACTCGCCGCGGCCGGCCCTCCGCTAACACCACCTGGGGTAATTCGCGTTGCGTGCTGGCCGGCGACTGGCTCTACATGCAGGCCTTCCGGGTCGCGCTCGAGGAGCGCAACTTCAAGGTCCTCGACCTGCTCATCGGCCTCACCCAGCAGATGGTCGAAGGCGAATTGCTGCAAACTGAAACCCTCGGCCGCGTCGTCTCCGAAACCGAGTACTACGACCTCATCTACCGCAAGACCGCGTGCCTCTTCCGCGTCTCCATGCGGCTGGGCGCGGTGCTCGCGGATGTAAACGATGGGATGGAAGAGCAGCTAGGCGAGTACGGACGCAACCTCGGCGTCGCCTTCCAGATCGTCGATGACGTGCTCGACCTGACCGCTACCGAGGAGACGCTGGGCAAGCCCGTGGCCAGCGATCTGCGTGAGGGCAAGGCGACCCTGCCCGTCATCCACGCCTACCAGCACGCCACGCCGGCGGAGCGCGCCGCGATCGACCAGGTGCTCGCCGATCAGTCCTTCGAGCGAGTTTCGCATCCGGAGATTCTCGCGATCCTCGAGCGGCATCGCTCGGTTGACTACGCGCTAGCCTCCGCGTACCGCTACGCCGACCTGGCCCGCGCGCTGGCTGCCGACCTGCCGGAGAGCGACGAGCGCCGCGCCCTGCTCCGGATGCCGGATTTCGTCGTCGCCCGCGATAAGTAACACGTGCTACCGGCAGCCTCGGATATACGCAGACCGCCTATTCGCAAACAAGGAAATCCTCACTGTCGCCAGCCAGGTTCCCTCATTCGCGTGTTGTGTAGGCGCAGCGACCTAGGAATGCGCGCGGGATACTTCCGTGAATGTCCTCAGTAGGGCGGAGCGTAATACGCAGGGTAGTACGGACTCCGCATCACGATTGGCTGCCCATAAGGCCCGTAATACACTCTTGTGCGCATGGGGGGCGGGGGTGGCGGCGGTGGCATCACATACATGTAGTACACCGGGGTAGGCTGCACATAAATTGGCTGCTGCACATAGACCGGCTGCTGCACATAGACTGGCTGCACCGGCGGCGCGTAGGTTTGCGCAATCGGCTGTGGCTCTGGCTGCGGCTGCGGTGGGGGTGGCTCGTAGGCACTCGGACGATGCCACAGACCTGAGTCGTCTTGTTGCGGTTGGGGAGCTGGGTTGTCCGGCACCCCGATGTCATCCATGACCTTCAGGGTCAGCCTGGTCTCCTCCCGCAATGTCGGCCTTGGACCGCGACGCGGCAGGTTCAGCAGATCGATGGGCCAAAGGATCGGGATCGACCACTCCACGATGTCGCGCGTCGCGTGTCCCCGACCCAGAATGCGGCCTTCGCGATCCACGTTATAGCCCGGTACATTCACCACTCGCGCGTCCACGGGAATGACTGTGTCCGGCTGAACGATCATCCGGTCAAACTTCAATTCCATCCAGCCCTTGCCCACAAAATGCCCGGGATCCTTGTAATCCTCAAAGCGGCCGACCATGTAGCTGCCGTAGGGCAGCGTGGAGCGGCCGTAGAGCTCCACGTGACTCACTTGGCAAAGAACCGGATCACCGACATTCGCGGTCTTCGAGGAAAGCCGCGGCTCCGAGACGGTACATGCAATCAGAGAGCCGGCTGGGATGAGCCGCTCAGCAGAGCCGGCGAGCGGCGCTGCGAGCAGTATCAGGAGAAGCGTAGATAGCTTGCCTTTCATACTGGAACCTCCGAGCTGACTTGCTCTTCCACAAACCGGTTTGTCTTGCTTTTCTGGCGGTCGAGCCTCCGAGCGGCCCATGGATCTGTTGGTGCAATACGTTTGGTGCAATACGTTTGTTGGCGCAATAAAAGCGAGGGCTGATCCTGGGGCCAATCATTCTGACTCTCTTCGAGAGGCGGCGTCAAGGCCCTTTATTTGCTTACGCCACAGGTGGTGCAAGTGCGACGTAACCCGCATCTGCATGTTTCAATCATGTTTCAACCGGGCCAGTTCGCCGGTCTGCCGGAGCGCGACGAGCGCCGCGCCCTGCTCTGGATGCCGGATTTCGTCGTCGCGCGGGAGAATAGCGCCGCGACTAGCGCTTAACGCAGCAGGCGCGCGATCACGTACAGCACAAGCGAGAGCAGAATGCTGAGCAGAATAGAGCTCCCGATCGGCGCAAACACCGAGACGTTCTTGCCGCGATAGGTGATATCACCGGGGAGATGTCCCAGTGGAACTCCCATGCGGCCCAGGACGATGATCACAACTCCGGCGGCAATGAACAACATTCCCAGATAGATCAACAATCGCCCCATATTGGCAATTATCGATCTATCCCAGGCAGGATGGAAGACGATGGACCGCCGCCCAAATACGGTGAGATCATGAGCTGCCGCGATTCGCGCTCACATCCTCCCAGGTCATCCAGTATGCCTTTAACGGAACGGTTACATATCCAACGCTGCTTTCGAGGCAGCAACGAAGTACGTCACCGCAAGCACGGCTGGGGACTCCTCGTCAGAGGGCCCACGCGAGCCAACGTGCAAAACGGATAGCAAGTTGGGAAAGAAAAACCGCCAGGTGCTGTCCGCGTGACCTTCATGCGGACAGCACCCGGCGGTTTGATCCTTACCGCATCCCGCCCGCGGCCTGCAGCAACGAGCCGGTAATCCACCGCGCGTCATCCGAAGCCAGGAACGCGACCACCGATCCGATATCGTCCGGCTGTCCGATGCGGCCGAGAGGTGTGCTTTGCACCATTCCCTTCTCGAAATCGCTGCCTTCAAATCCGGCTGACTTGAAACCTTCCGTCGCCACCGGCCCCGGGTTCACCGCATTCACACGGATCTTCTTCGGTCCCAGTTCCTTTGCGAAGACGCGCGTGATCACGTCCACAGCACCCTTGGTTCCGCTGTACACGGAGGACATGGGTGGTGTCTGCTCGCTCGCCACCGATCCAATGTTGATCACGCTGCCGCCCTCCGGCGGGAAGAGCGCAACGCCTGCCTTGGTAGCCAGCAGCAGCCCCTTCACATTCGTGTCGAACATTCGGTCGATTTCCTCTTCTGTGAGGTTCTCCAGCGGAGAAAATGTGTACACGCCGGCATTATTCACCAGGATGTCCAGCTTGCCGTAAGCCTTCTTCGTCGCGGCGAAGAGGGCGTCGATCTCTGCAGCCTTCGCCACACTGCCGCCCACCGCGACCGCTTTGCCGCCCGCCTTCGTAATCTCCGCCACCACCTTCTCGGCGCCCTCTTTGCTCGAAGCGTAGTTCACCACCACCGACGCACCCTGCGCCGCCAGCTCCTTTGCGATCCCGGCTCCAATCCCCTTCGATGCCCCGGTCACCACGGCGACCTTCCCTGTCAGCTTTGCCATCTCTCCACCTCGCTTCGATAATCGTCGAATATTTCGACGTGTATCGAATTGATGCGCCGGCTCAGGGATGGATTCAGGGCCTTCTGTGGAGAATTTCTGTGGAAGTTACAGGCAGGCCAGCCGCCCCAGGTAGGCATCCAGAACCGGCCGCCGCAGTGAAAGATACGCATCCCGACCCTCCCGCTTTATCTCGACCAGGCCCGCTTCGCTCAGTTCCTTCATGTGGTGCGAAACGGTTGCCGGGCTGAGCACTGTGTGCTCCGCAAGCCGGCTGCACGGCATGCCCTCCGCAGCAGCTACCTGTTGGAGAATGGCGAAACGGCGCGGATCGGCAAGCGCACGGCCGATCGCGCGAAACTGCGCATCGGACAACGTCACACTGGCGCGAGTGTCTTTCGACGGCATACTCGAAGAGATGTCGCTTGCAGACAAACGATGCGGCGCGCGCTCCCGAGTTGCGCCCGGCTGTGATAGTCTCCTCTGTCCGATGCCTCAATCCACCCCACCTCCGATCCGCGTCCTCGTCGCGAAACCCGGCCTGGACGGCCACGATCGCGGAGCCAAGGTCATCGCGCGTGCGCTGCGCGATGCAGGCATGGAGGTCATCTACACCGGCCTGCGCCAGACACCGGAGATGATCGTCAACGCCGCGCTTCAGGAAGACGTCGATTGCGTGGGGCTGAGCATCCTCTCCGGCGCGCACAACGCTATCGTGCCCCGGGTGACCACGCTGCTCAAAGAGAAGGGCGCGAGTGATGTGCTGGTCGTCGTCGGCGGCACCATTCCCGAGCAGGATGTCGAGTTCCTCAAGCGCCAGGGTGTCGCCGCGATCTTCGGCCCCGGCACTTCGCTCGACGCAACCGTCACCTTCATCCGCGAGCATGTGAAGCCGCGCGACCTGCTCGTCTAAATTGCTTCACACCGCTCCGCACATTGCCCTAAACCGCTTCGCACATTGCTTCAAACCGCTTCGCACATTGCTTCAAACCGCTTCAGATACGTCCGTCAGCGGCAGGGCGTCGCTCGATCGCCAGCGAATCTGCTCCACGCGTCCGACGAGGAAGATCCACGCGCACCCTCCGGCAACCAACATGGCCGCCGCGATCCCCAGCGCCACGCCGAAGTTTCCCGTCTTGTCGACTAGAAAGCCCGTAAGCGCCGGACAGATCACCCCGGCGAAATTTGCGAAGCCATTCTGCAGACCGGTCCATCGTCCCACGCCGTCTGTGCCGGCGAGCGTCTGGCCGAAGGCGAACAAGCCTGCACTGGCCATCCCCTCGCCGACAGCAGTAGCCAGCAGGCAGGAAAGATAGGTGCCCGGTGTGGCAACCGACAAGCAGCCCAGCGAAACGGCAGCCAATGCGCACCCCACGCCCATCGCTGTCTTGCGCACCATGGTGGTCGTGCCGCCATTGCGCATCCACTGGTCGGCGAGCCAGCCGGTCACAAACGCCGAAGTCGCGTCCGTCAGGTAGTAGAGGGCAGCGATCCTCGACATGCCGGCCATCGTCATGTGCCACTCCCGCACCAGATAGAAGGGCAGCCACGTGACCATGAAGTACAGCAGATAGTTGACGCAGAAGTGGCCGGCCGATGTGCCCCAGAACGAGCGGCGCGCGAATATCTCTGCAAACCCGGGCGTCTGCGGCTTCACTTCCGCGGCCGCCGTCTGCTCTCCGCGCGGCTGCCACCGCCACCAGGCGGGAAGCCATAGCAGGCTGAGCAGTCCAATGCCCAGAAACGCCGGACGCCAGCCATACCGCGCCATCAGCAGGCCGCCGCCGAAGCTCCCTGCGACCGCCCCACAGCGCATCGCTGACCCCAGCACGCCATTCGCAAAGCCTCGCTTCTCCTCCGGCAGATAGCGCGCCAGAATCTTGGAAGAGGTGGGCAGGATAACCGACTCCCCGATGCCCAGGAGCAGACGCAGCGACATCAGCATCGCAAAGCCGGTGGATAGCCCCGCGAACGCCGTGGACAGCGTCCATACCAGAAAGCCCAGTGCCAGCAAGCGGGATGGATCGAAGCGGTCGACCACCCATCCGCTCACGAACTGCATCGCGGTGTAGCTCCAGAAGAACGCCGAGAAGAGCGCTCCGAGCGCAGACGCGCTGAGGTTCCAGTCGCTTTTCAACAACGGTGCAGCGATCGACAGGTTCCCGCGGTCGACGTAATTGATCGTCACCGCGACAAAGAGCAGAAACAGCGCGGGCGCAAAGCTGGTCCGGGCCCCTCGTGTCGCATCAGCACTGTTCATGAAGACTGGGGAGCATTCTCACTTGCACAACTCGAAGTTGGCAAGAGCTGCCTAAAATGAAAGGGCGAGGCCGCAATGGCCTCGCCCTCCGTGTTTTAGCCTGCTGATTCTATGCAGGCCGGCGATGCTGGCTATGATGACGGTGATGACGATGGTGGCGTGTAGCAGCGAATGCCGGAGCAGCCGCTGACATCAGCACCACAGCAAGAAGGGCGAGGGCGATCTTCCTCATGAGCCATAGTTACCCACGCCTTGCAGATTGGCAAGACAACTTTCTGTGTACTTTGCTTAGAGCATGTTCCCCGATGCTGTGAGGTGGCGGAGAATATCTCGGCGTGGCTATTCCTTAACGAAAAGCCACAGGAGCTGCCAAGGGGCTTCTGTTGGGCCGCTTTCCACCTACAGGGAAAATGCTCTAGCCCTGCGCGTGGACTCCGCCCATGCTGCGCAGCGCCGCTGCAAAGCGCTCCGGCAATGCCGTCTTCTGCATCGCGCGGTCCACCACCACGTGCACCGTCTCGCCTTCGGCCAGCAGGGCAGGTTCTGCCCCGTCCGTCTCCCGCAACAGCCGGTAACCAAAGCGGATCATCGACGTGCGCTGGTTCAGCACGCGCGTTTCGAGCGTCAGCAGGTCGTCATAGCGCGCCGGCGTCTTGTACCGGCAGTTCGCCTCCACGACCGGCAGAAAACACAGCGCCTGCTCTTCGATCTCGCGGTAGTCGAAACCGAGCGAGCGCATCAGCTCCACCCGGCCGATCTCGAACCACACAAAGTGATTCGCGTAGTAAACGACACCCATCTGGTCGGTCTCCGCATAGCGGACCCGGATGGTAACGATATGGGCTGGCGACATGCTCTCAGTTTATCGGGAGACGTTGGAGAGACGGGGAGTTCCCGGTTGCGCGTCGCGCTCGATCGCGCAGTAGGCCAGCATCACGGTGATCGGCGCCACGGTCATCGCAAAGGGCAGGAAGATGCGCACCTCCCACGCGATGCCAAAGGTGTAATAGAACAGGAAGTGCGCGACCGACCCAAGCAGCAGCCCTACCATCCAACCATCAAGCGCGCGCCAGCGGCGCACCGCCAGCGCGAGCGTGATCCACCACGGAAACAGCGCCGCCGCCAGCAGTGGATAATTCAGCCACGTTTTGAGATTGCCGAAGAGCTGAAAAGCCGCAATCTGCCGTGGAGCGTGAGGGTAGATATGCATGATCGCAGCCTGTACATAACCCGCGGCCACAACCGACAGGCCACTCGCCAATAGCTGCGCTTTACGCCCGAGCGGCAGCGACTCCCGGTGCGGCAACAGATACGCCACCAGAAAGCCGAGATGGAAGGCGATCACCGCATCCGCACGCACCGTGGCGCCAATCGCCGCCAGCGCAATCAGGAGCACCGCTGCCAAACCCCGCCTTCGCCGCTCGGCGGCCGCCGCCGCGCTCAGTACCAGCAGCAGCATCGTCGGCTGCGTCTCCGGCTTTTGAAACCAGAAGCTCCACAGCAGATAGAGCAGGAAGCAGCCCAGCGCCAGACTCGCCTGCAGCCACTGGGCAATGCGGTTCGCAGAGCGGAAAGTTTCGCTGCGCATGAGGAGCCACAGCAACACCATTAGACCGACTTCGAGAGAAACAAAGTCGATCACGGCAAACATGTGCCGCAGATGAGTGTGAGTCAGCCGCGCCAGCAGGTCGGCTGTGCGCACCACGCCGATGCGGTACTGCGCCGGCGCAAAGCTGCGTCCGGCCAGCAGCGCTTCCCACTCGCCGCCGCCTTCGTAAAAGGTGCGGCTGTAATTCCAGTAGTCCAGGAATGTGTAACCGCCGCTGATCAGAAGCACGGCCCAACCCAGGAACCGCCGCAGTGCAGGATCGATGGGGCTCGCGGGCTGCGCTTCCTCGGTGGCTGCTGTAGAGGCGGCCCCGCTCACTTACGGCTTGACCTTCGAGAGGATCGGCAGCTTGGTGATGTCGTTGATCATGACGAACGCCGCGAAGAGCAGCAGCAGCACAAAGGCACCCTGGTAGATGCGCTCTTTGAACTTCTGGTCGAGATCGTGCCGCAGCACGCTTTCGATCAGCAGCAGCAGGATCACCCCGCCGTCCAGAATCGGCACCGGCAGCAGATTGAAGATGCCGAGGTTCAGGCTGATGACCGTCATCGTCCCGATGATCGGCTGCCAACCCGGGGATGTGGCGGCCAGCCCGGTCTCGCGTGCAATACCGATGGGACCGCTCAGATTCTGCACCGCCATCTTGCGGCTCACCATGCGGCGCAGCACATCCACAATCAGGCTGGAGTATTTCAGGTTGAACTTGATCGACTGCGCCGCCGCCGCAGGCAGCGGGAGCTGTCGGACCTTGGAGGGCGGAGGCATGGCCTCAAAGCCCAGTTGATAGTTCTTCCCACCGTCGCTGTTGTCCGCAAACACCGGCGTCACTTGCAGGTCGTGCACGGTATTGCCGCTCTGGACCTTCATGGTCACCGGCGCGTCGTGGTTTTGCTGAAGAAACGCCAACATGGACGTCACCGAATGCAGCGGCATGCCGTCCACCGAAAGAATCTTGTCACCCGCCTTCAGCCCCGCCTTGCTGGCTGGCATACCGGCGGTCACACGGTGTACCACAACCGGCGTGGTCTGCATCACCGGCACGATGCCGAGCGAAGTGATCGAGAAATCATCCGGGTCGCGCGGCGACGTCACCGTCAGCGTCGTGTTCACGCGCTCGCCATTGCGCAACACCGTCACCGGAACCTTCTGGCCCAGGTTTATCTCCACCCGCAGCCACAGATCGTCCCAGGTGGGATTGTTGCGGTTGTCGAAGTGCACAATGCGGTCGCCGGCCTTCAGACCTGCATTCGCCGCCGGCGAATTCTGCGTCACAAAGTCGATGTCCGCCGGCTTCGACCGGTAGGCGTCCACCTCGTTGTGCATCATGTAGAGCCCGGTCATCAGCACCAGGGCCAGCACGAAGTTCGCGACCGGACCGGCCAGGGCGATCAGGATCCGCTGCCAGCGCGGCTTCGCATTCAGGTCGCCGGAGTCCCGCGGCGCTGCACCGCTCGCAGCGGTGCCGGACAATACCGTGGTTTCGAGCGGCACCGTGCCGTCACCGCCCAGCTCGCCTTGCATCTTCACGTAGCCGCCCAGCGGCAGCAGGCTCAGCCGGTAGTCGGTGTCGCCGCGGCGAAAGCCAAAGAGCCGCTTTCCGAAGCCGATGGAGAAGACCTCTACCTTCACCCGGAACAATTTGGCCATGGCGAAGTGGCCAAATTCGTGCACCAGCACCATGATGCCGAGCACAATCAGCGTGGAGACAATACTGATAACAACGAAAGGCATAGTTCGAAAGAAGCGGCTTTCCTTCCTGGCAGTCGAGCATGTCTACTATCGGTGCATGCCGAAGAAGAGATGCTGTCGCAGCTTTTCTGTCAAGACGAGCTGCACTTCACAGCTTCTTAGAATCTCCGTAATCGTAGAAATGCGTGGCGCAGTACGTTCCGCCCCCGTGACAAAGCCTCAAGCGCGGACTGGCATATCCTTCCTTGTCGCAACTGCCCCTGCCGCAATCACGGCACGGGCCCGCTCGCGGGACTCGGCATCCACAGCCAGCACCTCGGCAATCGTCGCCGGATGGGTAGCCGGAGTCGCTGCCAGTACTGCTTCGATTGTACGCGGTATCCCCATAAACGAGATACGTCGTTCGAGGAATGCCGCAACCGCCTCTTCATCGGACGCATTCAAAGCGATCGCGTGAGCGCCGCCCGCCTCCGCGGCCTCATAGGCCAGCCGCAGACAGGGGAAGCGGTCCAGGTCCGGCGGCTCAAAGTGCAGATCGGCCAGGGTTCGCATGTCGAAGGTCAGCTCGCTCTCTACCCGCTCCGGATAACTTAGCGCATACAGGATCGGCAGCCGCATATCTGTGACGGAAATCTGCGCCAGGATCGATCCGTCCACATACTCCACCAGCGAGTGCACTGTCGACTGCGGATGCACCGTCACCTTCACCTGCGCCGGTGGCAGGTCGAAGAGCCGGCAGGCCTCGATGATCTCCAGCCCCTTGTTCAGCAAGGTCGCCGAGTCGATGGTGATGCGCTGCCCCATCACCCACGTCGGATGCTTCAGCGCCTGCTCGACGGTGATGCTCTCGAATTCGCTCAGCGGCAGCTTGCGAAACGGCCCGCCGGAGGCGGTCAGCCAGATCTGCTTCACCTCCTGCCGCGTTCCGGCGCGCATGCACTGGTGAATCGCGTTGTGCTCGGAGTCGATCGGCAACAGCGGCACGTTCTTGTCACGCGCCGCGCGGGTCAGGATCTCGCCCGCCGCTACCATGCATTCCTTGTTCGCCAGACCAACCGGCTTGCCCGCCATCACCGCGGCATAGGTAGCCTCGAGGCCCGCGACGCCGACTATCGCCGAGACGACGAAGTCCACCTCCGGAAGCGTCGCCGCCCGCACACTACCCTCGGTGCCGGAGACGACTTCGACACCGCTTACTCCTGAAGTTCGCAGCCGCACCCCAAGCTGTGCAGCAAGCTCGGGCGTTGCCATCGAGGCCACCAGCGGCCGCCAGCGCGCGCACTGCTGAAAGGCCAGATCCACGTTGCGTCCCGCGGCCAGCGAGGCTACGCGAAAGCGCTCCGGGTAGCTCGCGACAATCGAAAGCGTGCTGGTGCCGATCGAGCCGGTCGAACCCAGGATGGCAATGTGCTTCAAGATGTATGAGCGCTCCTTCTCTTCGGCGAGGGCTATTTCGACCAGGGCGGCACAATACCGTTCATACGCGCGTAGGCCACCAATTGCCCCATATGCTCATTGTCGTGGATGATGATCCGCAGATACATCCCATCGACGGTGACCGTCTTGCCCTCAATCTTGACCTTGCGTTCCAGGTCGCCCGGCTTTAGCTGGGTGCGTGCCGTCTTTACCGCATCCAGAGAGCGCTTCAGCCAGTCAATCACATCTGCCTTCTTGGTCACCGTCTTCTCCTGGCTTATCGATGTCAAATCAGGCGGCATCTTCGGCCCGGTGACGCTCAACAGATAGAAATTCGCCATCGCGATGTGCATGAGCACTTCGCTCACCGACCGCACGTCCGGCGCCGGACGCCAGGAATACTTATCCGCCGGGATAGCCTCCGCCAGCGCGATCAACTGCTTGGAAACATGTGTCCACTCGCCGTCATAGCCCTCCCAGAGTCCCTCGGTCTGGAAATCATTCTGAGCATGCGCTGTTGCGACACTCAAAATCGGCAACGCCAGAACCAGAAGCAGCAGAAATGCTCTTTTCATGCGTGATCGCACCTTTCCGCCAACCGCAGCTGATTCTAAAACGACGACTGCACCAGCTGCGCATACCACAGCACCGGAGCCGCCAGCAGCAGCGCATCGATGCGGTCCAGCACGCCTCCATGACCCGGCAGCAGCGAGCCGGAGTCCTTCACCTTCGCCCCGCGCTTCAGCGCCGACTCCACCAGGTCGCCCAGTTGCGCCGCCACGTTCAGCACCACCGCCAGCACCAGCCAGTGCAGCCAGCTTCCGTCATAGGAGAGTCCCGGCAGGCTGTGCCGCGCCATCCATTGCGCCACCAGGATCAGCAGCACCGTCACCAGCAGACTGCCGCCCACCGAAGCGAGGCTGCCCTCCCAGGTCTTGCCCGGGCTCAGCCTCGGCGCCAGCTTGCGCCTGCCCCAGGAGCGGCCCACATACATCGCCACCGTATCGCCCGCCCACACTACGCAGAAAAGCAGCAGCAGCAAGGACGGCCCATGCTCCTGGGCCCAGATCAGCGGGATCGTCACCAGCGCGAGCCCGATATACAGCAGCCCGAAGACCGACGCCGAGGTATCCACGAGCACCCGCTCCAGCGGAGAACGGAAGGTGATGATCACGAAGAGAAGGAATGCCAGCGCGCTGAAGCCTGCCATAAGCATCTCCGGCCGCAGGAAATTGATCGCAAACAGCGCCGCCACCGCCACCAGCACGATGATCCGGGGCGTCCGGGCGCCGCTCCCGTCCGCCAGCGCCAGGTACTCCCAGCAGGCAAGAACGGCGACAACCGCGGCGGCGAGAGAGACGAGCCAGAACAGCCCGCTGAACAACAAGAGGATGACCAGCGGTATCAGCACCGCTGCGGTAAGGATGCGTGCCATGGGTCGGCACTCAGCATAAATGACGGCAACGTCCGCCGCGCCGGGCAGGTGTTCAAGCAAATACTAGGTCACCGCCCTTTGGTAATCTCGAGCACGCGAAAGCAACCCGGCGGCGCGATTCGTGTCCAATCCCTCATGCTAAAGCAAGCGGCAAGCCATAGACAGAATGACACTTCGCCAGACCTGAGCCGTTCGGCCACTGGGCGGCGTTCGTTTCCCCGACATTCGTTTCCCGGGCATTCGCTTTCCAGTATCTTCGCCATCGCCACGCTAGGGCTCGCCCTGGGAGCCGTGCTGCCGGGATGCCACAGCAATCAAAATGCGGAAACTCCGAACGGCGACCCCTCCGACGTCAACGCCGCCGAGGCGCAAAGCTCCTGCCCGACGGGCCAGGTGCTGATGAGCGATGGAAGCTGCGCCGCGGCCAATCAGGCCGCGCCGCCTCCGGCAGCCGGCGCATCCGCGCCCGCCCAAAGTTATGCGCCGGCACCGGCGCAAAGTTATGCGCCCCAGGGCAGTGCACCACAGGCGCAATACGCCGCGACGCAGTACTCCGCGCCACCCCCGGAAAACGAGTCGCCTGACGCCTATGATTCCAATCCCTACTACAGCCAGAGTCCCTACGACGATCAGACCTATCAGGAGGACGCCGATAACGATGGGTACGAGCAGGGATATGAAGATGGTGTACAGTCCAGCGAGCCGCCGCCGCCGCTTCCCGTCTACGAGCAGCCGCCCTGTCCCGGCCCCGGATACCTGTGGAACCCCGGATACTGGGGATGGGGCAATGGAGGCTATTACTGGGTGCCCGGCGTCTGGGTCATGTCTCCCTACACCGGCGCCCTATGGACGCCCGGCTGGTGGGGCTTCCTCGGCGGCGCGTATCGCTGGCACCAGGGCTACTGGGGCTCACACATCGGCTTTTATGGCGGCGTTCCCTACGGCTACGGATACACCGGCTCCGGCTTCCACGGCGGCTACTGGGACCATGATCGCTTCATGTACAACCGCGCCGTAAACAATGTCGACCCGAGCCGGGTGCGTTACGTTTACAACCGGGACGTTCCGCGGCCGGCCCAAAATAATCGCGTCAGCTACAACGGCGGACGCGGCGGGCTCACCGTGCGTCCCACGCAAAGTGAGTTCGTCGCCATGCGCGAACAGCACGTTCGCCCACTGCCCACGCAGATCGCGCACCGCACCCAGGCCATGCAGAACCGCCAGCAGTACGCCAGCGTCAACGGCGGCCGACCCGCGACGATGACCGCCGCGCGACCGCTGGCCGTCCATCACGTCAATGTCGCCCCCACGGTGGTGAACCCCGGAGTGCGCGGGGAAACGCGTCCCGCCCCCGCGGTAGCGCGTCCGCAGCCTGGCGCGAGACCTGAACAGCCAGCCGCAAGACCAGCCGTAACCGCGCCAGCCGTTCGGCCGGGACAGCCAGCCGCAAGGCCCAACGAGCCCGCGACAAGGCCGGGAGCCGTGCCAAACCGGCCGGCGTCAGGTCATCCGCAGCCTGTCCAGCCAGCGCGTCCCAATGCACCGGCAGAGCGCGGCCGGCCGTCACCCGCGGTGCCCGCGAATCGGCCGCAGCCAACCCACACGGCGCCCACCAGGCCCGAATCAGCACGGCCCGCGCCGCAGCCGCACCCCGCAGCGCCCACGAGCCGGCCGCAGCCAACCCACACCCCGCCCGCCAGACAGGAAACACGGCCCGCGCCACAACCGGCACGCCCCGAATCACAGCCACGTCCGGAACCAGCGCGTCCGGCGCCACAAGCACGACCGGAACCAGCGCGTCCTGCGCCACAAGTACGACCCGAACCAGCGCGTCCGGCACCACAAGCACGACCGGAACCAGCGCGTCCGGCGCCGCAAGCACGGCCTGAACCAGCCCGGCCAGCGCCCCAGGCGCGACCCGAACCGGCGCGGCCAGCCCCGCAGGCTCCCCACGAAAATCCGCATGAGGAGCACCCGCACGGCTAACGATCGTGCCAATTCCGGATAAGGGCACTCCGGCCGCTGCTATCCTCAGCCCGCTGAGATGGCAGCGGCTTTCGTAATCGCTCGACGCACCTAATCGCTGGAGGCACCTGTGACGCGTTCCCTGCTTCCCACGGGGCGGCAACGCTCCTGCTAGTCGCGACGCCCGCTCTCGCCCAGCCGCATCCAGCGGCTGTACGGCCTCGTTCTAATGCGGCCAGACCAAATGCGGCCAGACCAGCGAGATAGGGGATAGGCCTTCCGTCCAGTTCGCCGGAAAAGCTATGTCTCTTCTACATCGGCTCCGCTGGCATCCAACTTTCCAGAGAAAGTCCCGATTGGAGGAATCAGGTGAAACGTCTTCTTTTAACCGTCTGCTGCATCGCCCTCGGCTCCATTCCTTTGCTGGCGCAAAAGAAAGCCGCGGAAGCTATGACTGACCAGCAATTTGTCGATTTCGCCGCACAAACCGATATGGTGGAGGCGAACCTTGGACAACTGGCGCAAACCGCGGCCTCTGCGCAGCCGGTAAAAGATTACGCCCAGATGCTCGTCACCGATCACACCAAGGACTACAGCCAGTTGTTCGGCATCGCGCAACAGGCCAATCTGAATATGCCGAATGCAATCGACGCCGAACACAACAAGGCGATGATTGACCCCTTCCAGAAACTCCACGGTGCCGCCTTCGATCATCACTACGCCCAGGAGATGGTAGCCGGGCACACCAAAGCGATCGCCGTTTACAAGAAAGAAGCGGCAGATGCACAGAATCCAAGTTTGAAGTCGTATGCAAGCGACACTCTGCCCGTTCTCCAGAAGCATCTGGATGGCGCGAAGGCGCTCGAAAAATCGAAAGCGTCAGCGAAGAGCATGTAGAGCGCGGAGATCTGTCGCGCAAAGCAAAAGGCCTCACCATTCCGGTGAGGCCTTTGTTTTTTGACTCCACGACCGTCAAGCGGTAGCGTGCTCGATCACCTGCTCGCGCAGCTCGCTGTCATGCTGTTGCTCGCTCCTTGACGTGGGCAGCGCAACCGCGAGCACATCGTCGATCGTCTTCGCGTAGTGGATCGTCACGCCCTCGATCTGGTCCGGCCCCAGGTCTTCTTCCACGTTCTGCCGGTTCTCCGCCGGCAGGATCACGTCGAGCACTCCGGCGCGCTTGGCCGCAAGGAACTTCTCCTTGATGCCGCCTACCGGCAGCACATTGCCGCTGAGGGTGATCTCGCCGGTCATCGCGGTCAGCGGATGAATCGGCGTATCGGTCATCAGCGAGACCAGCGCCGTCGCCATCGCCACGCCCGCCGAAGGCCCATCCTTGGGGATGGCGCCCGCCGGCACGTGGATGTGCAGGTCCTGCTCGGAGGTGAAGTCCTCCTTCAATCCGAGCGCAGCCGCGTTCGACCGCACCCAGCTCAGCGCTGCCTGCATCGACTCGCGCATCACGTCGCCAAGCTGCCCGGTCATGGTGAAGCCGCCCTTGCCCTTCATGCGGTTCGCCTCGATGAACAGCACATCGCCGCCCGCCGGCGTCCAAGCCAGTCCGACGGAGACACCCGCACGCTTTGTCCGCTCGGCGATCTCCGTATCCACCCGGACCTTGATGCCGCCCAGGAACTCATGGATGATCGGGCGATCGACCACCAAGGTCTCGTGCTTGCCTTCCGCGATACGGCGCGCCTGCTTGCGGCAGACGGTGCCGATCAGCTGCTCCAGCTTGCGAACACCCGCCTCGCGCGTGTAGTGGCGCACGATGAAGCGCACGCTGTCCTCAGGAAACTCGATCAGCGGACGGCTGTCTTCACCGGGCTGAATGCCGTTTTCCTTGATCTGACGCGGAATCAAGTAGCGGAACGCGATGTGCACCTTCTCCTCTTCGGTGTAGCCGGAGAGGTCGATGAGCTCCATGCGGTCGAGCAGCGGCGCGGGTATCGGGTCAAGCATGTTCGCGGTGCAGATAAACAGCACTTTCGACAGATCGAAGGGCACGTCGAGGTAGTTATCGCGGAACGTGTTGTTCTGCTCCGGATCGAGCGTCTCAAGCAGCGCGGATGCCGGATCGCCGCGGAAGTCGCGCCCCAGCTTGTCGATCTCGTCCAGCATGAAGACCGGATCGTTGGTCTCAGCCCTGCGCAGCGCCTGCATGATCTGTCCCGGCAAGGCGCCGATATAGGTGCGCCGGTGTCCGCGGATCTCCGCCTCGTCATGCATGCCGCCGAGCGAGATGCGCTGGAACTTGCGGCCCAGGGCGCGCGCGATCGAGCGGCCCAGCGATGTCTTGCCCACGCCCGGAGGTCCGACGAAGCACAGGATCGGCCCCTTCATGTCCGGTTTCAACCGGCGCACGCTCAGATAATCCAGGATGCGGTCTTTCACCTTCTTCAGGTCGTAGTGATCCTCGTCCAGGATCTCCTTCGCCTTCGCGATGTCCACCGTGCCGCCGGAGCTCTTGGTCCACGGCAGCACCGCCAGCCACTCGATGTAGTTGCGCGTCAGCGAGTAATCCGCCGCCATTGGCGACATGCGCGAGAGCCGGTTCAGCTCCTTGGTCGCCTCTTTCTTCACCTCTTCCGGCATGCCCGCCGCTTCAATCTTGTCGCGCAGCTCCTGGATATCCTTCTGGCCCTCGTCCATCTCGCCGAGTTCCTTCTGGATCGCCTTCATCTGCTCGCGCAGGTAGTAGTCGCGCTGCGACTGCTGTACCTGGTCCTGCACCTCGGACTGGATCTTGTTGCGCAGTTGCTGGACCTCCAGCTCCTTCGCCAGGTGCTTGTTGATCCGCTCCATGCGCGCCACCACATCCGGCGTCTCGAGCAACTCCTGCTTCTCAGTGGTCGGCAGGAACGGCAGCGACGAGGCGATGAAGTCCACCAGCCGGCCGGGATCTTCAATGTTCAATGCGATCGTCTGCAGCTCGTCCGACAGGGTCGGCGAGGAGGTCACGATCTGCTGGAACTGCGAGGTCACGTTGCGGTGCAGCGCCTCGATCTCCGTGCCCTTGGGGGGTGTAATCTCCGCTACCGGCTCGACCGATGCGGTCATGAACGGCTCAAACTGGTTGAACTCGCCGAGCTTCACGCGCTGCGTGCCTTCGGTGAAGACAAAGAGGCTCTGGTTGGGCATCTTGACGACCTTATGGACGGTCGCGAGCGTGCCGACAGAGTGCAGGTCCGTGAGCTGCGGGGTATCGACGCGCGCATCGCGCTGCGCCACCACCACCACGGTCTTTTCGTCGCCAAGCGACTGGATGAGCTGGATCGAGCTCTCCCGTCCTACCGTCAGAGGCAGCACGGCATGGGGGAACAGGACGGTGTCCCGCACCGGCAGGATGGGCAGAACCCGGCCGCCTGCTCCGGATTCGCCGCTCTCGTTCTGCTGATTGCGATGGGCGGGTTCAATAATGCTGAGAAAGTCGCTAGCCATGAGTGTCCTTATATCAAGTATGTGTACATTGGACGCATCAGGTTCCCAAAGGTCGCAGAAATCGCGAGTATCCCGTCAGCCAGCCGCCAGAGCCTTCTGATTAGGATGCACAGCCTCTCTCCCCCAGCCCAGCACGCCGCCCAAAGTCTATCGGCGAAATCGAAAAGTGGATGTGATTTTTGTCGCCCTTCATGGCACATCGGTGCATTACGAGCGCGTACCGCCGCCGCCTCCGCCCCGATTCGAACCCGCCCGTCGCCCGGTCCGACCCACCGGCGAGCCGGACCCGGAGTGCTGTTCAGGCAAACTCCGGCGCCGGCAGGAATCGTCCCAGCACCTTGCAGGTGACGCCGAGCGTGGAGAGCTGGTCCAGCAGCCGCTCGGTTGCTCCAGCGTCGGGCATCAGCGCGTCGACAAAGAAGTGGTAATGCCAGGGCCGGCCATGCACGGGCCGCGACTGCAGCTTGGTGACGTTGCCACCCGCGGCTGCCACCTCCGCCAGCAACGCCGCCAGCGCTCCGGGATGATGCGGCACCTGGCAGCAGATGCTCAGCTTGTGCACGCCCGCCGGAGAGGAGGTCGTCATTCCTTCCTGCACCAGCAAAAAGCGGGTGAAATTCGCGGCATCGTCCTCGACGCCCTCCACCAGCACCACCCCGCCGTAGATATCGGCTGCCTGTATGCCCGCGATCGCGGCCGAGTGGCGATCGCGCAGCTCGATGATCTGCTTCACCGCGCCCGCGGTGTCGTAAAAGGCGATCGGCTCGATGCCCAGATGCTGCTCAAAAAAACTGCGGCACTGCGCCAGGGCCACCGGGTGGGAGTAGATGCGCTGCACCTCCTCCATACTGCTGCCCGAGATGCCAATGACGTGATGCTCAATGCGGATCACTGTCTCGCGCTCGATGAAAACAGAGTGCTCGCGCAACAGATCATAGTGTTCAACGACCGATCCGGCGAGCGTGTTCTCGATCGGAACCATGACCGCGTCGACCTTGCCCTTGCGCAGCCGGTCAAACGCGTCCCCGGAGAGAACACAGGGAATGACCGAAGCGTCAGGTATCGAACGAAGCGCTGCCTGATGACTGAACGAGCCAAGCTCGCCCTGGATAGCTACCTTCATGAGATTAGAAACCCTGGGTCTTATTTTGAGGAGTTACGGCAACTCAAGCGCCATCAAGCGCACCATACCATACCGAAGCACGCACATTTGCGAGGAGATAGATACAAAATGCTCTGGACAATTTTCGTCATATTGTTGGTGTTGTGGCTGGTGGGCTTTATCGGCTTCCATGTTTTGGGAGCCTATATCCACATTCTGCTTTTGATCGCGTTGGTTGTGCTCATTCTGCAACTCATCGGCGGCCGGCGGCCGGTAGTGTAATATCCGCGCCCCAGGGCGTACATCGCAATGCGCAGTAGCTGCGCATTGACCACGACATGAGTTCGAGGAGGTAAGCTATGGATAAGGACCAGGTAACAGGAAAAGTCGATCAGGGTATCGGCAAGGCGAAGGAAAAGTTAGGCAGCGCGGTCGGCAGCCAGAAGCTCGCGAACCAGGGTGTGGCCGACCAGGTGAAGGGCGCTGCGAAGGAAACATGGGGCAACATGAAGGATGCTGCCCGGACGACGCACGATCGCCATATGGCGGAAACCGAACATGCAGCGAGCGAGGATCGCGAGCGCTTTACTGACAAAGTTGCCGATATGAAAAAGAAGGCGAACGACAAGATCGACAACTTCAAGGATCGCGAACGCGCGAAGCACGCGGCAAATTCCTAGTACAAATTACCAGTACCTCGGCCTCCTGATGACAAGCCTGCGTTCGCGCAGGCTTTCTTTTTTTGCCGCAAACCTCAATGCCGTAACGTCACCGCGGCAGCGACAAAACAGAAAAACAGCACCGAGATAATCCCATTCAGGGTGAAGAACGCCGCATTCAGCCGCCGCATATCCTTGGGCGACACGATCGAGTGCTCATAGAAGAGCAGCGCCATCACCACCACCAGTCCCCACCAGGCAATCGCGCCCAGGTGAAAGAGGTGAAGCAGCCACACCAGCAGCAGCAGCATCAGGCCATGCATCGCGTGCGCCATGCCGAAGGCCTTGTGTACGCCCAGCGCCTGCGGAATGCTGCGCAGTCCTGCGCCGCGGTCGTGCTCCATATCCTGGCATGCATAGAGCACATCGAAGCCCGCCACCCAGAAGAGCACCGCCGCGGTCAGCACCAGGATGCGCGGGTCGAGCCGGCCGCGAATCGCAATCCATGCCGCCGCCGGCGCAATTCCCAGCGCCAGGCCCAGCGCCAGGTGCGACCAGCGCGTGAAGCGCTTGGTATACGAGTAGCCCAGCACCACCGCCAGGGCCACCGGCGAGAGCACGAACGTAAGCCGGTTCAGCCGCGATGCTGCAAAGACAAACAGCAGCGCCATCACTACGGTGAATGCGGCGACGAAGCCGCGCGAGAGCAGCCCCGCCGGAATGGCGCGTGACGCGGTCCGCGGATTGGCTGCATCCAGGTCCGCGTCAGCCCACCGGTTGAAGGCCATCGCCGCAGAGCGCGCCGTCACCATGCAGACGATGATCCAGAAAAGCGGCATGGCGTGCGGCCAGCCGTTGGCCGCCAGCACCGCGCCGGTCAGCGCAAAGGGCAGCGCGAAGACCGAGTGCTCCCACTTGATCATCTCAAGCGTGGTGCCGAGACTCCGCAAAACATTTTTCCTGCTGCTCTCCGCCGCGGAGCGATTCTCAACGTGGCCTTTCCCCAATGAAAGGCCGCCTGGATCGTGAGTCGGTTGTCTATCCATACAGGAGAAATGTTTTTAAAAATGCCATGCGCCGCTTCCCTCCCGTCATTGAGTGTACGGGGTGAAAGCGGCACGAGTCCCTTCGGCTTTTCTGGCGACGGGTTCCAGCCTTACTGCCGCTTCTCTTCCGGCTGGCCGGCCACCTGCAGATCGTTGGTCACGCTGAAGACCCCGGGCACCGTATTCGCCTGGATGCCGGCAACATTCTTGTCCGCCTGGCTGTCCACCACGCCCGAGAGAATGACGTGGCCGTTGATCACGGTAATGCGGATCGGATTCGCCGGGTTGATCGCGTACTTGTTTAGCGAGGGATAGCCGTAGACTCGGCGGGCAACGGCGATGCGCAGCTGATTGTCAAACGGCGACAGCGGGTCGACCTGAATCTTATCGACCACATCCTGCACGCCCGGTGTCCGCTTCGCCAGGTTCAGCGCGGATTGCTTCGCCACCGGCCCCAGCGCATGGCCACCCAAAGTAGCCACGCCGTTGTTCACCGAAACCGTGATCGCGTTGAAGGCATTGCCGTAGCCGACACGGTCATAGGCGAGCTGCTTGGCGATCCTGTCCGCCAGTTGCTGGTCGCTCGTCTCACCCGCCTGCACCTGGATGTCGTTCACCACCGAAACGACGTTTTTCACCTTGCCGACGTTCTTTTCCGCATCCTGCTTATCGGCGTAGAGCTTCACCGATCCGCTCAACGTCGCAACGCCGCTCTGCACCGAGACGTGCACCCCGCTGAAGCGCTTGTTCTTCAGCTTGTTCTGCGCATCTTTCAGGATCTGTGCATCGTTCTTGGTGGAATCCTCCACCGTGCCAGGCGCGGCGGGCGGAAGTGTGTAGGCAACAACCGGAGCGGCCAGCAGTGCGGCGGCAACTATGGTTCGCAGAATGCGCATCGTCGTTCTCCTTGCAGCGCGTGGGTGCGCCTGACTCAATTTCTGAATTTTTCGAATACCCCGGCGAGTGGAAGGCTATCACTCTCCGTTCGTATTTGTAAGACGTCGCCGGCCACTCCAAGAGAGCATGTCCCCTATTCGAATCGACCAAAGGGGGTAGCGCAGCGGCTTTCCGTCAGGAAACGTCTCTTCCGTAGTCGATCGGTTTCCGAATGGACCGCCATCCGGGAGCGAACCCTCACCTTACTTAGCCTTAAACCATAGCAACTCGTCGCCCACGGTGGTGAGTGGCTCCCCGGACGGCATCTGTGCGACAGAATGGCCGCCTGTCTCGGGAACGTCGAGGTGCCCCAGCATCTTGCCGGTCTTGCAATCGAGCTTGACGATCCAGCCACCCGAAGTCAATGGCTGGTTGAAGGGCTGTATCGTGGCCCACAACGCGTTCCCTGCTAGCTGAAGTGAAACGACTCGTCCAAGATGGGGCATCTCGCCGAGGAAATTGCCGTCGAGGTCGAACATCTCGATTCGTCCGTTCTCGCGGTCCGCCACATAGATCGTTCCCTTTTCGTCGATCTGGATCGCATGGGGCAGGCGGAACTCGCCGGGACCCGCGCCGGGCTTACCCCACTGCTTCACCCTCTTACCGTCGGCAGTGTATTCCAGCACTCTCGCGTTGCCGTAACCATCCGTGATGAAGAGGCGTCCGTTAGGTCCGAAGGCGATGTCGGTGGTTCCGTTGAATGGGCCGCCGTTTTCTGGCTGCTCACCTACCTTGATGGTCATCAGCTTTTTGCCAAGCGGAGAATATTTGATGACGACAGAAGAACCAGCATCGACGGTCCATACGTTGCCCGCAGGATCGATGCGGATGCTGTGCGGGATCTCGTAGTCCCCCTTGCCCCACGAGCGCAAAACTTTTCCTTCGCGGTCCAGGACGAGGACCGGGTCGGCTTTGTCGCCACGCTGTATTTCGTAGATATTCCAATTGTCGTCAACGGCTACCCAGGAAACGGCTCCTGATGCCCAGCCAACGGACGGCGGCTGGGCCGCGAGACGCACACCGTTGAAGGACAGCTTTGGTGATGCTTCAATCCGGGCGCGAAGATCGGCTGCCGCTATTGCCTGGGTTTCCTTATCTACATCTGCCTTTCTCGTGTGCACCGGACCTTGTCCGAAAAGTAGAAGGCAGACAAGGCCAACAAAAACTCTCAACAACATGACTGGGTCACCCCAAATAGGAACTGTGCTTCGTGCGAATCAGGCCACGCCTCCAAAAGCACTGGTCCAATTCACCTGTAGCGTTTGTGTACCTTGAAAACCAGGCTGAAAACGTCGGCCTCGTCACGCACCGCGGTCACCGAGAAGGTCTGCGTCAGGTTGACCTGCGCCTGGATCAACTGCTGGGTTGTGGCGTTCACGCTGGTCGCATAGGTCAGCAGCACCTGCTGGCCGATATTCTGCGTCACCGTGATGCGCGCGCTCGATTGCCCCAGCGACCCGGTGTAGGTCGGGTCGATCTTCACGCTGCCCACCCCGAAGAGCTTCTGCAGCCGGCTGCTCACCGTCGCATTCAGCGCGCCGCTCAGCACAGCGTTGGCGGTGCCGTTCACTCCGGCCTGCTGCTGCTGGGTGCTGTAAATCGACTGCTCCTCCTGGGTGCGCCCCTGCGCCAGCAGCGAGATCACGTCCGCCTCCGGCAGCGGCGGCTCGGAGCGGAAGGTCGGCGTCAGCTTGCTGGCCGTGCCGTGCAGCCCGATGGTGACGTCGTACTCCTCGATGCGCGTCGTCGCATCCAGGTCGATCACCGGCTCGATCTTCACCGGGTTCGTAAAGTAAATGTCACCGTGCTGTAACTGATAGGTCGTCCCGTTGTAGGTCGCCTTGCCGTCGGTAATGTTGATGCGGCCCAGGACTGCCGGCTGCGCGACCGTGCCCCGGATACGCAGGTTCACGCTGCCGGCTATCTGCGCGAAGGAGTTCTGGAAGTCCATCTGCGGCGCGGAGGTGATATGAATGTCGAGCCGCACCTTGTTGCCGAAGGCATTCGGGTCCGGCGGCGGCGAGACCGCGCCCGCGCCGCCCGTCAGCGCGGCAAAGTCCACATTCGGTCCCACCAGGAAGCGCGTGATCTGAACATTGCCGCTCAGCAGCATCGACTTGTCCGTCCCCTGCAGCCGCAGCTTCGCATCCGCGGAGCTGCTCAGCCCCGCATAGCGGAAGCGCGTGTCCTTCAGCGCTACGGTTATGTCGCCGTACACGCCTTGCTGGGAAATCAGGAATCCGCCCAGCGTCACTGTGCCGCCGCCGGTGGTCCCCACCACGTTGCGCAGCTCCAGCCGGTCCTGGTTGAAGACCAGCGAGCCGTTCAGGTGGCTCAAGCCGTTCGGTATCTGCTGGTAGGCCAGGTTCACGTCGTTGAAGTTGAAGCTGCCTTCGAGATCCGGCTTCTTCAACGGGCCCTGCGCGGTGAAGTTGAAGGTGACGTGCCCGGAAGAGGTGATCTCTGGATTGAAGCTCTGCGCCAGCTTCGCGTTCACGGCGCCGTGCGCCTGCAGATTCAGCCCGTTATCGCCCAGCAGATCAGCTGTTCCGCCCGCCACCAGGTTCGTATCCTCGGCATCGATCTCCAACTGATTCAGCTTCACCACGCCGTCATTCAATGAAGCGCGGATCGGCCCCTTGCTGGTCAGCGTCATCCCCTGCAGCATCACTTTGAACTGGTCGATCTCCGCCGTGCCGTCCAGTTGCCGCGGCGTCTTCGCCGGCCCGGAGACCTGAACCACGCCGGCCAGTTGCGAATTCCCCTTCACGCCGTTCACATCCAGCAGCTCCAGCACCGGCGCGAAATCAAGCTGCGAGAAGCTAAGCTTCGCCTGGACCGGATACTCCCCGGTCAACTGCATCTGGCCGCCCACCTGGAACTGCGCCTTCACCAGCTCACCGTTTGCATTCAAGAAGAGCGTGTGTCCGGTGGTGTGCACATCGGCGTTCACGTCCCCGGCCCCCTGCCCGTTCAGCGTCAGCTTCGCCAGCGCCAGCTTGCCGTCCACCTGCGGCGCATCCGTCGCGCCCGAGGCGTGCAGGTCGAAGCTCAACGCGCCGCCCACCGGCATCTTGCCGCTCTGCAGGCGGCGAATATGCGCCAGCTCAAATCCCTTGCCCTCGACATCGCCGCGAATGCTCTTCGCCTGGATGTTGTAGCTGGCGTCTCCGGTGATGCGCCCACCATCCTGCACGAAGACCAGGTTCGTCACCCCGACCGATTCACCCGCAAACTTCAGGTCGGTGTTCAGGTTCTTGTAGCTTTCGCCGTAGATCTCTCCGCCCGCGACCGATACATGCCCGCCGCCGTTGAGCGCATGCAGCGCGCCGGTCACATGCGCCTCGAGGTTCAAGGTGCCGGTCACCGGCAGGTCCTCGCCGCCAATCGACAGCAGGTCGGTCACGCTCGCGTTGCTGATATGTGCGTTCGCATTCAACGTCGAGCTGTTGTTGTAGATCAGCTTCCGGTGCCGCCCCTGCACGGCGTGCAACTGTCCGGAGCCATGAATCGCCGTCTTCCCCTTGGTCAGCGAAAGATTGGAAACCGAGATCAGCGCCGGGCTGTACTCCGCATCCATCTCCAGGTCATCCCACTGCACCGTCTGGCGCCTGCCTTGGGAAGCCGGCGGCGGATGCGGCGGCTCTGCGCTGACCGGTGTCACCGGCTGCGGCGGAGGATGTGTCGCTGCGGCTGTTTCAATAATCGTGGCAAAGTTCTTCGCGCTCACGTGCCCCTTCACGTCCGGATTCAGCAGCGAGCCCGTCACCGTTCCATGAAAACCTGCCTGGCCATGCAATTCGACCGGAAGCGCTGCCACGCCTTTTTTGCCGTTCGCCTTCACGCCGAAAACGATCAGCGCGCGATCGAACTCATTCAGGTTGCTGGTCGTGAAATCGACGTTCAATGCGCTCGGCCGCGTCATCGGGATGAACGCCGCCCTGCCGTTCACATTCAGAGACGAGGCCGGCGTGTGCACCTCTACGCGCCGCGCATCCAGCCGGCCGCCGCGCAGCGCAAAGCTCGCGTCGACCGCGCCTGTCACCGGGACTTCATTGGGTGTCGGTGGTCGCGGCGGCGCCAGCGACACATTCGCGCTCGCCACCAGATCGTTGATCGATCCCTTCCACCGCACATCCGCCTGGCCATCTGCCTGCGTGTCGAAGCCGAGATTCTCATACTTCTCGATCGCGATGATCTCGAAGATCGCCTCCGGACGAATGCCGAAGATCCGCGCGTGGATGGAAGCCTCCTGCTGTGGCGCCGGTTTCGCCGCGGGCGTCCCAGCCGCGGGTGGCAGATAGTTCATCAGCCTCGCATCTGCATCTACGCCGCCGCCCTGCCGCAGCCGCACCTTCACATTCGGCAGCGTTATCTCTGCCGGCGTCGCGTGCAGCGAGGTCGTCGCATTGATCCGGTCCAGAAGCAGATACGACTGGCGATAGGTCGCGTCCTTCAACTGCAGATTGCCCGTCACATCGAAGGCCGTTGTCGCCGTGCCCTGCCCTTTGATCTGCAACCCGGCCACGCCCCGCTCCAACCCCTCCACCGCGGCCAGAGCGGCCACTTCGCGCAGATCGACCGTGCCGTTCGCTCCGATCTGCCAGTTCAGCTTCCTGAAGTCGTTCAGCGATCCCGACGCATCCAGGCTGGACTCGCCCGAAACGAAGTGCAGCCCATCCAGCTTCAGCGCGTTACGCGCCATCTCCACGTTCACATCGAGCTTCGAATGCACCGCCGGCGCCTTGTCGCGCTCGGCCGTCAGGTCCTCCACGTGGACCGTGCCCAGGTAGCTCTCCGGCTGCGGCCGATAGGTCACCGTCACCGCCAGGTTCTTCGCCGCCAGGCTGAAGGGCAGCGCGCGCTGGTTTACCAGCAGCACGCCGTTGTTCACGTCGGCGCGGTTCACCGCCAGGTCGAAGATCGTATCCGTCACCGGCTGGCCGCTCTCGGTCTTCTTCTTCGGCACCGGCTGATTGGTCGACCCGTTGGGATAGATGATGAGATGAAATACCGGATGCTCCACATCCAGCCAGCGCACTCCAATCTGCGCCTTGAACGCGTCGATGATCTTTGCCCGCACGCGCAGCCGGTCGATGTGCGCGTACGGCACCTCGCCCGGCGCTTCGAGCCCGTGGATGGTCAGCCCATCCACCTCCGCCTCCAGCCGCAGCGGATGCCAACTGAAATGCGCCAGTTCCACGCGGCCGCCGGTCGCGGTTGTCAGCACATCGATCAGCTTCGCCCGCACATGCTCGGCAAAGTTCGCCGTGTTCACATACCAGAACGCAATTGCGAGCAGCACCACCACACCGAAAAAGCCATAAAGCACAATGCGCCCAAAGACGCGCCAGCCGCTCCGGCGTGGACGCGAAGCAGGCGCGGGCTGTGGTGTCGTGCTCACAGTTCGCCTCCATCGCGCGACGGCCGCACGAAATCGGCGCCGCCGGCGCTGGTGCCCGGTGATGGCGAGCTTCCCAGGCTGTTGTACTGCGGGTCGAGAATTTGCACGCTGCCCGCATCCTTCAGGCTGCGCAGGTAATCGCCCAGCAGCACGTTGACATGCTGCTGCAACAGCACCTCCTCGATGCGGTCCGAGACCTGCGCCAACGGCGGCGGCTTCAGCTTGCGCGACTCAAACTCGGGCACCAGCTTCTGCTTGTAGTACGTCTCAATCTCCGGCTTGGTGATGCGGATGCCGGTGCGGAAGCGCACACCGACGAAATCGAGGATCTGCATTCGCTCCTTCCAGCGCGCGTGGAAGGCCGGTTCGGTGAAGCCGCGCGCGGCGAGGAAGCGCCGCCATCCCTCCTCGGTCTCGCAGCTCTGCCCCGCGCACGCGGGAATATGTTTGCGCAGATCGGCAATCTGCTCGTCCACCTCGCGATCCGACGGAGGCGCCGTCAGTCGCTGTTCCTCCATCTGATCCAGCAGCAGCGTGCGATTCACAATCTGCTGCATCGCTTCCATCGGCGTGAACTCGCCGCCGGGCACGCTGTACGGCTCAAAAACGGCGAAGCGCTGCTGCTCCCGGACGTCGCTTGCCAGAATCATCTCGCCGTTGATCACCGCCACCGCGCGGTCCAGCAGCATCGGCTTCTCGTGCATCGCGGCCGCATCGCTCGAAATCTCTGCATCGCCGCTCTTCTCCGCAGCCAGGTTCACTACGCCATCGGTGGGCTTCAGCTCGGGCAGGAAGGTGAGATCACCATTCTTCGGCGCCAGCTTGTTCTTCTTCGGTGCCGTCTGCTGCTCCTTCAGCCGCATCGGACCGCTCTTGTCGGGACCCGTCGTCGGCGTCGCTGGCCCCTGCTGCGCGGACGAGCCGGGCATCTGACCCGCAGTCTGAGAGCCAGCGCTTTGCGGTCCCGTCTGCGGCGCTGCCGTCCCGCCTGAACCTGGTGCTGTTGAACCCGGTGCCGCAGTCCCCGTCTGGGGCGTCTGCGCCGCGGCACAGATCGCCGTCAGCGTCATCGCCACCCACCAGGCCGCGTGTCTCCGCGTCGTCATCATCAGAAGGTCTGCCCTATCGAGAAGAAGAAGTTGAAATGGCCCGCCTGCCCCGTCTGCGGCTGCGGCACGTTCGAGGTCGAGCTCTGGTAGTCATACACCTCCGGGAAGTACGGCGGATCGAGGTTGTAGCTGAAGTCCACGCGAACCGGCCCGATCGGCGTGCGATAGCGCGCGCCCAGCCCCAGCGCGTGCGACCAGTAATTGAAGCTGCACGCCGGCAAGGCTTCTGTGACATTGAGCGAGCCGTTCGGAGCCGTATTCACCGTCGGCACCGTGCGGCAACTGCTCTCATACGGCTGATGGAAGTTATGGAAGCTGGGCCAGACATCGCGCGAGCGGCTGAAGACGTTGCCCATGTCGTGGAAGAACACGAAACCGAGATTGTTACCGACCAGCGGCAGATTGGGATACGGCGTCCTGATCTCCAGCGTGTTCACCGCCGCCGCCGCGCCGCCTATCGGATAGCCGGTCTGCGAATCGCGCGGACCCGCTGCGTTGATGGCAAAGCCGCGATGCGAGGTCGCGCCGCCCGCGTACAGCCGCTCCGGCAGCGGGATCAGCAATTGCGTGCCATCGCCGAAGGCCCGCTCCTGCCCATAACGCGTCTCGCGCGCTAACACCCAGTGCCGCTTGCCGATGTCGTAGTACGACGAATTCGTGATGTCGATGCGGCTGAAGTTCGCCTGTGACCCGAATTTCGAATCCGAGAGAAACAGCGCCACGGTGTTGAAGGTGCCGTGGTGCGCGTCCAGCGGATCGTCGCGCGTGTCGCGAATGTAATTCAGTCCCGGGCCGCCCACGCGCGCCGGCTGCGACAGCAGCGGGATCAGCGACAGGCTCACCTGGATGCTGTTCGGGTTCACCTTCACCTCGCGATACGACCAGGAATAGATCAGGGTCGTCGGCTTGGTCACGTGCTGCGTTATACGCATGGTGGCAAACAGCGACGATGCGGAAAACGTCGTCACGTTCTGGCTGCTGGTATAGCCGCCGGAGATCGATCCGGTAAAGTTCGAATTCTTGAACAAATCCGGATATTGATAGAGCGCCACCGCCTGCTGCTCCAGCGTGCCGTACTCGGTCCGCAGCGATGCCGACTGGTTGGTGCCGAACAGGTTGATGCGCGAGATGTCGAAGATCAGATCCGGGCTCACGCCGAAGTGCCCATTGGCGCCGCCCGAGAAGGTGCTCGGATTGATGCCCTGCTGGATCAGGTATGCCGCCGACGGCGTGTTGGTGTAGGGCGTGCCCGTCTGCGCCTGGAAGCCGAAGCCGTAGGTCACATCCCAGCGCTTCGCCTCGGTCGTCAGCAGCAGCACATTCTTGTGTGGCTGGTTTGCCGCCGGGTTCTGCACCGCGGTATCCACTTCGTTGAACAACGCTAGGTTGTAGAGCTTGCGCTGCGAATCGAGCAGCGCCGACTGGTCCAGCGGTTGCCCCGGCCGCACCGTGACGCGCGGCGTCACCACGGTGGGCCTGGTGTAGTGCAGCCCGGAGACCAGCACCTTGTTGACGAAGATCTGCTGACCCTCCTCCACATTCATCGTGACATCCACGAGTTGCGGGTTCTTCGGATCGTTCCGCTGCACCACGTTTACCTGCGCGTTCTGGTAGCCCTGGCTCAGGTAGTAGGTCTGGATCAGGTCGCGGTCGCCGGTCACGTTCAAGGAAGAGTAGGGCTGCCCCACCTCCGTGTTCAGCGACCCGCGCAGCACATCCTCGGAGATCTTGTGCATCCCGTTGATGGTGTAGCTGCCGATCTTCTGCTGTGTGCCTTCTTCGATCTTGTAGACCACGGCGATGTGCGCCGAGCTCTTTCCACGCTTGTCCGTCGAATCGATGTCCTTGATCTGGGGCGTCACCACGACATGGCTGAAGCCGCTGCCCTGGTAGAGCGCGGTCAGGTTGCTCACGTCGCTTTGCACCAGCGCCTGGCTGTAGGTGCCGTGCCGCTCGATGAAGTTTGCCGGCCGCACACTGATGTGCTCCTCCAGCGTTTCGTGATTGAAGTACTTCGCGCCCTCGATCCGCACTGAGTCCACGCGATGCTCCGGCCCGCGGTCCACCTTATACAGCACCGTGATCTCGTTCGCGCTATTCTGCACCGGCTCATGCGTCACCGTCGCGTCGAAGTAGCCCTTGGCCTGCAGATCGCTGCGCAGGTTGTGTGCGCCCTCGTTCACCAGGTCCAGGTCCACCGTGCCCTCTTCGTAAATCGGCACCAGCCGCTCGATCGTGCCCCGCCTGTACTTCGCGCCTTCCACCCTCACCTTCACCAGCGGGCCTTCATCGGCGTGGAACGAAAACTCCACCTGGTTGGTGTTGGCGTGATAGTCCTTCGTCTGGAGCGTCACCGAGCCCGCCCAGCGCTGCTTCCTGTCGTAGTACTTGCGCAGCCGGGTCAGAGCGCGGCTCACCGTCTGCCGGTCCACCTTCTTTCCCACTTTCAGCTTGCTGACCTTGCGAAACTCCTCGAGCGAAATCCCCGGCGTCCCATCCACCTTCACATCGCCGACCTTCGCCTGCCTGCCCGGATCGATGTTGTAGATCACGTTCACCTGCGAGTTCGGCGCATCCAGTTGCTCGCGGCGTTCTACCTTCGCCTCGTAGAAACCGTTATCGGTCAGCGCCTGCTCGATCGAGGCCTGGGACGCATCCAGCTTCCGCTGGGTATAGCGCGTGCCCGGCTGCAATCGCGCCGACCCAGCCAGTTGCCCCTGCAGCCGCTCGTTCTTGATGCCGAAGATCTGCGTCCGCCCGAGAAACAGCCGCGGCCTGCCGGCAAAGACCACGATCACTCCACCGTCGGAGCGCAGCGCCTGCGCCTGGATCGTGTCGTAGAGCCCCGAACCGTAGAGCCTCCGCAAACTCGCGCGCAGATTGTTCTCGGTCAGCACGCCGCCCGGCTGCAGTTCCAGTTGGGCAGGCAGCGGGCCCAGCATCGACTGCTTCACTCCATCAAAGCGAATGCCGGTCACCTTGCTGCCGGCAAAGGCCGCAATGCCCGGCATTGCCGCTTGGCCTGCGTCCGCATTGCCCGCCTGCTGCGATGGTTGGGCAGGCGATGCGGATTGGGGCAGGAACTGCGCCGGCGAAGAGGACTGTCCCGCCGGATCGGCAGGCGCTGTCTGCGCAGCGCAAAGCGTCGCCGCGCTCACTAGCAGCGGCAGTACCCACCCGATGCGACGCTGCTTCAGCCTGTGTTCGCTGCTCCTCCGTTTTCCGTCGGGAAAACGCTCCAGCATGTTTGCGAACGATGGAAACCGGCCAGCGACCGGTATCGTGGCTTTTCCGCTTGGAAAAGCCACGCCAGCTCCTGATCCGCGCTTCGAAGTATTCGCAAAAATGCCCTTACGCACTGCGGTCAAAGAGCCTCTCAGGGGAGTGCACCATTGGGATTGTCCCCATGGAGCTGGCTTCGTCGGAATAAAAGAAGCATCACGTTGGGTGAGATGCCGGAGAGCGATTCAATCTCCAGCGGGCCTGGTACGCGTCTTTCTATACTAGACACAATGTATAGTGCCAACCCTGTTGCCGCCGCAGATGCTTCCGATCTCCCGGATGTTCGGAGTCCGGATGGCGGCCGTTATTCGCGCCAGCTTCTCTTCGCGCCCATCGGCGAAGCCGGTCAGCAGCGCCTCGCCGCCTCTGCCGTCGCGATTGTCGGCTGTGGAGCCACCGGCGCTGCGGCAGCCGCGCTGCTCGCCCGCGCCGGCATCGGCACCCTGATCCTCATCGACCGCGACTTCGTCGAAGAGAGCAACCTGCAGCGCCAGGTGCTCTTCGATGAGGCCGACGCCGACGCCGCCACTCCTAAAGCCGAGGCCGCGCGGCGTCAGATCGCCCGCTTCAACAGCGATATCCAGGTCCGCGCCCACGTCGCCGATCTCATCCCCGACAACATTCACGCGCTCCTCGAGGGAGCCCACATCATCCTCGACGCCACCGACAACTTCGAGACCCGCTACCTGATCAACGACTACGCCATTGAAAACGACTCTCCCTGGATCTACGCCGCCGCCGTCGGTGCCTACGCCGCGACCATGAATATCCTGCCCGGCGAGACCGCCTGCCTCGCCTGCCTCTTTCCCAAGCCGCCCACCGGCCCGGTCGAAACCTGCGACACCGCCGGCATCCTCAATAGCGCCGTCAATCTCGCCGCGTCGATCCAGGTCACCGAAGCTCTCAAATACTTGACTGGCGCGCGCGACGCCATGCGCCGCACCCTGCTCTCCTGGGATCTCTGGCAGAACGAGCGCTCCGAGATCTCTGCCGCCCAGCCCCGGCACGGCTGCGAAGTCTGCGAAGCCCGCGACTTCGCCCATCTTCGTGGCGAAGGGAGACCCCACATCACCCTCTGCGGCCGCAACTCGGTCCAGATCCACGAACACGACCGCCCCGTCGATCTCTCCGCCGCCGCCGACCGCCTCCGCCCCCACGGCGAAGTCCGCCAGAATGGTCTGCTGCTCCAGTTCCGCCGCGGTCCGCACACCCTCACCCTCTTCGCCGACGGCCGAGCTCTCATTCAGGGCACCACCGACATCGCCGTCGCCCGCACCCTCTACGCCCGTTTTGTGGGAAACTAAAAGGGATGACCTTCTCGCGATCGTTTATCGAGCTCTACGTGCGGCTATTGAATGAGGGCTCCGAAGCATTCCGTCCCACCCGCGGCTTGAAGCTCGGCGGAGGGTTATTCAAGGTCGTTGCCTCTCCCGACTACAACCCTGCGATCGAAACCTGGGAGCATCTGCCGGGCGCAACCGTCCGGGTAGAGCTTCATCATGGCTTGAGAGGAGACTTCCCGGTAGCTGTAAGACCCTGAAGCTGGCTGGCCGGCAAGCCCGACTTGCCCAGCCAAGGCAACCTCCCACCCCATCCCCAGCGTCCGACAGGCATTGCCCCCAACCAGAACCCTGGGTGACTGACCATTCAAACCTCGATGACCAATGCGCTGGCGGGCACACGTACAAAAATGACAAAATCCGTAACTAACGGCGTCTTTTCCCCACCTGCGAAAGGCACCGCGACGGCGGGTCCCGAGCCGCAGAAGACCAATCAGCATCTGCGCCGCAATCCGCCTATCGCCGGCGAAGCAGAAGCCATTGCCGCGGCACAGGCTGGCGACGGCGCTGCCTTCGAGCGCCTCTACGGCCTGCACAAGCGCCGGGTATACTCCCTATGCCTGCGCATGCTGGGCAATGTAGCTGAAGCCGAAGACCTGACCCAGGAGGCCTTTCTGCAGCTTTACCGCAAGATCGGCACCTTCCGTGGCGACTCGGCCTTCTCCACCTGGCTGCATCGCCTCGCGGTCAACGTGGTGCTGATGCACCTGCGCAAGAAGGGACTGCCCCAAGTCTCGCTTGAAGAGACCCTGGAGCCTTCGCAGGAAGATGGTCCGCGCAAGGACATCGGCGCGCGCGACCTCATGCTCTCCGGCTCCATTGATCGGGTCACGCTCGAACGGGCGGTCTCCGATCTTCCCCCAGGTTACCGGCTCGTCTTCGTCCTGCACGACGTCGAAGGCTACGAGCACAACGAGATCGCCGGCATGCTGGAATGCTCCATAGGCAACAGCAAGTCGCAACTGCACAAGGCGCGCATGAAGCTGCGCGACCTGCTGCGCGCCGGGCAGACCAACCCCCGGCGTGAGCGCGAGCGTGAGGCCTTGCTATGAACGCGGGCGGCAAGAATAACCAATCCATGAGAACAGACGGTCCATGCATCACCTGCGCCGAGTTTCAGGATCAGCTTCCGGAGCTCTTCGAGTCCGGAACCGACCTGAAGGAGCAGGAACACCTGAAGACCTGCGAGCAATGCTCTGCCCTGGTAAGCGATCTGGAGTACATTGCGCAGCAAGCCAAGCTGCTACTCCCCATCCACGACCCCAGCCCGGCCGTGTGGGAGAACATCCAGACCTCGCTCTCCACAGAGAAGCAGAGCTCCGGATCGGGTCGAGCCACGAGCCCGACGAAATGAGGACCCCGACGAAATGAGCCCAGGCCCCACCGGGTCCGGATCGTCGTCCGCAGCTCTGCCGCGTCGCGTCGTCCTCACCGGCTTCATGGGCGCGGGCAAGTCCACGGTGGGACGCCTGCTGGGGGCGCGTCTCGGCTGGCCCTTTCTCGATATCGATACCCTCATCAGCGCGGAGCACGGCCTCACCGTCGCCCAGATCTTCGCGAAGGACGGCGAGGAGCATTTCCGCCGCCTCGAAGCCGAGGCCATCGCCCGCGCCCTGGACCCGGCCCATGAATACGACCAGGCCATCGTCGCGCTCGGCGGCGGCGCCATCGAGACCGAGGCCGTCCGCGCGCTGCTCTTTCCCCCATCGCCATCGAGTACCGCCATGGTGACGATCTTTCTCTCCGCCCCGCTCCCCGAGCTGCTCGCCCGCTGCAGAGCCGGCGCCAAAGCCAGCGCGAAGACGGCCGCAGAGGCCGCCGTCCGGCCTCTGCTCACCGCTCCTGAGCCGCCCGAAGACCGCCTCGCCCGCCGCCTGCCGCACTACCGGCTGGCGCATCTCACCGTCGAAACCGCCGGCATCCCCGCGGTCCTGGTGGTCGAGCGCATCGTGGAATGGTTGTCCGTTGGCGAGTGCGCGCGCACCTCTACTCCTCCAGTGCTTTAGCCGGTACCCCGGGCCTTCCCCTGGACCCGGCATCCAACCAACGGGGACCATAATAAGAACGCACCTTAGCCCCACCAGCCGGAGCGACCGCATGCCCGAGAAGTCCAGCCGCCCCGATCTAAGTACGAAAGTGCTGCAGACCACCGACCTCGAGCATCCCGTGGCGTTCAAGCGGCCGACGCGCACCCTGCGCAGCGATATCCTCTTCACCTTCGCCCTCGGCATCGGACTGGCCGTCGCCTATCAACTGCGCGAAGAGTTGGCCCTGCTCTACGTCAGCGCGCTCTTCGCAGTCGTGCTCACGCCCGTCATTCGCGGTGTGCAGAGGATCAAGATCGGCAAGTGGAGTCCCGGCCGCGGCTCGGCCATCGCCATCATCCTTCTCGGCGTCGGCGGCGCTATCACACTCTTCGTGATGTTCGCGCTGCCGCCCGTCATCCACGACGCGCGCGAGTTCGTCAAAGAACTCCCCACGCGCGGCCCGGACATGCTGAACCGGCTCAAGCATCTGCCCTTCGCCTCACACCTCAATGTCTCGGCGCTGAACGCCAAGCTGCAGGATTACGCCTCCAACTTCGTCACCTACCTCGTCGCCTCGGTAAGCACCTGGGCCAGCGGGATCGTCAAAATTATCGCCGGCATCGTCCTCACTATTTACTTCCTGCTCGAGGGCGAGCACGCCTACAACTGGGTGCTCTCCTTCATCGCGCCGGTGCGCCGAGAGCGCCTGAATCAAACGCTGCTCCGCGCCGACGTCCGCATGGGACGCTGGCTGCTCGGGCAGGGCACGCTCATGCTCATCCTCGGCGTCTACTCCACGGTCGTCTTCACCCTGCTGCATGTGCGCTACTCCTACGCGCTCGGCGTCATTATGGGCGTCTTCAACATCATCCCCGTGATGGGTGCGCTGGTCTCGATGGCGCTCGTCGTCCTGGCCGCCGCCATGGACTCCTGGATGCGTGTCGTCTACGTCCTCATCGCCTATGCGATCTACGTCCAGGTGGAAAATTCCTACCTCACGCCCAAGATCATGCAGAGCACGGTCGACCTCCCCGGCCTCGCCATCATCGTCTCCCTGCTGCTCGGCTCGGCCATCGACGGCGTGATGGGCGCCATGGTCTCGGTTCCCACCGCGGTGCTGGTTGCCGTCCTGCTCGACGAGTACGCCATCCAGAAGGATCAGCCGTAATCAAAGTTGGATTCCCATGATCGCTCTTCGCAGCCTGCGCACCCGGCAGAAGCCGCACGTCCTACTTCTGCTCGCATGCCTACTCGTCCTCGGCCGCTCCGCGCCGGCCGGTGCGCAGAAGGCTGCCGTGCCCGCGCATCCCGCGCCGCAAGGCAACTGCACCCATCCCGATCCATCCACGCGGCCCGAGTGTCCCGGCGCCATCGCCTTTCTGGCAAAACTGCAAGACGCCCTCAAGCGGAATGACCACGCCGCCGTGGCATCGATGGTCAGCTATCCGCTGCTCGCCACCGACGGCGGCAAACGCCACATCCGTTCGCGCGCTCAGTTGCTCGCCGGCTTCGATCAGGTCTTCAATCCGCAGGTGCGCGCCGCAATCCTCGCTGCGACTGCCGATGACGTCTGGGGCAACTCAAAGGGCTTCATGATCGGGCGCGGCGTCATCTGGTTCGACGTCGTCCTTCCTCCGCACGCCGATCTCTCCGCGCCCGATTCCTGGAAAAAATATCCCTTCAAGCTGATCACCGTGAATCCGGTCTACCCCTGACACGCACCGTTTCGATCACCTCTCGTTACATTTTCCGCTGCTGTTTCCACGAACCGCGCTATCGTGAGTTCTACCGTGGTCTCGGTCCCACCATCCACGCGCCGTTGGACCATCGTTGCAGTTGCGATCGCGGTCATCGGCGCGCTCGCGGCGATGCACTACTGGCATCCCGCACGAGCCGCTCGCGAAGCGCTGCCCTCGCTACCCGCCGCCTTCGCCGATCGCGTCCCCACCCGCGTCCTCTGGGCCTGGGAGGAGCCGGAAGACCTTCACACCCTCCCGTCCACCGTCGGCGTTGCCTATCTCGCTGAAACCGACATCCTGACCGATCACATCGCGGTGGTCCCGCGCCATCAGCCGCTCTCGCCCGCGCCCGGCGCGCCGCTCGTCGCCGTCGTCCGCATCGAAACCCGCCCCGACTTTCGCGATACTGCGCAACTGCGCGTCGCTCTCGCCGCGCACCTCGCGAGCTACGGCCTTCGACGTGACATACAGTCGCTCCAACTCGATTTCGACGCCACCGAATCGCAGCGCGCCTTCTATCGCGGCATCCTTGAAGCGCTGCGCCCGCAGCTCCCGCGCGGCCTCCCGCTCTCCATCACTGCGCTCGTTAGCTGGTGCGGCCCGCATTCCTGGCTGCACACGCTGCCCATCGACGAAGCCGTCCCCATGGAGTTCCGCATGGGCGGCCCGCGCGCGCGCGCGTTCACCAGCGCCACGCGTCCGGGCTACGCGATGACAGAATCGCTCTGCCGCGCAAGCCTCGGCCTCTCCACCGACGAACCCTGGCCCGCATCGCTCGCCACTCTGAACTCCGCCACCCGCGTCTATCTCTTCGCGCCGCGCCCCTGGCGTCCCGCTGAGTTAAGTGCGATCGCCACCACACCCCTCACCTCGCTCGCACGGGAAATCGCTCGATGAAACGCTCCCGCCTCATCTTTGCTGCCGCGTTTACCTTCGTTGTCTTTGTTATCCCCGCGAATAGCTGCGGTCCGTTCTTCCCGGAAGCCCTCTTCGTGCAGAACTCCATGCCCGACGGCATCTACGCCGCTTATGCCAAGGGCGAGATCGGTGTGCCGCAGCCCGGCTATCGCGTCCAGGACCTCGTCGTCGCCTTCGACTGGCTCAACGGCCACGGCCTCACCGCGGACGAGCAGCAGCAGGCCGTCGCGCTAGACCGCATACAGACCACGCGCGAGTATCAAGACCCAGCCAAGCTCCCCGGATTCGTCGCGTGGCTCGCCGCACGCAAGGATTCCGGCGTACCCGAGCCACCGCCACCACCTCCGCAAAGCGGCTTCCACATCACGCAGGAACTCAACAGCGACCGTCCCGTGCCGGGCGCGTCCTATCAGAACTTCACCAACTGCCTCGACCCCGCATTCGCCACCGCCGCGGATACGTTAAAAGACCGCAAGACCGCCCATGCCAACGACAGCGCCAGCTTCGCCGACTGGGTTCATGGACAAGACGCCGTCTTCGCCAATTGCAATGGAAGCGGTGACAAGATGCCGGCTGACGCAGCATCGAATGCGCCGGAATGGCTCAAACAGGATCGTGCCTACCAGCAGGCCGCCGCGAAGTTCTACCAGACCGACTACGACGCCGCCATCACGCGCCTGAAGACCATCGTCGTCGACACATCCTCGCCGTGGCATCTGATTGCACGCCTGGTCGAAGCGCGCGCCATGATCCGTCGCGCCACCATTGGCCAGATCACCGATATACCGGCGGCCGCCGTCGCCGCGCCGGACGCTCCCTACAGCGAAGAGCGCGAAAAAGCCCAGCGCGCCTATCAGAACCTGGTTAAACAGAAGGAATTTGAGCGCCTCGGCTATCCTCTCAACGCGCTCCTCGCCATCATCGGGGACCCAATCATGCAGCAGTACCACGCCGACGCCGCCGGACTGCTCGACTTCGTAAAACTGCGCCTCGAACCCAGAGTCCAGGCCGAGGTTCTCGCCGCTCGTCTCACCGATCCGGACCGCGCACAGACTCCCGGCCATTTCCAGCAGGCGATCATCGACCTGCGCTACTACCTCTACCCGCCGTATTCCCGTCAAAGAAGCCCCGCAGCTACAAAATCGACCAGTCCCAGCGCACCGCTCTTCACCTGGATGCAGGCCATGCGCGCCCCTGCGCCGGTCCAGGAAACCGGCTGGTCCGACCAGACACCCGATCCCGCCAAAGTTCAGCAGGAGCGTGCGCAGGCCGCCACAGAAGCTCTCGGCCGCTGGCGTTCGACTCATGCGACTCTCTGGCTCATCGGCGCCATGGCCAATGCGCAGCCCGGCGACCCCGCCGCGGCCGAGCTGATCCAGGCCGCCATGCAGATTCCGCAAACGTCGCCAGCATGGACCGCCGCCACCTACAACCGCCTCCGCCTTACCGAAGATCCGGCCACGATGCGCGGCGACCTCGCCGTTATCGAGCCCTCGCTCGTCCACACGCCGCAACGTTCCACGATCAATCTCTTCAAGCTGCTCAACCAGCGCGTCTCGCCCACACTTGCCGACTTCCTCCACCAGGCCGCGGCGCTGCCGGCCGGCATCACCACCTTCGACTCCGGCTACCCCGACGCGCCCGACACCAAACCCGATCCCAACAGCCTGTGCGGCGTGAACGGCTCCGAGGCATCCACCCTGCTCTTCAATCCCGACGCCGCCACCATCCTCAACACCCGTATGCCACTCACCCTGCTCGTCGAAGCGGCAGAAGACAAAGCTCTGCCCCGCAATCTCAGCTTCCAGATCGCGCAATCCACCTGGACTCGCGCCATCCTGCTCAACCGGCCGGAGATCGCCCGCCGCATGTCGCCGATCCTCACCGGCTGCTATCCCGCATGGAAGCCGTGGCTCGAAAGCTACGACTCAGCCAAGACCGCGGACAACCGCCACGCCGCCGGCCTGCTCGCGCTGATGCGCTTTCCTTCCACCGAGCCTCTCGTCCGCGCCGGCATGCAGCGCAGCGATGGCTTCGCCACCTACAGCCAATTCCGCGACAACTGGTGGTCCGCCAGCGACACCGCCCAACCGGCTTCCCCGGGGAATCCCAGCGGCAGAGCCGCCACCTTCTTCGGCACCCAGCCCGCCACTCCCGCCGCACTTCCCGATCCGCCCTTCCTCACGGAAGCCGATCGCGCCCGCGCCCAGCGCGAGATCGCCGCCCTGCGCGCCACAACCTGCGCCTCCGACTACTTCGCCGCCGCCGCGCTCGACTGGCAAAAGCAACATCCCGCCGACCCACGCAACGTGGCCCTCCTCGGCTTCGCCGAACGCGCCATCCGCAATGGCTGCCGCACCGACGCCACCAAAGAACTCAACCACCGCCTCTTCGTCATCGTGCAGACGAAATATCCAAAGAGCGAGTGGGCGAAGAAGTACACCACCTGGGAGTAGCCGCTACCGCATCCATTCAAACTGCGGCACTTTGTGGCTGCGCAGTGGCTAGTTGGCGTCAACTTGGTATCATGGCAACAAGCGCCCGCCACGCTGACCGACTCCGGTCCACGCAAGCCAGCGCCCCTCTCGCTCATGCAGCAATCCCGAATCTCCGCCGTGAGTACTCCGTGCCCCGAGCGACTTCACTATCGCTGTATGCCAGAGCGCCACAGGCCGCGTGGCTTTTCCGTTACATCCGGGGCCCCCGGCGACAGGTCTTCGTCGGCGGGGTGGAAGCAAAGCCACACATCGCTAGACTTGGCTGGTACAGGGCAACGGTGAAAACGCTCCTAAGCACCGCACAGGCCGTTATCCCGACCGCTTCCGATGCAGAGGCCGCGGTCCTCGCTCCTGAACCCGTTCCGGAAGTGCAGCCGCGCGCCCGCACCAAGACCACGAGCCTGCTCGCCGACTACCTGGAGCTGTTCAAGGCCCGCGTCACCCTGCACGTCGTCATCACGGCGTGGGCCGGCTTCTATCTCGGCTCGGTTCGCTCGGCCATCCCCACCTTCCACATCGGCCTGCTCGAAACACTCGCCGGTATCGCGCTGATCTCCGCCGGCGCCGCCGCGCTCAATGAAGTCCTCGAGCGCAAGGCCGATGCCCGCATGATCCGCACCGCTGGTCGGCCATTGGCCTCCGGACGCATCGGCCTCGCCCACGGCCTCGTCGTCGCCTTCGCCGTCACTGTGCTCGGCTCACTGGTCCTGCTGCGCTTCACCAATCTGCTCACCGTCGTGCTCGGCCTGCTCACCGTCTTCACCTATGTCGCGGTCTACACCCCGCTCAAATACCGCTCGACGCTCGCCACTTTCATCGGCGCATTTCCCGGCGCGATGGGCCCGCTGCTGGGCTGGACCGCGGCACGCGGCCGCATCGAATGGCCCGCCGTCGCGCTCTTCGCCATCCTCTTCGTCTGGCAATTCCCGCATTTCATGGCCATCGCCTGGCTCTATCGCGAGGACTACGGCCGCGCCGGCATCCGCATGCTCCCCGTCGTCCAGCCCGACGGCTGGTCCACCGTCCTCGAAGCGCTGGTCTACGCCGTCATCATGCTTCCGGTCTCGCTGCTGCCCTGGTACTTCCACATCTCGGGCCGCATCTACGCCGTCGCCGCCCTGGTGCTCGGCCTCGGCTATCTCGCCTACACCATCCGCTTCGCGAAGATTCTCAAGGCTCCATCGTTTGCCGCCTCGCGCCCGCACGCCCGCGCGCTGCTCAAGGCCAGCGTTCTGTATCTGCCGCTGTTACTCATCGTCATGATGCTGGATGCCACAGCAGGAAGGAGATAACCGCTCCATGCCTACCACCGCAGTCGAGCCCGCTGCCGTCGCTGCCGCCTCTGCCGCACGCCCCGACGACCCGATCGTCCTCTCGTCGCTTACCCACGACTACGGCACCCGCCTCGCGCTCGACCATCTCTCCTTCTCCGTCGCGCCGGCGCAGATCTTCGGCCTGCTCGGCCCCAACGGCTCGGGCAAGACCACGCTCTTCCGCATTCTCTCCACCTTGATGGTTCCTACCGACGGCCTCGCTACCATTCGCGGCTTCAACGTCGCGACCCAGCCTGCCGAGGTTCGCCAGCAGACCGGCATCGTCTTCCAGGCGCGCTCGCTCGACATCAAGCTCACCGTCGAAGAGAACCTGCGCCACGCCGGCCATCTCTACGGGCTCAGCGGCAAGCATCTCCGCGCGCGCATCGCCGACGTGCTCCAGCGCGTCGCCCTCATCGATCGCCGCAAGGATTACGTCGAAACCCTCTCCGGCGGCATGCAGCGCCGCGTCGAGCTGGCCAAGGGCCTCATCCACTCGCCCGCCGTCCTCCTGCTCGATGAGCCCACCACCGGCCTCGATCCCGGCGCGCGCCTCGACCTCTGGCAGTACCTGCGCATGCTGCGCGACGAGGAAGCCGTCACCGTCCTGGTCACCACCCACCTCATGGAAGAGGCCGAGTACTGCGACCGCCTCGCCATTCTCAGCGAAGGCAAGCTCGTGGCTCTTGGATCACCGGAAGAGCTCAAATCCACCATCGGTGGCGACGTTGTCCTCTTCGAAACCGAAAGCGAGCACGCAGCGCAGTCGTTAGCCGCCCGCATGGCCGGCCGCTTCGAAGTCAGGCCCACTGTTCTTGGAAACACCGTCCGCCTGGAGCGTGAACACGGCCACCGCTTCCTCACCGCCGTGCTCGATGCCTTTCCCGGCGAGGTCCGCGCCGTCTCCGTCTCCCGTCCGCGCCTCGAAGACGTCTTCATCCAGCGCACCGGCCACCGCTTCTGGGCAGAAGAAACCGGTAATCCAGACACCACCGACGCCAGCCAGAAAGAGAAGGAGGGCATAGACTAAATGGCCACCATCGCCACCACTGCACCACGTCAGCACGCCATCCGCACAGCAAAGCCCGGTCTCTTCATCCCCTCGTGGTCGCTCTGGCAGCGCGAGATCGTTCGCTTCTATCGCCAGCGCGCGCGCGTCATCGGCGTCATCGCCTCGCCGCTGCTCTTCTGGGTTGCCTTCGGCGCGGGCTTCTCACACTCTTTCTCCTCCGGCAATTCGGGCGCCAGCGGTCACGCCTTCGGCTACTTCTTCCCCGGCTCCATCGTCATGATCGTGCTCTTCACCGCGATCTTCTCCATGATGTCGCTCATCCAGGACCGCAACGAAGGCTTCCTGCTTACCGTGCTCGCCTCGCCCGTCTCGCGCTCGGCCATCGTGCTCGGCAAGGTGCTCGGCGGCGCTACGCTCGCAGCCATCCAGGGACTCATCTTTCTCCTCTTCTCGCCGCTCGCCGGCGTGCATCCATCGTTCGCGGGCGTCCTGCTCGCTGCCATCGTCGTCCTGCTCATCTCCTTCGAGATCACCGCGCTCGGCTTCACCATCGCCTGGCCCATGGATTCGACTCAGGCATTCCATGCCATCGTCAACCTCATCCTGCTGCCGCTGTGGCTGCTCTCCGGCTCGCTCTTCCCGGCGGACAAAGCCTCCGGCTGGCTGCGCGCCATCATGCTCGCCAACCCGCTCACCTACGGAGTCGACGCGCTGCGCAACAGTCTCGATCCCGCGGCCCATACCGACCACTCGCTCCCCATCAACCTCGCCGTCACCCTCGGCTTCTGCCTTGTGACCTTCGCGACCTCCTGGGCGGTCGTCAACCGCCGCACTCGCAAACCTGCTGCCTGACTTATGTCAACGACTGCCGTACCTGCGAACAAGCCCGCCGCCTTCCCCACCGGCATCGCCGTCGGCGCCATCCTCGCGGTTTCCGCGCTCGCCTCGGCGTTTCTCTTCTGGCTGGTCTACGCGCATCACGCGCCGGATGCCTACAACATGCGCCTGCGCTTTCTGCCCGCGCTCAACGCGCTCTTTAACGGCCTCAGTGCCATCGCGCTCATCACCGGCTTTCTGCTCATCCGCCGCAAGCGTGTCGCCGCGCATCGCGCCGCCATGCTCACCGCGTTCGCCTTCTCCACCCTCTTCCTCGTGAGCTACATCACCAACCACTGGCTGCACGGCGACATGCGCTTCCCTGGTCCCCATAACGCCATCTGGATCGCCTACATCGCGATCCTCATCAGCCACATCACGCTCTCGGTCGTCGCACTGCCGATGGTGCTCATCACCCTCTTCCTCGCGCTCACGCGCCGTTTCTCCGCCCACCGCAAGCTCGCCCGCTGGACCTATCCCATCTGGCTCTATGTCTCAGTCACCGGCGTGATCGTCGGAGCCATGCTCGCCGGCTGGCACGGATAAGCATCATGTCCACGCCTGTCACCAACCCGGTCAGCCACAGCGAAGCGAGCGCAAAGGTCGCGCGAGATCGCGCATCGCGCGCTCCGCTGCCCGACGACGGCACCCGCCCGCTTCTGCAAGGCGCCTTCTGGACGCTCGTCACCGGCATCCTCGCGGCGCTGGCTACCAGATTTCTCTTCGGCGGCATCGGCATCCACGGTCCGCACACCAACGCCGGCTGGATCGCCCTGCTCGTCGCCATGATGTGCCTGCCCTTCGGCGCGATGCTGCTCCTGCTCGGCGGCGCCAAGTACCTCCGCAACCGCCGCCTCGCCCGCATATCCCGTGCAGCACAATCACTCGGGGTGCCCTACCCTACGAAGTAGAGTGGGCGTGTTCGAGGCTGTTACGAAACTCTTTCACCGTTAACAGCGCAATTTCCGAGTCGCCGATCAATCAGAAATCCAGTGAGGGCCAAGAAGCACTTCCTCATCTAGAATTCTTCGTGACCCCACTCCCGCTTCAAAAAGGGATGCCCGTGAACTACGCCCGGATCGCTCTCGCGTCTGTCGGCGCGATCGTCGCCTACTTTGCCTTCGGCTTCGCTATGTTTGCCGCCCTGCCAGCCATGAAGGCCGAGTTCCTGAAGTACCCCAACGTCTACCGCTCAAATGACGCCATGATGAGAGTCATGCCCTACAACATGGTCGCCATCCTGATCAGCATTGTGGTCGTTGCCGTTGTCTACGCCAAAATGTATTCTGCAGGCGCCGGCATCGTTTCCGGCGTATACTTCGGCGCGCTCATGGGCATTTTCGCAGTCTGCACCTATGTCATTCACAACTACGCCATGCTGAACATCGGCTTCGCGCTCACGCTCTACGAGGGCATCACCTACTTCATCCAGTGGGTCATCGTCGGCGCAGCCATTGGCCTCCTGTACAAGCCATCTTAGGGAGTGTCACTCCTGGCTCGTTGTGGCATAAGCTCGCCACTCGGTCTCCTGAACTGAGTTTCGTAACAGGCTCGTTCGGACCCGCATCTCGCATTTGAGATATGGGAAGAAGAAGTCGCTCCGTACCCGTCTGCCGCAGCGCAATTACTTCTTCAGCTTGCTTTTCCAGTGCTTCGCCAGGCACTCCGCCACCGAGCTCGCCCTTTGCGCGTCCGCCGAGGTGTACTGGTCGTATTTCCTGCAGGTGTAGCTGAAGACCACGTCCTTCGACTTGTCGTCGACAACGGTCATCCCGACTTCATTGAACGCGCCGCTGTCATACTTGCCGCTCTGGATCGCGGAGGTGATGCCCTGCAGCAGCGATCCATTGCTGTCCTTGGTTTGAAATTTGACCGTGTAATCTGCCAGGGCAGGATCAGTCGTCACTGTGACGGGCACACTCTTCTTTTCGAGCGCCGAGGTGAAATAACTCGTAAATCCGTCGTCCGGGTCGAGATAAACCTTGGATTGCTGCGCCGAGGCCAGCGCAGGAAGAACAGCGAGCACGATAACTGCAAGCCCCTTCATCGGGATACCCTCTGTGATTCGGTAGGGGGAGCGCTGCTCATCTTACCGCTAACAACCACGCGGCGGCACGTTTAATTCTTGTCTATCTTCCGCCGCCCCGGGCCGGGCTTCCGCCCTGTCATCCGCGCAACTGTCCCGCTAACCCCGGTTGGACAAGTAAACAAACGCTTGTCTAGAATGGCGTCGCTCGAAAAGGCTGCCCGGAGGCCACATGCAACGCAAACTCGTCACCTTTTTTCTGCTTTCTGCCCTCGCCCTTCTGCCCCTGTCCGCCGGCGCGCAAAAAGACGCCACTCTCTGGCTCACCAATCCCGATCGCTCTGCACTCCTCGCCGAACAATCCCCCAAACTCGCCTTCACGAGCCAAGCGCCCACCGGCCAGATCATCGACGTCGACAGCGCCAAGACCTACCAGACGATGGATGGCTTCGGCTTCGCGCTCACCGGCGGCAGTGCCATGCTCATCCACCACATGGCCGCCGACGAGCGCGCCGCGCTCCTCCACAATCTCTTCACCACCGAGGGCGACGGCATTGGCGTCAGCTATCTCCGCGTCACGGTCGGCTCCTCCGACATGAACGACCACGTCTACTCCTACGACGATCTCCCCGAAGGTCAAACCGATCCCGAGATGACGCACTTCTCGCTCGCGCCTGACGAAGTTGACGTCATCCCTGTCCTCAAGGAAATCCTCGCCATCAACCCAAAGACAAAAATCCTCGCCTCGCCCTGGTCAGCACCGCTCTGGATGAAGACCACCGGCAAAGCCCAGGGCGGTGTGCTCCTGCCGGAATACTTCCCCGCCTATGCGAAATACTGGGTCAAGTACATCGAGGGGATGAAGGCGGAAGGCATCACCATCGACACCCTCACCATCCAGAATGAGCCGCTCAACGAAAAGAACACGCCCTCCATGGTCATGCTCGCGCCCGAGCAGGCTGACTTCATCGAGCACGACCTCGGCCCCGCCTTCGCGCAGGCCGGCATCAAGACCAAAATTCTCCTCTACGACCACAACCTCGACCACCCCGCTTACGTCCTCTCCATCCTCAAAGACCCCGACGCCGCCAAATATGTCGATGGCTCCGCCTGGCATCTCTACGGTGGCAAGGTCGAAGCGATGACCCAGGTGCACGACGCCTTCCCCGCGAAGAACATCTACTTCACCGAGCAATCCATCAACGACCGTCCCGGCGCGACCGCCATGAACGTGGCGCACCCCGTCGCGCACGTCCTCATCGGTGCGACACGTAACTGGAGCAGGAACGTTCTCCTCTGGAACCTAGCCGCCGACCCCAACGCCGGCCCCCATACCAGCAACGGCGGGTGCCCCGTCTGCTACGGCGCTCTCACCATCGACGGCGACAACGTCACCCGACTCGTCGCCTACTACGTCATCGGCCACGCCTCCAAATTTGTCCCACCCGGTTCCGTCCGCATCGACTCCAACACGCTCCCCGGCAATGGCAATCCGGACATGCTGCCCAACGTCGCCTTCAAAACCCCCGATGGCAAAGAGGTCCTCATCGTCTCGAACCCCATCGACAGCACGCAGAACTTCGCTGTCCGATATAAAGGCAAAGCCTTCACCACGTCGCTCGACGCCGGTTCTGTCGGCACCTACGTCTGGTAATACCTGTTGCCAGGGCGGCCTGAATTATGTTCTTGCTGTTCGCAGCGACGTTTATGATTCAGGCCTGAGGCGAGCGGAATTCAGGAGGTGCACGAAAATTGGGGGGATCTTTTCCAGCGCTCCACTCGCGCAGCTCCCTCGCAATCGCGCTGGTTTTTCTTTTCGCTGCAGTTTTCTTTCTTCCCTATCTCGTACCGGTCGCGCCAAGCGTCTCGCTCGCTTACCTCGTCGGATACAGCAACCACACAGCGTTAGTCATCTTCGTCGTGGGGAGCGTGCTTTTCGGTCTTCTCTGCCGCAATCGTTTTGCAGAAAACGTGTCAGCCGATGAACCGCTCGGCCTGACCTCGCTCATAGTCGCTCTCGTAATTGCATCTGCTGCCTGCTTCTTCCGCCTGTTTCCTCTTACAAAGCATCACGTTGGAACTGAGGCCTCTTACGCATTGAATCGCGTTCAAATGCTGGTCCAGGGTCTTCGCCCTTATCGCGATTTCGAATTTGCCTACGGGCCGGCCCACCTTTATATACCGGACCTGATCGCGCGCGTAAATCACCGCTCAATAATCTTCGGCTATTACGCTTGGTGGATTCTGCAATGGATCCTGGGCACGACGATGCTCTGGACTGCGATCCGTTTGCTGGAGCTTCCGCTATCCCGCCGCCGCGGCGTCTTCTGGGCCCTCTTTTCCATTCAGTTTTCCGCCATTATTGCCGAGGGTACGGCCTACACGCCCACGCGCACCATCGGTTCAGCCTTCTTCGTCGTGCTTGTTGCATGGCTCTTGAATCCCAGCAGGAAATCTCTGTTGGTTCCGGTCACCGCGATCCTTTGCGTCGGCGTGGCGCTCGCCATTTCGCCCGAGCAAGGGATCGCTGTTTTCGCTGGTCTGCTCGTCTGGTTCATTCTGCTTAACACGACCGGTGCGGACCCACTTCCCGTCTCCATAACGATCCTCTTCTTCATGGGAGCTGTCATGCTCCTGCTCTCTTGCTGGCGGCTCGGCGAGTTCGCTACCCTTCTCGTTTTCTCCAAAGGAGCCTATTCGTTTCCGCTGCTTCCATCGCCAACAAACATTGCCATTCTCGCCTGCTATATCGCCGCGGCTTGCGCCGCCGTATGCACTCTGGTGGCGAAACGTTTTGATTCCGTTGCCGTCCCTCTGTTCTTCACCGGCTTCGCACTTCTTCCCGTCGCTATGGGTCGGTGCGATGTCGGACATCTGCTCATGGCAACACCCGCCCTGCTTCTTGGCATCGCGGCCATCGAAGCGCGGCCTCCACTGCGCATTTGGTGGTCACCTCTTGCCATCCTGCTGGTTGGCATTCCTGCCGTCGTTCCGTTTTTCCTCTGGCTCACCGGGTATCTCCACGAAGAATCAACAGCAGCCTATTGGCGAAATGGTTCTGTCCCTGCCATCCTCGGGCGCCATCCATGTACCGTGATTTACCGCACCGTGAACATTGCACCTAAAGCCTCTGAAACCGCAGCTCAGGACTGCCTCGATACGGGACGCTACGACCGTACTAACAATGCATTTACTCCCCAAACCGTTGACATCATGATCGATCACCTCGACCAGCAACCGCTACACCCCATCCTTCTGGCCGACCTGCCGCTCTCTGAACAGCTGGAGCCGGCAGATGCCCGCTTGAACACCGTTCGGATATTTGAAGTCAGCCCTTGGCTTCCACGCCCGAAGAACCCGCCCTTTACCTATGAGAAGCTGCAACGGTACATCGAGCAAAATTACACTCCATCGCGAACCCCAGTCGCTGACTTCCGTATCTGGTATCCGAAGCACTGAGCTCTACAGAAAGGCCCACCACGTTGCTAGCGGCTCCGTCGGCACCTGGTAGCGCAAGCAGCACCTTCTCATCCCGAGCAAAGCGAAGGCAGCTGCGGTTGCGTTCACACCGCCGAAGGTGGTGTCCTAATAGCGCAGAGTTAGGAGGACGCCACCCGCCGCGCAGTTCATCGTGCATGGTGCGTGGGCGGTATAATATCCACCACGAAAGCCCTCCTCCTTTTTGCTGTTCCCCGCGCCGGGCGAATGGCGTCAAAACACTAGATCACCGAAATCACGCCATCAGGAGAGAAGCAATGCTGCGCATCAACGATGAAGCACCCAACTTCACTGCCGAAACCTCGCAGGGAACCATCCACTTCCACGACTGGATCGGCAATGGCTGGGCCATCCTGTTCTCGCATCCCAAGGACTTCACCCCGGTGTGCACCACGGAGCTCGGCTATATGGCCGGCCTGCAGCCCGAGTTTGAGAAGCGCGGCTGCAAGATCATCGGGTTGAGCGTGGACCCGGTGAGCAGCCACTCCAAGTGGCTCGTTGACATCGAAGAGACCCAGGGTCACAAGGTCAACTACCCGATGATCGGCGACACCCAGCTCAAGGTCGCGCAGCTCTACGACATGCTGCCCGCCGAAGCCGGCGATAGCTGCGAAGGCCGCACCGCCGCCACCAACGCCACCGTGCGTACCGTCTTCGTCGTCGGTCCGGACAAGAAGATCAAGCTCATGCTCAGCTACCCCATGAGCACCGGCCGCAACTTCGACGAGATCCTGCGCGTGCTCGATTCGCTGCAGCTCACCGCGAAGGAGCAAGTGTCCACACCGGTAAACTGGAAGCCGGGCGATGAGGTCGTCATCGCCGGTTCGGTCAGCGACGAGGAAGCCAAGAAGAAGTATCCGCAGGGATGGAAAACTCCCAAGCCCTACATGCGCCTCGTCAGCCTGGAGAAAAAGCCCGAGCCCGTAGGTGCTAAGTGATCCTTAAGCAGTTCTATCTGCCGTGTCTGGCGCACGCCTCCTACTTCATCGGAGACGAGGCGACCGGCACGGCAGCCGTTGTCGATCCCCAACGCGACACGGATCAGTACATCGAGTTCGCCTCTGAACACGGGCTTCGCATCAAGCACGTCTTTCTCACCCATCTCCACGCCGATTTCGTTGCCGGTCATCTCGAGCTGCGCGATCGCGCCGGCGCAACCATCTATCTCGGCAGCACCGCGAAAACTGCATACACATTCACACCCCTCCACGATGGCGACATCCTCGAGTTCGGACGCGTCCGTCTGAAGGCTTTGGAAACGCCCGGCCACACTCCCGAATCTGTCTCCATCGTCGTCTATGACTTGAACGCCAGCGACACCCTGCCTCACGCCGTGCTCACCGGCGACACGTTATTCATCGGCGATGTAGGTCGTCCCGACCTCCGCGTGGCGCTCGGCTGGTCGGCCACTGACCTCGGCGGGATGCTCTTCGATTCGCTGCACCAAAAGCTGCTGCCGCTCCCCGATCAGAGCCTCGTCTATCCCGCCCACGGCGCAGGCTCGCTCTGCGGCAAGGCCATCAGCAAGGAGACCGTATCCACCCTGGGCGAACAGCGCCGCTGGAACTACGCCCTGCAGCCTATGAGCAAGGAAGCATTCATCGGCGTGGTCACCGCCGATCAGCCGGAGGCTCCTCCGTATTTCACCTATGACGCCGTGCTCAATAGCCAGGAGCGGCCGACGCTGGACGAAGCGCTCGCCCGAGAGATGAAGCCGCTCACCCTCGACACCGTGCTCGCCATGCAGGCCGAGGGCGCCCAGACTGTGGTGCAGACTGGCACCCAGACTGGGGTGCAGATTGGGGTACAGATTTTAGACACGCGCGACCCCGACGAATTCGCCGCCGCACATCTCGCCGGCAGCATCAACGTCGGCCTCGGGGGCCAGTACGCCACCTGGGCCGGCACCGTGCTCGATCACACCCGCCCAATCGTCATCATCGCCGCCCCGGGGCGGGAGCACGAATCGGCCATCCGGCTCGGCCGCATCGGTTTCGATCACGTCGCCGGCTATCTAGAAAACGGATTGCGCGCGCTCGACGCGCGCCCCGACCTGATCGCTTCCACCGAGCACCTCAGCGCGCAAGCCGCCGCGGAATGCCTCGCGTCCAGCCGGCCCCCGTTGGCTCCCCCGCTCGTCATCGATGTCCGCACGCCGCGCGAGCGCGAACAGAAGCACATCGAGGGCAGCCTGTCGGTCCCGCTCAATCGTCTGGCGGAGCATCTGCCATCCCTGCCGAAAGATCGCGCGCTGCTGGTCTACTGCGCCGGCGGCTATCGTTCCTCGATCGCCGCAAGTCTGCTCGAACGAAGCGGATTCCCCTCCGTCGCCGAGATCGCAGGCGGCTTCGCAGCATGGGAGGCGGCGAACCTGCCCATCGTTGCACCCGTTTCCGGCTCATAGAAGCAAAATTGGGCGCCCCATCCTGAGCGAAGGGTGGGGATCAGCCGGCGCCGCGAACCGGTCCGCGAACGGTCTCGGACCCCAAATCGCATTTTCTCGAACCTTTCCCCAACTCCGGCATCCATAATGCGTGCTTCGCTACCGACCACTCCTCGCACTCGCCGCCCTGGCGCTCCCGCTCGCCCTGGCGCACGCGCAAACCCCGCAACAGATCATTCAGCAGGTGGTCGATACCGAGCGCGCCGAAAACAAGAGCGATCACTCGCAGTGGATCTATCTCGACCACTCTGTAAAAGCCAAAGAGCAGCTTCTCCGGTGGGTCGCCACCACGCCGCACGGTAACGTCGACCGTGTCCTCGTGAAAGACGGTCGCGAGCTATCCGAGTCCGAGCAGCAAACCGTCATCCAGAAATATCTGAGCGACCCGCACGCACAGAAGAAGCAGAGTGAGGAGAACGCGCACGATTACCAGCAGGTAGACGATCTGCTTCGCCTCCTGCCCGATGGCTTCATCTGGACCGTCGTCCGCACCACGCCCGATGAGACCACGCTGCACTTCGTGCCCAATCCCAGCTTCCATCCGCCGACGCACGAAGCGCGCGTCCTCTGCGCAGCCACCGGCGATCTCGTCGCCGACAATCGGCAGCACCGTATCTCAAGCGTCCACGGTTACCTGCTCCACGACGTCACCTTTGGCGGGGGTCTGCTCGGCCGCCTTAAGCACGGCGGATCGTTCGCCATCGAGCAGCAGCAGGTCGCCCCGTCGCTCTGGCAGCTCACCCTGATTCACATTCATCTGGAGGGCAACGCGCTTCTCTTCAAGAGCATTTCCTTCCAGGAGGACGACGACCGCTCCCGCTTCACCCAGCAGCAGAACACCCCCACGCTCGAGCAGGCCGCGCAGATAGTCATGCGCCAGCCTGCCAGCGCCCAGCGACTCATCGCCGCCGATCCAAAGTGAATCAACCTTCTGGATTAATCCCCGCTGTATCGGGCATTTTTGTCGCAACGCTGCTCTAGCTCATCGAAGCATCGGCGCTGGAAGACAAGACACAGACGGCCCTAAGTTATTCCTTACCGTCCACGTAGAGATGCACATTACCCGCATCGTCCCACGTGGCCGCGACGAAATGCAGTCCCTCTTTCGGCTTTAAAAGAGGTCTCTTCAAGTGAAAGAGTTTTCCCTTACTTAGCATGGTGAAGTGAACCATTCTAGAGTTGGGATCGAAGGCTACCTGACGAGTAGGACCAGCAGAGACTAGGATATTGTCCGGACTTCCATCTGGTAGCTTTTCCGGAAACCAGAAGGTGAAAGAGCCCACTGGCTGTCTAAGTCCATCTAAGATTGTCCTCGTTGGTATGACTTCTTCACCGGTCGTCTCTCCGCGAGAGGTAGGCTCTAGGACCCGCTGGGGACGAAGATCAATTGAACGAATTCGGAATCCATAATCGGCCGTCATCGGTGCTTTGAAACCGTTAATGGCATAGCTCGCGATTCCATTCAAATTTCCGAGAATATCTGTCCTCAGAATAGATCCATTAACCACGACCTCGCCGTTAGGAATTATCACTCGCGTAGGTTCCATAGAACCTTCCCATGCACTCATTGCCGAGCTCTTGTATACGAAATGCAAAATCTTTATTTCCTGCGGTCCCACATTTTTTAATGAAAAATGGAATTGGATGAAATTTTTGTCAATGCTGTCAATTATTAGCTTCATTACGAGATAAGAGCGAACTTCGTAAGGCGCTCCCGGCGGCAGGTTTTCCGAAAAGGCCGGTGCATTTCCAGGGTGCGGAGATTCTGCTATTTCGACATGATTGCGTTCCACCCATTTGTAAGTGACTAAGCATAATGTACCGAGTGTTCCGGTCGCGAAGAAAACAAGTGGAATATAGATCTTTGCAGGAACATTCATAAACATGATCGTCTCGGTAACACAGCCAAATGCCCATATCCAAGCGACTAGAAAGAAGAAATGCGCGAGTTTGATGTTCCTGCGTTGATTCGCAAGGGCCAAAGTCAGACCCCCTCCGATGCCTACACTACAAATCCACAATGTCGGTTCGGGGCTAAAAATCCACGCGATAACCCGTGCAGGAGAAAGGGGGCCTAGCATATTGGAAATAATCTCAAAACTACCATCTTGCGCCAAAATGATAAATCTTCCCGCCGGGTGCCCCACATCTCGCTTTTGAGATGTGGGATGAAATTCGGTTGAGCCCGCAACATGATTCACGTAACGGATTTAGATATGTTTCCGTATCACCGAGCGCGACCCACCTTCGCCGCCGCCAAAGCCCGCAGCTCCACCCACTGAGCCTCCGTCAGCGCACGCCGCGGTATCGCCAGCAATTGTTTCCCCGCCACCAGCACGCCGCCATGTTCGTCTTCCGCGTACTTCTCAATCGCACTCCACGGATGGCGGGTCTCGCTCTTCGCCGAATTGGATACTGCAACCTGTTCGTTATCCACGCTCAACCGCACCCGTTGCGCCATCGCGCCGCCGCCCATCTCCCGGTAACGACGGCGCAGCCGTCTCCGATACATCAAGATGAGAATGAGGCACACCCAGGTCGCCGCGATGGTGATGCCATATACCGTCGGCAAAATATCGCTCCGGTTCCCGATCCAAAGCCACAACGACCAGCAGTTCGCGCACACCACAGCGATGGGCAGAATCCACATCACGAACAGATACCAGAACATCGCCAAAGGACGCTCGAGCAGCAATAGCCGATGTGCCGCCCTGTAGTCGTCAAATTGCAATACGTATTCCGCTTCGATCATCGTTATGGATTCACCCTACAGCATCACTGCACAGGGCTCCTTCCATCAGGAACCCGCAAGATTCCCAAATCGAATCCACTCCACAACGCAAAATGCAGAAAGCTGCCAAATCCACCCACCCAATTCGCTACCATGGAAATAGGCCATCTTTATCCGCGCACAAAGGCAACCCCGGGGTAGCCGGTAAGTTCAATGAATAGACATATTTACCGCTAAGCCCTTTGTTTGGACATTTTTAGCCCTCGGAAACGCGGCTAAACATAGCATTTCACAGGACTTCGGGGCCGGCCTCCCGCACCGGGAGGGGGGTGGGGGTGGGTAACGTGACCCTCTGCTATGCTCGACGTTTAGCCACAACGAAGAAGGACACGAACCATGGCAAAGAGCGTCAACAAGGTCACCCTGCTCGGCAATCTAGGCAAGGACCCCGAGATCAAGTTCCTCCCCAGCGGCCAGGCAGTCGCCAACTTCTCGATCGCCACCACCGACCGCTACAAGGACAAGGCCGGCGAGTGGCAGGATCGCACCGAATGGCACAACGTCGTCGCTTACGCCCGCACCGCGGAGATCGTCCGCGACTACGTGAAGAAGGGCAACAAGCTCTACGTCGAAGGACGCCTCACCACCCGCTCCTGGGACGACAAGGACACCGGCAAGAAGGTCTATCGCACCGAGATCGTGGTCAACGATCTGGTCCTCATCGGCGGCCGCGGCGACGGCGAAGGCGGAGGCAGCTACAGCCGCCAGAACAGCGGAGACAAGAGCAGCGGCGACAAGAGCAGCAGCTACGCCCAAGCCGCGCCCGACTACGGCGACACCGGCATCACCGATGACGACATCCCGTTCTGAGTCTCGCTAATGCCAGCGAACGAACACAAGGAATCGCCCCGTAAGTTGACCGCCAAACAGGCTTATTTGGCGATGCTATATGCATCGCCGGTACTCCTCATATTTGCCTGTCTGGGTAATTTCTATAGAGGTATAGGTGCCGCAATTTGTGTGGGACTGGTTATGTTAGTCATAATGACCCGCTGGGACCTGAGAAAACACGCGTGGTTCTGGACAATAATTGTATTTGCGGCTTTTTTGCAGGTTCCATTGGTCTTGTTCATTCCCTGGAAGAACAGGGATTTGACGGGCATTAGTCTTTTGCCGGTAGCTGTGTTGGATTATGGCATCGTGTATGGATGCATCAAACTTGCCGAGAAGACGATGACAAGGAGCGACGGCGCCGCTTCCCGCAACCCTGTCTAATGCACGGTGTCATCGTGAGCGAAGCTTGGCGCGGTTCACGCGCCAAGCGCAGTCGAAGAGCTGCCCTCAGTTTGTCGAAGAGACTGCTGTTCGCTCGCAGGGCGGCGTCGTCTCAGGCATTGAATGCCTTCAGATAAGCGGCGTCGATCCGCAGCGCCTCTTGCCAGGGAATATCGAACTGCTCCTGCTCGACGAAGTAGTGCTTGATCTCGCCCTTCTTCGCCGCGGCAAAGATCGGCCGATAATCGATCCGGCCATGGCCCAGTTGCGCCGCATGCGGCGGCGTCACGCCCGGCTGGAAGTCCTTCACATGCAGCATGGAGATGCGATTGGAATACTTGTGCAGCAGCGCGACGGGATCGCCGCCGCCCACCATCACCCAGCCGCAGTCCATCTCAAACGTCACCAGCGCGGGATCGGTCAGCCGCATCAGCTCGTCATAGGGAGTCACTCCATCGACCACCACGAACTCCGGCGTGTGGTTGTGATATCCAAAGTGGAAGCCAGCGGCCTTCACCTTCGCGCCGTAGTGGTTGAACTGCTCCGCGTTCCAGCGCCAGTCCTCGAGCGAAAAGGTGCGCTCGGCGCCCTTCGCGGGCGGGTTCTTGTGCCCCGGATAGGCGCAGATGATGTACTCCGCGCCCAGCACCTTGTGGAACTCGAGGATCTCATCGAGGGTCTTCGAAAGCACATCCGACGGGTAGTGCGCGCTGACGCAGCGCAGACCGGCATCGGCCATCACCTGCTTCACCTCGGCGGCAGAGTGCCCGAAGAATCCGGCGGCCTCCACCTCCCGGTAGCCCAGCGCCGCGACCTTCTTCAGGGTGCCGGCATAGTCCTTCGGCAGCACCTCGCGCACCGAGTAGAGCTGAAGCCCAAGTGGAAGTCCGAATGGAGTGGCAAAGGCCCATTGTGAGGCCAGCAGCGCGGAAGCGGAGACGGCCGAAGCTGTGGCCGCCTGGAGGAGAAACTGCCGTCGAGTGGTCATCGTCATACGGCGACCATCATACCCAAACGGCGGCGACAATTCGCGGCGCTGCTCTTACCTCCCTCCTCGTAAAGGCTGAGCGGTGAGCGCCACCTCAGGATTGCTCGGCCTGCGGTTGCGCCGGGGCAGGTGTCCGCCGATCACATCTGCGAAGAAGTGCACCGGCATCAGCAGTCCCGCCAGGCCGAATGGATTGGCCACGTCTACATGCACCCGCGCTTCGTCGTGGTGGAAGTGCAACGAAGCGAAGATGCCGTAGCGTCCGTGCGGCAACAGCCGGTCGAAATCCGCGCAGCGCACCATGCTGTAGTCGAAGTTGAAATGTCCGCCGAGCAAGCCGTTGGTATGCCGGCCCCACTGCGCCGGCCGCAGGCTCTCATAGATCTCCGCAATGCGGTTTGCTGTCGTCTGATCGCCGCGCTGCGAGACAGCGCGCCCCAGCTGGATGGCGACCTGCCGGCGTTGACGCTCTTCACGATTATTGGCGGCGGTGGTGAAACGGAAGTGCTCGTGCATGCCCCAGAAGGTGTGTGTGATTGTGCGCTGGATCAATGCATGACGCAGCTCCACGCCACGCGGAACGTGTGCCAGAACAGATGCGGTTGTGCTGGGAGCGATCAGGAGAGTGGAACTGGAGAGTGCAGCTAGCGGGGCTTCATTGGCTGCATTGAGAGCGACAATAGCAGGTACTGCATTGGCTGGTGGCCCGTGCTCCCTGCCCTCTTCGGCACGACAGCATCGGAACGGCGCCCCGAGCAGAACGCCGGCCAGCGTGGCGATCAGAATGGCGGAGGTCCGTATCTTGATTGCGTTGCGCTGTGTAGTCATCGGGCGATTTCTCCAGTGCTGGTGGTGAAGTCGTCGCCTGCAATGTAGCCCGAGTTTGGTGCGTGTCGATTGAAAGTTGAATGAAAGATGGTGCAACTATTGAGGGATCAGGGACACGTTGAACGTGCCTGTAACAAACGCAACCGCACGTTCACAAATTGCGCGCCGCGTCATCACCGGGTCACCAGAATGGGATCATCAGCCGGAGACAATTGGTGCCCTCAGCCAGGAACGATTTCAGAGAAATCCGCGATGCTCGAGAAGCGCCCGGCAACCTCGGCAATCAACGATAGGCGATTACGGCGCAGTGCCGCATCGGGCACCATCACCATCACTTTGTCGAAGAACGAATCCACCGCCGGTCGCAGAGTGGAGATCCGCGCGAGCGCCTCGGCATAGCGATGCGCAACGCGCAACGACTCCACCTCGGGAGCAACTGCGCTGAGTTGCTGGTGGAGCGCACGCTCCTCCGGCTCCGCCAGCGCATTCGCAACCGCCTCTGTGCCGTATGACTCGCCCCTCTCGCGCGCCTGCCGCAGGATGTTCTGGATACGCTTAAATGCAGCCGAGACCGCTGCCAGATGTCCTTCAGTATCCGATGCGCGCACAGCGGTCAACGCTTGCGCGCGCGCGATTGCATCGGCCACGTCGTCGGCATCGGCGGCCAGCACCGCCTTCGCCACGTCGTAGCTGTACCCCATGACCTCGCGCAGGTAGAAATCCAGCCGCTCGCGGAAGAATGCGGCGACGGCAGAAGTCGCAGTCTCGGCCAGCGCATCCTGCTCGGGATTCGTCGCCAACCGCTCCAGTTCACTCAGCTTCAGCGGCAGTCCCGACTCAGCGAGAATGCGGATCACGCCATTGGCCGCGCGGCGCAGCGCGAACGGATCCTTCGACCCGGTTGGTTCGAGTCCGAGCGCGAACATGTCGACGATCGTCGCCATGCGATCGGCCAGTCCGAGCAGTTGGCCTTCCACTGTCGGCGGAATCGCATCGTCCGCGGCGGCCGGCCGATACTGCCAGTAGATCGCCTGCGCGACGCTCTCCGGCAGTCCTTCGGCGCGCGCGTACAGGCCGCCGATCACGCCTTGCAGCTCGGTGAACTCCTTCACCAGCTCAGCGGTCAGGTCGGCTTTGGCCAGTCGGGTCGCGGTCAGCAGCGCTGCTTCATCCACTGTGATGCCGCGCGCCATCACCATCGTGGCCAGCGCGCCTGCCAGCCGGAGATTCGTCTCCGTCTTGGTTGCATAACTGCCCAGGTCCTTCTGGAAGGTCACCGCCTTCAACAGTTCCACACGCTCAGCCAGCGGCGTCTTCTGGTCGAAGGTCCAAAAGAACCGCGCATCGTTGAAGCGGGCGCGCAGCACACGCTCGTTGCCGTGCCGGATGATGGCTTCTCCGGCTGCATCCACCTGCGTGTTCAGCACCGCCAGGAAGTGAGGCGCGAGTTTGCCGCCCGTGTCGTCCACCGCGAAGTACTTCTGGTGATCGCGCATCACTGTCACCAGCACCTCGTCCGGCAGCTCCAGGTACTCGCGCTCGAAGGTGCCCAGCAACACGCTCGGCCACTCCGTCAGCTGTGTCACCGTCTCGACCAGCGGCTCATCTTCGCGCCAACGCGCGCCCTCCACTGTGCGGGTCACGCGATCCAGCGCCTTGCGGATGCGCTCCCGCCGTGCGCTCACATCTGCCACGACATACGCTGCCTCGAGCTTCGCCGTATACTCCGCCGGCGCAGCAATCGTCACCGGCGCCTCGCCGTGAAGCACGCGATGACCGTAGGTCACGTTGCCCGCCACTTTGCCGCCGAACTCCACCGGCACCACCGCTGCATCCAGCAGCGCGACCATCCACCGCACCGGCCGCACGAAGTGCTCCGGCTTTCCCGGCCGCCAGTACATGCTCTTCGCCCAGTAGATCTCCCCCAGCTCGCCGGGCAGCTTCTCGGCCAGGATCTCCGCCGCGCTGCGCCCCGTTCTCGTCACGGTGGCCGACACATATTCGCCCTTCGGAGTGGTCTGCTTCATCAGAGCTTCGACGGCGACGCCGGCCTTCTTAGCAAAAGCGAGAGCCGCCAGGGTCGGCTGATCGTCCTTGAAGGCCACCTTCCATGCCGGGCCGGTCATCTGCTCGGTCACGTCCTGCTGCCGCTCCAGCACCCCGCTGATCGTGACCGCAAGCCGCCGGGGAGTGGCGTAGCTGCGGACAACCGCATCGTCCGCCAGCAGCGTCTCGGCCGCCAGCATGCTCTTCATGCGCGCAGCCAGCTCCTGCTCCGCGCTCGCGATCATGCGCGCAGGTATCTCTTCCAATCCAATCTCAAACAGGAACTCTGCCATTCTTCCTTCGGTCCTCTCGCCAGCGTCAGGCAGCTTGCCCTGCAGCTCGGGTGCCCAGCATCGCGGCGTATGCTCGCGCGACTCCGACGGTCAGGTTGCGAATACGCCCGATGATGCCAACCCGTTCCGTAACACTCACAGCGCCGCGCGCATCCAGCAGATTGAACAGGTGCGAGCACTTCAGGCAGAGGTCGTAGGCGGCAAGCACCGGCACGCGCTCCCGCTCTTTGCGGGTAGCCTCATCTTCGCGCACAAGCGAGAGCAGCGCCTGGCACTCCTGCTCGTAGAGCCGGAAGTGCTCCCACAGCTTCGCGACATCGGCATGCTCGAAGTTGTAGGCGGAGAACTGCACCTCTTCCTGCAGCCGCACCTCGCCATAGGTAATTGGCCGCTGCGTGACCGGATCGCGCGCCCATACCACCTCGTAGACGGAATCGACATCCTGCAGGAAGGCCGCAATGCGTTCGAGACCATAGGTCAGTTCGGCGGAGATTGGATCCAGTTCCTGGCCGCCGCACTGCTGGAAGTAGGTGAACTGGGTGATCTCCTGGCCATCCAGCATCACCTGCCAGCCCACGCCCCACGCGCCTCCGGCGGGCCACTCCCAGTTGTCCTCTTCAAACTTGAGGTCATGCTCGCGCAGGTCAATGCCCATCGCTGCCAACGACTCGAGATAGATCTCCTGCACGTTCTCTGGCGGCGGTTTCAGGATGACCTGAAACTGCGTGTGCTTGAAAAGACGGTTCGGGTTCTCGCCATAGCGGCCATCTGCCGGACGGCGCGACGGCTGCGCATACGCTACATGGAAAGGCTGCGGCCCAAGCACGCGAAGGAACGTCTCCGGCGACATGGTGCCCGCGCCCACTTCCACGTCGTACGGCTGCTGCAACACGCAGCCACGGGCCGCCCAGAAGGTCTGCAGGTTGAAAAGGAGCTGCTGAAAGGTCAGTGCGCTTGCGTCCACATGGCGATTCTAAATGACAGCTTCCTGTGCTCTGCCACGGCAGGCTTCCGGGTATACTGCCGTTGCCTGCCATGCGCCTGCTGCCCGTTGCGATCGCCCTGCTGCTTTCCACGCAAACCGCGCCGGCACAGAACGATCCGATTACCGCACAAAATCTGCCGGCTGCAAATGCCGCCGCGTTGCACGACTACGAATCCTGCACCTTTGATGATGGCCTGCAGATCGTGAAGATCGATTCCCTCCCCGCTGGCGTGCAGCAGCGCACCATCGACACGACGCAGGGACCAAAGACCCTCCAGATGCTGGCCGGACGTCGCATCATGTTCGCCTACGGAGTGGGCGGCGACTTCTTCGCCAACGTGAAGCCGGAGGTGCTTCCCAGCGACACCTGGGCAATCGAGAAACAGAATCTGCTGGATGAGATCCAGGCCATGCTCCACTCCGACTTCGCCACCATGCCGAACGCGGATCTTCCGCAAACTATGCATGGCCTCGAGGTGCATGGCATGGACCGCAACGAGCTGAAGGGCGGAACGCTCGGCTTCTATCTGCTCTTCGACGATGCGCGTCACATTGCGACCAGCGTTTATCTGCTCAACCAAGAGCCGCTGACCCGCCGCTTTCAGACCATCGAGCAATATCGCGAGCTGCGCACCCGGTTTCTCGCAACTTACACCGGCTGCGTCGCGCAGAACCGCGCGCTGCATGCCCCTGCGGCAAAGGATGGACGATGAAACAGGCTAGTCTTCTTCAGCTAAGCGCCATTCCGTAGCCGCCGGCCCTACGAGCCCACCCGCACCAGCACGCAGGTGATGTTGTCGCGCCCGCCTGCGGCATTCGCTGCAGCGACCAGGTTCGAACAGACCGCGTCCAGATCGCTGCGGTCCGCCTGCAGAACAGCGGCAATGGCGGCATCAGTGAGTTCGCGTGTCAGGCCATCGGAGGCGATGAGAAATACATCGTCACGCTGCAATTGGAACTCCTGGACATCCGCAACCACATCTGCGCGCGTTCCCACCGCCCGCGTGATCACGTTCTGCATGGGCGACCGCCGCGCCTGTTCGGGCGTCATGCGGCCGATACTGATCTGTTCCTCCACCAGCGAGTGGTCCTGTGTCAGGCGTTCGAGCATGCCCGCGCGCCAGCGGTAACAGCGGCTGTCGCCCACATGCCCCAGCCACGCGGTGTTGCCGCTCAGCAAGAGCGCCACCAGCGTGGTCCCCATGCCTTCCAACCGGCGGTCCTGCCGTGCGCGTTCGTACACCGCGCTGTTGGCCAACCGCACCGCCTCGCGGATCGCTGCCGGACCTCGTTTGGATTCGGCCAGCGCGGCGGCAGCGGTTTCGGCTGCCAGATGACTCGCCGTCTCGCCGGCGGCAGCGCCGCCCATACCGTCACAAACGACGAATACTCCTGCATCCGGCAACATTACGAAGGAGTCTTCATTGGCACGCCGCATCCGTCCGCGGTCCGTGATGCCGGCGGCTGTTAAGGCTGTCTGCCGGGCAACCATGGCTGGCGCCCGCCCTTCTGTTCGAGGCTGCATCGTCGGTACCGGGCGTCCAGAATTCGGCGGTTCCAAAGCCGAAACTATCATGCTACTTTGTTCTGGGCATTCTCGCAGGAGAAACCTACGATTGACCGCTTTAAAGCGCTGGTCTCTGCTTCTTTTCTGCCTTTTTTCTGTCGCCCCTGCAGCGGTTGCGGTCTCCTGCCCGGTCCTGCACTCGGCGCCCAGCCAAGCGGACACCGCCTTCCTGCACGCCAACTATGACCAGGCCGCCGCCCTCTACGGCAAAATACTGGAGCAGAAGCCGAACGATCCTGGCACCGTTGCGGCTCTGAGCCGCGTCTTGCTTCGCCAGCAGAACTACAAGGATGCTCGCGAGCTGGTGACGAAGGCGGAGTCCGCGCATCCGCACAATGCAATGCTCGAGGCAGCGCAGGGTGCAGTGGAACTGCGTGCCGGAAAACCATGGAAAGCAATTACTACCGTCAAGGCCGCCTGGGACGACAACCCCTGCGAGCCCCAGGTCCATATGGTTTGGGCGCAGATCAATCGCCTGCTCTCCAATTACGCCACGCAGAAGAGCGAAATCGACGTCGCGCACCAGCTCTCACCGGATGATCCCGACATCCGGGGGGAATGGATCGGCACCTTGCCCGTGGCGGAGCGCATTGACGAACTCAAGGCCTACCTGTCGCAACCCAATGGCGATGACGCGGAAGATCGCGACCACGATCAGAAATATCTGGAGCATCTCGAGCAGCGCGTGAGCGCGCCCCACAAGAGCTGTCATCTCGCTTCTCCCGTCGCTCAAACGGAAATTCCTTTCGTCTATCTCATGGAAGATGCCAACCGTATCCGCGCATTCGGCCTGGATGTGAAGATCAATGACAAGAGCTCGCGGCTGGAAATTGACACCGGCGCCGGCGGCATCTACGTCAGCCACGCGGTAGCGCAACGCGCGAATCTGAAACCCCTCTATCGATCCCAATCCGAGGGCATCGGCGACCACGGCCCACAATCCGGCTATGTCTCCTACGCAGACAGCATCCGCATCGGCGGTTTGGAATTCCGCGACTGCCTGGTATACGTCAGCGATCGCCGCAACATTCTGGATTCAGACGGACTCGTGGGTATGGATGTCTTCTCCGACTTTCTGATCGGGCTCGATTACCCGATGCGAAAGCTCACTCTGGCTCCGCTGCCGCCACGGCCAGGCGAGGAGAACAATAACGCGCCCTCATTGAACACAGACCAGGCCGAGGGAGCGCAGGCAAGCAGCGCGGTCGCCTCGCAGGGAAGCAGTTCGAAGGCGTCCTCGACGGCGCCACCTCTCCGGCACAACCGCTACGTCGCGCCCGAGATGAAAAGCTATGCCCTCTTCTATCGCAACGGACACGACATTTTGTTGCCAACCCAGCTCAATGGCAAGTCCGTGCGGCTCTTTATGGTGGATACCGGCGCCTTCGCCACGACAATCTCTCCGGAAGCAGCCCGTGAGATCACCAAGGTACATTCCGACAGCTCGGCGACCGTTCGTGGCATCTCCGGCAAAGTGGAAAAGGTCTACACGGGAAACAAAGTCGTTGCGCAATTCGCCGGTATCCGGCAGGAGATCGATGACATCTATGCCTTCGACACCAGCCGGCTCAGCAAGGACGCCGGCATGGAAATCTCCGGATTTCTCGGCTTCACCACTCTGCAGGTGCTCACCATCCACATTGATTACCGCGACGGCCTGGTGAAATTCGACTACACCCGGGACCGCGGCTACAACCACTTCTAAAGCGTTCTTTCTGATGCTGTGAGGCAAAGCGGGAGGCGCAGCTCCGGCAAGCCGCGTCTGCGTTGCATTCCCGGTCTTCTATGGCTGCGGCAGCACCATCACCTGCACACCGCTCGGCTCCGCAGCGGAGTGGTACACCTGCTCGGTCGCTTTCTTGAAATCCTCCGGCTTTGCGTGGGGGATATCGGTAAAGGTCTGCGGGTTGCGATCGGTGAGCGGGAACCACGAACTCTGCACCTGCACCATGATGCGGTGTCCCTTGCGGAAGGTGTGGTCCAGGTCCGGCATCTCGAATTCCAGATCTGTCACCTTGCCCGGCGTCAGTGGCTCCGGCTTCTCCCAGCTATTGCGAAACTTCGCGCGCATCGGTTCCCCACGCAGCATCTCCTGGTAGCCGCCCATGTGCAGCGGCGGCGGCCCGAGGACGCGCTTGTTGCCGGAGCTTGTGCCTTCCGGATCGGGATAGTCGTTGGGATAGACATCGATCAGCTTCACATCGAAATCGGAGTCGCTCCCGCTGGAGGCGATCTTCAGCTTCGGCGTGATCGGTCCGGCGATGGTGACATCCTCAGTCAGGGGATCGGTTTCGTACACCAGCACGTCCGGCCGCGTTGAAGCGAAGCGCTGATCCTCGACCATGTAACGCTGCGGCACCGTGTCCGTGACATACGGCACGAACGGCACCGGATGCATCGGGTCGCTCACGTACTCGTCGTAATCCTTCCCTTCCGTGCCCGACGGCGCGTCGAAGGAGAGCTTGTCGTTCGCGTGGAAGTAGAGCGTCTTCGCCTGCGCACCTGGCGGTGGCCAGCTTGGATACTTCCGCCACACATTCGTGCCCGTCTCGAACATGTAGGCCTCGGGCGGCGTCTCGCCCTTCCCTTTCAGGTAATACTCGAAAAACGGGAACTGGATATCTTTGCGGAAGAACTCGGCGGTCTTCGCGTTGAAGGAGATGTCGCCGAGAGAGTCGCCATCGCTGCGTGCCCAGCCGCCATGCACCCATGGGCCTTCGACGATAGTATTTGGCGTGCCCGGGTTCGCCTTCTCAATAGCGCGCCAGGTGCGCCAAGGGCCGCTCAGGTCCTCCGCGTCATACCAGCCGCCCACCGTCATCACCGCGCAGTGCACCCCGTGCATGTGCTGCGAGAGATCACGCACCTTCCAATAGCTGTCGAAAGTGGTGTGATACAGCTGATCGGAGAAGAGCGGGTTTGAGCCTTTCAGATCACGCGTATCCAGCAGTGAGGTCGGTGTTGCCTTCAGGTAGAACTCGTACGAGTTCGGCGTACCCATTTCGAAGCGATCGTGCGGCACCTGTGCCGGGGTCATCGGCTCGTCAAACGGCTTGAAAAAAGTGTAGAAGCCGAAGTTGGCCGAGAGCATGAACGCACCGCCGTGATAAGCGTCGTCGCCCTCGAAGAGATTCGTCATCGGCGCCTGCGGGCTCGCCGCCTTGATGGCTGGGTTGGAATCGATAATGCTGGCCGAGGTATAGAAGCCCGGATACGAGATGCCCCAGATGCCAACCTTGCCGTTGTTGTTCGGCACATGGGCCAGCAGCCAGTCCACCGTATCGCTCATGTCCGAACTGTCGTCCACATCGGTCTTCGATTTCTTGTCGTCGATGTGCGGCCTCATCTCGATGAACTTGCCTTCGGACATATACCGGCCGCGCACATCCTGGTAAACGAAGATATAGGCCGCCTTCTCGAACTCATCCGATGGTCCAAGCTGCTTCTTGTACTGGTCTTCGCCATAGGGCGCGACCGAGTAGGGAGTGCGATCCATGAGGATCGGCCAGGAATGCGATTGGTCCTTCGGCACATACACCGATGTGAAGAGCCGCACGCCATCGCGCATCGGGATGCGGTATTCGTACTTGGTGTAGTGCGCCTTTACGTAGTCTTCCTTCGAAGAGTCGGAAGTTTCCTGTGCAGAGACAGCGAAGAACGCGGCCGCAACAAGGAACAGCGTAGCCACCACACGGCAGGCGCGGCCAATCGAAACGATCCTTGACGAAACGATCCTTGACATCTGGTCTCCTGGGACGGGGATTTGCCTTTCCACAATACACGCTGTCGCCGGCTAAGCATTGTGGCCCGTAGCATTGCGGCCCGTGCAGAAAACGAAACGGCCGGCAAAATATGCCGGCCATTTCCTTGTGCGATCCGTGATCACCGCTACCCGCCGCCCTTGGCATCCATGCGCGCCTGCGCATCGTGCATCAGCTCGTTCGCGCGCTCATACTGCCTCGCATCCTCGCCGGCCTGGTCCCACATCTTCTGGCCGCGTTCATACTCGCGTTGTGCGGCCGATGCGTCGATCTCTTCCGGCTTTTCCGCGCTCTCCGCGAGAATGGTGACGCGGTTGGGCAGCACCTCGGCAAAGCCCCAGGCAACATAGTAGCGGTCGTTTCCCTCACCGCCGCCATGAATGGTCACCAGGCCGGTGCCGAGTTCGGTAAGCAGCGGCGCAGCGCCGTAGAGCACTTCGAGATAGCCCGTGCGCCCGGGCAGCTCCACCGAATCGGCAGCCGTATCCACCAGCTCCTTGTCCGGGGTGACCAGCCGTACTTGCAGTTGATCGGCCATCGCTCTAAGCGTTCACTCCCTTCAGCTTCTCTGCCGCTTCGAGCACATCTTCGATCGCGCCCTTCATGTAGAAAGCCTGCTCCGGGATGTTGTCGTGCTTGCCCTCGATGATCTCCTTGAAGGACCGCACCGTATCCGCGACCTTGACGTATTTGCCCGGCGCGCCGGTGAAGACCTCGGCCACATGGAAGGGCTGCGAGAGGAAGCGCTGCACCTTGCGCGCGCGCTGCACGGTCAGCTTGTCCTCTTCGGAAAGCTCGTCGATGCCGAGAATCGCGATGATGTCCTGCAGGTCTTTGTAGCGCTGCAGGATGCGCTTCACGCCCTGCGCCACATCGTAGTGCTCCTGCCCAACGACGCGCGGCGTGAGGATACGCGACGTGGATGCCAGCGGATCGACCGCGGGATAGATCCCCAGCTCCGAGAGCGGACGCGAGAGCACGGTTGTTGCATCGAGGTGCGCGAAGGTCGTGGCCGGCGCGGGATCGGTGAGATCGTCAGCCGGCACATAGATCGCCTGCACCGAGGTGACGGAGCCGCGCTTGGTCGACGTGATGCGCTCCTGCAGCTCGCCCATCTCGGTCGCGAGGTTCGGCTGGTAGCCCACGGCCGAGGGCATGCGGCCCAGCAGCGTCGAGACCTCCGAGCCGGCCTGGGTAAAGCGGAAGATGTTGTCGATGAACAGTAGCGTGTCCGCTCCCTGCTCGTCGCGGAAATACTCGGCGATCGTCAGACCCGTTAGCGCGACGCGCAGCCGCGCTCCGGGCGGCTCGGTCATCTGACCATAGACCAGCGCGGCCTTCGACTTCTCACGGTTCTTGGTGTCGATCACGCCCGATTCCTGAAACTCGATCAGCAGGTCCGTGCCCTCGCGGGTGCGCTCGCCCACACCGGCGAAGACCGAGACGCCGCCGTGCTTCGATGCGACGTTGTTGATCAGCTCCTGGATCACGACCGTTTTGCCCACGCCGGCGCCGCCGAAGAGGCCGATCTTGCCGCCCTTGAGAAATGGCTGGATCAGATCGATGACCTTCACGCCGGTCTCGAACATCTCCTCGGATGTGGCCTGCTCTTCGAAAGAGGGGGCCTGGCGGTGGATGGGCCGCATCTCCTTGGAGCTGACCGGCCCAAGCTCGTCTACCGGAAGGCCAATGACATTGAGCACACGACCTAGCGTCGCGGTGCCTACCGGCACAGTGATGGGACCGCCTGTGTCGATCACCTTCATGCCGCGCACCATGCCTTCGGTCGACTCCATCGCGACGCAGCGCACGCGGCCCTCGCCGATGTGCTGCTGCACCTCGAGGATCACGTCGATCGGCGATGGCACGTCAAAGCCTTCGCTGACCACGCGCAGCGCCTCGTAGATGCCCGGCATCGTCTTTTCATCGAACTGCACGTCAACAGCAGGGCCGGAGACCTGCACCACCTTGCCCAGGATCTCCTTGCCCGGCGTAATCTTCGCGCCCTGGTATTGCGCGCCTTCGTCCTGCCCTTCGCCCATGCCCTGCACGGCGTCGTTGTGTATTTCGGTCTTTGCCATAAATTTCCTATCTTCAAAAAAGCGCCGGGTACACGGCGGTGGCCACTATAGAGCGGCAGCGCCGCTCACGATCTCGATAATCTCCTTGGTGATGGCGGCCTGGCGCACGCGATTCATGGTCAGCGTGAGCGAGTCGATCATCTCCGAGGCATTGTTGGAAGCCGAATCCATGGCCGTCATGCGCGCCGCGTGCTCGGAGGCCACGGACTCCAGCATGCCGCGATAGAGCAGCGTCGCGACGTACCGCGGCAGAAGGCTGCGCAGCATCTTCTCCGGCGGCTGCTCGTAGATGTAATCGACATCGGCCGTGCCGAACTTCTGCGCCTCTTCATCCGCTTCGTGCGTGTCCGGCTCTTCCAGGCTCACGCCCGCGCTCCGCGCAGCCTCGCCGGCGCGCTCCCGCTCTTCCACCGTTGGCTCCTCGACCTGCGCAATATCATGCTCGCCCGGCTCGGCCAGCGGCACCAGCCGCTCCACTACTACGCGCTGCGAAATCACCGAGCGAAACTCGTTGAAGACCACGTAAGCTGCATCGATCTCGCCGTTCACATAGCGGTCTACGATGTCCTGCCCGATCTCGGCGACTGGCTCGAAGCGCAACTTCTCCAGCATGCCGGGATGATCTCCCGTGACCTCAATCGGCGCGGACCGCTCACCGCGCTTGCGCACCAGCGGTCTCTCTTCGAGCTCGCTCTCGAGCGGCATGCCCTCCGTCTCGTCAGGCGCGGGCTGATTTTCCTCGGGATTCCTCGTAACCTGCGCGGCGGGATAGCGGCGGCGGAAGAGATCGCGCGCCTTGCGCCCGATGGTTTCGACATCCACGCTGAGACCCTGCTCTCCATTCTGCGCGGCGATGAAGCGCATAGCCGCCTTGATGATGTTCGAGTTGAAAGCACCGGCGAATCCCTTGTCGCCGGAGACGACGACGAGTAGAACATTCTTCTCTTCGCGCGGCATCAGCAGCGGATGCCGCACTTCGCCCGTCTTCGGGTTGTAAACGTCGATGCGCCGCATCAGTGAGCGAATCACACTCGCCATCATCTGCGCATAGGGACGCGCCGCTACCGCACGCTCCTGCGCGCGGCGCAGCTTCGCCGCCGAGACCATCTTCATGGCCTTGGTGATCTGGCGCGTGTTCTTCACGCTGCGGATGCGCCGTTTTAGATCGAGGACGTTCGCCATCGTTGGTTAGGCCTTCGCGGCCACTTCCTTCTGCTGCTGGTCTTCTGCCGCCTTCTTCTTGTCTTCCGGCTTCCTCTCTTCCGGCTTCTTCCCTTCCGGCTTCTTCCCTTGCCCGTCCAGCGGCTTCGCCGACGACTCCTTCAGCTTCGCCTCCTGATGCTCGGCCAGGTAGTTCTCCTTGTACTCCTTCAGCGCTGCCTTGATGCGGTTTTTCAGGTCGTCATCCAGAGTCTTCTTCTCAATGATGTCCTTCAGCAACTGCGACTGTGCCGAATCAAGATACTTGTACAACCCCTCTTCGAAGCCGTGAATGTCCTCCACCTTCAGGTCATCAAGATAGCCGTTGGTGCCGGCGAAGATGATCATCACCTGCTTTTCCGTGGGCAGCGGTGAGAACTGCGGCTGCTTCAGCAATTCGGTCAGGCGCACACCGCGGTTGAGCTGGTTCTGGGTGACTTTATCGAGGTCCGAGCCGAACTGCGAAAACGCCGCAAGCTCGCGATACTGCGCCAGGTCGAGCTTCAGCGTGCCGGCTACCTGCCGCATCGCCTTGATCTGCGCGGCGCCACCGACGCGGCTCACCGAAAGGCCGACATTTACCGCTGGACGCACGCCGGAGTTGAAGAGATCGGTTTCGAGATAAATCTGGCCATCGGTGATCGAAATGACGTTTGTCGGAATGTACGCCGACACATCGCCCGCCTGGGTCTCGATGATCGGCAGCGCGGTGAGCGAGCCGCCGCCCTTCGCATCGCTCAGCTTCGCCGAGCGCTCGAGCAGTCGCGAGTGAAGATAGAAGACATCGCCCGGATACGCCTCGCGGCCCGGCGGACGCCGCAGCAGCAAGGAAATCTCGCGGTAGGCCGTGGCGTGCTTCGAGAGATCGTCATAGATCATCAGCGCGTGCTTGCCATTGTCGCGGAAGTATTCGCCGATCGCGGTTGCGGCGTAGGGCGCCAGGTACTGCATCGGCGCGGGCTCAGAGGCGGTCGCCGCCAGCACCACGGTGTAATCCATCGCGCCGTACTCTTCGAGCGTCTTCACCACCTGCGCGACCGAAGAGCGCTTCTGCCCGATCGCGCAATACACGCAGATCAGGTTGTTCTTCGCATTGTTGATGATGGTGTCGAGCGCCACCGCGGTCTTGCCCGTCTGGCGGTCGCCGATGATCAGCTCGCGCTGCCCGCGGCCGATCGGGATCATGCTGTCGATGGCCTTCAGTCCTGTGGCCATCGGTTCGCGCACCGGCTGCCGGTCGACGACGCCGGGAGCCAGTCGCTCCACCGGATAATCCTCGGTGTTCTCAATCGGCCCTTTGTCGTCGATCGGGTGGCCAAGGGTATTCACCACGCGGCCCACCAGCGACTGCCCCACGCCCACGCTCATAATCTTTCCCGAGCGCTTTACCTGGTCGCCCTCGCGCAGCTCGGTGTAGTCGCCCAGCAACACGGCGCCCACTTCGCTTTCGTCCAGGTTCATGGCCAGGCCGGCCACGCCATGCGGAAACTCGATCAGCTCGCCCGCCATTACCTTTTCCAGGCCATGGATGCGCGCAATCCCGTCTCCCAGCGAGATGATGGTGCCCACCTCGTCGATATGCATCTCGGAGTCGTAGTTCTGAATCTGCTCGCGCAGTAGTTGTGTGATTTCGTCTGCCTTGATCTGGGCCATGCTCGTGTCGTCTCTCTGTATGTCTCGGAATTCGCGCCTCAGTTTATGGCGCTTTGCATTGTGGCGGCTGCGTCAGGTCTCCGCTGCGCTAACCGGCCATCAGTTCCTGCTTCATCCGGTCCAGGCGCCCGCGCACCGAACCGTCGTAGATGGTGCTGCCGATGCGCACCACTGCACCCCCGATGAGGTCATTATCCTCTCGAAAGCGCGCGCGCACCTGGGTGCCGGCCAGCCGCGCCACCTCCTGCTCCATCTGGTAGCGTTCATCAGCATCCAGCCGCCGAGCGGAGACCACCTCTACCTCTGAGATGCCCTGCCGCCGGTCAATCTCCGCGCGATACTCGGCAACAATCTCCTCGATCGCGTTCATCCGGTCGTGGCGCAGCAGCACCGCCAGAAAGTTACGGACCTCGCGCCCCAGGTGCAGACGCGGCGCCAGCGCGTCGATCACCCGCACCCGCACATCCGCTGCCAGAGCGGGATTGAAGAGCGCCTGACGCAGGTCCGCGCTTGCCTCCAGCGTTGCGAGGAAATCGTTCAGTTGCACGTTCACCTGGTCGATGGAGATATGCGCGTCAAGGACCACGTCGGCAAACGCCCGGGCATACCGGGCGGCAAAATCCGCCATCAGTTCCGGCCCCCCTGACTGCCCTTAGAAGCACCGCCGTTCGAGCCACCGCCGTTCGAGCCAAGACTCGAAGCAAACTCCTGGATCAGGGTGCGATCGTCGCCTTCGGTCAACTGCAGCCGCGAGGTCGCGCGATCCACTGCCAGCTCAGCGGCAAACCTGCGCAGCCGGCGCTCGGCAGCGGCGCCGGCCGCAGTGATCTCCTTCTCGGCCGATGCGACAATCTTCTGCTTCTCGTCTTCCATCGCCTGCTTGATGCGTATCTCGTCATTGGCGCTGTCGCGTTCCGCCTGCTCGCGCACCGCTGCGATCTCCGAATCCAGCCGGCTCAGCCGCTCTTCGACGGCCCGCAACCGCTCCTCGGCCTTTTCCGTCGCAGTCCGCGCCGCCACGATCTGCCGATCCAACTGCTGACGCCGGCTGCGGAAGGCCTTCGGCAAACCCGTCACCAGGAAATAGCCGACAAAGACGAACAGCACGATCGAATTCAGCGCCCAGAAGGACATCGAGGCACCGTCGGGAGACAGGTGAAACCACCTGGCAAAGGCACGCACCGCAGGCGAGTGCCTGAAGACGTACTCCTCGTCTTCCTGCTCGGCCTTGGCCAGATTCTGCGAGCTTGCCGTCTTGCTGTCGATGAACACGCCGCCGCCGCCTTGCTGGGCAGGCTGCCTTCCGGGCTCGGCATGCGGCTGAGTAGACGTCGCGGGCGCAGTAGCGTCAGGCGTTGCGCTTTGCGCAAAGCCTGGCGTCAGCGCGCCGGTCAGGAGAAGAGTTGCGGCCAGCAGCCGCAGGAAAGGCACTCGCATCAGTAGGCACTCCGGGAGATATTCGCCAAGCCTCCGGCCGAGGACACAGCCGCGGCGGAAGGAAGAATGACGCGCAGAATCTCCGCTGCAAGGCCATCTGCCCTGCTGTCGAGCGTAGCCTGTGCCTCGGTTGCCTCGGCGTCCAGCCTCTCCCGCGCGGTGCGCACCTTCTCATATGCTGCATGGCGAGCTTCTTCCAGCACCCGCTCGCGCTCCCGCTGCATCGCCTGCACGCGCTGCTCCCGGGCATGGAAGATCTCCGCCCGCGCTGCCCGCAGCTTCGCTTCGTACTCCTGGGTACGCGCATCCGCGGTGCGGATCGCCGCCTCCGCCCGCGCCATGGCGCCGGTGGTGCGCTCCCGCCGCTCGGCAAGCACCTTCATCAGGGGTGCATGCACCAGCACCCGGTAGGCCGCCAGCAGCAGCAGAAACAGCACAGCCGTAGGTATCGAACGCAGGAAGAGATCGGCCAGTTGATGCAGGATGAGGTCCAATGCAGTCCCCGAGGGTGCCATCCATTAGGATGGAAGATGGCGGCAAATACGTCCGGAATCTATGGTTCTAACAGAGCCGATTTTGGGGTGTCAAACCGCGCCGAAGAGGCACAAACCAGCAGCTTTGCGGTTCCTGAACAATATCTGCGGCCGGCTAACAATATCTGCGGCCAGCTCTTGATAACCGCCCAAATGAGGGTACACTGGAAGGTATCTCGACCCGGTCCGGGTCTGCTGAGCGCAGGGTAGAAGGGACGTAACACCGCTTTCCTTCCCCTGCGATTCAGTACTCGTTCTTCAACCTAAGTGATCGTCTTCCCGTCGCCGCCTCCGTTCGCGCCGTTTTCATGCCAGAATCGCCGGTACCGTCCGAGCAGCGATGCCGGCCCTTCCACCACCATCGTCACGTCGCTTCCGGCGAAGTTCCGCTCGGAAATTCTGGCTCCTGCGCCTAGCGCCGCCAGCACGCCACCTTCGCTTTGCGGCACTGTCATGGCCTGCGTGACCAGCGGGTCCGCCGAAAGCGCTGCGTCCATCCTCGCCAGCAGCTCCTGCACCCCATCGCCGGTCTTCGCCGAAAGCACCATCACGTCAGCCCGTCCGGCCAACCCGGCGCGCTCCGCCTCCGGCAGCAGATCGCTCTTGTTCAGCACCTGAATCTGCTTGGTACCGCGCACGTCCAACTCCGCCAGCACACGATTCACCTCGTGGCGGCGTTCCTCGCGCATCGGGCTTGCTGCGTCCTCCACGTGAATCAGCACCTCAGCCTTCTGCACCTCTTCGAGCGTGGCGCGGAACGAGGTGACCAGCGTATGCGGCAGGTCGCGGATGAACCCGACCGTGTCCGACAGCAAAATCTTGCGGCGCGAAGGCAGCGTGAGCGCCTTCAGCTTCGGATCGAGCGTAGCGAACATACGCGCCGATTCGAGCACGTCTGCGTGCGTCAGGCAGTTGAACAGCGTGCTTTTGCCTGCGTTGGTGTAGCCCACCAGCGCGATGGTCGGCACGGGGACCGCCTCGCGGCGCTGCCGCTGCTGCCCGCGGACCCGCCGCACCGCTTCCAGATCGCTGCGCAACTGCACCAGCCGCCGCTGGATACGGCGCCGGTCGGTTTCGAGCTTGGTCTCGCCCGGTCCGCGGGTGCCGATGCCGCCGCCAAGCTGGGACATCGCTGCGCCTCGTCCAGCCAGCCGGGGCAGCATATATTCGAGCTGCGCCAGCTCCACCTGCAGGTGGCCTTCGCGCGTTCGCGCATGGCGCGCAAAAATGTCCAGGATGAGCTGCGTGCGATCCACCACCCGCGCCGGAAGCTCGTTTTCCAGATTCCGCAGCTGTGTCGGCGACAAGTCCTGATCGAAGAGCACCACGTCCGCCTGCGCAGAAGCAGTTGTCCCCGCCACTTCTACGATCTTGCCCTTGCCGATCAGCGTTGCCGCGTCCGGCTCCGGCCGCCGCTGCGCAACTTCGGCCACGACATCCCCGCCCGCGCTCACTACGAGTTCGCGGAACTCTTCGCGGGCAGCTTCAAAGTCAAAGGCAGGACGCGGCGCGCTGATCGGCAAGCCATCGCCGGAGGCGCTGCGTGGCTCATCGAGCACCTCTTCGAGAGCGCTGGTAGATTGCGCGGCCGTGCGCGCCGCAGCGGCAGCGCGTGACGCCGAGCGCCGCCTTCCGGCAAATTCGACCGACACCAGCACGCACCGGTTGGTAGACGCAGATTTGGAAGCAACCGCTTTGCTCATACCACCTGCTGGGAAAAAATAACCGTTCGCACGAGAGCAGAATTCCTGTACCGGTGAGGCCAGGCCACGCGGAGGTGTCCCGCTTCCGCCGCGAAATGCCGCTCTGCAATGAACTCAATCGTGCACGGCAATAGAAGGCCGCTCTACGATTCCGCCTCCTGCCTCAAAGGGGTCGCTCCTGGATGCGGCACGGCGGCTGGCGGGTGACCGAGCCGGTGTTCGTGCATCACGGAACGATTGCTCACCACAGTCGAGATGGCGTGTTTGAAGATCAACTGCTCCTGACTGTTGTTCTCGAGCAGAACCGAATACTTGTCGAACGACCGGATTCTTCCCGTCAGTTTTACGCCGCTGACCAGATAAATGGTGATTGGAGTCTTGTCCTTGCGGACCGTATTCAGAAAAGTGTCTTGAATATTTTGTGCCGGCTTACTATCCATGGTGCCGATCTCCGATGCCTTGCGGCGACTGTTTTTCGTTCAAGCGATACCGTGCAGAGTTTGCAAAGTGAAGCTGTTTGCTCTCCTCGCATGGCAGTGTGACATAGCCATCAAAATCAAAAAAGTCAGTACCGGCCGGAGCTCCCGCGGCAGAAAGAAAACCGAGAAAGAAGTCCGGGACAGAACTCCGGTCAGACACTTGTGTCGGATGCAGAAAAACTGCCCGGGGTTGCGACAGAGCATTTCTTCTGTAGATGTAGAGGAGTGAACCAATCTCTAGGCAGCTTTTCTCTCAAGAAAAGCTGCACTTCACAGCTCCCAAACGCTACACAGCAACAGGAGAAATGCTCTACGCTTCTCTGGTGATCCCGGTGCACAACGTTACCACGTCCGAGCCACCTTCGGCGGGGCCGGCGTCCCCGTCTATGAAAGTTCCCCTGCTCGATTTCGCGCGCGAATATGCCCAGATCGGCCCCGAGATAATGGCTGCCGTGGAGGCGGTCTTCTGCAGCCAGCGATTCGTCCTGGGCCCCGAAGTGACAGCCTTTGAGCAGGCCGCCGCGCGCCACTGCGGAGTTCCGGAGGCCATAGGCTGCGCCTCGGGCACGGATGCCCTCTGGCTCGCCCTGGCGGCAGCCGGCGTCCAGCCGGGCGACCGCGTTCTGACCACCGCCTTCTCCTTCTTTGCCACCGCCAGCGCTATCCTGCGGTTGGGCGCCACACCGGTGCTGGCGGATATCGATCCCCGCACCGCGAACCTCGCCCCCGAAGCAGCGGCGGTCGCGCTCGATCGACACCCGGTGACCCGCGCCATCCTGCCCGTTCACCTTTATGGCCAGTGCGCCGACTGGACCGCCCTCACAAAAGTCGCCGCCGAGGGAAATTGCATGCTGATCGAAGACGCGGCACAGGCCTTTGGCGCGCGATGGGATGGCATTCCCGCGGGTGCCCTGGGAGCAGCCGCTGCATTCAGCTTTTATCCCACCAAAAACCTCAGCGCCGCCGGCGAAGCCGGTATGGTCACCACCGCGAATGCCGCCATCGCCCGTCGCGTGCGCAGCCTTCGCGCCCACGGCATGGAAGTCCGCTACTACCACGATGAAGTGGGCTGGAACAGCCGGCTCGACACCCTGCAGGCTGCCGTCCTGCTGGTCAAGCTGCGTCATGTGGATGAGTGGAATGAGCGCCGCCGTGCCCTGGCCGCGCGTTATGGTGAGCTCTTCGCCGCTGCCGGGATCGTCGAGCCCGGTCCCTATCCCAAGCACGGCCTGGTGCTGCCCTGGGCAGACCCGCGCGCGCACCATGTCTATCACCAGTACGTCGTCCGCGTCGGCTGCCGGGACGAGCTGCGCGGATGGCTCGCCGAGCGCGGCATCGGATCGGAGGTCTACTATCCGCTCGCCCTCCACCAGCAGAAGGCGCTGGCCTCGCTCGGCTATCAAGAGGGAGACTTCCCGGAGAGCGAGCGCGCTGCCCGTGAGGTGCTGGCCCTCCCCATCTTCCCGCAGCTTCGCGACGACGAGCAGCAACGGGTCGTCGCAGTCATCGGCGAATTTCTCAAGTAACGCTTACTCTTTCCCCCGATACGTAACCGGCAGCGCAGTCTAGACTCTCGCGATAGCGGACGGGAGAAAGATCGTGGTCGACTCAAAATCGAATTGGGCCCTGGACCGTAGAACCCTGCTTCAGGGAGCGTTGGCAGCCGCTGCGTTGGCGGCCGCGCCGCGCTCCATGCACGCGTTGCCCAATGCGATTGCTCCATCCGACGCTCTTCAGCGCCTGATGGATGGCAATGGGCGGTACATGCGAAATCAAATGAACTTGAAAGATTTCAACGCCGGGCGCGCGGCGCGCGCACAGGCACAATTTCCCATTGCCGCAATTCTCGGCTGTGCGGACTCGCGCGTCGCCGCCGAGTTCATCTTCGACCAGGACCCAGGCGATCTTTTCGTCTGCCGTGTCGCCGGCAACTACATGAACGTGGACATCCTCGCCAGCCTGGAATATGGCGTCGAGGTGCTCAAGGCGCCGCTGGTGATGGTGCTGGGACACACGAATTGCGGCGCGGTCAAAGCCGTCCTGCAATACGAAAAGGATCGCAAGCCTCTACCCGGGCACTTGCAGATGATGCTGGACGCGGTATCACCCGGCGTAGTGGAAGCAATGCGCCAGGGACCCACCGATCAACTCGATCATGCGATCGAGGCCAATGTCCGGCACAACGCACGACGCCTGCGGCAAGCGCATCCGGTAATTACAAAGGCAGTCGAAGAGAAGAGAGTGGATGTCGTGAGCGCGGTCTACGAACTGGCCAGCGGCCAGGTTCGGTTGCTGAAATAAGCATCCGCCTGAAAGGGCGAGTCGTCAGCACATCAGCGGTGATGACGCCGTGCCGTCCGCTCGGCCTTGCGCCGCTGCGCCTCGGCAGAAGCGCTCGACGCCAGCTTTGGCATTGTCTCGCCCGGCTGCGCGATCCGTTTCACCGTCTCCCCATCCAGCCGGTACTTGATCGAGACGGTCGGCACCGGCAACAGCCTGCCCGTAGCTGAATCGAGCCCCGGCGTCGCCCCCTCTGCCGCCAATTTCAGTGCAAAGGTCGGCACACGCGGGCCTTTGGGGTCGAGTACCTCTTGGCCGACCGTGACCGGCAGGTATCCCACCACGTCGTTCATACGCAGACCACCCTCATAGCGATGTTTGCGATCATTCCACACCAGCACACGCACGCGTGAATACGCGTAAGGCAGCCCGTCCTGGTAGGGGCTCAGCACCATCACGTACTCCGGCGCCTGGTGGTCGGGAAATGGCGATGCGGCATCCGGAATTTTTGCCAGCAGGTACGCGCCGACGATCCTCTGTCCCTCGGCATATCGAACGACCTCATCCGGCACATCCACATCCAGCCGCCGTGCCAGCAGCCAGCCCACCCGGCCGTGGCTGTCGCGAGCCAGCCACCAGTCCTCGTACTGCGGAGGCGGAGCGTTGGGATCCACCGGCGCGGGAGTCGGAACGAATGCACTCTCCGGCGAAGAGGGCGGTGCCGGCGCCTTGCCCAGGACGATCGGGCCCTTCGGCGTGGGCCCTTTGCCCTTCTCAATCAACTCCATCAGCCGGTCGGCGGCAGCGGCTTCCCGCTCCTCCGCTGCCTTGCGCTGCTGCTCGCGATAGGCCTCCTCGGCGGTAAGCTTCTTCACGCTGGCCCGCTCCAGCAGTTGCAGCTTGTCGCCTTCCGGCATCAGAAAGAAGCGGTCCGTGTCCCGCCCCGGGGCCAGGTGCGCGAACAACTCATCCCCCAGAACACCCGTGGCCACCACCGGATCCTTCGCATGCTCCCGGTCCAGCGCCTGGAAGGCATCATAGGTCGGCTGATCGATGACGAAATGCTCCTCGATCCAGCCGGTCTTCCCGTCCGGAGTTTTCACGCTCAGGAAGCGGCGCTCCCGATCCAGAACGCGCAGCTTTTCGCCGTTCGTGACTGGCGCAACCTTGGTCGAGACCGGCGCCACCCGATCCCGCAGCCAGGCCTCTTTCGCAGCGACATATACCACTTCGGCAGCGCCCGATTGCGCGTGATGGCACCCGGAGAGCCCTGCAGCACAGGCAAGCGCGATCGTCCACGCCACGGCAACGCGCGAAGCGAGAGGGAGAGTTCGCCTGCTCCATAGTTCTTCGACCACGATCTCTTTCAGATATACAGGCGCGAGCCAGCGCTGGCGAGCCCTGCCGATAGAAAGCGCAATGGAGAGGACGGCCACCTCAACAATGTCACTATCCAAAGCACTCGCCCGGACCTTCCACGCACAAAAGGCATTCCGGTCATGCGCGCACTTCAGTGCGTGCTCGCGATGGATGTCGCTGTGCTTGCGTTCGTCGCACTAGCGCCCGGGTCGAGCTTTCCTGCGGTCGTGGCATCGAAGGAGAAGAGCTGCAGGTCGGGGCTGCCGCCCAGATTTGCCGAAAGCAGAAACTTCTTCGACTGGTCGAGCGCCAGCGCATTAGGCTGCGCGCCTACAGAAGAGAAGGGCGATCCGGAAAGCGGGGTGAGCGAGCCCGAGGCGAGCACGGTATAGCCGCTGATCGTGTTATTTGTTGCGTTCGCAACGTAGAGATAATCCCCCGTGCCGTCGAACGTGATGGAGCGTGGCTGGCCGCCGGCAGCAAAGGGCGAGCCGCTGATCTCCGTGAGCGCGCTGTTGGAGCCGATGGTGAAGACGCGCACGCCAACGTTCGTCTCGCCGATAAAGAGCGCTGAGCTGGTCGGGTTGACCGCGAGGCCAATATCCTGGTTCGCGACGCCGCTGGTTGCTTTCGGCCCGAAAACCTGTGTATTGGCCGAGAGACTGCCGCTGGTGTTAAAGGGTAATGGCACGATGCCCAATTGGCCCAGGGTTACGAAGACATAGCTGCTGTTTGGCGCGACCGCGATGTTCTGCACCGCGAGGTTGGTCGTATCCGTGCCGCTGGGAAATGTAATCGAGACCGGCGAGCCGTTTACTTCGGAGAGCGTGCCATCGCTATTGACCGCATACTCACCTACTGCCGCTGCGCCATTGGCCAGACCGGCGACCAGCAGATGCGTGCCCGAGGGATCGACCGTCAGCGCCACCGGCGCAACGTCCTGGGTGAGCGCGCTGCCGTTGTTTAGCAGCGTTGTCACGCCGTTGCTGCTGTTGATAGCTAAGCCGTACACGCCAACGCCGGCGACCGCCGCATACAGGAATGTATTGCCCGGAGTGATGGCAAGCGAATTGATCGACGCCGTGGAGAGCTGGAAGGGGGAGCCGGAAAGCGAAGCCAGTGCCCCGGTGGTGGAGACGGAGTAGCTCGCGAGAACGCCACTTTGCGTGCCGACGTACGTATAGCTGCCTACGCTGCCGCCGCCGCCTCCGCCGCCGCCATCCTTGGTGAAGAAATCACCGCATCCGGCAAGCAGCAATGCTGAAATGCACAGAACTCCCGCGAGCCACCGACCCCCATGCCGTCTGCCGAACATGTCCCTCATCCTAATGCCCGCTGGAACGACACATGCGCAGAAAACTGGCGCGGGTACACTCGCATCGACGCGTCTGTACGCTGAAACGCTCACAGTTGTTCTGAAGAAATGACGGCTGACCTATCCGCGAGGTGAAAGGACGGGCTCGCTATTCGGCGGCTGGTTCCGCATCCTGGCAGGCGGCGCAAAGGCCCAGGACGTCGACCGAGTAGCGCTCCGCGATGAAGCCATTGGGCAGGCGGTGCGGCTGCGGCATATCACCAAGCTGCTCTTCATCCAGGTCGTAGATTGCCTTACACCGGGTGCAGACCATGTGATGGTGCGGCCGATCGTTCATCTCTACGCGCAGCGAGCCGTGATGCATGCTGACCTCGCGAAAGAGACCGCTCGCGATAAACAGGTGGATGTTCTTGTAAACCGTGGCGAGAGAGATGGCGGGGATGCGAGCCTGTACCCGCTCGTACACCTCTTCGGGACTGGGATGTCCGGGGATGCTCTGCATCACCTCGAAGAGCACCTGTCGCTGATGCGTGACGGTGATGCCATGCGTCGCGCACAACTCCCGAAAAGAGCCGCCATGTGCCGACTCATTTTGCCCCGTTATGTGTGCAGCCGCCATACTGTTCTAATTGGAAAATAGTTATTGGAAAGTGTCAATTCCCGGTAAATCGTAGGGGTCAATTCGGCCGGTCGCGCCAGCCGCGCCCGAAGCGCTCGTCCAATGGCTGCCGCCCGCGGAAGCCCGCTTCGAGCGTGTGCCAGTATTCGATGCGTCTTTCGCCCCGGCGCCAGCACAGCAACACCAATTCCCCTTCGACGCGGCAGGGGAAATCCAGTAGGCCTGTCTCTAAGTCCTTTATCTGCACGCCAATGGAATCAATTTCCGTCAGCGACCCTTTAGCTCTTTGTACCTGCGCTTCTGTCTCCGTGCGATTGTGTGCCACATTCGCGATATCGATCGTCATGCCGCCCGAGAGGAAGATGCGTTGCCGCAGAGACTGAATTTCGCCCTCCAGGCGCTCAGCCTCTTCCTTTGCGGCGATTGCCTGATCCAGCAGCGATTCCACCACCGGCAGCAGCGCATTCGCCTCTTCGAGTGTGAACGTCTTCATGCGCTCCCCTGAGCCCATTTCAGTGTCGCCTCGGGCGCCTTTGCCTCAGCCGGCGGCGCCTTCGGTGCCGGGACGCCGATCTCGAGCATGCGGTCCAGCGCCACCTTCGCCCAGTGTTTCACATCTTCATCCACCTGGATGCGGTTCACCACGTGCCCCTCGAGCAGGTTCTCAAGCGCCCATGCCAGGTGCTGGGGCGAGATGCGATACATCGTGGTGCAGAGGCAGCCGGTGTCATCGAGCGTCATCACGCGCTTGCCCTTCGCGGCATATTGCTTTGCCAGCCGATTGACTAGGTGGATCTCCGTCCCGATGGCAAAGGTGCTGCCCTCGGGCGCCTTCTCGACCAGCTCGATCAGCCTCTCCGTCGAGCCGAGCGCGTCGGCTTTCTGGCAGACCTCCCAGCGGCACTCCGGGTGCACAATCACTTGGATGCCAGGGTACTTTGCCCGCATCGCGTCCACGTGACTGGGCAGGAAACGCTGGTGCACCGAGCAATGCCCCTTCCACAGGATCACCTTCGCCGCGCGCAGCCGGGCCGGCGCAACGCCGCCGTTGATCTGCCATGGGTCCCACACCACCATTTCGCTGAGCGGAATGCCCATCGCGTATGCGGTGTTGCGGCCCAGATGCTGGTCGGGCAGAAAGAGGACCTTCTCCCGCCGGGCCAAGGCCCAATCAAAGGCTGCGGCTGCATTCGATGAAGTGCAGACCAGGCCGCCGCGCTCGCCGCAGAATGCCTTGATCGCCGCAGTGGAATTCATATAGGTCAATGGGATGACCTTGTCCTCACCAACTCCGGCGCGTTCCAGCGATTCCCAGCAGTCTTCGACCTGGCTGATCTCGGCCATGTCGGCCATGGAGCAGCCGGCGTTCAGATCGGGGAGGATAACCTGCTGGCCCTGCTTGCCGAGGACGTCGGCGCTCTCCGCCATGAAGTGCACGCCGCAGAAGATCACATAGCGCGCGTCCGTGTTGGCCGCAATCTTCGACAGCCGGTACGAATCGCCGGTGTAGTCGGCGAAGCGGATCACCTCGTCGCGCTGATAGTGATGACCGAGCAGCACGGTGCTTTTGCCGAGGCGCTTGCGCACAGCGGCGATGCGCTCGTCCATCGTGTGATCGGGCAGGGTGAGGTAGTTCTCGAGCGAGCAGGTTTCCGCTACACGCGTAGCAGGGGTTTCTTCCACTAGCAGTTCCATCGTCTTCCGCCTTCAGTCCGGCCGCCTTCGGCGCCGAACGGGGATGTTGAAAGCACTTTCGGGTTGCAGCCGGCTCGCTGCGAAGACTCTGCTTCGCCCAGCCCGCGGGGATGTTGCAACCTCGTTACAACAGATGTTTGTCCTCATTAGCGCGACGCAAATTCCGCGCATCGGACACGCCCTCTGTTAAAGCTAGTGTAATACATGGGATAGCCCGCAAAATCAAGCCGCGAGTGCCGCTGGTAACGTTCCTATCTCAGCGCGAGGCCTCGTACGGGCTCACGCGCGAATCTTTCGACCGCGGCGCCTTGTCTGTCCTCGGAGGCAAGGCAACGCCAGCGGCGGGTATATTTGGAAGGAATGCCACTGCCAGCCATCTTTTGCCTCTGCCTTTCCTCTCTGGCGCACGTGGCGGATGCCCCGCTGCCACCCGTCCGGCTGGGCACCTTCGGCATTCCCGACACACTGTTTCTCGTTGTGCTTGCCCTGATCGTCTTTGGGCCCAAGAAGCTGCCCGAAATCAGCCGGCAGATCGGCAAACTCCTCTACGAGTTCCGCAAGGCCTCCAACGATTTCAAATTCCAGATCGAGGAAGAGTTGCGCGCCGCCGAGCAGGCCGAGCGCCAGAAGGAGCTTTCCGCCCAGGCAGTCACTACGCAACCGGCTACTCCGGTTGCCATCACGGCGGGTGAGACGGTGAGTGCTGAATCGGTAAGCGAGGGCGTCCGCGCGATTGAGGACACCACGACAGGGCCCGCGATACCGAATGCAAACGTCGAGACTGCACCTCCAGAAACGTCAAATCCCGACACGGCCGGCACGCCCACCATCCAGCCACCTTCCAGCGGTCTGCCAGTCAGCACCCGATCCCCTTATCGCGCGGTTGAGAACACTGAGGGCGCCACCGAGGTGACCGCCGCAGGCGAATCCCTAGATGAGCCGCAGGCTCTAGACGAGCCGCAGGCGCTAGACGAGATGCAGGCGGACGCGCAGGATGCGGTGCGCGCCGCGGCTGCCGATCCTTCTTACAAAGACCCGGGGGCTTACAAAGACCCGGGGGCCCATAACCACAATCAACCGGGAGAGGCCGTACCCACTCACCATGGATGAGGACCTCGTCGAGCGCGCGCGCAATGCGGTGACGGAGCGCGCCGAGCTGCCAGGCATGAGCCTGATCGAGCACCTCGAAGAGCTCCGCCGCCGCCTGATCCATTCCGGTATCTATCTGGTGGTCGGCTTCTTCGTCGCTTACGGTTTTCACGATCGCATCGCGACCTTCATGGTCGAGCCGATCACGATCGCGCTCACTCGCCATCACCAGATCCCGAAGCTGGGATACTTGAACCCGATCGATCCCTTCAACTTCTATCTCAAACTCAGCTTCGTTGCAGGCGCTATCCTGGCGTCTCCTTTCGTGTTGTACCAGGTGTGGCTTTTCATCTCACCGGGACTGTACCGAAACGAGAAGCGCTACGTCTTGCCCTTCATGTCGGCAACGGTCGGCCTGTTTCTTACAGGCGCCTTCTTTGGCTATCACTACGTCTATCCCGGCGCGCTCGACTTCCTGCTTGGATACGGCAAGCAGTTCCAGCCCATGGTCACGATCAGCGAATACACCGATCTGTTCATGACGGTAATCCTCGGCCTTGGTATCGTCTTCGAACTGCCCATCCTGGTGATGTTCCTGGCCCTCTTCGGCCTGGTGACTCCGCGCTGGCTGTGGCGCAATATCCGCTACGCGATACTCGTGATCTTCATCGTCGCGGCCATCATTACGCCGACCCCGGACATTCTCACCATGTGCGTCTTCGCCGCCCCAATGGTGGGGCTGTACGTCGTCAGCATCGGGGTCGCCTACATGGTCCATCCGTCGCGGCGCGACCGCAAGAAACAGGAGGCCGCATCCTGATCCGCCGACTCTGTTTTCTCGCCGTACTGCTGCTCGAGCTTCCCCTGCTGCATGCCCAATCAGCCGTCCAGTTCAACGGTGCCAAGGCGCTCGAATACGCGCGACAGTTCGTCGCCTGCGGCCCGCGCTTCAACGGCAGCCCCGGCCTGCTTTGCGCGCAGAATTATCTGAAGAAGCAGCTCGCGCACGACAATCTGCAGGCGGACACCTTTGTCGCCTCCACTCCTGCCGGCCCCCAGCAGATGACCAACTTCATCGTGCGCTTCCCTGGCAAGAAGGACGGCATCATCGTGCTGGCGACGCACTACGAGACGAACTACTGGCTGCGCAACACCACATACGTCGGCGCGAACGACGGCGCCGCCACCACCGGTCTGCTGCTCGAGATCGCCAACCATCTGCGCGGCCACACGCTCGATGGCTATAGCGTGTGGCTCGTCTTCTTCGACGGCGAGGAGTCGGTAAGTGGGCAGTGGTCGAGCTCCGACTCGCTCTACGGCAGCCGCCATCTTGCTGCAAAGTGGCAGATGGACGGCACGCTCAAGAAGATCAAAGGCTTTCTGCTGGCAGACATGATCGGCGACCGCGACCTGGACGTGCAGCGCGTGACCACCGCCACGCCGGCAATCGAGGACCTGGTGTACGAAGCCGCGAAGAAGACCGGCAACGCGAGTCATTTCTTCAAATCCGATGCCGCGGAGGAAGATGATCACCTGCCGTTTGTCCAGCGCGGCGTTCCCTCCGCGGATGTTATCGATTCAGACTACGGACCACACGACGCCGAACACCCCGATGGATGGCATCACACACCCGAAGACACGCTGGACAAGCTCAGCGCGAAGAGCCTCAGCATCTCCGGCGAGGTCTTTCTGGAAAGCATCCGTCTGCTGAATGCACATTGACGGCCGCATGATCGCCGGTGCGCCCCTCACCTACTGGATCGGCTTCCATGCAGTGGTTCTGCTGCTGCTGGTGATCGACCTTGTCCTGCTCGGCAGCAGACGCGACGGTCCACGCTTTCGTACAGCGCTTGCGTGGACGATCTTCCTCGTCGGGCTCGCCCTGGCCTTCGCCGCCTTCGTGCACCACACGCAAGGACGGGAGCGAGCACTCGAGTTCGTCTCCGGCTATGTGCTCGAGGGCTCACTCTCGATCGACAACCTGTTTGTCTTTCTGGTGTTGCTCGGCAGCTTCGGGCTGACGGTCAGCCAGCAGCACCGCGTGCTGCTCTACGGCGTGCTGGGCGCCATCGTTCTGCGCGCATTCTTCATTGTTGCGGGAGTCGCTCTGCTCGATCGCTTCGCGGCGATGCAGTATATCTTCGGAGCGCTGCTGCTCTACGCGGCGTGGCGGCTGATGCGCCAGAAGCGAGGCCGCGCAGCACCGCCATCTCTCACGCAATGGGTGCATAGCCGCGGATGGCGCGTGTCGCCATTGCTGCTTGCCGTCGTCACGGTCGAGATCACTGATCTGATCTTTGCCATCGATTCCGTGCCCGCCGTGCTCGCTGTGACGCACGATACCTTCATCGTCTACACCTCAAATATCTTCGCTATCCTGGGGCTGCGCTCGCTCTATTTCGTGCTGCAGGGGCTGTTGCATCGGCTGCATCTGCTGCACTATGGCCTGGCGGCGATCCTCGCCTTCGTGGGCGGAAAGATGATCGCGGCGCGCTGGTTCGAGATACCGACCTTCTGGTCTCTGGTCATTATTCTGGGCACGGTTGCGATCTTCGCCGCCGCTTCCCTGCTGATTCCCGCGCAACCGCAGCGCTCAGCGTAGCGCAGGCGACTCTGGTTGAGCATCGCTGCGGCTTGGCACTGGAAGCAGCGGTCCGAAGCTGACTGCATCGCCGGCAAGATGCGAGTGCACGCCGAATCGCGCATCATCGCGCTTGGGAAAATCGTTGCGGTAATGCGCGCCGCGGCTCTCCTCGCGCGCCAGCGCGCAGATCACAATCGCTCGCGCCACACGCGCCAGCGATCGCGCCTCATACTCACGTCTAGTCCAATGGACCGCCGGAGCCGCATCTACATAACTGGTCGCGGCTGTCAGGTCGATGCTCCTGAGCAGCTCCGCATCGCGCAGCAACCCTGCATGCTCCCACATCTGCTGCTGCAATCGCTGGATCGCTTCCTCGACTGGCGGCAGCGATGCATCGCGCCTCGGCGTCGGCTCCTCCGCATTCGTAGCCTTCACCTGAATTCCGCTCTCGCGGCGCATGCTCTCCGCCGCGCGCGCGCCGAAGACCAGTCCCTCCAGCAGCGAGTTGCTCGCCAGCCGGTTCGCTCCGTGTACGCCGGTGCACGCCACCTCGCCTGCGGCATAAAGGCCCGGCAGCGATGTTCGCCCATCCACGTCCGTGCGCACGCCGCCCATCAGGTAGTGAGCCGCCGGACGGACAGGAATCCGGTCGCGCGCCAGGTCCAGCCCATGCTGATGGAGAAACGCGGAGATGCCCGGGAAGCGCGTATCCGGGTCGATGCTCGTGACGTGGCGCATGTCGAGATACACCGGCAGCATTTCACCCGGCCCTGAACCCATGCCCTCGCGTGTGATCGCCCGCGCCACCACGTCGCGCGGCGCCAACTCCAGCAGCGGATGATAGCGATGCATAAAGCGCTCGCCCGCAGCATTCACCAGCCATGCGCCTTCGCCGCGCAGTGCCTCAGAGAGCAGAAAGCGTGGCACGCCGGGCAGGCTCAGCGCAGTTGGATGGAACTGGTAGAACTCCATATCGGCCAGCTCGGCGCCCGCGGCCAGTCCCGCGGCGATTCCATCCCCCGTCGCCACGGCGGGATTGGTCGTATCGCTGTAGACCTGACCGGCGCCGCCGCTCGCCAGCAGCACAGAGCGCGCATGCACCGTCCGGATCTCGCCATTCTCATCCAGCAGCCGCGCTCCGCACGCGCGTCCATCGGCCGTGAGCAGATCGGTCAGCAGCGCCCAGGACAGCAGCGTGATGCCCGGCGTCGCGGATGCGCGCGCAAGCAGCGCGCGGCCGATCTCGCGGCCGGTCGCGTCGCCGTTCGCGTGCAGAATGCGATTGCGGCTATGCGCGCCTTCGCGCGTCAGCATCAGCTCGCCAGCGTGCTCCCCAGCGGCGTAACGATCGAAATGCGTCTCCCAGCGCAGCAGCTCTTCCACACGCGCCGGGCCCTCTTCCACCAGGACGCGCGCGGCGATCGGATCCACCAGGCCATCGCCGGCGGCGAGCGTATCTTCCAGGTGCAACGCGACATCCTCCGCCCCGCTGATCGCCACCGCGATGCCGCCCTGCGCGTACTGCGTATTCGATTCGCCAAGCGCCTCCTTGGTGACCACCAGGACGCGCCCGGCTTCGGCCAGCGTGATAGCGGCGCGAAGACCGGCGATCCCGGCCCCGATAATCAGGAAATCTGTAACGGCCGGAATACGAATGGCGGCTTTGCCCATATAAAGCGAGGCTATCATTCATCATTCATGGCTGGTGGCTGCGGTACGATGAGCCGAGTGCGTACTCTCCCCATCCAGACTGCCTCCGCTGCATACGATGTGCTGCTGGGCGATGACCTGCTGCCCGACCTGCCGCAGTACCTCAGCGCCATCTTCGGCGAGCAACCGCGCCGCTCGTTTGTTGTGACCTCGCCGGAGATATGGACGCTGTGGTCGGAGAGCTTCCTGAGCGGATTCGCCTCCGATCAAGCGCCGTCCGTGCTGCTGCTGCCGGCGGGCGAGCAGCACAAACGACTGGCAGCGCTGGAGCGGCTGGCACAGCAACTGGCGACGGCCGGCGCCGATCGCAGCTCCGTCCTGATCGCCTTCGGCGGCGGCGTCATCGGCGATATGACCGGATTTCTGGCAGCCACCTACATGCGCGGCATCGACTTCATCCAGGTGCCGACAACGCTGCTGGCACAGGTGGATTCCTCGGTCGGCGGTAAGACCGGCGTGAACCTGGCCGCCGGCAAAAACCTGATCGGAAGCTTTCATCATCCACGCCTGGTGCTGGCCGACACCGCAGTGCTGCGCACCTTGCCGCCGGCAGAGTTGCGCGCCGGGCTCTTCGAAAGCCTGAAGGCAGGGTTGATCTACGACAGCGCATTGTTCGAGTACATCGAGCAGCACACGGAGGCGCTGCTCTGTCAGGAGACCGAGCCGCTCACCCATGTCATCGCCGAATCCGTGCGCATCAAGGCGTGCGTCGTAGCGCAGGACGAGCGGGAAGCCGGCCTGCGCATGATCCTCAACTTCGGCCACACGGTGGGGCACGCGCTTGAGGCGCTGACTCACTATCGCGGATTGCTGCATGGCGAAGCGGTCGGCTGGGGCATGCGAGCCGCGGTCGAAGCGAGCTGCCAGCGCGGACTGCCGCACGCCGACGCCGACCGTATCCTGGCGGCGATTGAGGCTCTAGGCCTGCCACCGCTTCCGCGTTTGACCGCGCGCCGCCTGCTGAACGCCGCCTCCGGCGACAAGAAGCGCATCGCGGGTGTGCGCCACTTCGTGCTGCTGGACCGCATCGGGCACGCCAGCGTGGTGAATGACCTGAGCGACGAAGAACTGCTCGAGGCCATCCGCCACGGGCTGCAGTTGGGCCGATAAAAATGGCAGGAGCGATGACGGTGGCAATGCGAGGCGCACAACCCGCCGGCACTACGAGCGAGCACGATGCAGCCGCCGCCGTCCAGGCGATGTTCGACTCCATTGCGCCCCGCTACGATCTGCTGAACCACATCCTCTCCGGTTCCATCGATCGGCTATGGTGGCGGCGCACGGCGCGGCGCTTCCGTCACCTTCTGTCGCAGCCACAGGCACGCATCGCGGATATCTGCTGCGGCACCGGCGATATGACCATGGCGCTGCTGCGCCGCCGCCCGCCGCAGGCCGCGCCCGTCCTGGCCATCGACTTCTCGCACCAGATGCTGCTACGCGGCGCCGCGAAATTCCGCAGGCACGGTGCAATTGCGGTTGAGGCAGACGCGCTGCATCTGCCCATCGCCGACAGCACGCTCCAACTTCTGACCACCGCATTCGGCTTTCGCAACCTTGCCAATTACGAAGCCGGCTTGCGCGAATTCCATCGCGTGCTCGCTCCGGGAGGCGAGCTCGGCATCCTTGACTTCAGCGAGCCTGGCGGTTTCGTCGGCAAGCTCTATGCCTTCTACTTCCGGCGCGTGCTGCCGCGCATCGGCCGGCTGCTCTCGGGCGCAAGCAGCGCCTATACCTACCTGCCCACATCGGTGGGGCGTTTCCCTGCTCCGCCGGAGATGCTCGCCTCCCTCGAGCGAGCAGGCTTCCGCGATGCGCGCTGGACACCCTACACCTTTGGCATCGCCGGCCTCTACACTGCCCGCAAACTGTAGCTCACCGCCGCTGGCCGGGTATGCGCGAGCGCGTGTAGGCTGTGGGCATGTCCCCGCCGGATGAGCCTACAGGAACGACCCAGACCGGCCGTGCCGTCGTGAAGCAGAAGCGCGTTGCCGCCCTGATGTCCATGCTGGCGGCGTGCGGGATGACCGCGCTCAAGCTGATTGCCGGTCTGCTGACGGGCAGCCTCGGCATGCTCTCTGACGCGGCACACTCCGGGCTCGATCTGCTGGGCGCCGCGCTGACCTTCGCCTCGGTCCGCATCTCCGACAAGCCCGCCGACGAAGACCATCCCTACGGCCATGCGCGCGTGGAGACGCTCTCCGCCTTTACCGAAACCTTTCTCATGGGCGCTTCGTGCGTGTGGATCGTGGTCGAGGCGATCATCCGCATCTTCGTCGCACCGGTAACGGTTCGTCCTTCGGTGTGGCCATTCGCCGTGCTCGCGCTTTCCATCACCGTCGATCTCAGCCGCTCCCGCGCTCTTAAGCATGTCGCAGCCGTCTCCGGCTCGCAGGCGCTGGAGGCCGATGCTCTCCACTTCGCTTCCGACATCTGGTCCAGCGCCGCGGTCGCCCTGGGGCTTGCGGCTTCCTACGCGGGCGTGCATTTCGGCATCGCGTGGCTGCGCTATGCGGACCCGCTGGCCGCGCTCGTCGTCTCTGCTGTCATCCTGCACTTTGCCTGGGGCCTGGCGCGCCGCACTACATATGAGCTGCTCGACACTGCGCCCGCCGGTGCACAGCAGCGCATCGCACGCGCGGTGGAGCGGATCGAAGGCGTGGTGGACTTGGAGCGGGTACGCGTGCGCCGCTCGGGCAATCGGGTTTTCGCCGACCTGCGTGTCGCAGTGCCGCGCTTTGACACCGCGGAGCACATTGAGGTGCTGGTGCAGCGAATCACCGCGGCCGTCAAGGCAGTGGTGCCCGGCATCGACGCCACGGTGCGCACCATTCCCCGTCAGGTGTTGGGCGAGAACATCTTCGACCGCATCCGCGGCGTGGCAGCGCTCAATAACGTCACCCTGCACGACCTGAGTGTGGAACAGGAGAAGGGCGGGCTGCACGTCGAACAGCATATCGAGGTGGCCGAGTCACTGCCGCTGGTGGAAGCCCATCGCTTCGTCTGCGAGCTGGAGGAGCAGATGTACCGCGCCGCTCCTGAGGTAAGCAACGTGCTGACCCATATCGAAAGCGAGCCCGCCACCATCGAAGCGTCGGCCACGCTAGAACATGACCGCCGCCTCGAAGAAGACTTGCGTGCCGCAGCGCGAACGCTGCCGGAGATCATCGACATTCACGAAGTCGCCGTATCGCGCATGGGAGATCGCCTGCATCTCTCCTGCCACTGCACGCTTCCCGACGCTCTGCCGATGCATCGCGTGCACGACGTCATCACCTCGCTCGAAGACCGGCTGAAGCTCGAGCGTCCGGAGGTCTACCGCATGCTGGTGCATCCCGAGCCGGAGACCGATAATCGTCACGAACGACGCAGTTGCAATCGCGCAGCCAACGTGAACAGCCCGGAGGAAAAGAATGATCGCGAAAGCGGAATGGCAGCACGATCAGGTCTACGCAGCCACATCGGATAGCGGGCATACGCTCACGCTTGATTCAGCGCGCGCGGAAGGTCCGACTCCGATGGAGTGTGTGCTGATGAGCCTGTGCGGCTGCACGGCGATCGATGTCATCACCATTCTGACCAAGAAGCGCGAGTCCTTCACTGCGCTCACCGTCTCTGCGAACGCCGAGAAAGCGCCCGAGTCGCCCAACGTTTTCACCCGCATCGAGCTCGTCTATCGCGTCACCGGCGCGGTGAACCGCAAGAGCATGGAGGATGCGGTGCGGCTCTCGAAGGAGAAGTATTGCTCGGTCTCGGCGATGCTCGAGAAGACCGCAAAGATCACCTTCACCATCGAGTACGCTGACGCATGATCCTCCGCCTCTTTCAGTGCGCGCTGGTGGTGGTGCTGCTGGTAGTTGTCGCGATGGTTTCCGCGCTCGCCACCATGCACTTCGCCATCCATGGCGCGGAGGTGAAAGTTCCGGACTTCCGCGGCATGACCGAGGCCGAGGCTCTGCGCAAGGCATCCGCGAGCGGCCTTGAGATGAGCATCGAAGATCACTTCTACAGCGCCGTGGTACCGGCGTCGCGCATCGTAACGCAATCGCCCGCGGCGGCCACCATCGTGCGCACCGGCTGGCAGGTGCGCGTGGGCCAGAGCCTCGGCGCGCAGAAGGTCGCTGTGCCTTCGCTCGTGCATGATCAGGAACGCGTCGCGGCGCTAGCCATACGCCGCGCCGGCCTGCAGCTCGGCACTATCGCGCACATGCCTTACGCACTTGCGGAACCCGGAACGGTCATCGCACAGTCGCCGGATGCAGGCGCCGCGTCTGTGGACCGGCCGAATGTTGCGCTACTGCTGAGTGCGCCGGTGCCTCCGGAATCCACCGGATACGTGATGCCGGATTTCATCAACCAGCCGGCAAAGACCGCCGACGCGGCCGTGGACAAGGCCGGACTGAAGCTGGCGCCGCCGCTCTATCGCCAGGCGGAGATTCCGCCAGTGGCCTCGATCGCCGCGCCGGGTGAGGCGCCCGCGCCGCCCGCTCTGCCGGTAATGCCGGGCACGGTGATTGCGCAGTACCCCGCGGCAGGCGAGCGCGTGGAGGCGGCCGGAACAATTCAGTTCACGCTCGCACAGTAGTCAGGGGCGCGTCAGGATCGCCGCGAAAAATCCATCGCAAGGCAGCACGCCGGGCAACGTCTGCAGGCAGGCATTGCGCCATGCCGTCTTGCACAACAAGCGCGCGCCCTGCGGATGAAGGCTTCCCTCGTTCTGCATCGACGCGAGACGCTCGCCGATATCGAGCAACCGCGCGCTTGGCTCCGCCGCGAGAAGTGCCTGGACCACCATCGCGTTCTCCTCCGGCTCCAGCGAGCAGGTAGAGTAGACCAGTCGGCCGCCCGGCGCGAGCACGCGATACGCCGAGCGCAGGATCGCCATCTGCCGTTCCTGCTGCCGCTTGAGATCGTTCGCCGCGAGCCGCAGCTTGATCTCCGGATTGCGCGCCAGCGTTCCCGTGCCGCTGCATGGCACATCACACAGGATGAGATCGAAACTGCCCGAAACCGCTGCGCCGTCGCGGAACGGAAGCGCTGTCGCATCCGCGACCACGCACTGAATCCTCGCGGTCAGAGGCTCGCGCGCGAAGCTGCGGCGCATCGCGCTCAGGCGCGCTTCGCTGATGTCGCAGGCGGTGATCTCGGCCAGCGGATTGTTCTCCGCCAGGATTGCCGTTTTGCCACCGGGCGCGGCGCAGCAATCGAGAATGCGGGCGCCGCGTCCCGCCAGCGCCGCCACTAATTGCGAACCCTCATCCTGAATGCGCATGCTCTCGGGCGCGGTGCCGCCTTCGGGTAGGCGCCGCGCGCGTGTCAAAAACGCGCCGGCCGGCAGTGCCTCCGCTGCATCATCGGCTCCGACGCCGAGCCGCACGGCCGCGGCGGGCGCCTGCTGATCGTAAGCCGCGATGGAAGCCATCGCATCGCAGCCAAAATGACTGCTCCAGCGCTCGATCAGCCACGCTGGATGCGCGCCGACCGGATCGAGAGTGATCGACGAAGCAGCCTCGGAGACGCGGCGCAGCACGGCATTCACCATGCCGGATGCCGAGGTGTAGCCGCTGGCCTTCGTCAGTTCCACGCTCTCCGCCAAGGCAGCGCGCGCCGGGATGCGATCCATCCCGAGCAGCTGCCACGCCCCCATCCGCAGCGCGATGGCGACCTCCTCATCCAGAGCAGATTTGTTTTTGAGGTATTCAGCGAGCACCGCATCGAGGGCAAGCTGCCAGCGCAGCACGCCCATCACCAGCGCGGTAGTCAGATTGCGATCGACCGGCGACAGCGATTCCATCGCCGGCGCGCGCAGCAATTCGTCACAGTGTGTGTTGCTGGAGCGCGCAATGGCCAGCAGCACGCGGAAGGCTGTCAGGCGCGCAGGTGTGATACGCCGCGCCATCACGACCCCAGGCGATCGCCGTCGAGGACGCCGTATCCGCGCAGCAGGTCGGCCGCCGGCATGCGGCGCTTGCCTTCCGCTTGCAGCTCAGTCACTTCCAGCGAAGCTCCATCGCCCGCGGTGAAGGAAAGCCGATCGCCTTCGACCCGAAAAATTCCCGGCTCCCCACGCTTTTCGGAATCCGCAAGCCTCAGCCGGTGCAGGATCAGCTTTTTCCCGCGCACGGTAGTCCATGCGCCGGGCCAGGGCTGAAAGCCGCGCCAGCGGTCGAAGATCGATTGCGCGCTGCGCGCGGGATCGACGCGCCCATCGTCGCGAGTCAGCATCGGCGCATAGGTCGCCAGGTTGTTGTCCTGCTTCTCAGGCGCGACGGTGCCGGCCGCAAGATCAGCCAGCGTCTCGACCATCAGCGGTGCGCCAACCTCAGCGAGGCGTGGGAACAAGTCTTCAGCGGTATCCGTGGGTGCGATAGGCAGTTCGCGGCGCAGCAGCATGTCACCGGTATCCATGCCTTCGTCGAGCCGCATCGTCGTCACGCCGGTCACCGTCTCGCCATTCGCCACCGCCCACTGGATCGGCGCGGCGCCGCGATACTTCGGCAGCAGGGAGCCATGCAGGTTCAGATTGCCGTAGCGCGGCAGTTCGAGCATCCAGCGCGGAATCAGGCGTCCATACGCGACCACGACAATGGCGTCCGGCCGGATGGCTTCCAGCCGCGCCTGCAACTCCGCATTGTTGCGAATCTTCTCCGGCTGCAGCACTTCGATACCCGCGTCCATTGCAGCCCGCTTCACCGGAGGAGCCATCAGCGCCAAGCCGCGGCCGCTGGGCCGATCGGGCTGGCAGAGCGCAAGCTCGATGCTATGACCAGCATCCCGCAGCGCATGCAGGGTCGGCACCGCAAAAGCCGGCGTGCCGCAGAAGACCAGCCGCATCTACGACCCCTCTACCATTCGCCGGCGCGCTGCATTTTCTTAATGCGCCGGAGGATGAGGTCGCGCTTGAGCGCGCTGATGCGGAAGATGAAGAGTACTCCATCCAGGTGATCGATCTCGTGCTGGAAGGCGCGCGCCAGCAGCTCGGTGCCCTCGCGCTCACTCCAGTTGCCGTATTCGTCCTGCGCCTTCACCATCACCCGGACCGACCGCCGGACCTTCTCGCGAATCTCCGGCAGGCTCAGGCAGCCCTCCTCCTCGAGCTGCTTGCCTTCCTTCAGCGTGATCTCCGGGTTGATGAGGACGATCTTGTCCTTCGGCTCCTTGTTGTTGCTCAGGTCGATGACGGTGAGCCGCTTCGCGATCCCGATCTGCGGCGCGGCCAGCCCGATGCCCTGCGCCGCGTACATCGACTCGAACATATCCGCGACCAGCTTGCGCAGCTCGTCGTCGAACTCGGTGACGGGCGCGCTGGGGCGCTGCAGGATAGGATCGGGAAACTTGACGATGGGGTGAATCATGCGTGCTTCGTTCTTGCTCTGGCGCAGTTGCGCGGCTTAATAATTCCGGATCTGCTCCAGATATCCATCATAGTTACGCTTCAACTCGGTCGCGGAATCACCGCCAAACTTCTCCAGCGCCAGTTGAGCGAGCACAAAGGCCACCATGGCTTCCGCGGCCACACCCGCGGCCGGCACCACGCATACGTCGGAGCGCTCATAGGCCGCCTTCGTGGCCTCGCGCGTCTCGTAGGTGACCGACTCGAGCGGCCGCCGCAAGGTCGAGATGGGCTTCAGATAGCCGCGCACCACGATATCTTCGCCGTTCGAGATGCCACCCTCGATGCCGCCGGCATTGTTCTGCTCGCGCACAAAACGAGTGTAGCCGCGCGTATGCCCGTTCTCGCCCGTCTCCGCGTAATGAATGGAGTCATGCACCGCGGAGCCGAGGGACTGCGCCGCCGTGACGCCGCGTCCCAGCTCGACCGCCTTCACCGCCTGCAGCGACATCACCGCCCAGGCCAGCAAACCGTCCAGCCGCTCGTCCCAGTTCGCATAGGTACCAAGCCCCGGCGGCACGCCATGCGCCACCACTTCAAAGACTCCGCCGATCGAATCGCCGGTCCGCAGCGCGAGATCGACTTCGGCCTTCATCTTCTCTTCGCTCTCCGGCGACGCGCAGTTCAGCAGCACTTCGTCCCGGCCGGCGAGCGCAGCGATCGCCTCCCATGTGACCGGTTCTTCCAGCTCCGCCCGCCCCACACGGATCACATGGCTCGTGACCTCGATCCCGAGGAAGCGCAACAATGTCTTGGATAAGGCGCCCGCCGCAACCCGCGCGGTTGATTCACGCGCAGAAGCCCGTTCGAGCACATACCGTGCATCCTTAAAGTTGTACTTGAGCGATCCGGAGAGGTCGGCATGTCCAGGACGCGGCGATGCGACAGCCTTGTGCTTCGTCGGATCGCCTGCGCCGACGGGCAGGATCTCCTCCCAGTTCTTCCAGTCGCGGTTCGCGATTTGCATCGCCACTGGCGCGCCTATTGTGTGGCCATGCCGCACGCCAGAGAGGATGTGCGCAGTATCCGTCTCGATGCGCATGCGCCCGCCGCGGCCATACCCCTGCTGGCGGCGCCACAGCTCACGGTTGATAAATGCTTGGTCGACTTCGAGTCCGGCCGGGAGTCCCTGCACCAGCGCGATCAGGGCCTCGCCATGCGACTCACCCGCGGTTGAAAAACGTAGCATGTGCCTTCCCGGTCAAACCTTGATTGTAAAGGACTGGCCGTCCGGGCGGACGCGCCTGCGGCGCATGTTAAGAAGCTCGCTTCCTTTGGTCGCTCACGCCCGTGTGTGCCGGCACTGCAGGTTGGCGTCAACTGTTGAGACTCACATCTAGCTCAGCAGCCACTCATACTGCGCATCCGTCAGCGGAACCACCGACAGCCGGAACTGCCGGAAGAGCAGTGACCCGCGAAAGACCGGCGCTTCGCGCATCTCGGCGAGCGTCTTCGGCTGCTTCAGCCGCTTGTCCGGCGCAATGCGCACGATCGGATTCTTCGGATTCGATGCATCGACGGAAACCACAAGCGCCGTCCCCACCGCGGCCTTGTCCGTCACGGTGTGATAGATGACCAGCTTCTCGCCCTGCTTCATCCCAGCCAGGTTCATCAGCGCCTGCGGGTTCTTCACGCCATCCCAGGTCGTCTCACCATCGCGTTCCAGATCGCTGTAGGAGTAGGACTCGGGCTCACTCTTCAGCAGGTAAGGCATCGCTCGTCACCTCTGCATCCGCATCGTTCAAATTCGTGCGATCAGCTTCGCCCAAAGGAGCACGGCTGTCCAGAAAGGCCTGGCTGTCCAGCAGCGGCCGCTCGAGTGCCCGCACCCATTCGGTCATCTCGTCCGGGCCGCGGCCCTGCTGCGCGCTGCGGTCCAGCTCCGTGCGCACGGAGTACATCTTCGCGTCCAGGTCGTCGAGGTAATGGAAGAGGATCGCCTCCGGCGTCATGGGCAGCTTGGGCGAGCCGAACTCGTACTTGCCATGATGGCTGATCACGATGTGCTCTACCAGCAGGCGAAGGCGCGGCGGGAAGCCCGGAATGTTCGCAGTCTTTCTTTCAATCATGCCTATGCCGAGAGTGATGTGGCCGAGCAGCTGGCCTTCGAGCGTGTAATCGAAGTTCATGCTCCAGCGCAGCTCTTCGAGCTTGCCGATATCGTGCAGGATTGCGCCAGTCATCACCAGGTCGCGATGCACCTGCGGATAATGCGGGAGGACGCGGTCGCACAATCCCAGCAGCGAGACGATATGTTCGAGCAAGCCGCCGATCCAGGCGTGATGCAGATACTTGGCCGCCGGCGCCGTGCGCAGCAATGCGGCAATCTCCGGATCGTCGAGAAAGCTGCGGACAAGCTGCTGAAGAAATGGATCGGTGAAGCTGTCGACGAAGGCGTTGAGCTTCGCCCATAAGTCGCCGATCGAGAGCGTGGTGTGGGGCTGAAAATCAGCCAGCGAGTACTCCTCTGCCGCTGCCTTGCGAAGCTTCTTGATGGTGAGCTGAGGCCGCCCATTCCAACCGGAAACCTCAACCTGCGCTTTAATAATTTCGCCGGCCTGGAAGCTGTCCGCGCAAGCCTCGAAGTTATCCCACATCTTCGCTTCGCATTGTCCAGTGCGATCGGTCAGCCGCAAGGAAAGGTAGGCGCCCCCATCGCGCTTGCGGCTGAAGTGCTTTTGCGCGACGGCGAAGAAGTCCGTTACCGTCTGGCCTTCGAACTTTGCGATATCGCCGAGGAAGACGGTTTTGGTGTGCGCGGGAAGCAGCGTGCCCTGGCTCACAGGCGAATGCTCACGGCTGGGGCTGCGCCGGTGCCGTGCCACTGTCAGCCGGCGTGGGCACAGTGCCCGGCGTCGCCAGCGGCGATGGCGTGGAGGTCGCGGGCGGCGGCGGCGGCGCCTGCTTCGCGCCGTTGACCTGGTCGGAGTAACGCGTCTTCTTGCCGCTCTTCACCTTCGGCGCCTTCTTCTTGGCGGCGGTATCGCCGGCCAATCCCAACGGGGCGGACTGCGTTTGCCGGGCTGCCGTCTCCTCGGGTGTGCCCTGCTGGTCTACGCGCTCGTTTTCAATCTGGTCTGGGGTCTTCGCCTTTTTGGCCTTCGGCAGACGAGCGCGATCGGCAAAGCGCGTCTTGCGCTCGACCTGGGCTGGAGCTTCGCTGCCCGGAATATCCGTGGAGCCGGAGTTGGACGCCACCTGCGCCTCGCTGCCGGTTCCCTGTTCCGTGCCCGCAGCCTGTTCGGACCCATTCGTCGGATGTGCGGCAGGCGGCAGGGCTTCGCGCGGCGCCTGGCCGAACCGGATCTTCTCCTTCTTGCCCGGCTTCTCTACTGCGGGAGTCGTGGCAAGCGCCGTCGTGGTGCCGCCGGCTGTCGTCTTGGCCCCCGTCCCCGTCGTGTCTGCTGCGCCGGTCTTATTCGTCGCAGTCTCTGTGGCAGCTTGGTTCGCGTGCCGCCCGCGATGGGCGCCGCTATAGCGGGTACGCTTGAAGTGCACCTTCTTCTTCGGTCCCGGCGGCGTATAGGCGCTGTAGAGCGGCTTCGTCGGGTTGCGCACCGCTGCGGTATCCACATAGCCGGGACGCACATCGATGTAGGCGTTCTGGCGCAGTTGCCCCAGGTATTCGCGAAGCTTCGGCTGCATCTGGCTCATGAAGGCCGCTTCTTCGACCTGGGGACGGACCGAAGCGAAAGGCTGTGTGCCGCCGGGCGTATGCGCCGTGACCTTCAGGATGACGTAACCCTGCCGGGTACGAATCGGCTCGGTCGACTGGCCGGCCTGCAGCGCGAAGGTTGCATCCTCTAGCTGCTTCGCCAGTTTTCCCCGTGTGTATTCGCCGAGGTCGCCGCCCTGTGCCGCGGTAGTTCCGGAAGAGTTTGTCTTAGCCAGGTCCTCGAAGCTGGCGCCCCCTTTGATCTTTGTATCCAGATCGTCAGCTTTGGCTTTGGCCGCGGCAAGATCGGCCGCCTCATCGCCACCGGTCTTCACCGGGATGAGGATTTCACTCAACCGGACCGACTCGGGTTGCGTGAAGTCGTTCAGGTGCCGCCGGTAGTACTGCTGCAATTGGGCGTCCGTCATCTGAATGTGACGGCTGACCTCGTCGCGTATCACCTGCTGCGTGATGATGCCGTTGCGGATGTTCTGCTTGAAATCCTCGTAGGAGACGCCCTGGCTGGCGGCAGCTTTCTCCAGGTCTTCCATCGAATCGAGGTGATTCTGTTTGCGAATGTTATCGAGGCTTCGCACGAGTTCGGTTTCGCCGGTAATATCCAGGTCCTTCCCCCTGGAAAGCAGCAACTGCTGGTCGATCAGATCGCGCAGCAGATCGCGCTTATGATCTTCCATCTCCTGCTCGCTCCACCCCTGCTTACGGCCTTCCTCCTCTAACTGGTCCTCGGCGCGTTTGTAGTCCGATGTGCTGATGATCTGATCGTTGACCTGGGCCACGCTTTCCTCAACCACAGCGCCCCCAAACGGCGATGCTTCCGCTTTGGGGTTGAACTTGGCGCGCTCCGCCTGCTGGGCCGGGGTCAGGGTCTTGCTGTTCTTCTTCTGGTTCTGGGCAAGGACAGGGGCGGCCGCCAGCAGGGAACCCGCCAGCAACCAGGTGCAAAGATCGGAACGGCGAAGGGTCATGAATCTCTCTACATTCCCGGCGTCGCAGCCAGGGGTCTCAAATCAGGGTGCGGCTTACGATGGACCTGCTCTGACGCCGGCGCTCCCGGACGTCTTGCCTCACGCGCTTGTGCGTATTCTACTCACCACGGACGGTGCATGCACGGGTCGATGAGAGATTCTAGCGGCACAGCTCCAAAGCCTCTCTGCCGCCAGCTTTTGCACCATCCGGGCAAGCCCTGCATCACACCTAGGTGGCAGAGTAAAGCGGAACCGGTCACGCTTCCCCGGGTGCTATACTCGCGTCTAATAACCAGCGCCAGGACTGCCGTTTGCGTGAGCCTGCCGCAGGCTAACTTTCCCATGGCACATAGTCCGCGCCGCTCCGCTATCGCCGTTGCTGTTTTCCTCGCCGCCTGTGCTGCCGGCGGCACACTGGTCGAGCGCACTGTCGGCGCTCAGGCCCAGGCCGACGAATCGACTCTGCGGAATGACCTCCGCTCCTTCACCACCGTGTACAGCCTGGTGGAGCAGAACTACGCCGAGCCCCTGAATGGCGACAAGGCCGAGCGGGCTATCTATGACGGGGCGATTCCGGGCATGCTGCGCGTGCTCGATCCCCACTCCAGCTTCTACGATCCCACGGCATACGCAAAGATGCGCGAGGATCAGCACGGAAAGTACTACGGCGTGGGCATGACCATCCAGCCGCAGAACAACAAGATTGTCGTGCTCTTCCCCTATGAGGGAACACCCTCGTACCGCGCCGGACTGAAACCAGCCGATGTGATCATCGCGGTGGATGGCAAGTCCACCGACAACATGGACTCGACCGAAGTCGCCAACATGCTGAAGGGCCCCAAGGGAACCCATGTTTCGGTGACGGTAACCCGCTATGGGCAATCCAAGCCGCTGACCTTCGATCTGATGCGCGACGAGATTCCCCACGGCTCGATCGACCTGGCGTTCATGATCCACCCCGGCGTCGGTTATATCCACATTACGCAGTTCCAGGAGACCACCGGACACGAGGTCGGCGAGGCGCTGGATAACTTTGGACCCAATCTCAAAGGCCTGGTGCTGGACCTCCGCAGCAATCCCGGCGGATTGCTGACCGAGGCGGTCTCGGTCTGCGATAAGTTCCTGCAAAAGGGTCAGGTCATCGTGTCGCAGCGCGGACGCGCCTATCCCGAGCAGACCCAGCGCGCGACCCATGGAAACGGCGGCCGGAACTTTCCCATCGTCGTCCTGGTGAACCGCGGCACGGCTTCGGCAGCGGAGATCGTCAGTGGCGCCCTCCAGGACCATGACCGCGCCATCGTTGTGGGCGAAACCACCTTCGGCAAGGGCCTGGTGCAGACGGTCTACCCGCTCTCCGACAACACCGGCCTGGCGCTTACGACCTATCACTACTACACGCCGAGCGGCCGGCTCATCCAGCGCAACTACAACGGCGTCTCGCTCTACGACTACTACTACAACCACGATCAGCCCTCCGCCTCTGATGAAAAGAACCGCGAGGTCAAGCTGACTGACTCCGGTCGCACGGTCTACGGCGGCGGCGGCATCACGCCTGACGACAAGATCGAGACGCCGAAATCGAATCATTTCCAGGATGTGCTGCTGGAGCACTACGTCTTCTTCAACTTCGCCAGCCACTACCTGGCCAATCACACGGCCGACAAGGATTTCCAGGTGGACAATGCCGTGATGAACGACTTCCGGCAGTTTCTGAACAGCCAGCAGATCGCTTTCACAGAGCAGGACCTGAACGGCGTGTCGGACTGGATCAAGGCGAACATCAAGGCGGATATCTTCACCAGCCAGTTTGGCGAAGAGCAGGGGCTCCGCGTCCGCGCCGACTGGGACCCGATGATCACCCAGGCCATCAGCTATCTACCCCAGGCACAGGCCCTCGAAGACCAGGCAAAGAAGGCGGACGAGCAGCGCGCCACAGCTGCTCTGCACGCCAACCAGTAGGCTCGCCTGCCAGCAGCCCGTGCCCGCGGTAGAGCATTTTTCCTGATGCTGTGAGGTAGCGGATTCTATCTCGGTGTGGCTTCTCCTTAACGAAAAGCCACAAGAGCTTCTGTTGGCCGCTCTACACCTACAGGGAAAATGCCCTGGGCAATTCAACTGCGGAGGACAGTGAGCATGGCAGACAAGGTCCAGAAGCTGGGTCTCGAACGCGACTACAAGCAATATCTCTACTTCATCAACAAGCAGGGCAATGTCGCGCGCAAGAAAAAGGGCGGCGACGGCGCGGAAGAGGTCGTAGCCGAGACCAGACTTCAGCGCGAGAAGGGCTATCTCTACTTCATCGACAAGGAAGGCGACCTGGCCCGGGCGCCACGCAAAGGCAAGTCCGATGCTCCCGCAGGCGAGCAAGACCAAGGCCAGCATGGCAGCGAGCACAGCCACTGATGCGCTCTATGATGCGCTCTATACCGCAGGCCCACGCACCTTACACCGCGGACGCCGCTCCCGCCTCCTGACAATCTTCCACAGATTCGCCTGCGCCGCGCAGGACCTGCGTCTCACCCTCGCGGATGACAGCGACGCGGCTGGCTAATCCGAGCTTCGCAGCCGAACCCAGCAATCGCGGCAGCGGCTCCTCCAGCGGCTCCTCAGAGAGCCAGAAGGTCCCGTAGTGCATTGGCACCATCACCTCGGCTCCCAGGTCCATGAAGGCACGAAGCGCGTCCTCCGGGCTGGCATGGACGGCGCGGTAGCTGTCCGGCCGGTAGGCGCCGATGGGCAGCAGCGCGATCTCCGGCCGCAGGCGCGCACCAATCTCGTGAAAGCCCGCAAAGTACGCCGTATCGCCGGAGTAGTAGAGCCGGCGGGCACCGCCCTCCACGAAATAGCCGCCATAGCCGCGATGGCCATCCACGATCCACCGTGTGCCCCAGTGTTTTGCCGGCGTGTGCGTGATGGTAAGGCCTTCCGCCGTATACCGCTTCCACCAACCAAGCTCGATAACCTGCGAGAAGCCGAGATTGCGCACCACATCCCCCACATCCGTCGGCACCACCACAACCGGCGCCCGCCCGGTACGCTTGCGGGTGGCGCGCACCACCCGCCGCAGCGAGGAACGGTCCAGGTGGTCCATGTGCGCATGCGAGAGCAGAATGAAATCGATGGGGGGAAGATCGCGCACCCGCACCCCGGCGCGCCGCTGTCGTCGCAGCAGGATCAGCCAGGTGGAGAAGACCGGATCAAAGAGCAGATTTCGCCCGGCGGCCTGTACCAGGAATGACGAATGCCCAATAAAGGTGACGCCGAGCTCGTCAGGCGCCGCGAGCTGGGGCCGCTGATGCGTCCCGCGCATGGGCGTCACCGCCGACCGCCAAAGCAGATGCCCCGCATACTTTAGCCTGCGCCTGATCTCAGCCAAACGGCCCATTCGCCCTCGTTTTCTCCATCCAGGATATTCGATGATGCCCGAAGCCATCGTGATCCGCATATTGCGCTTCCCAGGGTGCTTCTGCCTACAACTTCGGATGCCGCTATAGCGGTGCCAGCCATGGCGAGAATGCCATACTGACTCCACCGGTTTCCGTCAATATCACCCCCTCGGAACCGCCGGAGTCAACGATTGATCCCTACTGCAGAGCTGGCAACAGATTCGGCAGCACGGCGCCTCAGCGATGCTGCCTCGGCTCACCTCGACCTGGCGCGAGGGCTCGCGGCTGCCGCAGTTGCCTTCCAGCACCTGCGTTCCGTGCTCCTCCTGGATTGGCCGCAGACCTCAGCACATTCTCCCCTTGCCGCGGGCGTCTATCTACTGGCCAAGTTCGCCCATCCTGCCGTCATGGTTTTCTTCGTGCTCAGCGGATTCCTCGTCGGTTCGAGCGGCCTCCGTTCCGTCGAGAAACGTACCTGGTCCTTTCCTCGCTACCTGCTCCACCGTTTTCTACGGCTGGAAATTGTTCTGCTGCCCGCTTTGCTGATAGGGCTGCTGTTGGATACGACGGGAATCCATGTGCTTGGCGCATCCGCGCTCTACAACGGAGGATGGCACATGCTGGTACGCGAGGGACCCATTGACCTCAGTGTCCGCACTCTGCTGGGAAATGCCGCCTTTGTGCAGGGCATTCTGGTGCCCACCTTGGGCACGAACGCGGCGCTGTGGAGCTTAAGCTACGAATTCTGGTACTACGTCCTCTTCGGTCTGCTGGTAACGGCCGCTCTGCGGACGACGCGGCTCTGGCTACGCCTGATTTTGGCTGCAATGGTCCTCGTTGTTGCCTGGTTCACTGGATTCGCGATCATGGCCCTGGCGCCCTTATGGTTCTTCGGCCTCGGCATCTATCTGCTGCCGCGGATGACTCTCTCCGCCAAGCAAAGAACCCTTCTGCTGGCCGGTTCGACGCTGCTCTTCGCTGCTTTCCTGGGATTCACATTCGGCACGCGTGCGCCGAAGTGGGCGCTTACGCAGCCGCTTACGGTCGATCTGGTTACGGGCACTCTCTTCGCCCTCGTGCTCTATGCCATGTTGCATGCCAACCCGACGCCCTCCCGGTATCAACAGATGGCGCATCGGATCGCAGCACCAACCTACTCCCTCTACGCAAACCATCTGCCCGCGATACTGTTGCTGCTGGCATGGATTGGCGTACGCCGCTCGCCAACTCCCGCCCATTGTCTCGAGCTGTTTGGCTGGTTCATCGTCTGCTGGCTCTACGGGTACGGTCTCTATCTGCTCTTCGAAGCCCGCACGCCTGCCATACGGAACTGGATAGAATCCCGTCTCTTTTCGCTGCACGGCCCTCGCAAATCTGCGTAGCGGGACCGCTGCACAGGCAAGCACTGTCGCTTTCGGGCAGGGATACGAGACAATGCGGGCAACACATGCATTCCCTCCGCCGTCTCCCGCAACTCTTTGCCATGGGTCTGCTGTCCTCGCTGCCGATGGCAGCTGAGCGCGTTCCAGCAGTTCCGCGAGATACGCCGGCCGCCCCGCCCGCGCAGACGGCCGAGCGGCGCCGGATCTGGAGCCTCCGCCGTATTACTTCCGGCTCATCGTGGATTCCGGAGATCGACGGCCTTCGTTTCGTCGCCATCGCGCTTGTCGTCATCTTTCATTTGTCCGCCGAGGTAAGCGCCAAGAGCGGCATTCCGCTCATCCGGCAATCCTGGTATAGCGGGCTTTTCGCATTTTTCGGTCGGGGCGATATCGGCGTCCGTATTTTCTTCGTCATCAGCGGTTTTATTCTTGGCCGTCCCTTTGCCCGCCACTACTTGCTTGGCCATGCCAGGCCCTCGCTGCGCAGCTACTATCTGCGCCGGCTTACGCGCCTCGAGCCTCCTTATCTCATCAATATCGCCGTGTGCGCGATTGCGGCCGCGATCCATTCCCACGTTCCGCTGCGCACGCTGCTCTTGCCTTTCGCCGCAAGCGCCCTCTATCTTCACGGCTTCTTCTTTCGCTGGTCCCACATCATCAATCCGGTGGCATGGACGCTGGAAATGGAAGTCCAGTTCTATGTGCTGGTGCCGCTGCTCACACTCGTGTTCCTGGTGCGCCGTCCCTGGCTGCGACGCATGTTGCTCGGTACGATCAGCATCCTGCTGCCTGCCTGGGTTTTATTCTTCGCCTTCGGCAAGATCAGCGGCGCTTCGCACTTCTGGGCCACCATCGTCTGGTGGCTGCAATATTTCCTCGCCGGCATGTTGCTCAGCGATCTCTACGTCACCGATATGGTGCGGTGGCCGGTATCCTGGCGATGGGACGTGGTCAGCGGCGCCGCATGGGGCATTCTGTTCTTCGCCTCGTACCGCCTGCTCTACATTGCGGAACCGCTGCTCATCGCGCTCGCGTTTGTCGCTGCCTTTCGCGGGGTGCTGCTCCGCCGCCTGCTTGCCACAGAGTGGCTCGCCATCGTGGGCGGCATGTGCTACAGCATCTATCTCTGGCATTTCTTCATCATTGCCCTGGTTTTCAAGGCAAGCCGCCGTATCGTCGTTTCGCACGATCTACTAGCCAACTTCCTGGTGCAAAGCGCGTTGATCCTGCCCTGTATCCTCGCTTTCTGCATCCTCTACTTCGTGTTCATCGAAAGGCCGTGCATGGATCCTGCGTGGCCACAAGAGCTCTGGGCGGCCCTGTGGAGTCATGCTAAGCGGTCCGCCGCCGCACAGCGCAGCGCAGATTGAAGCTTCGTTCGAAGGCCACGTATAGGCCACAAGGATGGCCGTTTCCGCATGCTTTTCTAACGACCTGCACCCTCCCGGCGTGGTGCTCTCGCCGCGTCGCTCGACGTGCGATCCCCGCTTGCCCCGAATCTCCTCACGGCCAGACTTGCTGACCGGTATGAGACGGGCCCCGGGGCAAGCACTGTTGCTTTCGGGCAGGAATACGAGACAATGCGGGCAACACATGCATTCCCTCCGCCGTCTCCCGCAACTCTTTGCCATTGGTCTGCTGTCTTCGCTGCCGATGGCTGCTCAGAGCGTTCCAGCAGCTCCGCCAGATGCGCCGCCCGCCCCGCCCGCGCAGACGGCTCCCCAGCCCACCGCACCCCAGACTCCCGCACCGCAGACCCCGCCTCCGCAGACCCCGCCTCCGCCGGTTCAGTTCACGCGCACCATGCCCGCAAAGCCGGTACGCTACTCCGGCAGCCTCGGGTCTACCTACATTCCGCTGGACAGTTGGATGTACCCCGAGATCATGCGGCTCTACTCGCTGGGTTTTATCGACACCGTCTTTCTCGGCATGCGGCCATACACGCGCACCAGCGTCGCCCACATGCTCGATGCATCGGCCGGCAAGATCTACAACAGCGACAGCGATGAAGCCAAAGAGATCTATAGCGCGCTGAGCCGGGAACTGGCCCCCGATCTTGAAATACCTATAGACGCACATCGCGGCCATTCCGAGATCGAGTCCGTCTACACGCGCATGCTCGGCATTGCCGGGCCGCCGCTGCGTGACTCCTATCACTCCGGGCAGACCATCGTGAACGATTACGGACGCCCCTACGCCGAGGGCTTCAACAACATCACCGGCGCCAGCGTTCGCACCACTCTCGGCCGCTACTCGGGCTATCTCCGAGCCGAGTATCAGCATGCGCCCACTCTCTGGGGTTATTCGACAGCGGTAGCCGCACACTTCTCCTTCCAGGACGAAGTCATCCCGCTCACCTACTACAACCCGACCCTGCAATACGGGCAAACGCTGCAGAGCGTGGATACCTTCCGCATCCAGGAGGCGTATCTCGCGGCAAACTTCAAAAGCCACGAGATCTCCATCGGCAAAAGTGACGAATGGTACGGCCCCGGCCGCGGCGGCGGCATGGGCTACAGCAACAACGCAGAAGACATCTATTCCATCCGCATCAATCGCGTCGAACCGGCATATATCCCATTTATCTCACGCTTTCTCGGGCCCATCCGTTACGACTTTCTCTACGGCAGCCTGCAGGGACACACGGCTTTCAACCATCCCTACACACACTCGGAAGGCTTCACTTTCAAGCCCACCGCAAACTTCGAATTCGGCTTTGAGCGCACCATCGTCTTTGGCGGCAAAGGGCACCAGCCGGTCACCTGGCACACCTTCCTTAAAGGCTTCTTCGACATCAACGACACCAATTCAGCGGAGAAACAGGGCCCCACCGATCCCGGCGCCCGGTTCTCCGCCTTCAACTTTTCCTATCGCCTGCCATTTGTGCGCAACTGGCTTACGTTTTACACCGATTCCGAGGCGCACGATGACGTCACGCCGATCAGCGCTCCGCGGCGCGCGGCTATCCGGCCGGGTCTCTATCTTTCCCACTTCCCCGGCGCCCCAAAGCTGTCCCTGCGCGCAGAGGCCGTATCCAGCGACCCGCCAACCGCGCGCAGCTTTGGCGGCAGCTTCATGTATTGGGAAGTGGAACAACGGCAGGCATACACCAACAAGGGTTTCACCTTCGGCGACTGGATCGGCCGCGAGGCCAAGGGCGGCCAGACGTGGCTCACCTATCACCTCAGCGGCAACGAGTGGCTCGAGTTCCAATACCGCAATGTGAAAACGCCGAAAGACTTTGTGCCCATGGGCACCACGCAGAACGACTTCACCGTCAACGCCGTGAAGCGGCTCGGCAAGGACGTGGAGGTCAACGCGTGGGTGCAGTACGAGCGCTGGAAGGCGCCATATCTCATCAACGGCGACACCTCCGCCCAGAACGACACCAGTATTGCTTTGCAGCTCACGCTCTATCCGCGCAGCAGCATCCGCCGCTACTGACCGCCCGCCGGTCAAGTCTCCCTCGGCAAAAAGGCGCGCGCGATACGCCGCAGCTCATCGCGTACGTACAGCGCGTGGATCAGCATCGCCACTGCGCCGGCGATGGCCGTCGCGATCACTCGATGCTCCGCCGTGCTGGCTTCCGGCGTTTTGCCGATGGCCAGGATGAAAGCGATATAAGCAGTCAGCGGGATTGCATACAGGGCGTAATTCACGTTCTGCAGCGCGTATGCCAGATACATCGAAAGCACAATGAGCAGGCTCAGCCAGAGCCCGTCAGGCCGCAGCGTCGTCGCGATCAGCGTCGCCAGCGCGGCACCCACAAACGTGCCGGCGATCCGGGCAATGGAGCGCGCGTTGGTCAGCAGCAGGTCCGGCTTCATGATGATGAGCGCGGTCATCGGAATCCAGTAGGCATTCGGAAAACGCGCCAGCAGCGCGATGCCCTCCGCCACCAGGCCGGTGAGGGCCAGCAGCAGAGCATAGCGGAAGGTGCTTGAGCTGAACTTCAGATTGTCCACCACCGCCCGCCGCTGCCATCCCGGCGGATGAATCTCGGGGTCGGAGTATGTCGTCCGCGCGGGCGGAAAGAAGTGCCACAGCAGCAGGATGCATACGAATTGCAGGAAGCCTCCTGTGAGCACGCCGGCTGCGCGCAGAGCCGCTTCATGCGGCGTTCCCGGCACGGCGCCGGACACGATAAGAAATACGCAGCACTGCTGCCCCACCCACGATGCCGGCGAGCTGATGGCGCCGGACATCCCGTAACAGAAGGCCCAGAATGTGACCAGCGCCAGCATGACCCATGGGCTGTGCGCGGCAAGCTCACCTACAGCCGTGGAGAGCGCCATGCCCAAGGTCGCCAGCACCATGGGACCGCCGCGAAACCAGAGGCGGCGCTGAAAGGCGCCGAAGCCCACCGATTGCGCGCTGCCGGCGATCACCAGCGCAGCAAAACGATGCCCGGCAGCCAGACCGACGGCCAAGGCAATCGCAATTGCGGGAAGGCAGAGCAGGCTTGCGCGCCATTCCGCGGACTCCCAGTCGACACGCCGAAGTTCATGCGTCACGCCAGTGGTCGCCATCGTGGTTTCGATGCGGCTACGATGCCGCAGCAGTCCGCTGCAAACTAGCGGGCGCTCACCGTGACCTCTTCCAGGGTCAACCGCATTCCCGAGCCAACCGCAGCAGCGGCTGGCTCGCGATCGAGCCGGATCGCCGAGCAGTCTTTCAGAATCCAATCCGGCTTCGCGGCGACCAGGTCGGCGATGGGCGCTGTGGTCGTGAATGCGATCACTCGCGCGCCGGCATTCCTGCCGGATGCGATGCCGGCCAACGCGTCCTCCACCACGATGCACTGCTCCGGCGCAAAGCCCAGCCCCGCAGCGCCCTTCAAATACGGCTCCGGATGCGGTTTGCCATGCGTAATGTCGTTCGAGGTAATGAACAGCCCCGGCGTCGGCAGTCCAGCGGCGCGAACCCGCACCTCCGCTAGCGGACGCGTGCAGGAAGTGACGATCGCCCAGCGATCGTGGGGCAGGACCGCCAGCAATTCCTTCACGCCAGGTAGCGGAATGATGCCTTCGACATCCTCGATCTCCGCCTGCTCGACGAGCCGATTCTCCGCCTCATGATCCGCATCCGGCAGCAGGTAGCGCAGCGTCTCGATGCTCGGCCGTCCATGCGCCCGATGCAGCACTTCCTGCACGTTGAAGCCGCGCTCCTCCGCCCAGCGCGACCACACACGCTCCACGGCCGGTATGGAGTTGACCAGCACGCCGTCCAGATCGAACAACAGGGCCTCTGCGGAAACAATCGTCATGCGTCTATGCTAGCCGACCGGGAGCCGGACACCAGCGAACAACCAGCGATCCCCTCCACTTCCGCTATGCTTCGCTCGGGATGACGATTCATGAAGACCTGCTGTTCACTTCGCGGGAAAGAGGAAGCGCAGGAAGGGATCGACGCGTTTCGCCCATGCATCCTCGTTGTGACGTCCGCCGGGCACGCGCAGATATCGCATCTCCGCGCCGTCGCGCCAGCCGCGACGCTCGAGCAGACGATGCAGCTCATCGCATTTCTTGATCATCGCCGGACCCTCGGCCAGTCCCATGTCCAGCCAGATGCGCGGGCGAGGCTCCGGCCGCGTGCGCCGCACGTACTCGAGCATCGCGCCGCGTGCCCACCACACCGACGGCGACAGCACGGCCAACCTCCCAAAAACATGCGGCCAGGTCAGTCCCATATACAGCGACACTAGTCCGCCCAGTGACGAGCCGCCGACCCCTGTATGCGCCGAGCCATCGAGCGTGCGATAGTTCCGGTCCATCCATGGCTTCAGTTCTTCCACCAGCAATCGCCCATAGAGGTTCGCTTTGCCTCCGCCGAGATTGTGGTCGCGCATCGGCGTGTACTCCTCCATGCGCTCGATGCCGGTGTTGTAGACGCCGATGATGATCAGCGGCTCGATGGCGCGCTCGCCGATCAGCCTGTCCGCCGTCGTCTGCACATCCCAGAAGCTGCCTTTAATAAAGCTCGTTGCGGGATCGAAGAGGTTCTGCCCATCCTGGAGATAGAGCACCGGATAGCGCCGCCCGCATTCGAGCGACTTAGAGTAGAAGTAGTCCGGCGGCAGCGCGACGATCACATCCCGCCGCGCCGGCAGAAACGCCGAAACAAATTGCCGGTGCAGCCGCAGCCGCTCGCTATCCCCAACCTGCACGGACACTTCAAAGCTGGCTGGTTCCTCTGCCGCCGGGCCAGCCGGGGCAGCCGGTATCGCAGCGCGAGCTGCGGCATTCTTGCTGGGTATCTTCAAATCCGATGGCCCGAGAGTAAGCTGCTTCGCTTGGTTCGCGCGTCTGCCTGAAGGCGCAGGCACGTAGCCGCTGCTCTGCTACAGTAGAGCGGATTTCTCATAGGTATAGCGTGAGCCATCTGAAAGAGCCTCTCTAAAGCCTATCAAGGGGCTCGCATCCAGAGCCAGCTTTAGCCCAGCGGCGAGAAAGTTGAGCGAGAGAACGATCGAACAAATATGAATCGCGAATATCACAAGTGGTATTCAGAGCGTTTGGGCCGGGATATGGAGCTGCTCGTCTTTGGACATGGCGGCGTGCCGGCCATCGTCTTTCCCAGTTCGCAGGCGCGCTTCTATGAGTTCGAAGACCGCGGCATGGCGGCCTCGATCGGCCACAAGATCGATAACGGCGAAATCCAGCTCTACTGCGTGGACTCGCTCGATGCCGAGAGCTGGTACAACCGCAATGTGCCGGCGCGCTGGCGCATTGCACGGCAGATTCAATATCAGGAGTACATCCTCAGCGAGGTGCTTCCGCTGGTGCGGCTGAAAAACGGTGACAACCACCTCATCAGCATCGGCTGCAGCTTCGGCGGCTATCATGCCGTAAATATCGCGCTGCGTCACCCGGATGTCTTCACCGGCTTTCTCTCCATGTCCGGCGCCTTCGACATCTCCAACTTCCTGCACGGCTACTACGACGAGGATGTCTACTTCAACATGCCGCCGCACTATCTGGCGAACATGAGCGACCCCTGGTATCTGGACCACTACCGCGAGAACACCTACGTGTTGGCCACCGGCTGGGACGACCAGTGCCTGGAACAGAATCAGCGCCTCTCCCATCTGCTTGCCGGCCGCGCCGTCCGGCATCAGCTCGCCATCTGGGATAGTTGGAACAGCCACGACTGGCCCACCTGGCAGCGCATGATGAACGTTTACCTGTGATGGCTATGATCTTGGCAGACACTGTAAACAACGCTCTCTGCGGAAGGAGTAGGAGATGAACCCGCGACGGAAGGAGCAATCATGAACCCGCGACGGAAGGAGCAATCATGAAGAAGATAGGGGTGCTCTACGGCATGGAGAACACCTTTCCCGGAGCCCTGGTCGAGCGCATCAATGCAATGCACCTGCCCGGAATCACTGCCGAGTCGCTCCAGGTCGGCGGCGTGCGCGAGGCAGCTCCCAGCGGCTACGCCGTCATCGTCGACCGCATCTCGCATGACATCCCCTTTTATCGCGGCTTCCTGAAGAATGCGGCGCTTACCGGGACTATCGTCATCAACAACCCGTTCTGGTGGTCCGCAGACGATAAATTCTTTAACTACGCGCTCGCCCGCAAGCTTGGCGTCGCCGTGCCGCGCACCGTGTTGCTCCCGCACAAGCAATATCCGCAGGGCACCACCGATCGCTCCATGCGCAATCTCGAATACCCCCTGGACTGGAAAGGCATCTTCGAGTACGTCGGCTTCCCTGCTTTTCTCAAACCCTTCGACGGCGGCGGGTGGCGCGATGTCTATCACGTACACAACTGGGAGCAGTTCTTCCAGGCCTACGATCAGACCGGCGACCTGTGCATGACCTTGCAGAGCGCGGTGAAATTCCAGGAATACTTCCGCTGTTACGTGATCAACCAGAAGAAGGTCCACATCATGCCGTACGATCCGCGCCGCCCCTTCCATGAGCGCTACCTGAAGGACCCGCCGACATACCCGCCAGCGCTGCTGGATCGCGTGGAGCGTGATGCGCTGACCTTGTGCCGCGCCCTCGGCTATGACCTGAACACGGTGGAGTTCGCCGTAGAGGACGGCGTGCCTTACGCGATCGACTTCATGAATCCCGCGCCCGATGCCGACGTGCATTCCGTGGGCGAAGCGAACTTCCGCTGGATCGTGGACGCCGTCGCCGAGATGGCCGTCGAAAAGGTGCAGCAGCACGTCGGCACGTCCGCAGGCGGCTTCGTGTGGTCATCGTTCCTCTCCGGCAAGCCGGTGACCAAGCCTGCCGGCCCGGCAAGCGCGAAGACAAGCGCGAAGAAGACCGCTGCAAAGAAAGCGCCGGCAAAGAAAGCAGCAAGCAAAACGCGCAAAACCCCGGGCCCCTCAGCATAAAATCGTCAGCCTCTGGAGCCTCGCACCATGCGCCCATCCTTCACGCTCGGCATCGAAGAGGAGTACCAGACTGTTGATCCCGTAACGCGCGACCTGCGCTCGCACATCAAGACGGAGTTGCTCGCCAAGGGCAAGCGGCGTCTGGAAGAACGCGTCAAGGCGGAGATGCATCAGTCTGTCGTCGAAGTGGGCACACGCATCTGCCGCACCATCGCCGAAGCCCGCGACGATCTCTACGACCTGCGCCGGCAGATGATCCATATCACCGAGGAGCACGACCTGGTGCTGGTGGCCGGGGCAACCCATCCCTTCGCCGATTGGAGCGCGCAGGACATCTATCCCGACGAGCGCTATGAGCGCGTCGTCGAAGACCTGCAGCAGGTGGCGCGCGCCAACCTGATCTTTGGCCTCCACGTGCACGTCGGCATCGAGGACAAGGAAGCAGCCATCCGCGTCATGAACTCAATGCGCTACTTCCTGCCCCATATTCTGGCGCTCTCCACCAATTCGCCCTTCTGGCGCAGCCGTGACACTGGGCTGAAGAGCTATCGCGCGAAGGTCTTCGACAAGTTCCCGCGCACCAATATTCCGGACAGCTTCGGCAGTTGGGGCGAGTTCGAGCAGTTCTGCAACCTGCTGATCAAGACCAACTGCATGGACAATGCGAAGAAGATCTGGTGGGACATCCGTCCTCATCCCTTCTTCAACACCATCGAGGTCCGCATCTGCGACATTCCGATGCGCGCCGACGAGACCATCGCCATCGCTGCGCTCATCCAGGCCACCGCCTGCAAGCTGTGGAAGCTGCACGCCACCAATCAGGATTGGCGCCAGTACAGCCGCGCCTTGCTGATGGAAAACAAGTGGCGCGCCGTGCGCTATGGCCTCGAAGGCAAGCTGATCGACTTCGGCAAGGAAACAGAAGTGGACGAGCGCGAGCTCATCCTTGAATACCTCGCCTTCGTCGACGACTGCGTGGATGAACTGGGCAGCCGAGAGTCGCTGGCTTATATCAAGACGATTCTCGACAACGGTTCCGGCGCCCAGCGCCAGGTTCGGAAATTCAAGGAGACCAACGGCGACCTGAACGCCGTTGTGGACTACATGGTGGAGGAGACGCGCGCCGGCCTGTTCTAGTGAATTTCAAACAGGCCCGCACGCCATACCCGGACACGATACACTGCAACATCCCGTCGAAGCCATGACCATGACCCGCACCCAGCTCCTTGATGTCGCCTTCCCGGCCGACTTCACACCCGGCGCGCGCAGCGCCGTCACCACCTGCCTGCGTATCCAACCCACGGAGAAAGTGACCCTCATCACCGACCAGGCCACGGTAGAGATTGCCGCGTCTATCGCCCGCGAGCTCAATGCGCTCGGCTGCGGCTGGAACGGCTTCGTACTCGAAGAGCTCGCCCCGCGCCCGCTCATCGGCATGCCGGCCGAGGTTCTCGCCGACATGGAGACGAGCCAGGTCTCCATCTTCGCTGTCGAGGTGCAGCAGAATGAGCTGCTCTCTCGTCGCCAGATGACCGACGTGGTGAATCGGCGCCGCATGCGCCATGCTCACATGGTCAACATCACGCCCGAGATCATGCTGGAAGGCATGCGCGCCGACTTTGCCGCCGTCGACCGCCTGAGCCAGTGCGTGCTCGATCGCGTGAGCAAGGCCACCGCGGTGCGCGCCACCACCGTGGCCGGCACCGACATCCGCGCAGAGCTCAATCCTGGTTACAAATGGATCAAGACCAGCGGCATCATCAGCCCGGATAAATGGGGCAACCTTCCAGGTGGCGAAGTCTTCACCGCACCCGGAGAAGTGAATGGCACCTTCGTCGTCGACGGAGTGGTCGGCGACTATCTCTGCCAGCGTTACGGTTCGCTGGCCGCGACGCCGATGACCATCACTATTGCGAAGAACCGCATCGTCGCCTGCACCTCCAGCAACAGTCAGTTGCAGGACGACTTCTGGGAGTACACCCATCGCGACGAAAACTCCGACCGCGTAGGCGAATTCGCCATCGGCACCAACATCGGTGTCACGCGCGTGATCGGCAACATCCTGCAGGATGAAAAATTCCCGGGCATACACATCGCCTTCGGTGATCCCTACGGCGAGCACACCGGCGCAAAGTGGACATCATCGACACACATCGACGTCGTCGGTCTCAACTTCAACATCTGGCTCGAAAGCGCCACAGGCGAAGACCAGATCATGCGCGAGGGCCGCTTCCTGATTCAACCCTGATCTGGGCAGGAAGCAAGGAGGCAGCGTGCTGCCAGAACTGCGGCAGGCATTCAATCGCGACTACCGGCCCGAGCGCTTCCAGGCGCTGCTCGAGGACTGCGCACGCCAGGCCCGTGCTCCGCTGGAGTTCCGCATCTCGGAGACGCCCTGCTTTTTTCCACCCGCGCTCATGCAGCGAATCGCCGACACCGGCGCCGAACTCACACACGACCTGCTCGGCAACGCCGACTTCCTCAAAGCCTCTGAGGAAGCAGTTCCGGAGCGCTTTCGCGTGCCGCACTGCCCTGCCCATCCGCATTTCATGACGGCGGATTTCGGCCTGGTGCGCGAAGAGGATGGTTCACTCGCTCCGCGCCTGGTCGAGTTGCAGGCCTTCCCTTCCATCTTCGGCTTTCAGGCCCTGCTCTTCGAGAACTATGCGCGCATCTTCAAGCTTCCTGACACTCTCGATCGCTTCCTCAATGGCCACGACGACGCGAGCTACTGGTCGCTCCTTCACCGCGTCATCGTCGGCAATCACGCGCCGGAGAATGTCGTGCTGCTCGAAATCGAACCGGAGACGCAGAAGACCCTCCCCGACTTCCACGTCCACGAAGACCGGCTCGGCATCCGCACCGTAGACATCGCCAAGCTTAAGCGCGAAGGGCGCCGACTCATCTATCGCAACGGCACACGCGACGTCCCCATCGAGCGCATCTACAACCGAGCCATCGTCGATGAGCTGGAGCGTAAAGGCATCGACTTGCCCTTCGACTATCGCGACGACCTCGATGTCGAGTGGGCCGGCCATCCCAACTGGTACTTCCGCATCAGCAAGTTTGCCATCCCCTGGCTGCATCATGCTGCTGTCCCGCCGGCCGTCTTTCTGAACGATTGGTATGACGGCAAACGCCACAATTTGCTACCTGAAGACCGCGAGCAGTGGGTTTTCAAGCCACTCTACTCATTCGCCGGCAAGGGCGTGCAGTTCGGCCCCACGGATGCCGAACTGGCGTCCATACCCGAAGACCAGCGGCACAACTTCCTGCTGCAACAGCGCGTTCGATTCGAGCCGGTCATTGCCACGCCGCACGGCCTCACGCAGGCGGAGGTGCGCATCATGTACGTCTGGCCCGACGATGGCGTACTCGAGCCGGTCATCAGCCTTATCCGTATGGGCCGCGGCAAAATGATGGGCGTCGATCACAATCGCAACCAGGAATGGGTCGGCGCTTCCGCCGGCTTTTGCCCGCAAGAGAGCTGACTTCTATGCAGACCAGTCCCAATTCGTCACAGCCGCTGATCTTTTGTCTCTCGACCTATGTCAAGGGCCAGGCCTTTCTGCGTGAATGCGCGCGCCTCGGCTGCCGTGTCGAACTCCTCACCCTCGACAAGCACCGTGATGCCGACTGGCCGCGCGACATCCTCGGCGCGATCCACACCATGCCGGAGGAGATGACCTCCTCGCAAATCGTGAACACGGTGATGTATCTCGCGCGCTCGCGAAAGATCGACCGCATCGTGGCGCTCGATGAGTTCGACATGGAGATCGCCGCCACACTGCGCGAGCACATGCGCCTGCCCGGTCTCGGCGAATCGGCCACGCGTTTCTTCCGCGACAAGCTCTCCATGCGTGTTCGTGCGCGCGAAGCAGGGCTCCTCGTGCCGGAGTTCACCGGCATCTTCCATCACAACGACCTGCACCACTGGATGCAGCAGACGCCCGCGCCGTGGATGCTGAAGCCGCGCACCGATGCATCTGCCATCGGCATCCGCAAGCTGCATACGGCGGAAGAGTTGTGGCCGCTGCTGGATCAGCTAGGCGACCGCCAATCGCATCATTTGCTGGAGCAGTTCGTTGCCGGCCACATCTTCCACGCCGACGGCGTCGTATGGAGCGGCCACACGCTGGTCACGCCCGTCCATCAATACGGCAAGCCGCCCTTTCAGCTCATGCATCAGGGCGGCGTCTTCACCACGCGTACCGTGGACCGCGCCTCCGTCCCAGCAAAGGAAATCCCGCAGCTGCACGAGAAGCTGATCGCAGCACTCGGCCTCGCCAACGGCGTCACCCACACGGAATGGATCCGCTCAGCCGCCGATGGCCAGTTCTACTTCCTCGAAGCCGCGGCACGCGTGGGCGGCGCGTTCATCGCCGATGTCATCGAGCAGGCATACCGCTTCAGTCCCTGGGTAGAATGGGCACGCATCGAAGTCGCACTCGCCCGCGGTGAGCAGTACAGCCTGCCGCAGCTCGGCTCCGACTACGCCGGCAGCGTGCTCTGCCTCGCGCGCCACGCCATGCCTGTGACCGACCGCTACGATGCACCCGAGATCGTTCATCGGATGCAGAAGCATCACCACGCCGGACTCATCGTGTGCTCGAGCGACCCCGCGCGCGTCGAGGCGCTCACCGAAGAATATGCGCGCCGCTTCGCCGAAGACTTTCTCGCCATCGCACCGGCACCCGCAAAGGCAACCGCGTGAACCATCGAAAGATGGATACCGCAATCCACCGTCCTCACGTATCGTAGGGCTGTCCGCAGGATCACATCGCGCGGCGTCTCTGCTTATGCCTGTGTCGTTTCGTGCCTCAATCCTCTGCATGTTGCTCGCCGCGCTTCCGGCCGCCGCGCAGCAGCTGCAACCCGGCCAACCCGATATTGTCCCGGGCAACTTTGTCGACATCACGGCAAAGGCAGGTATCCACGTTCAGGGCCGCGCCTCGCATACCAGTAAGAAATATCTCATCGAAACCATGGGCTCGGGCGTCGCGCTCTTCGACTACGACAATGACGGCCGCCTCGATATCTTCTTCGTGAACGGCGCGCCGCTGAGCGATCCAACCGCAAAGGGCACCATCCCACAGAAAACCGGCCCCGAATACTGGAACCGCCTCTACCATCAGAAGAAAGACGGCACCTTCGAAGATGTCACCGAGAAGGCAGGTCTCCAGGGCATCGGCTATGGCATGGGCGTGGCTGTCGGCGATTACGACAACGACGGTTACGAAGATCTTTACGTCACCGCCTACGGAGGCAACCGGCTCTATCACAACAACGGCAATGGAACCTTCACCGACGTCACGGCGCAATCCGGAACCGGCGGCAGCGGATGGTCGACATCGGCCGCCTGGGTGGATCTGGACAATGACGGCCTTCTCGACCTGGTGGTTCTTCGCTATGTGCAGTGGGACTTCGAAGACATTTATTGCGGCGAACATCGGCCCGGTTATCGGGCCTACTGTCATCCGGATGTCTTTCAGCCGATCAGCGCTCTGGTCTACCACAATGACGGCAACGGCCACTTCACCGAAGAGGCTGCGAAGGTTGGGCTGAATAAACCCGGCAAAGGGCTGGGCATCGCACTGGCGGATTTCGATCGCGACGGCAAAACCGACATCGTCGTGGCCAACGACTCCATGCTCGAGTTTCTTTACCGCAACAAAGGCGATGGCACCTTTGAAGAAGACGGCCTGAACGCGGAGATCGCGGTAGATGGCGACGGGCGCACCTATGCCGGCATGGGCATCGACTTCCAGGACTACAACAATGACGGCCTGCCCGACCTCGTCATCACCGATCTGGCAAATCAGAAATACGCTCTCTACAAAAACAACGGAGACGGCAGCTTTACCTACGACAGTTACATGAGCGGCATCGGCGGCATGACGCTGCTGCACTCCGGCTGGGGAATTCACTTTCTCGATTACGACAACGATGGGTTCAAGGACCTGCTCATCACCCAGGGCCACGACCTCGACACCATCCAGCTCAATTTTCCGCAGCTACGCTACAAAGAGCCGATGCTGCTGGCGCGCAATACCGGCAAGCGTTTCGTGGATGTCTCCGCGCAATCCGGCGCGATCTTCAAAGAGGCATGGGCGGGCCGTGGTATGGCGGTGGGCGATCTGGACAACGATGGCCGCGTCGACGCGGTCGTCACCACAAACGACGGCCCCGCATATGTACTTCGCAACGAGACGGCGACCAGCAACCACTGGCTCACGTTTTTGCTCGTCGGTCATCGCAGCAATCGCGATGCTATCGGCGCGGAGGTCCACGTCACCACCAGCACCGGAACCCAGATGGTCACTGTCTCAACCGCAGGCAGCTATCTGTCCTCGAATGACAAGCGCGCGCACTTCGGCCTTGGAAAAGACGCCGTAGCCAGCAAGGTGGAGATTCGCTGGCCAAGCGGCATCGTCCAGACGCTCACCAACGTGAAGGGCGACCGCATCGTGCAGGTGGACGAACCCTCCCAGTCCGCAGCCGCGCATAAGTAGCCACAACGTCAGCCGGCGATCGCATCCATGCCCAGCCAGAAGGTCGCGAATTGCTTCAGGTTTTTCTTGTAGGTGCGCGTGACGTTGTATTCCTTACCGTTCTTCAGCCGCAGCAGATACTCGCCCGTCAGCAGCGGCTTCACCGCTTCCACCTGCGCCGCATTCACCAGCACCGAGCGATGAATACGCACAAATCCGTGCGGCGCCAGGCGCTCGGCCAGCACGGATATCTGCTCACGCAGCAGGTGCGAGCCCGACTCCTGCCGCAGCAGCACGTAATTTCCCTCCGCCTCGGCAACCACAATCTCCGCCACGTCGATAAAGAGAATTCGTCCCTTCGACTTGATAGCGATCCGCGGCGTCGATTTCGCAAGCGTCTGCAGGTGAGGAAGGATCTCCGCCAGCCGCCGTGCACGATCTTCATCAGAGTGCTGTTTGGCATAGTCGATTGCGCGATGCACCCGCTCGGCCGAAAACGGCTTCAGGATGTAATCCGTCGCGTGCCGCTCGAATGCGGCCACCGCGTGCTCGTTAAACGCGGTGACAAAGATGACCGCCGGCATCCCGTTGCCCTGCGCGCGCAGCGCATCCACCAGTTGCATCCCGGACATCTCCGGCATTTTGATATCGATCAGCAGGATGTCGTAAGCATGGTCGCGAATGCGAGTCAGCGCCTCGATCGCGTCCACTGCCATGTCCATTACTTCAATATCCGAACGCTCACCCAGCACGCGTGCCAGCGATTCGCGGGCCAGCGGCTCATCGTCTACGACAAGGATGCGCATAACCTATGACCTCATTTCCGGTTCGAGCTCGCGAACCGTCGTTGTCTTTCCCTCGGAAGTCGTGCTCGGAAGAACCGGCAGCACCAGCGTTGCTACAGCAACCTTGTCCTTGCGGTGAAACAGCAAGCGCGCATCGGAGCCATACAGAAGAGACAGCCGGTTCCGGATATTCTGGTGGCCCACTCCCATGCCTTCGCGTATTTCGCCGTTCACGCTATTCTTCACTTCGAGCTTCAGCGCCTGCTGGCTGCGTTTCGAAGCAATCTCGATCCAGCCCTGTCCCCGGAAATTCGCTATGCCGTGCTTTACCCCGTTTTCAATCAGCAACTGGAGCATGAATTGGGGCACCAGCAGCTCACGCGTCTCCGGCTGAATGTCCCAGCGCACAGACATGCGGCTTCCCAGCCGCATGCCTTCGATGTCCAGATAGTCCTCCGCAAGATGCAGCTCGTCGGCCAGCCGCACCAGGTCCGACCCAGCCTGCCGCAGGGTGCGCCGCAGCAGGCTGCTGAGCCGCAGAATCATCTGCTCCGCGCGTCCCGCATCGCTGTGCACCAGCGAAGCGATGCCATTCAGCGTGTTGAAGAGAAAATGCGGCTGGATCTGCATCTGCAGGGTCTGCAGTTCGCTTTCCGTCAATGCCTCCTTCAGCGCAAGCTGCTCCAGTTCCTGCCGCTGAATCCGCTGGAAGAAAACGGCAGCGTGCGCCGCGACCACAACAATGAGATAGAAGACCAGCTCGTCCGCGAAAGTGGTGTTGGTAAGGCCGATCAAAGCTGACAACGTTCGATGTCCCCACTGGTGCGTCTCCGGATACCACGGCGGCAGCAGGATCCAGCGGATCAGTGCAAACAGCAGCGCGAAAGGAACGAAACCCGCCAGGTAATAGATGGTGCGGCGCACTACATTGCCGCTGCTGATCGGCGCCTTCGCTGCGATCCAGAAGATCGGCGGCGTAAGCAGCGCGAAGGTGAAGAAGCGCACACTGAACAGAAGCGCGAGAGTCGCGAGCGATTCTCTGAGGTGCTCCTCCTCGGCGATACGATATTGCTGCCATATCAGGAGAGCGGCCAGCGGCATCCAGAATGCTATGGATAACCCATATCCGAGGAGTGCGCGCTGCCATTTTGATGTGGTGGCCTTCACGATCAGCATTGTATTCTGGCACAAATGTGCTTTGGACTTCCGGCGCTCAGGCGAGATCACATCCCGGAATAACTCCTTTTCATCCTTGAGTTATGTAAGGTGATAGCCTGCCGGTGCCATTCCGACACAAGTTGAAGGAATTTCATCCAGCTCTCGGCCGATCCATGGCGGATTCGCCATCCGTCCCCGGACCAGCGTCAAGCGGCGATCGCGTTTTTCGCCGTTGTTCCTGAACGCAATCGATTGTCTCGGCCATCGCTCAGTCTCCCCATGCCCCTTCCAGCGGTGGCGGCACAGGCATTCCGGCCGCCAGTGTAAACTTGCCATCAGCCTGGGAATCACACGCATCGCCATCGGCGCGGCGCCTCCCGCGGCTCGCGAAGAGCTTATGAAGACGCGAAAGTGGCGGAATTGGCAGACGCACCAGACTTAGGATCTGGCGGGGAAACCCGTGGGGGTTCAAGTCCCCCCTTTCGCACCAGACTTTCTCATCGAATTTTCTGAGATCACTTTGAGGCACAGCAAACGAGCATAAGCATGGCAGACATCCATCCATCGAACAATCAGCCCCGGATCACCGTCACCGAAGCCTCCGACTACCGCGAAGGCTACGCCAACAGCGTGCAGGTGCGCGCCAGTGTCTGGGATTTCTTCCTCTCCTTCGGCACCGCGCATCAGGACTCGCCGGACCAGGTCACCATCAAGGGATTTCAAGGCATCTATCTCAGCCCGCAGCAGGCCAAGGCGCTCTTCAATGTGCTCGGCCAGAATCTGGCGCAGTACGAGCAGGCCTTCGGCAGCATCTCGCTCGAACCTGTCACCTCCAATACCGCGCAGCGCCCGCTCAACTAAAGTTTCCGCAAAGCGGAATTTTCTATATCCGCGGAGGCAGCAATCGTCTCCTTCCTCCGAGTTCCAGCACGACGTGCTTCCGTCCCGCAGAAAGATCAGCCCTTCCCCCTATGGCTGGTCTTTCCGCTGATTTTCGTCGCGCTCTATCTCTCCCACTTCGCTCTGCTGCGGCTGCCCTACTACTGGGACGAGGCCGGCTACTACATCCCTGCCGCCTACGATCTCTTCCGCACCGGCGCGCTCATTCCTTACAGCACGCTCTCCAATGCGCATCCGCCACTGCCGGCACTCTATCTCGCGATGTGGTGGAAGCTCTCCGGATTCAGCCCAGCCACCACCCGGCTCGCCGAGCTCATCGTCGCCTCGGCGGCGCTGCTCGCGGTCTACCGGCTGGCGCAGCGCGTCACCGGGCAACTCTCCATCGCCGCTGCAACCACGCTGCTCACGGCTCTCTATCCCGTATGGTTCGCGCAGAGCACGCTCGCGCATGCGGATCTCTTCGCCGCCGCGCTCACCCTGTGGGGCCTGGTCTTCTACCTGCCCGGAGGCCGAAGCAGCCGCATCCTTCCCGCCGTACTCTGCTTTGCCCTCGCCGCGCTCTCCAAGGAGACCGCTATCTGCACGCCATTGGCCCTCGCCGGGTATGAAGGTTGGCGCGCCCTGCGAGACAAATCAAACCGCGCGCCGGCATTCCGGAAGATCGCGGGCCTCGCGGCTTCGCTGCTGCCGCTGTGCGCCTGGTATGTCTATCACTGGCGGCGTACCGGATACGTCTTCGGCAATCCACAATATCTTCGCTACAACGCGGAGGCCACGCTTTCCCCCCTGCGCATTCTCCTTGCGCTGTTTCACCGCATCCTGCACCTTACCGCGCACATGAATCTCTTCGTGCCGGTACTGTGCGCCTGCGCATCGCTGTTCCTCGTTCCCCGCGCCTTGCCGGACGGCAGCACGCGTCCCCCACTGCCGCGCGAATGCATCGTGCCGCTCGCCTGGGTCTTCGTTGCGAACACGCTGCTCTTCTCCGTTCTCGGCGGCGCGCTGCTCACGCGTTACCTTCTCCCGCTCTATCCCCTGGTGCTGCTGGTGTGCGTTGCCGCATTCTGGCGGCGCGTGCCCGCATGGGGCGCCATGGTCGCGCTCGCCGCCTTCGCGTTCTGCCTCGGCTTGTTCATCAATCCTCCCTACCGCTTCGCGCCCGAGGACAACCTCAGCTACGGAGATTCCATCCGGCTCCAGCAGCAGGCCATCCATCAGGCGGTCACGCGCTATCCGGACGAAACTATCCTCACCGCATGGCCCGCCTCCGACGAACTCACCAAGCCGGAGCTGGGATACATGCGCCGACCCGTCCAGGTCGTCACCATCGACAACTTCTCCCTGCCGCAGATCCAGCGCGCCGCCACACTCTCCGGCTACACCGTAGGGCTCATCTTCTCCACCAAGTACGACCCGCCGTACCTGCCCCTCAGCCTCGGCCGGCGCAACGAAAAGCTCGACCGCCGCTACTTCGACTTCCATCGCGACCTGCCGCCGGACGCGATCGCCAGCATGCTCGGCGGCAAAGTGGTGTGGCACGCGGAGCGCAAAGGGCAATGGGCCGCGGTGCTGCACTTCGACCGGCCGCAGGAAGCGCACCTTCGCTGACTTGGGCGCGCACCTTCGTTACCTCGGCTCCTCAGCACCCGGCACTATAATCACTGCTGCGTGCGCCCTATTCGTCCACTGCGCTCTTTGCTTCTACTCCTTGCACTGGCGCTTTTCTGCGCCTTCTTTCCACCTCCCGGACACGCCAGTCTCGGGCACGCCAGTCTCGAACACGCCAACGATCAGTCCGCGGCGGAAACGGCCACGCTCCCCGCCAAGGTGCATCATCGGCTGCTCCTCGTCCTGCCCTTCGACAACCGTACCGGGCAGGCCAACCTGGACTGGATCGGCGAGGCCGTCCCGGAGACCTTCAACCAGCGCCTGGGCGCTTCCGGCTTCGATATCATCAGCCGCGACGATCGCCAGTACGCGCTCGAGCATCTCGGTCTTCCCCGCAGCTTTCAGCCATCGCGCGCCACCGCCATCCGGCTCGCCCAGACCCTCGATGCAGACGACATCATCGTGGGCTTCTATTCGCTCGAGAACAACACTCTGCATGTCTCTGCCGAGTTGCTGGACGTGAACGCGCTGCGGCTGAGCCCGCCGCTGGTGCAGGACGGCGCGCTCGACCACATGCTCGACGTGCTCGACTCTCTCGCCTGGCAGGTGGCCCGCGGGCTCGATCCCAAATTTCCCCTGCCCGAAAGCAGCTTCCATGCCGCCAGCGCCAACCTGCGCCTGAATGGTTTTGAGAACTACGTGCGCGGCATCGTGGAAGCCCAACCGGCCGAGCGGATTCGCCATCTCAGGATCGCCGTCGCCGAAAATCCCACCTACTCACCCGCGTGGCTCGCGCTCGGCATGGCCTACTTCTCCGAGCAGCAGTTCGACGCCTCCGCCGCCGCGCTCGGTCACCTGCGAAAGACCGATCGCGCCGCACTCGAAGCGGAGTTCTATCGCGGCCTCGCCTTCTTCTATACCGGCCACTACGACGAGGCGGAGGAGGCCTTCGCCTTCGTTGCCGGCCAGCTTCCCTTGCCGGAAGTGGTGAACAACCAGGGCGTCGCGGCGGCGCGGCGCGGCCATGACGCCGGCGCGCTCTTTCAGGAGGCGATCAACGGCGATCCCCAGGACCCGGATTACGAATTCAATCTCGCCATCGCGCTCGCGCGCCGCGGCGATACACGCAACGCGCTCTCCGCCGTCGCTCAGGCGCTGAAACTGCGGCCGCAGGACTCCGAGGCTGTCGACCTCCAAAACATGCTGCGCCAGCCCAATCCGCCTGCCGTGGTGCCAGCCAGCGTGCAGAACGGCACAGGGAATGATGCGCAGGGCCATCGCGATCTGCCGCTCGAGCGCATCAAGCGCAGCTACAACGATGCTTCTTTCCGCCAGGCAGCCTCTGAAATGGAGGAGATGGAGGCGCAGCACCTTGCCTCCCTGCCGTCCGACCAGCAGGCCGCCGCGCTCAGTAAGGATGGCAGAGCCTATCTCGACCGCGGACTAATGCTCGAGGCAGAGCGCCAATTCCAGCTCGCCCTCGCCGCCAATCCCAACGATGCCGACGCCCACGCCGGCTTGGCGGAGGTCCGCCGCCGCAACGGCGACGACGCACAGGCCCGCGCCGAAGCACAAACCTCGCTCAAGCTGCGTCCCAATGCCGCGGCCTGGCTCACGCTCGCGCGGCTCGACCGTACCCAGCACCAGCTACCTGCCGCGCGCGAAGACGTCAGCCACGCCCTCCAGGTAGACCCCGCCAACTCCGACGCCCGCGGCCTCCAGCAGGCACTCACACCCGCAACTCCGACGCCCTCCGCGGCTCCCCAGCCATGAAGCCCCTCCTTCGCGCCGCCGCTCTCGCCGCGCTGCTGCTCCTGTTTCTGTGCGGCATTCGCGCCCACGCCGCACAGCCAGTGGTCGTCGTCCTTCGCCTCGACGACACCATCCAGCCCATCAGCGAGGACTACTTCAACCGCGCCCTCGATCGCGCAGCCGACATCAAGGCCGACGCGCTGCTGATCGAGCTCAACACCCCTGGCGGCCTGCTCTCCACCACGCGCAATATCGTAGGACGCATCGGCGCGTCCCCCGTGCCGGTCATCGTCTACGTCGCGCCCGAGGGGGCGCGGGCCGGCTCCGCCGGATTCTTCCTGCTCGAAGCAGCGGATATTGCCGCCATGGCCCCCGGCACCAACGCCGGCGCCTCGCATCCTGTCGTCGAGGGCGCCAAGCTCGACGACACCATGAAGCAGAAGATCGAAAACGATGCTGCCGCGCTTCTGCGCTCCTATACCGCGCAGCGCGGTCGTAATCCCCAGGCCGCGGAAGATGCCGTTCGCAACTCCAAGTCCTACACCGCCCAGGAATCCAAGCAGCTCGGCCTCATCGACCTGATCGCCCCCGACAGTTCCACGCTCCTGAACGACATCGACGGCCGCACTGTCACGCGCATGAGCGGCGCAAAGACTGTGCTGCATACCGGGAACGCATCGCTCGATACCGTAACCCCTACGCTGCGCGATCGCGTTCTCGACCGCCTGATGAATCCTGATCTCGCTGTCCTCATGCTGGTCATCGGCGGCCTGCTCATCTATCTGGAGTTCAACGCGCCCGGCACCATCGTCCCCGGCGCGCTCGGCACTCTGCTGGTCCTGCTCTCACTCTTCGCGCTGAATCTTCTCCCCGTGCACTACACCGCAGTCATGCTGCTGCTCGCCGCCGCTGTCCTCATGGTGCTGGAGGTGAAATTCACCAGCCACGGCGTGCTCGCACTCGCTGGCATCGTCTGCCTGGTGCTGGGCATGCTCACGCTGGTCGCCGGCCCGGTGCCGGAGATGCGCGTCCACGCCACCACCGCCCTCGCCGCCGGCGTCGCCTTCGGCCTCATCACCGTCTTTCTCGTCCGCCTCGCCGTCCGCGCCCGCCACAACAAATCCATGGTTGGCATCGACGCGCTCCTCGGCCAGATCGCTGTCGTCACCAAACCGCTGGAGCCAGTGGGCCAGGTGATGGTCCACGGCGAGCTATGGGAGGCTCACTCCACCACGCCAGCCCCGCGCGATACCCGCGTGCGCGTCACGGCCGTCAACGGCCTCACCCTGACGGTCGAGCCCCTGCCTCGCGCCTGATCCTAAGCAATCCTCATCCCGACCGAAGCGGCAAGCCTAGCAGTGGCCGGATCCGCCGTCCCCGTTCGCGCGCCCACATCCCCCGAAGTGAGTGACCAAAGGAAGCGAACCCCACAAAACGCGCCAACGGCGCATCCGCCCGTGCGGCCAGGACCCGGACGGCGAGTCCGCGAGGTACACTTCTTGCGCGAGGACACACCCTGCCATGAGCATGTTCGGCCTCATCATCATCGTCATTGTCGTGCTGTACATCCTGGGTTCGATCAAGATTCTGCGCGAGTACGAGCGGGCCGTTGTCTTCCGCCTGGGCCACGCACTGCCCACACCCAAGGGCCCCGGCGTCATCCTCATCTTCCGTCCCTTCGATCAAATGGTGCGCGTCACCCTGCGCCAGGAGGTCCTCGAAGTTCCGCCGCAGGACATCATCACGCGCGACAACGTCACGCTGAAGGTGAACGCAGTCATCACTTTGCGCGTCGTCGATCCTTCCAAGGCCGTGATCGAGGTATCGAACTACGTCTACCAGACCTCGCAGTTTGCCCAGACCACGCTGCGCTCCGTGCTGGGCGAAGTCGAGCTCGACCAGTTGCTCAGCCATCGCGAAGCCCTCAACGCGCGCATTCAGGAGATCCTCGACAAGCACACTGCGCCATGGGGAGTGAAGGTCACCAGCACCGAGGTCAAGCAGGTGGATCTGCCCGAGTCCATGCTGCGCGCCATGGCCAAGCAGGCCGAGGCCGAGCGCGAGAAGCGCTCCAAAATCATCAACGCCGAGGGCGAATTCGCCGCCTCCCAGCGCCTGGTGGATGCCGCTGCCCTGCTGGCCCAGCAGCCCATCACCATGCAACTCCGCTATCTTCAGACCCTTACCGACATTGGTACGGAGAAGAACACCACCATCGTCTTTCCCCTACCCATCGAGCTCATCTCGTTGTTCAATAAGACGGTAGCGGGAGGCGTCACGGGACCGGGCGTCGCTAGCCCACCCCCACCCCCAAAGCCTGACGAACACCCATGAACTCGCTTTTCGACGAAGACAATCACGAAGAACCGAAGTCGGACGCCGACCTGACTTTGGGCATCGGCTCACTGCTCAGCATCTTCTTTGGCATCGTGCTCATCTGCGGCATCTTCTTCGGCTTCGGTTATTCCATGGGACGGCGCAATGGGCGCGCGGCCGCGACGCCCACAACTCTGCTGCCCCCGCAGACCGCCGCCAACACATCGCCGCTGCCGGAAAACGCACTCAGCGGCGCTCCCCTGAAGCCGCAACAGCCTGACAACAGTTCCGCGTTCCCGCCTAGCTTCACCAACCCCACTCCAGACGAGAACAAGGCGCAGGCCAATGCACACGCGCCCGCTGCCAATCCGCCTGCGCCGGACGAAACCGCCCATCGTTCTGCAGATCAAGGCTCTACTCGTGAAGGCTCTAGTCGTGAAGGCTCCGCGAAGCCTCCTCCGCCACCGAAAACCGCTCGCGTGGTAGAACCAACAACGCCGGACCCCTCACTCAACGCTGTCCCCTTCGCCCACCGCGCGCCGCTGCCCTCCAAGCCGCATGCCGGCATCAACGCACCTCTGGCGCAGGCGCCCGGTGACTCTCCCATCATTCCCGGCCAGCCCATCATGGTGCAGATTGCTGCAGTCAGCCGCCAGGAAGACGCCGAAGTGCTCGCCGGCGCACTGCGCAAGCGCGGCTTCAATCCCACCGTCCGTCCCGGCACCGGCGATAAGTTCTTCCACGTGCAGGTAGGCCCCTTCACCGACAAAAATCAGGCCGAGACGATGAAGCAGCAACTGCTTGCCGATGGTTACAACGCCATCGTGAAGTAGCCTCACCATGTGGATCCGGTCAGGCCGGATTCAATCGCGCTCCGCACCGCGCCCATCAGCGCCTCCTTATCCTTGAAATCCTGCGGATGAAGCGTCGGATGAAACGTCACCGACACGGTTCCACTCTTCAGACGTGTGCTTCCCTTCGGCAGCAACTCGGTTGCTCCCGCGATCGAAACCGGCACCACCGGGACGCCCGATTCCATCGCCAGAAAGAACGGCCCCTTCTTGAACGGCAGCAGCGATCCATCCCGCGACCGCGTCCCCTCCGGAAACAGCACCAGGCAGTTTCCCTCAGCAAGCGCGCGCTGCGCCGCTGCGCTCGCTGCCCTCGCGCTTTCCACCGTGCCATCCCGCCGCACTGGGATGAAGCCGGCCAGCCGCATCGCATAGCCCAGTACCGGAATGCGCATCAGCGACGCCTTCAGATAGATCACCACCCGGCCGGGAAGCAGTGGAATCAGCGCCGGCGGATCCAGGTTCGACGAATGATTCGCCATCACGATCGAAGCGCCGCGTGGCAGGCGGTCGAATCCGTGGACAACCACACGCACGCCCACCAGCGGCAGACCCGCGCGCACGATCCAGAACCCCACCTTGAACAACAGCCGGGTATCGCGCATGATCAGCGTCCATGGAAAGACAACGAGGGCTGCCGGCAACGCCAGCACAGTCCAGATCAGGATGAGGACGACACCGCGCATCGTGCTTCGGACCCTCTGAACTAAGCCTTGGCCAAAGGCGCTGCCGCTGCTTTCGCCGAAGACGAAGCCGCAGACCGGCCGGCAAGCCGCCCCGGCAGTTTTTCGTAGATGCCGTCAAACCCGCCGTTCGAAAGGATCGCGACCACATCACCCGCCCGCGCGCTCGCCGCGACATGCGCGACAATCTCCTCCACATTCGCGGCCAGCAGCGCGCGATGCCCCTCGGCCGTCAACGCGCGCACCACCGCCTCGGGGTGCAGCCGCTCTGTCTCAGGAATGCTCTCCTGCTTGAAGACCGCGGCCAGCACCACCTCATCGGCCAGCGCCAGCGCATCCACCAGCTCACGCTCGAAGACATTGCGCCGCAGCGTGTTCGAGCGCGGCTCCAGCACCGCCCACAGCCGCGACCGCGGATACGCAGCACGCAGCGCGCGCAGCGTCTCCCGGATCGCCGTCGGATGATGCGCGAAGTCGTCGATCACGGTCACGCCGCGTTCCACCGCGCGCACCTCTAGCCGCCGCTTCACGCTCTTGAAGCTCGCGATGGCGTCGACGATCGCCTCGTCGTCGATGCCTTGCCCCGCCGCCAGCGCCGCCGCCGCCGTCGCATTCAACGCGTTGTGCTCACCTGCCATCGGCAGCGCCAGCGCAAGCCATGGTTTGCCGCCGCGCCACACCTGCCACTGCGTCTTGCCGTCACGATGCGTCAGATCGCGCAACTGCCACTCCGACCCATCGGCGAATCCATAGCGCTCCACCTTGCAGAACGCCCGCGCCACGCACTCACTCACGTTCGCGCTGCCATCGAAGGCCACCACGCGCCCGCGCCGCGGCACCAGGTTCACCAGCCGCTTGAACGCCGTCTTCACCGCATCCAGATCGCGATAAATATCGGCATGATCGAACTCCACATGCGTCAAAATCACCGCGTCGGGAAAGTAGTGCATGAACTTCGGCCCCTTGTCGAAGAACGCCGTATCGTACTCGTCGCCTTCCAGGATGAAGCTCTTCCCCCGCGCAAGCTGGAAGCTGGTGCCGAAGTTCTCCGCCACCCCGCCGATCAGGAACGATGGTCCATGCTCTCCGCGCGTCCGCGCGGCTATCTCATAGATCCACGCCAGCATGCTGGTCGTCGTGGTCTTGCCATGCGTGCCCGCCACCACCAGCGATTCGCGCCCAGTCAGGAACTCCTCATACACCGTCTGCGCCATCGAGCGAAACGGAATCCGCTCGTCCAGCACATACTCCAGCTCCACATTCCCGCGCGAGATCGCATTGCCCACGATCACCAGATCCGGTCGCGGGTCAAGATTCTTTTCGGTGTACGGCTCCATCACCGGAATCCCCAGCGTGTCCAGCAGATCGGACATCGGCGGATACGCCGCCGCATCCGACCCCGTCACGCGATGTCCCTGGAGTTGCAGCATCCCCGCCAGCGAGGCCATCGCCGTCCCGCAGATGCCGATCAGATGTATATGTTTTGCTTCGCTCTTCATTGCTCCTCTTGACGAACCACGGCGCGCGGCCCGACCCGCAGCTCCGCCGTCTGCGCATCCACCACCAGCTCCGCCTCCACTCCAAACGGCAACGTAACATTGCCGCGCGACACGTGTCCCGAGCGGAGCCCATACGCAATCGGTCCAGAAAACCACTCCAGCACGGTCAGGATCACGCGCTCGGTAAGATCGGCCGGCGCGCCCGGCGAGTGGCAGTCCAGCATCTCGCCAAAAACAATTCCCGTCACGCCCTCAAGCTTTCCCGCCAGTTGTAGGTGCCGCAACATGCGATCGATCTGATATGGCTTCTCGCCCAGGTCTTCCAGGAACAGCAGCTTGCCCTCGGTCTGCGCCGCGAAGGGCGTGCCCAGTGATGCTGTCAACAGGCTCAGGCATCCGCCGTAGAGAACGCCGCGCGCCGTTCCCGGCTGCAATGCGCGCAATCCGGACTCGTCGCTGAGCCGGTAGGCCTCACCGCCCAGCGCCGCAGCAAAGCTCACCAGATCGACGCCGTCGCCGCGCGAAAAATCCGCCGCGACCATCGGCCCATGCAGCACCGGCACCTGGGCCTGGTCGAGCATCCAGGTCGCAATCGCCGTGTGGTCGCTATAGCCGATGAACGGTTTCGGATTGCCGCGCAGCAGCTCCAGGTCGAGATCCTCCAGCAGATAATTGCTTCCGTATCCACCACGGATACAAATCACCGCATCGATCTCCGCATCGCCAAACGCGCCATGCAGATCATCCAGCCGCTGCTCCGGAGTCGACGCAAAGTACGGCCAGGCCTGCCCCAGCGCATGCGGCATCAAGGTCACCGTGTGGCCCAGCGCGCGCAGCCGCTCCACGCCGCGCAGCACCTTCTCCGGATCGGCATTGCTCGCCGGCGCCACCACGGCAAGCCGGATCGGTGTCGTCACCGCTCAGCTCCCCGAAGCCATTCGCCGCGCGCCAGCACCGCCGCCGGCCCGGTCAGCTCGAGCTCCGCATGCGCGTCCCGCCATTCCACCATCTGCTCTCCGCCCGGCGCCAGCACGCGCAGCCGCCTCGGCGTGTCATGCAGCGCCATCATCGCCGCCGCGCTCGCACTCGTGCCCGTGCCCGAGGACGACGTTGGCCCCACGCCGCGCTCATAGATGCGAATCTCGATCATGTCCTCCGCTACGCGCCTCACAAACTCCACGTTCGTCCCCGCGGGAAAATCCGCATGCGCGCAGATCGCCGCACCGACCTCCTGCCACGCGCGGCCACCCACAACAAAATGCTTGTTCTCCACCAGCGCGACAAACTGTGGATTGCCCATCGCCACCACCGTGCCTTCCACCACGACATCCGCATCCAGCCTCACCGCTGCGCGCCGCACCTGCGGCACGCCCATGCCGGTGGTGAACTGGAACTCCGTACCATTCGCGCTTTCAAGCCGGCACACTCGCATCCCAGCGTCGGTCTCCAACCGCACTTCCTCGCCCGCACCAAGGCCGGCGCGATGCGCCATCCACGCCGCAACGCAACGTGTGCCATTGCCGGATATCTCCGCCACCGAACCATCCGCGTTGTAAAGCTGAATCGCACCCTCCCGCTCGCTGCGCAGCGTCAGATACTCGGCACCGTCCGCGCCGATCCCCGTAGTCCGCGCGCACAATTCACGCGAGAGCTGCGCCAGGTCGTTGCCGGCGACCTGCGCCGCATCGACAATCAGAAAATCATTCCCGCAGGCATGCGCCTTCGCGAACTCGATCACTCCTCCTCCCAGCTGCGGAAGGTCAGCACGCGTTCAATCCCCGAGCCCTTCATCAGCAGCGTCGTCAAGCGGCGATGGCCGCTTCGAGTAGCCATGACGGTAAAGGACAGGCGCGCCAGCCCCGCGAAGTTATCCCGCTCCACCGGATCGAGCCGCCGCTGCTCCGCGTCCATGGCCTGCAACACCGACAGATACATAGCATCGGAGTCCGGGCCACGCACCTCGTAAATCCGGTTCTGCAGCTTCAGGTTCGTCAATGTCTCCAGCGCGCCCACCGCCTCCAGCGCCAGCAGGATCAGCAGCGTCGCGAATGCAGCCGGCAGATACAGCCCCGCGCCGCAGGTCATTCCCACCGCCGCCACGGCGAACACTGTGGCCGCGCTGGTCAAGCCACTAATGCGGTTACGATTATGCAGGATCAGCCCGGCGCCCAGGAAACCCACGCCCTGCACGATGTTCGACGCAATCTGTCCTTTGCTCGTGCTCAGCTCGCCCGCAATCAGCGGCGATAGATACGTGAACAGCGCCGACGCAAAACAGATCAGCAGATTCGTGCGCACGCCGGAAGCCTTGTGGTGGTACTCGCGATCGAGCCCGATGACCCCGCCCAGGGCGCACGCCAGCAGCAGCCGCATCGTGCCCGTGTCGGTCAGGGCCCACTGTTCCAATTGGCTGAAACTCAGCGCGTGCCTTGCCTGCAAAACGATCATTGCCGTCGCGTGCCTACTCCCCCTGGCCGGCATGCGCGCCGCCCATCGCGTGATGCTATCACCCGGCCAAACCGCTGCCACTCCCACTCCCGGACTACACGCCGCCTCCGGCTCTGCCGGCGTAAATCCGCGCCGTAGGCTGCCCCGTCGACCGGATCACCTGCAGCAGTCTTAGCCCCTGCGGGTGCGCGGCGACAGCTTTGGCCACGGCGTCGCCATCCAATGCCACCACGTAATCCGCCTTCGCCGCGGGATCCTTCAGCGCCGCCTGCCACTCGTAGTAGTCGCCCTCATTGATGATGTCGCGCAGCGGTATCCCCGCCTGCTGCACCGCGCCGATGTGCTCGGAGGTGTACATCAGCAGCGTCTTGCGCGGCGGCAGAATGCGCAGCCAGTTCGCCAGCGTTCGCTCAAACGGAATCCGCGAGCGCGAATTCACCACCGCTTCCTGAAAGACCAGCGGCCCGGCGCGCAGCAGCAGGATGCTGTTGGTCACAATCAGCACCGCCGCAACCGGCACGACCCAGCGCATCCACCGCTGCCGCCACATCGCCAGACCCTCTATCGCAGCCGCCGCAAACAGCGCGAACGCCGGCAGCATCTCCATGCCATAGCGCGTGTTGTACCAGGAGTGCGGAAACCACACCGGAATAAAAATTGGCACCGACCCATAGGCCACCGAATACACATAGAACGGCAGCGGCAGCCACAGCAGCGTCGCCGCGGCAACTCCCGCGTTTCGCCGCCACGCCCACAGAACAGCCGCCCCTGCCAGCGCGAGCAGGAAGATCAGTTGCGTCGCATGCGGCACCACTGCGCCCAGTTCCGCCGCCTTCAGGAAATAAAGCCCCGCCACCACCGGCCGGTGGTATTCCATATAGTGGCCGGCACCGTTGGGCGAGGTCCGCGCCTCGATCGCCCGCGCGGAATAAGGCCCGCGCAGAAAATCCAGCGGGTCGTGAAACTGCTTCGCGTTGTAGGCCATCCACACCAGCGGCGCCATCACCACCAGCACGGAAGCTAGCAGCCAGATGCCGGTCAGCCGCTCGCGAAGATTGCGCCGCCGCACCACAATGCACGAAGCGATGCACCACGCCACCGCCGCATAGATCCATCCGTCATAGCGCGTGAAAACCGCAGACACCAGCACCAGCGACGCGCCCAGCAGCAGGTGTCCCAGCCTCTCCGCATTCCCGGCGGCCGACCCTCGCGCCAGTAGCGCAATCAGCAGCGCCGCCCAGATCATCTCCGCCAGGAAGAGCGGCTCGGTCATCGCGGTGGTCGAGAAGTACAGCAGCCCCGGATTCAGCGCGAAGAACGCGACGGCCAGCCACGCAATCGCATGCCGCACAAACAGGAGCGCTAGCCGATACAATCCCACGCACGCCGCGACGTAGCAGGCCATCGAGGGAATCGCGGCCGGCACCCCGCTCTGCCACCAGCTCATCTTCTGCACGAATGGGATGAGCAGCAGGTGCGGCAGCGGCAGCCACACTGAACCGAGCTGGCGAAATCCCGGTTCGCGTGCATCAAAGATCCGCCGCGCAATGTGCAGGTGTGCCACGGCGTCGCCGTAGAGCAGCAGCAGTTGATGCTGCGAGCAGAAGGCAAGCGCGGCCAGCGTCAGCACCGCGCTCCCGAGCGCGACCGTCGCCACATCGCGCGGCTCCCGCGGAGCCGGTGCCTCAGTCAAGATGGCTGAGCGCGCGGAATTGCTGGAAGCGCGCATCGATCTCCTCACGGGTCAGCTTCTGCGTGCGCTCGGTGCCGAACTTCTCAACGGCGAACGAGCCCATCACGCCGCCATAGAACATAGCCTTGCGAAAGTTCGCCGGCGTCAGCTCGCCCTTCTGCGATGCGAGATACCCGAAGAAGCCGCCGGCAAACGAGTCGCCCGCACCCGTCGGATCGACCACCTCCGCCAACGGCAGTGCCGGCGCGCGAAAAGGCGTGGCACATGCCTCCGGCTTCGCGGCGGCGAAGGACCGCTCGCTGAAGAAAACCGTTGCTCCGTATTCGCCGTGCTTCACGATCAGCGTCTTCACGCCCATGCCCAGGATCTTCTTCGCCGCCCTTACCAGGTTGGCATCCTCGGCCAGCATCTTTGCCTCGCCATCGTTGATCAGCAGCACGTCCATGTCCACCAGCACCTCGGCCAGCGCCGCGCCGTGGTCCTTGATCCAGTAGTTCATGGTATCGCCGCACACCATCTTCACCTGCGGCATGTCGTGCCGCACTCGCGCCTGCAGCTTGGGATCGATGTTCGCCAGAAAGAGAAACTCGGAATCGCGATAGCTCGCCGGAATCTTCGGCGTGAACGTCTCAAAGACATTCAGCTCCGTCGCCAGCGTATCCGCCTCATTCAGCGTGCGCGTATAGGAGCCCGTCCAGTGGAAGCTCTTCCCCGCCACATGCTCGATGCCCGTTGTATCCACGCCACGCTGCTTCAGCACGTCTTCATTCGCTGCCGTGAAGTCCTCACCCACCACGCCGATCACGCGCACTTGCGTGAAGTAGCTTGCGGCCAGCGCAAAGTGCGTCGCTGCGCCTCCCAGCGCATGATCGACGCGTCCGCTCGGTGTCTCAATACTGTCAAACGCAACACTGCCTACAACGACAATGGACATGCAGTCTTCCTTTACACAACTAATTTGTCATCTCGACCGGAGCGAGCACCCTTCCCTCGTCATCTCGACCGGAGCCGTGACGCGAAGCGTCACCGCGCAGTGGAGAGATCTGCTGTTCCTCCCACTCACACAGCCGAGCCTGAATCAAAGATACTTTCCGATGATCGGCTTCAGCTTGGCGCGCGTCGCCGCAGGAATCGCCTCGCCTCTGGTGAGGATGGCGTGCGCAAGCGCCGATGCGCAGGCGCATGTGCGTTCCCTGGGCACCGTGCGTACCGCCGCGCGCAGCACCTTCGCCGCATTCGCCGCGTTCTGGTGCATCACCGCGACAATCTGGTCCACCGTCACGTCATCGTGCCCAGCCCGCCAGCAATCGTAATCGGTCACCATCGCCATCGTCGCGTAGCAGATCTCCGCTTCGCGCGCCAGCTTGGCCTCCTGCAGGTTGGTCATGCCGATGACATCCGCGCCCCAGCTGCGATACAGATTCGACTCCGCGCGCGTCGAAAACTGCGGCCCCTCCATGCACACATACGTGCCGCCACGTTTGCCGATGACATGTTCCGCATCGCACGCATCGGCGATCGTCTTCGCCACCACGCCGCACACCGGATCGCCAAACGCAACGTGCGCGACAATGCCGTCGCCGAAGAAGGTGCTGATCCGCAGAAACGTGCGATCGATGAACTGATCCGGCACTATAAAGTCCGTAGGCTTGTGCTCTTCCTTCAATGACCCCACGGCCGAAACGGAGATGATCCGCGTTACGCCGACCAGCTTCATCGCGAAGATATTTGCGCGGAAATTGATCTCGCTCGGCAACAGCCGATGCCCTCGTCCGTGCCGCGCCAGGAACGCAACGCTGCGCCCATCCAGCTTGCCCAGAACTAGTTTGTCCGATGGCTCGCCAAACGGCGTCTCGACTGCAACTTCCTCTGTCTCCGTAAGACCCGGCATGGAGTACAGTCCACTGCCGCCGATGATTCCGATCTCTGCCTGTTGCAAATCGTTCTCCGCGCTCGCAGCACTCCCGCCGCCGCGCACGCATGATAATTAGGTTGGAAACGTCAGTATACCTACCCGCTAGCGATGCAGCGCCGCCTGCACCACACCATAGCGGCTCAGCAGATGCGCCAGGCTCGCGCTCAACTCCGGGGCGGGCTGCGGCATCGCGAGGCGCACCTGCTGCTGTCCGCCGTGCTGAAGCGCCCCGGTCATCGCCAGCTCCAGCTTGCGCGCCAGCGGCAGAGGAAAGCTCTCGCTGATGAACACCCCGCGACCCACCGCCGCGATCACCACCGGTCCCTCTTCGGTCGTGAACACACTCTCACCGGCGCCTCCGCGCTCGCTCTCATCTTTCACCTGCAAATGCACGTCCGTGTACTTCCGCTTCAGATTGTCCGCATACACCGCAGCGAACTGCGCCGCCGCGTCCTCGCTCTTCCATTGCGACAGGTAAAGCAGCGCCACCGATTTCGTCGAGTCCTTCTCCTCCGGCGTCTTCGCCGCGCGGCTCTGCGCCGCGTAGTACATCCCGCCATCCCACTCCGGCGTCAGTTCCTCCGCCACGTCCTTGCCCGCGAACAGCTCCGTCAAAATCCGCACGTCCAGGGCGCCCATCACTCCGATGTCATACGGCGCATACTCCGCATCGATCAGCGGATGAATGTCCGGCATCGTCAGCAGCGTCGGATGCACATGCCGCTCCCACGCGCGCGGATGCATGATCTCATAGCTCGTCCCCGGCGGACGATCCAGCGCGCCGGCAAACGCCTCCTTCGCGCCTTCGTCCTTCAGCACCACCTGCTCGAAGTCCAGCCCTTCGCGATAGGGAAACAGCAGCGACTCCTTCAGCAGCAGCGGAGCCCGATTCAGCACCGGTGATTCGCTGTCGTTCCCGCCCAAGTCGTCCAGTTGTGCCGCAATGTCCGGCAGCTTCGCCAGCGACTGTCCCTTCGGCGCCAGCCCCCAGTCCAGAAAGACCACCATCGCCTGCCCCTCGGCCACCGCCTCGCGCGCAGTATCCGCTTCGTCCACCCGTAGATGGTCGTTGTCCTCATCCACATTCTTTGCAGTGGATTCTTTGCTCTGGTCGCTCCATTTCTCCAGGTCCACGTGCTGGTCCTGCAGCGCATGCGTCAGCTCATGCGCCAGCACCGGCTTCTGGTCGTCCGGCGCAATCCAGTCCAGCATATTCACCGTCTTGGTCTTGCTGTCGTAGTAGCCCGCGATCTGCTCGGTCAGCAGGCTGACGATGAACGGCCGCAGGTGGAAGTCGCGGTCCAGCAGCCCGAACTTCTTCAGCACAATCTCGGAGCTCTCCAGCCGCGCCGCGTCCTTGTCGTCCTTCATCTTGCTCAGGATGTAATGCTCCACCTCGTCCCGGGTGGTCAGCCGCCGCTTCACCTGGTGCCGGATCGAGAGATCGCTGTCCTTGCTTGCGAACGCCAGGATCTGATCTACCGACGCGAACAGCTCCTTCGCCTGAGCCGGCGTAATCTTCTGGTCTGGCTTCTTCTGGTCTGGTTTCTGCTGGTCTGGCTTCTGCTGTGTCGTCTGGTTCTGCGGCGGCGCCGGTGCGCTGGCCTGCAACGCCCGCAGCGGCAGCATGCTCAGCAGCCCCGCGGCCATAGCCGCCCATATAGCTCGCGTTGCCTTCATCCCCATCGCCTCACCGCCCCCGCAACGCCCGTGGCCTGCTATCAGAAGGCTATAATTTTCTTGGAGCTTTCTCCTGTAGGTATAGACGAGGGAGACGATGTTCACGCAGCTTTTCCTTTAAGAAAAGCTGCACATAACCACTTTTGGACCGCACACAGCAAACCGAGAAATGCTGAGAGATTCCGCTATGCAGGACACGTCCGACATCGCCGCCGCTACCCCGCCAGACGCGGCATCCACGCCGCCGGTGAGCGCGCCCACTGCACTTGCCCTGGCGCTTGGCGCCGCCTCTGCGCCGCTCGGAGTCTCCCCAGACGCCCCAGAATCCTTATTAGAGGAGCTCGGCGGAGCCCGCAGCTTTCCCGTCTTCAGCGCCGTTTCTCAGAGCGCCGTTTCCCCGAGCGTCGTCTCCCAGGAGCTCGACGCGCTCGTCGAAGGAGTCGGCGTCTTCGACCTCGGCTACCGCGGCCAGATCGCCGTCGGCAGCGCCGACCGCCTCCGCTGGCTCAACGGAATGCTCACCAACAACATTCAGGGTCTTGCCGAAGGCGCAGGAAACTACAGCTTTGTGCTCAACGCCCAAGGCCGCATCCAGGGCGACTGCGACACCTTCCGGCTGCCCGACCATCTGCTCGTCCTCACCGACCGCAGCCAGGTCCCCGCCCTCATGGCCCACTTCGACCGCTTCATCATCATGGATGATGTCGCGCTAGAGGACATCTCCGCCACCCGCACTGCGCTCGGCCTTGCCGGCCCGCTCGCCGCGCAGCTTCTCGCCGCCCTCGGCGTGTCTCTTCCAACAGCCGCAGCGCCGCCCCTCGCCACACCGGATGCACTCTGGCTCATGCAAACCCGCATCTGCGGCGTGTCCGTTCAACTTACCGGCGGCTACCCCGCCGCATCCCCGCGCTTCGAGCTCTGGTGCGCCAGCGAGAGCGTCCGCACGCTCTGGGATGTCCTGCTCGCCGCGGGCGCCGTCCCCTGCGGCGTGCGCGCGGCAGAAGCCCTGCGCGTCCTCGAAGGGACGCCGCGCTACGGTGTCGATCTCACCGAGCGGGATCTGCCTCAGGAGACCAGCCAGGCCCGCGCGCTGCACTTCACCAAGGGCTGCTATCTCGGCCAGGAGATCGTCGAGCGCATTCGCTCCCGCGGCCAAGTCCATCGCCGCCTCGCCCAGTTCACGCTTCCGTCCGAACCGACCGCGTTGCCAGTCGAGCTCACGGCCGCCGGCGAAACCGCTGTCGCCGGCCGCATCACCAGCACCGCGCTCTACCACGGCAGGCGTTACGGTCTCGGCATTGTGCGCACAGAAGCAGTCGAACGCCATCCTGCGCTCGACTACCCCGGCGGCAGCGCTACGCTCGTCCCTCATCCCCCGCTTGCGCGCAACGCCGCGCAACCCTCATAGGAAGGTTATTCATCATGCCCGACCAGCCATCCGGATTCACCGTCACCGATCGCCGCAAGTTCACGCTCGAAGGCGACCTGCGCGAAGGCGCCTCCCCGGCTGAAGAAACTCCGGCGGCAAAGCCCGAGCCGCAGCCCGAAGCCAAGGCAGAGCCGAAGCTCGGCCCGAAACTCGTCCAGAATGAGCCGCCGGCCCAAAAAGAAGTTGTGAACAAGGAAGTCGTCAACCGCAACCTCGAGCCGTTGCCCCACGAAGAGGAGTCCTTCGCGGACGAAGAGCTGGCTCCCGAGCCGACTCCCGCCGAATCCGCCCAGCAGGATGCCGACTACCGCGCTTCCGCGAAGAAGCTCGACGACATGATCTCCCAGGCCAATCCCGGCGCACGCGATGCCCTCGGCGGCCGCGGCGCGGAGATGAACTTCGACAAGCTGGTGCAGTCGATCTACATGACAGCCGCACTGCAGATGGGCGCCGGCACCCAGCCCGGCGAGCAGCCCCGCGTCGATATCATCGGCGCGCGCCAAAGCATCGACATGCTCAGCGTCCTGGTCGAAAAAACCAAAGGCAATCTCACCGACAAGGAACAGCGCCTGTTACAGAATGCCCTCTTCGAGCTGCGCATGATGTTCATGGAGATCACCAACGCCATCTCCACCAGTGCCCACAATCCGTCAGCGAAGCCTCCGGTCAGGTAGGAGCTCGCGCCTGCCTGCGAACGCCAGCATCCTTTTTCTCGGCAGCGGCACGTCCATGGGCGTGCCCACGCTCGGCTGCACCTGCCGTGTCTGCACCTCCAGCGATCCGCGCGACCAGCGCCTTCGCCCCTCCGTCGCCATCGAGTGGCAGCAGGATGCCCCTGAAGCCACATCCCATCGCGTCGTTATCGATACCGGACCCGATTTCCGCCAGCAGGCGCTGCGCTTCGGCATCCATAACATCGACGCCGTCTTCTATACCCATGCCCACGCCGACCATATCCTCGGCCTTGATGACCTGCGCCCGCTCAGCTTCTCCCATCGCGATCACAAGATGCCGCTTTACGCCGACGCGCCCACCGCGGAGGTGCTCGAGCGCGTCTTCTCCTATACCTTCTCCGCCAATGCCACCTATCCCACCCGTGCCCGTGTGGAGCTACGCCGTCTCGATGGCCCGGTCGACATCGCAGGCGTCACCTTCACCCCCGTCCCGCTTTTGCACGGCCACCTTGAGGTCACCGGGTACCGCTTCGGCAATGCCGCCTATCTCACCGACATGAGCAGCGTCCCGGAGACGAGCCTCGCCCTCCTCAACGGCATCGAAGTCGCCGTTCTCGACGCGCTGCGCCCGCAGCCCCATCCCAGCCACGCCAACATCGCCGATGCCACCGCCTGGGCCCACAAAATCGGCGCACGCAGCTCCTGGTTCACCCACATGTCGCACGAAGTGATGCACGCGGAGACGGACGGACAGTTGCCTCCCTCCATCCGTCTGGCTTATGACGGACTGCGCATCCCCATCGAGCTCTAGCTGCCATGCAGATCTTCCATGACCCCGCCCACTTGCCCGCTGGCTTCAGCTCCACCGTCGTAAGCGTCGGCAACTACGACGGCGTCCACCTCGGCCATCGCTTCCTGCTCGCCCGCCTCGTCGAGCGCGCAGACGCCCTCCACGCCCGCTCCCTCGCTGTCATCTTCGAGCCGCATCCCACCAGCCTGCTGCGCCCCGGCGCGGGTCCGCGCCTCATCACCCCCACTCTCGCCGAGCGCCTCGACCTCCTCGCCACCACCGGCATTGACGCAACCGTCGTCTTCTCCTTCACCACCGAGTTCTCCCGGCAGAGCGCCGAAGCCTTCGCGCAGAATGTGCTGGTCGAGCGCCTCCGCGCCGTCGAGGTTCACGAAGGCGACAACTTCCGCTTCGGCTATCGTGCCCAGGCCGGCGTCGCCGAGCTCAGCGCTTTCGGCCGGCAGCTTGGCTTCGCTGTCCACATCTACCAGCCGCTCCAGGTGCGCGGCATGGACGTCTCCAGCAGCGTCATCCGCCAACTCGTCTCCGCCGGAGATGTGCGCCGTGCTCGCTGGCTCCTCGGCCGGCCCTTCTCCATCCTCAGCACGCCGGCCCACGGCCGCGGCATCGGCAGCCGGCTCACCGTCCCGACCATCAATCTCGCCGATTACGACGGCCTCGTTCCCGTCGCCGGCGTCTACGTCACCCGGACGGAAGTCGCCGCCGGCACGCCGGAGGAAATCTGCTTCGACTCCGTCAGCAACATCGGCACCCGCCCCACCTTCGCCGACGCCTCCTTCGCCATCGAGAGCCATCTGCTCGACTTCCATCCCGTCCCCCTGCACGAGACCACACCCCTGCGCCTCGCCTTCCTCGCCCGCCTGCGCGACGAGCGGCAATGGCCCTCGCCCGAGGCACTCCGCGAGCAGATCGGCCGCGACGTCCACGCCGCCCGCCGCTATCTCCGCCGCGTCACCCCCAACTGAACCTCACCGCCCATCCGGAATTCGCAACCCAGATTCGCAACCTCAACCGCATATTTCACCACCGGTGAGACAGGCTGGTGTAGCATCTCCGATGTCGTAACTCTTGGGAGGAAAGATCTATGCGCACGTTCTTCAAGCACTTTTTAGGCCAGGTCTGCATCGCCGCAACACTCACCGGCGTGGCCTCCGCCGCCGATACTGACAAAAAACTCACCGACCGTATCGATGCCGCAACCGCCGTCGTGCATGAACTCATGGCCACGCCAGACAAAGGCGTGCCGCTGTGGGTCGCCGCCAAAGCCACATGCGTCCTGGTCGTGCCTGGCTATAAAAAGGGCGCTTTCGTCGTGGGCGGCCAGTATGGTCAGGGACTCGCCACCTGCCGCAACCACCATCGCTGGAGCGCGCCGGTCTTCATTCAGATCACCGGAGCCAGCTTCGGCTTTCAGATCGGCGGACAATCTACCGACCTGGTTCTGGTCGGCACCAACCACAAGAGTGCGCAGGACATGCTGAGGGAAAAGGTCAAGCTCGGTGGTGACATCGCAGCGTCTGCCGGACCGGTGGGCCGCAACTCGCAGGCAAGCATCTCCGGGCTCGCCAATGCGGAGTTCCTCACCTACTCACGCAGCAAAGGACTCTTCGCCGGCCTCGACCTCACCGGCGACATCATCAACCAGAACAAGGAGGATACCGCCGCCTACTACGGCAGGGACATCCACTACGCCGATATCCTCTCCGGCGCTGTCCCCGTCCACGCCTCCTCGCGCCGCTTCGTAGCCGCGGTCTCGCAGCTCTTCCGCGAGGGCAAGGCCAGCCAGTAAGCTTAACGGCATCAGTAAGAAAAGCCCATGCCACCATCGGCATGGGCTTTCTTGTCTCATTAGGTTCGTTAGGTTTCTTAGATTTTCGTTAGGTTTCTTAGATTTTAGACCGGCGCATCCCGTTGCTGTTTCCAGCCAGAGCCGTCCCGGCCTCCGCGGTAAGGCTTTCCTCCGATGCGTCACCGTTGCGCAACCTGGCCAGCAGGTCGGCTGGATGAACAGGCTTGGCCAGGATTTCAAATTCGTATCCCTGAGAGTGCGCCTCGGCGAGCAGGTCCACCGTCGCCGCCTGCCCGGAAAAGAGCAGAATCTTGCACTTCGGCAGGCGCTCCCGCACTCGAATCGCTGCCTCGATTCCAGTGATGCCCGCCATGACGACATCGGTGATCAGCATCTCCGGCTCGAAGCTCTCGGCTGCCTCCACCGCCTTCTCACCGCTGTAGACCGCGCGCGCCTCGAAGCCGGCCCTGCCCAGGATGATCGCCAGCGTGTCTGCGATCACTTCTTCGTCATCGGCAATCAGCACCTTCTTCCTGGTTTTCTGCTTTTCGTTTTCCTGTTTCCGGGTCTCTTGCTCGTTGGCTGCTTGCTCATTCGCTTCCTGCCTGTTGGCTTCTTGCATGCTCTCCCAATTTCCCGATACGTTTCCGCGCACGCTGCGAGCAGCATGTGTACTTCATCAAGGGGAGAAGACAATCAACCCGAGGCCGCGTGCCATGCCGGGAGCGCGAGAAGCCCAAAGCTCCGCTCACCCGCCGGGAGTCTTTTCTGCTGCCGTTCAGCGCCGGCGCTGGCCATGGCAACCTCTTCTCTGCTTTCCCACACAACGCTGCTGCTCTTTTGCTCGTCGCCGTGCCCCGCCATCCGCGCACTCCACAGCCTTGCGTGCTTCAGCAGGAGCTCTTCGATGCCCGCCAGAAGCTCGTCCGGGTCGTCCTCGAGGGTTACATCCGCGAACTCGTCGCATTCGTAAGGCCTCCCGGAGACGGCGACCACCGGAACATGCGAGCCGGACGCTCGAATCAGGCATGCCAGTCGCTGTCGATCCCGTGCAGGAACCGAGTGGCCAAGCACGATCAGATCGAAATCGCCGCCGTGAAAGCGCTCCACCGCCTCGCGGATCGATGCTGCAGGCACAACGACATATCCCGCGGATTGTAAGACCAGGTTGCGAGTCAACAGGAGCGCCGGGTCCAGGGCGAGCGAGAGAACGAGAGTGAGTGGCATGATGAAATTCCTTGCCTGGCAGGAACCTGAGACTGATTCTGAGACGCTGATCCGGCTCTGCTGCTCGCCAGGTTCAGCCCGGCTTTGACGGCCGGAAGGGGACAACCGGCCATTGTCAGTTACCAAGCTAGTCTACTGGCTCAGCGCCGTCCGTCATGTGTCGAACGTTTCGGGCCGTAAATTTGTCGCCCGGCGTATGATCGCGATACATCTCTGCGTACTCCAGTCCGCCGCTCCGGCGGCTCCTTCGCGGTTCAGGTGCGAGCCTTTTCAGGCCTCCCCAATGTGCAAAGGAGCTTCATGAAATCGATTTCCACTCCGCGGCAGCCGTATAGAAATTGCGTACTGGCCTCCTTGCCGGTCGCGGAGATGGAGCGCCTTGCTCCTCACCTCTCGCCGGTGAGCCTCAAGCGCAACCGGAGTCTCCATGATTCAGGAGAGACCATCGATACGGTGTACTTCCTCGAGGAAGGCGTCGCCTCGGTAGTGGTGATGATGGAAAATGGCTCCTCGATTGAAGTGGGCCTGATTGGCCGCGACGGGCTAGTCGGTCTGCCCGCCGTGATGGGCAGTGGCCGCTCGAGGAATCGGACCTTCATGCAGATACCTGGACATGGTTTCAGCATCAAAGCCACGACTCTTCGCGAACAATCCGACACATCCAGCGAACTGCGCTCGTGCTTACAGCGGGCGATTCAAGGCTTCTTCGTGCAGACCGCTCAGACCGCCGCATGCAATCGCGTGCACGAGCTCGAAGAGCGTCTGGCCCGGTGGTTGCTGATGTGCCATGACCGGGTGCAGGTCGATCATCTGCCCATCACCCACGAATTGCTCGCCATGATGCTGGGCACGCGCCGCAGCTCTGTCACCGTCGCCGCCGGCATCCTCCACAAGGCAGGACTCATCGCTTACTCGCGCGGCCATGTAACCATCCAGCACCGTGAACGCCTCCAGAACGCAGCCTGCGAGTGTTATCGAATCGTCCGCGAAGAATACCTTCACCTCGGTCTTCTCTAAGGTGCGACTGACGGAACGGCCCTTCTCTGGCAAGCCACCGGGACTGTTGCTAATGGATCTACGTCTCCAGCAAAAAAAAGCTGACAACTCGGCCAAATGACGGGTATCCTTTGTCGGCTTCCTGAACCAGGTGAAATCCGGGCCCATGCATTGCTCCCCCTACCCTGCGCCCGCGCGCTCCGTTACGGCGCCTTCGCCGGACCGTCGCGCCGCGCATCCGCCGGCTCATCTTCTGCCATTGCCTCGTCTTTTCTCGCCTCATCTGCGCGCCTGGGTGCGCACTGCGCACGTTCCGCCTTAGCGGACCATCGCTCCCGCCATCTCCACGGTATCGCCCGAGCGTCCCCCCGCCATCTGGATTGCCGCGTAGATCGGGCCGCGCCGGCCGTGCTCTCCCCACTCTCCGCACATCCTCACTCGCGTCGAAAGGATCACCCACACATGCAGCTCAAATTCGGGCTCGTTCCACCTCTTCTCGCCGCGCTTCCCTTCGCGTACATCGGCGCCGCTGCCCAGACCGCTCCGGTTCAGCTCTCCGTCAATGCCGCCGCCGGCATCCACCCCATCGACCCCAACATCTACGGCATAGCCAACTACGGCCTCGATCCGCAGTTCGCAAAGGAGATCGCCCTGCCCAACACCCGTTGGGGCGGCGACGGCACCACCCGCTACAACTGGCAGGTCGACTCCAGCAACTCCGGTGGCGACTGGTACTTCGTGGGCGGCAGCGGCGTCGCAACGCCCGTCCCCGGCGGCCAGGTCGATACCATGATTGATACGTATCGCCCCGCCGGCACCGCCCCGCTCATCACCGTTCCCATCATCCCCTACGTGAATAAAACCGCCGCCTACACCTGCAGCTATCGCGTCTCCGTCTACGGCCCGCAGACCTCCGTCGATCCCTACCTTACCGTCGGCAACGGCGACCAGTGCGGCAGCGGCGTCTCGCCCACCGGCACCAACATCACCGATACCAACATCTACTACAACCACGTCGACAACAGCCCCGGCCTCCAGGAAGGCTGGATGGATCACCTGCTCAACCGCTATGGCCGCCAGTCCGGCATCGTCCGCCTCTTCCAGCTCGACAACGAGCCGGGCGGCTGGGGCAACACCCATCGCGACGTCATGCCCAACGGCGCCAACTACCCCACCATTGTCGATCTCGGTCAGCAGTACGCTTCCATGATCAAGAAGGTCGATCCGCAGGCGCTCATCCTCGGGCCCTCCGATTTCACCCTCGGCGGCTGGATCGGCGACACCACCCAGCAGAATGGCCTCTACGCCGGCCAGTACTATCTGCAGCAGATGGCCGCGTATCAGCACGCCAATGGCATCCGCCTGCTCGACTACTTCGATGAGCACTACTACGGCGGCGGCTCCACGCCCGCAGCGGAGCTCCAGTCCACCCGCGCGCTCTGGGACCCCACCTTCAACTCCGGCTCGTGGGTCGAGCAGTATGTCTTTGACGCGCCGATGCAGCTCATCCCGCGCTTCCAGTCATGGATCGCGCAATACTATCCGGGGACGAAGCTCGCGCTCTCCGAATACAGCTTCACCAACGGCGGCACAACCATCGCCGACGCGCTCACCCAGGCCGACGTGCTCGGCATCTTCGGCCGGCAAGGGGTAGATCTCGCCAACCTCTGGACCATCCCGCAGCCAACCGATCCGGTCGCTTACAGCTACCGGCTCTATCGCAACTACGACGGCCAGGGAAGCCGCTACGGCGACACCTGGGTCAGCTCCAACAGCACCGACCAGGGACAACTCGCCATCTACGGCGCGATGCGCACCTCCGATCACGCGCTGACCCTGGTCATCATCAACAAGACCGCAAACGATCTGCCGACCGCCGTGGCGCTCGCAAACGTCCCGCAACCCGCCGCTAGCGCCGAGATGTACACCTACAGCAGCGCCAACCTCCAAGCCATCGTGCGCCAGCCGGATATCCCGATCCAGATCGCGCATAACCAGGCAACCGGCTTCTCCGCCACCTTCCCCGCCATGTCTGCGAGCATAGTGGTGATTCCCCGCGTGAAGCACTAAAGGAATCTCTGATAAGGGAGTCATCTCGACCGGAGCCATCGCTCGCAGAGCGATCGGCGGAGCGGAGAGATCTGCTTTTTCTCGCGACCGCCTAATGCGCATGGAGATGGGATCGCATACTTGCTCAGAACATCCCTGGCTTTCCAGGAGGGACCGCTAAGCCAACTGCACCGGGCCCGGATATTGCGCTACAGTCGCGTCATCGGTCAGCAGAGTAATCCCCTCCACCGTCGCCTGTGCGATCAGCAGCCGGTCGAACGGGTCTTTGTGAATCGCTGGCAGAGCGTGAATGGCTACCACATGCTCGCTGAGTATCGGCAGCTCGCGGTATCCGTTGTCGATCAGGCCGCGGCGCAGCACCCGTGCATCCACCTGAAAGTCAGGACGCTTCAACCCGCTCTTGATGGCGATCTCCCACAGGCTCGCCGCGCTGAAATACAGCTCGTTCTGCGGATCGGAAATCAATGCGCGGGCGCTCCGCGGAATGCGCTTGAAGCCCTCCGCCGCCCAAAGCAGCAGATGGGTATCCAGCAGGAGCTTCAACCCTTACCCTCGAAGAGCTTTTGAATCTCCTTTGCGCCCATTCTGTTGAAGTCGTCAGGAACCTTGATCTGCCCGGCCATGAACCCAAACCGTTTTTTCTCGGACGGCGACGGCGCATCCAGTGCGACCACCTTCACCATCGGCTTGCCCGCCTTGGCGATCACAAACGATTCCCCCTGGGCCGCCTGCTCGACCAGCTTGGAAAGCTGCGTCTTTGCCTCGTGGATGTTATAGGTATGCATGACCGCCGCCGCCGCCTTCATAAACTTAGTTTGATGAACTAAGTCTATCAGGTCGAGCGTTCATTATGTCGCCGCCCGGGAACCGCTCATCGTCCTTCCCCACATCCGCCGCCCTCATGAAGTCCATCCACACCGGCAGCGCTGCCCGCGCACCCGTCTCCTTATCCCCCAGCGACTGCCGCGTGTCATAGCCCATCCACACCCCGCAGGTCACCGACGGCGAAAAGCCCAGGAACCACGCATCCGTAAAGTCGCTCGTCGTCCCCGTCTTGCCGCCCAGCGGATGATCGAGCGCCCGCGCTGCCGCTGCGGTTCCGCTCGCCGTCACCTGCTGCAACAGCACCATCATCGTCCGCGCCGTCTTCGCGTCGGTCGACTCGTTCACCTCCGCCTGGTCCTCATAGAGCGGCATCCCGTCCGCATTCGTCACCCGGCGCAGCAGATGCGGCGTCACCCGCACGCCATCGTTGGGAAAGCTGCTGTACGCCGCCACCTGCTGCGCCAGCGTCACCTCTACCGAGCCCAGTGCCACCGGCAGATATGGCGGGATATCCCGCGTGATCCCAAACCGGTGCGCCACATCGATCACCTTCTTCATCCCCACGCGCTCAGCCAGCCGCAGCGCCGGAATATTTCGCGAGTCCGCGAACGCCTTCTCCAGCGTGATATTCCCCAGATAATTCGGCTCGTAATCGTGCGGCGTGTAAGGACCGCCCGCCGTCTGGAAGGTCACCGGCGTGTCCGCGATCATCTCCCCCGGCGTCGCACCGTTCTCGATCGCCGCAGTGTAGACATAAGGTTTGAAGGAAGACCCCGTCTGCCGCTCCGCCTGCATCGCGCGGTTGAACTGCGACAGGTTGAAGTCCCGCCCGCCCACCATCGCCAGCACATCGCCGGTGCCGTTATCCACGGCCATCAGCGCTGCCTGCGCGCCCGAATCCTGCTCCAGCGTACCGCGCAGCACCGGATCTGTCGGCGAACTCGTAATCCGGACATACACAATATCCCCCACCTTGAACAGCTTCGCCGGATCCTTCTCGCCGGTCCACGCCCAGTCATCGGCCAGCAGCCCCAGCCGTGCATCGCCAATCTTCACCGTCACCCGGTTGTCCAGGATGCCCACCACCATCCCATGGAAATATGCGCCCTGCGTGATCGGCAGACTCCAGTCCGGATGCCGGAAGCTCTCCATCGACTCGCCCGCCGCCAACACATTCAAGAGATGCCCGCGCCACCCATGCCGCCGCTCGTATGCCGCCAGCCCATCCAGCACCGCGCGGTTCGCTGTCTGCTGCAGCGACATATCCAGAGTGGTGAACACCTTCAGCCCCGCCTCATGCACCGTGTCGGTGCCGAAGCGCCGCTCCAGCTCCCGCCGCACCTCCTCCACAAACCACGGAGCCACGCTGTTCGGCGGCGGCGCCAGATGCAGACCCAGCGGCGCGCCCTTCGCCTCATTCGCCTGCGCCGTCGTAATCACCCCGTCCTCCAGCATCGCGTTGATCACCGTGTTCCGCCGCCGAAACGACCGCTCCGGATTCAGAATCGGCGAATACGCCACCGGCCCCTTCGGCAAACCCGCCAGCAGCGCCGCCTCGGGCAAGCTCAGCTCGCGCGCCGGCTTGCTGAAGTAATACTCCGCGCCCGCCTCAAAGCCATACACTCCGTGTCCCAGATAAATCTGGTTGCCATAGAGCGTGAAGATCTGCTGCTTGGTGAACGTGTGCTCGATCTGGATCGATAGAAAGACCTCCTGCAGCTTCCGCCGAAATGTCCGGTCCGGCGAGAGAAACAGATTCCGCGCCAGCTGCATGGTCAACGTAGACGCGCCCTGCGCCCGCCCGCGCGAGGTCAAATCGTGATACGCCGCCCCCAGCACGCGAAACAGGTTCACGCCCCAGTGGCTCTCAAAGTTCTTGTCCTCGATCGAGATCACCGCCTGCCGCAACACCGGCGGAAAATCGTCGTACTGCACCACGCTGCGCCGCTCCATGGCAAACGAGCCGAACAACTGCCCATGCACGTCATACAGCTCGGTTGTCGCCAGGGGCTTGTAATGCTCCAAGTCCGCGATCTGCGGCAGATCGACCGAATACACCAGCGTGAGCCCGCCAAGCGATCCCGCCGCAGCCGCCAGCACCACCAGCAACAGCAGCGCGACAGGGCCCGTCACCTTGCGCCGCCCGCGGGCAGGCACGTCCCAGCCGAGCGGCGGGCGAAAACCTCCGCCCGAACTCTCCCGGGGCCCGGTGGATTTGGAGCTTTCAGTCAATGGCACAAATCAGCGCAACACTCGTGGCCGAGGATAGCACCTTGAGAAGTGCAGGCGAAGTGTCGCTGCCGCAGCGAAAAGGTCAATCCCCAGGCCCTCCACTCTAACTAAGGCCGCGTAATCGTCTCCTGAAACGACAGCGGCGCACGTAGAGAAGGGCTGCCGCAGCAGCCCTCTCGATTTCCTGCGCGCGCTCCCTAAGCAGCCTTCGCCTTCAGCACCTCAAGCGCCTTGTTCAGCTGGTCATCCGGCTGCGCCTTCTGCGCGCTCGGCACCTGCGGAGCGCCCAGCTTGCCGGCCTTCGGCGTCGCGGTTTGATTGTCGTCCCCGTCGTCGTCGTTCGAGGCCACCACTACATTCGGCTGCACCGCGTCATCCTGGATCTTCTTCCCATCCGGCGCGGCATACTTCGCCACTGAGAGGATCAGCGCCGAGCCATCCGGCAGCTCCAGCGTCTTCTGCACCGAGCCCTCGCCGAAGGTCCGGTCGCCCACCACGTCGCCGCGCTTGTTGTCCAGGATCGCTGCCGCCACGATCTCGCCCGGCCCCGACGTGCCATGGTTCACCAGCACCACCAGCGGCACTGAAGTCAGGAACTTCGACTTCTCCGCCGTGAAGGTCTCGCTCGGATACTTCTGCCCGCTCAAGGTCGCAATCGTCCCGCTCTGCAGGAAGAAATTCGCCAGCCGGATGCCCTGCGCCTCATCGCCCACGGCAACATCGCGCAGATCCAGCAAAACCTTCTTGGTCTCCTTGTTGTCGCCCTTGCCCAGACCCTTCAGCTTGCTCTCGATCTCGTTGACGCGATCCTTGGTCAGCTCATTCGGCTTGATGTACAGGATGCTCGCATTGTCGTAAAGCGAATCGCTCAACGCGGGCACCGGAACATTGCTCCGCGTCATCGTGACCTTGTCCGGCTCCGGCTTGCGCGGCCGCACTACCGAGATTGTCACGTTCGTCCCCGGAGGCCCTTCCAGCAGCAGCCGGATCATCGCCAGCGACATCTCCCGCGTCGACTGGTTGCCGATCGACTCGATCAGGTCGCCGTCCTCAATCTGTTCCTTCTCCGCAGGGCTCCCCGGCACCACCGAAACCACCGTGGCGTAGCCGTAGCGCTTCGAGACATTCAGCCCCACCTGTGCCGTGCCTTCGCTCAGATGCTGCTTGTACAGCTTGTACTCGACTGGCGTCAGATAGCTCGAATCCGAATCGAGCGACTCCAGCAGGCCGTGCAGCGCGCCCACCGTCACGTTATTCATATTTGGGTCCACAACGTAGTCGTTCTGAATCTTGTTCAGGACCTCGCTATAGACCTCCATCTCCGGATACGCGCCGTCCTTCTGATCTGCGCGCACGTCGGAGCGCACGCTGCCCCACACCGTGAGCAGGAGAAGGAGCACAGAAATCCCGAAGATCGACCGCTGAAAAGACTTGGACATGGAACACCTATTACCAGAATGATAGCGCAGAGCCCCCAGCCGCCTCCTACACTTCCGTGCTATGCCGGAAGGCGCCCGAGGTATCTGTTAGACGATCCATCCCCGCCAAAAGTGACAGAACGCGACGTTGCGCGTCATCCCGACCGGGACGTCGTCCCCAGTCACTTGTCATCCTGAACGAAGTGAATGACCTGCCCTGAGCTTGTCGAAGGGACCTGCAGTCTGCCCGCGGTCCAACAGGTCCCACTAGTGGCCCAACTTAGAACTGGAACCGCGCCTCCAGTTGCAAGGTCCGCGGCCGGTACGCCGTGTTGCTCTTCAGGAACAGCCCTGCCCCCAGTTCGTTGTCGTTGCCGTTCGTCACCGGCCCCAGGTTGGTCCGGTTCAGCGAGTTCAGCAGGTCCGCCAGCAGGGTCAGGTTGCTCGTCTCCTTACCAAACCACGGCAGGTCGATCTTCTTTCCCACATTCAGGTCCAGCGAGAAATACCCCGGATTGAAGAACTGATCGCGCGGCGCGTTGCCGTTGGTTCCCGTCGCCGGCGCCGCGAAGTCATCGCTCGTCAGCACCGCCGGCGTATACGTCCGGTATTGCGACCGGCTGAACGCCTTGCCCACATAGTTGACGGCATTCGGTCCCAGGTCCGGAATGCCCACCCCGCCGCTGAGCGACGCCCCGTTGTACGGCGTGCTCGCATACACGCTGAAGGGCGTACCCGACTGCGCCACCGCCACGCCCGCCACCGTCCACCCCGAGGAAACCTGGTTCATCCAGCCCGAAGTAAAGTAGTGCGGCACCTGGTACACGCCGGAGAAGGTAAAGCGATCGCGCACATCGATCGCAGCATTCGAATAGTGGCCGTTCACGTCATAGGGGCTCTCGAAGTAATTCGACGACCCCGGATCACCCGCAAACGGCGCGCTGCCCGTCGCCGTATCGAGCGTATGCCCCCAGGTGAACGACGCCTGGTACTGCAGTGACGAGATGCGATGCCGGATGGTCGCCACCAGCGCCTCGTAGTTTGAGATCGCCCCCGCGCGCGTGTACTTGATCTGACCAAACTCCTTGGTTCCCTGCAGCCCGCCCGGCAGCGAGTTGTAGTTCGCCTCGTACAGTTGGTCGTAGGAGTGACCGCCCAGGAACGTGACCCCCGCCACCAGGTTGTTCGCCAGCTCCTGCTCCATCCCCAGCGAGAAGTTCACCGTCTTGGGGAAGGCGATGCCATCCTGCAACGCATTCACGTCCGTCTGCAGCACCGTGGTGCTCGACGGGTTGTTCGGGTCCGCCACGATCACCCCGCCGCGCGAGTCCACGCCCTTCACGTTGATCGTCGGATACTGATACCCGTACGGCGGCGTCTGGTAATCCGCCACCAGCCCATACGGCGACGGAAGCGGACCCAGCCCCACGGCTCCCTGCGTCACCGTCAACCGGCTCGGCGAATTCGTCGGCAGGTTCACCGTTACTGTCCCCAGGCTGATCTCGTCCAGGTACAAGCCCGCGCCGCCCCGGATGGTCGTCTTACGGTCCGCCGTGGGCGCCCAGTTGAAGCCAAGACGGGGCTGCACATAGTTCTTCGAGCCGCTGTAACCATTCGAGACCAGCCGCGTTGACAGGTTGTTGATCCCGTCCTCAAACGAGGTCGCACCCGTCCCCAGGAAGCCCTGCACAAACGGCAGCGCCCCGTTGCCATAGGGGCTGGGGTTGCCGTAGTTGTCGTAGCGCAGTCCATAGGTCAACAGCAGGTTGGGCTTGATCCGGTACTCGTCGTGGAAGGTAAAGGCGTAGTACATCGCCTGCGCCCCATAAAGCTGCGGCTGCAGTTGTCCGTTGCCGCCGATGCCGTAATACACCTGCCCGAAATCCGGGCTGCCGCCCTGGAAGAAGCGGAAGGGATCGGTCCAGTTGGCGTCCGTAAACGGCTGATCGTATACGCCGGAGCTATCGTTGAAGTAGTCTTTTTTCGCCACTTCGAATCCAAACTGGAAGTTATGCGCCCCTCTGGTCCAGGTCACCAGGTCGCGCCCGCGATACTGATGCTCCTTCACCAACTGCGGCCCGAAGAGCTTGTTCTGCGCAAAGTAGAGATTGAATACGACCCCGGCATAGTTCGGCAAAAAGACAAGGCCGCCATTGGGCGATGTGTCGGATGGCGTGTTCACGCCGGTATTCTCATTGAAACGCAGAAAACCGAAGCGCGCATCGTTGATCAGGTTGGGCGAGAAGATGTGGTTGTAGCTTCCCGACGCGTAATACGCCTGGCTGGGTGTGAAGTTGTCGCCGAAGGCCGGACGCGACACCGCCAGGTACTGGCTCTGCTGGGTAAAGCGGTAAAAATCCAGCGTGACGCGGTCATTGTTCGGCCGCACGTAATGGTCCAGCCGCACATTGAACTGCTCGCCGTTGAAGTACGGCGTCTGCTCCGACACGCCGTTCTGCTGCACCGGAAGGTCGCAGGGGATGAAATAGGTGGCAGCCGTATTGCAGGTCGACCCAAAAAGCGACGGATCGCCCGCCGTGACGACGTTGCTGATGATGAATCGATTCGGGTCCACCTTGTAGGGCAGCAGGTTCGAGGCCCAGCGCGAAGCCGGAAACGCCCCATGCGCCCACGCCACCAGCTCATCCGGAATGTTGTACGACGTCGCCTGCACCGACCCATCCACGCTGCGCTTGATCTGGAAGCCGCCGAAGATAAACGTGCGGTCCTTGCGGATCGGACCGCCCAGCGAGCCGCCAAAGTAGTTCCGGTGAAACGGCGTCTCCGTGCCCACCGGCTGCAGATACTGTCGCGCCGTCAGCGAGTTGCCGGAATAGGTAAAGTCCGCATCGCCGTGGAACTGGTTGCTGCCGCCGCGCGTCGTAATGTTCACGCCGATCGACGAAGCCGAGCCCTGGTCCACGCCGTAGCTCTGCGTTTCGACCGCCACTTCGCTGATCGCATCGGGGTTCGGCGTCAGATCGATCGCCCCCTGCGTAGACGTGCTCAACAGCGAGATTCCGTCCAGTAGAAAATTGTTGGTCCCCGCCGGCCGGCCATTCGCCGAGATGTTCACCGTGTTGAAGCCGATCGCAAAATTATCCGGTGGCGTCGAGGCGGCGGTGTCTCCGGTGATCCCGGTCACTCCGGGAGCCAGCGTCGTCAAGTTGTAGACCCCGCGCGCCTGCGAAGGCAGCACCGTAAGCTCCTGCTGCGACAGCGTAATCTGCGTCCGTGTCTCGCTGGTGTTAATCCCGACCGGATTCTCCGTCACATTCACCGTCGTGGCGGTCCCGGCCAGCCTTAGCCGCGCATCCTGCGTCTGGGTCTCGTTGTCCGTCAGGTGAAAGGTCAGGTGGCTCGACGCGAATCCGCTCTGCGTCACGTCCAGCTCATACGTTCCCGGCCCCAGGTTACTGAAGTGGTAAAGACCGGTGCTGGTCGTCGAGCCCTTGTAGACAGTCCCGCTATCAACGCTCTTCAGGACCACCGTGGCGTTTGGAACCGCGGCACCGTTAGGATCGGTGATCGTCCCGTTCAGGTTGCTGCTGTACTGCGCCCTCGCTACCGTCCCTGCGCTGAAGATCAGAATCACTGCCAGCCATCTGAAATAGCGCTTAGCCCATCCACCCTTCATCCCATGCCCCTATGCAGCCACCAACAGCCCTCGGCCCCGCCGCGTAGGGAACCATATTCTGCATTGAAAGTTAGTGTCAATGGAATTTCACGTTGGTGCCGGACAAATAAACAAACCCACCCGAAGCGGGGCGTACCACTATCAGATCGGGTGCCGATGGCCCGCTTGTCGGTCATGGGACAAACAAAACTCCCCACTCCAGCAAATCGCCACTCGGACGGCCAGGATGGAGGTCTCAGAAAGCCGGGATCATCACATTTAGACCTCGGAACGCTCCCTAAGTCATAGCAGCAAAGGCGGTTAAGGACCATGCTCCCGAGAGGGTGGGGCAGGGGGTGGATAGCTGACTGGTTAACGTGCGGGAAGAAAGCGCGACTCCGGAAAGCTGGTGATCCGGATCCGCGCCGTATCCACCGCCTCATACCATTCATGAGTCGCGCGGTTGAAGAAGCCATACTCCGGCGGCCAGGGCGCGGCATGCATCCGCCATGCAATCGGAAAATGCGCGAAGATCAGACTCGCCCGCCGCAGATGGCTCGGCGAACTCACCACCTCGGCCGAGCGCCAGCCATGCGCCTCCATGATCTGGACCGAGTAGTACGCATTCTGTATCGTGTCGTGCGCCTGCCCCTCTTCGATGACCGCGCTCGCCGGCACGCCCTCGGACTCGGCAAGCTGGGTCATCACGTGCGCCTCGACAAAGTGGTTATGTGCCGCCCCGCCGGTCATGATAATGCGCGGCGCCACCCCGGCCCGGTACTCGCGCACACCTTCGAGCACCCGCTCACGCATCTCCGGCCGCGGCGTGCCGTCAGGAAAAGCGGGGTACCCCAAAACGATGAGGGTATCGAAGTGGGTGGCGGGGGTGTTCGAGAGAGGAAGCGTGCGGTCCGTCAGCCACACCGCGCTGACGTAGAGCACAACGCACAGGAATGCAAAAACGATCAAGCGGCGCAGCCAGATCAAGCAGGAGGACCCTTTCCGATCGACTTCAGGATGGTGGCGGTGAGTGGGATCGAACCACTGACCTACGGGTTATGAGTCCGTCGCTCTAACCATCTGAGCTACACCGCCTGAAGGAGGCCGGAAGACGCAGCAGAACGCCGCCGAGGCCAGCCCTTATCTTATGGATCGTCGGAAAGTGAGTCAATTGCGCCTTCCATGGTCAGCGCTTGTGTTTCCTATCGGTAAACAGATCCTCGCACAGCGGTGAGCCTTAGTGCTTCACCACCGACAACGTAATCGCCGAAGGATACTCCGCGGAGTGATGGATCTCCGTATCCGCGATCTTGCCCACGGTCTCGTCGTAGTTGTTCCCGCCGGTATTCATATTGCGGTCGAAACGCGGGAAGTTGCTGCCCGAAACCTCGATGCGGATGCGATGCCCCGGACCGAAGTAGTTGCTGGTGTTCATCGGACCCAGCTCCACTTTGTAGACCTTGCCCGGCTCCATCCACACCGGCTTGCGGTTATAGCCGTCGCGCCAGCGCAGCCGCTGGATCGTCTCGTCCAGGTTGTACGCCGTGCCATCCGGCTGCACATCAATCAGCTTCACCGTCACATCGGTATCCTTCACGTCGCTCGACACGTAGAGCGTCGTATCGATCGGCCCATCAACCTCAAGCCCTTCCTTCAGCGGCTCCGACGAATACACCAGGATGTCCGGCCGCTCCTCCATCTTGCGCTGGTCGAGCGCACCGCCGTTGCCGGGGATCGCATCGCCGGTGCAGCAGACATTCCCGCCGTAGGAAGGCACCGGATGCAGCGGATCGTAGGTGAACTTGTCCGGATGGTCGGCCTTGGCCAGGTCAGCTACCAGCGCACCATCGCCATGCAGCGTAGGCGCGTTGCCCTCGCTGGCCAGGTAGAGGTTCATTGGCTTCGCGCCCGCCGGCGGCCACGTATCCGCGGTCTGCCACTTGTTCAGCCCCATGGTGTAGTACTGCACGCGCGGCGTCTTCTTCAGGATGCCGTTGTCCTCGCCCTTGAGGAAGTGGTCGAACCAGCCGTAGGTCAGCGCGTCGTAATCCAGCCGCGCATCGCCCATGTCGCGCTCGCCGACCACAGTGTGCTCCGTCGCTCGCTTGTACTGGCAGTGCAAGGTCGGCGCGATGACCGCATATTGCTCGTTCGCCGCGTCGCCCTTCGCGGTCGAGCGCACGAAGTTGTACGCCGCCAGATTTGGCCCGGTCGAGACGTCATACCAGGTCATCAGCCATAGCCCGGGCACGTTGATCTTCTCCGAGTCGTTCCACAGGCCGCCCTTCAGCCACGCCGGATCGTTCGGCGTCCGCTGGATCATCCGGCCACCGGTCGGCACCGGCATCGCATCAGCATAGATCCCCTTCGGCCCGCCAACCGCCTTGATGATGTCTTCCTCCGGCAGATGCGCCAGCGCCTTCGCCCAGTCCACCGGGGGCATCTGCGGCGCCAGGTCAAACATCTTCGACGCCTCGATCAACTCCTGCTGCGTCGCATCACGCGGGAACATCGGCCGCACCTGGTTCTGCTCGCCGTAGATCCAGGCGGCAAACAGCATCTGAAAGGCGCCGCCGCGGAACCAGTTGCCCTGCTCGTACCACTTCCCCACGCGGCCCACACCCGCGCCGAAGCTCTCCGGGATAAATGCCGCGAGGGCCTTGTTGCCGCGCGCTGCCACGGCCAGTTGCCACTCCGCCGTAGATGAGCACCCGATCAACCCCACCTTGCCGTTCGACCAGGGCTGCGCCGACATCCAGTTCAGCTCGTCATCGCTATCGGTCAGCGGCGGCCCGAGGATGTCGTAATTTCCTTCCGAAAAGAAATGTCCGCGCTCGTTCATCTCGATCAGCACGTAGCCGCGCTTCACCGCGTCGAGTTCGGTCGACATGTCGCGCGGCGCGCCCAACCGCACATCCCAGTAGTTGAAGTTGTATGGTGTGCGGCTGAAGATGATCGGATATTTCTTCGACGTATCTTTAGGCCGGTAAATGTCCGCGGCCATGCGCTTGCCGTCGCGCATGGGCACCATCACTTTCCGGTCGATGATGGCGACAGACTCAAGCTCCTGCTCGATTGCGGTGCGCTTCTCGATCAGCTTCTCACGCTCTTCCGGCGTCAGATTCTGCGCGCGCTGCGCACGGCTTATGGCGGGAAGGAGACAGCAAACGGCAAAAAGGAGAATGGTGGGCCGGCGGATCATCCGCATCAAGACGTGCTCCAAAATACAGGTATGCCGATGAGCATAGCTCCTCGGTTGAGGACGCCGGTACTCTGGCCGTCCTGAGGGCGCGCCATTCCGGGTTCAATACCGCTTTTGCCGACATTTTTTCCTGCCATGCCGACCGTCTCCTCTGGTACCTTCTAGCCAATCGAGCGACCACGTCGTCCCCGAAGGCGCCCCAGACTGCGCCATTTCAGGAGACTGTATGCTGTCGAATCGCCATCTGATGTGCTCGCCCGATCACTTCACCGTCGCCTACGTGATCAACCCCTGGATGGAAGGCAATGTGCACGACACGGTTTCGTGCGTCGCGATGCAGCAGTGGTCGGCGCTTCACGCGATCGTGAGCCAGTTCACAGAGGTCGCCCTGTTGCCGCCGGTTCCCGGGCTTCCTGACCTCGTATTCACTGCGAATGCCGCCGTATTGCGAGGGCGCACGGCCATCCTCAGCAGTTTTCTCCATCCCGAGCGCCAGGCTGAGGAGCCACGCTTCCGCACATGGCTCGCGCAGGATGGATTCGAGGTGTACGAGCTCCCGCGAACTATACCCTTTGAAGGCGCCGGCGATGCCCTTTTCGATCGCGCGCGCCCGCTGCTCTGGTTTGGCCACGGCGTACGCTCTCGGTCTGATGCTCGTCCCTATCTTGAGCGGCTGCTGGGTACGGCCGTGCAGCCGCTCGAGCTGGCACGTTCGCACTTCTATCACCTGGACACCTGTTTCTGCCCGCTCGAGGGCGGCTTCCTGCTCTACTATCCGGCTGCGTTCTGCGGCGATAGCCTCGAGGCCATCGAGTCGATCATTCCGTCTGACCAGCGACTCGCTGTCCGCCGGCAGGACGCTCTCGACTTCGCCTGTAATGCCATCAACGTCGGGCCGCACGTGATCCTGAACCGGGCCAGCGATGAGTTGCAGGGCTGGCTGGGCGAACGCGGTTTCACCGTGCACCAGACGCCGACCACGGAGTTCCTGAAGGCCGGGGGATCGGCAAAGTGTCTCTCCCTTTCGCTGAATGAAAGTTAGGGTGACACTAGTGCTGCATGAATGCCCGCACACCACCCTCCACAATGGCCGTCATCCCCGCGCGCCTCGCCTCCACCCGCCTGCCGCGCAAGGTGCTGCGCGAGATCGCCGGCAAGCCGATGCTGCAGTGGATCGTCGAAGCGGCGCTCGCGTCATCGCGGCTCGATCGCGTAGTGGTTGCCACCGATGCAGAGGAGGTGATGGCACTGGCCGCGGCGCACGGATGGGAGGCGATGCTGACCTCGCCCGATCTCCAAAGCGGCTCGGACCGCGTGCACGCTGTGTCGCGGCAGATTCCATCAGAGATCGTGATCAATATTCAAGGGGACGAGCCGATGCTACGTCCCGCCCACATCGACGCGCTACTCGCGCCGTTCGAGCGGCCCAACATCGATGCGCAGGTCACCACGCTGTGGACCCCTTGCACCCGGAAAGAGATCTCCGATCCTAACGCCGTAAAGGTTGTGCTCGCTGAAGACGGCCGCGCACTCTATTTTTCGCGTTCGACAATTCCCTTCGACCGGGACCGCAGTGGCCGCATCGTCTACCGCAAACATCTCGGTCTCTATGCCTACCGGCGTGCCGCGCTGGAGCGCTTCGCTGCGCTGCCGCCACATCCGCTGGAAGTAGCCGAGCGTCTCGAACAGCTCCGTCTGCTTGCGCACAACATTCCTATCTACGTTGAGCAGACGCCCCACACCGCGATCGGTGTCGATACCGAAGCCGATCTGGAACGCGTTGCGGCGATTCTGGCTGCAAGGTGAGGATATGGCGGTCTTGACGATGCACCGATTCACCGTAGAGTACGAAGATGGCGATTTACACATTTGAAGGTGTCACGCCCGAGGTTCTGGACAAAGGCTTCGGTGAACTGAGGAGCAGCGGCTTTGCAGTGGATGGCAACCGGGTCAGTGGCATGGGTGTCGAAGCCTCGTTCGAGCTGACGGATGATGTGCTGACGGTCAACGTCGAGAAGTCTCCCGCATACCTGGGCGGCATGGTGGAGGCGCAGCTGCGTTCATTTTTCAGCTAGAGGTCCCAACCGAACCGGTACCCTGCGGCGAGCGCCCTGTAAACTGGATAGCATGAGCGCCACCGCCACCTTCACTAGCGCCCCACCGGCCAGCGCGCCGAAGTTTTCTCAGCGCATTGGCCGCATCGAAGTCTCTGCCACGATGGCGGTCACCGCGGCCGCCGCAAAGCTGCGCGCCGAGGGCGCCAAGCTGGTTGACTTCGGCGCGGGCGAACCGCACTTCGCTACGCCGCGCCACATTAAGGACGCAGCGATCGCCGCCATTGAAGCGAACTTCTCGCGCTACACCGTCGTCTCCGGCATTGCCGAGGTGCGCAAGGCCATCGTCGAGCGCCATGCCTGCGACTTCGGCTCCAGCTACACGCCCGAGGAAGCGGTCTTCACCACCGGCGGCAAGCTCGCACTCTTCAACGCCATCGAAGTGCTCGTCGATCACGGCGACGAGGTCATTCTGCCGGTGCCCTACTGGGTCTCCTATAAGGACATCATCCAGTACGCGGGCGGCAAGGTCGTCTACCTCGAAACGGCAGAGAGCGAAAACTTCCGCGTCACCGCCGAGGCCATCGAGCGCGCCATCACGCCGCGCACCAAGGCGATCATTCTCAACTCGCCCTCCAACCCCTCGGGCGCCGTCATCTCCCGCGCTGACCTAGAGCACATCGTCCGCCTCGCGCACGACCGCGGCATCTATCTGATGCTCGACGAGTGCTACGCCTACCTGATCTTCAACGAAGCGCCCTTCTCCGGGGCATCCGTCACGGAGGCGAAGGAGCACGTGATCGTGCTCGGCTCGCTCTCCAAAACCTATGCCATGACCGGCTGGCGTGCCGGCTTCGCACTCGGCCCGAAGCCCATCATCGCCGCAATGAGCAAGTTGCAATCCCAGTCCACCTCGTCTACTGCCGCGATGGTGCAGAAGGCTGCGATTGCCGCGCTCACCGGATCGCAGGAGTGCGTTTGCGAGATGCGCGCCGACTATATCCGCCTGCGCGACACGATCGTCGGCGGACTGCGCAACATCCCCGGCATCACCTGCACCATGCCGGAAGGCGCCTTCTATGCCTATCCCAACGTCTCCGGCCTGCTGAAGAACTCCGGCATCGCCACTCCAGCGGAGCTCACGACGCGCCTGCTGCACGAGGCCGGCGTGGTGGTTGTTCCGGGCGAGGCCTTCGGCACCCACGAGCACATCCGCCTTTCCTACGCCGTCTCGCACAAGGACGTGGAAGACGGGCTCGATCGCATGCGGGCTTTCGTTGCGAAGCTGTAGCTCTTGAGGAAAGCAAAAGGCCAACACTGCGGACGGCGTTGGCCTTTGTCTTCTCTGAGAGGTCGCTCAGGTCCGCTGCCTGCCTGAGATCAAAGCACGCGACAGGGTGAACGGCACGAACGCGATCAAGAATCCGATCAGGAGCCAGCCCAGGTGCAGCCGCATCGCAGTTCCTGTCCAATCCGCCATCGTGCCTTGCGGACCCGCTGCAGCCGCGGAAGTGAATGCGCGCGAAGCAAGATGCACGACGCCGATCGAAGCGAAGATCAGCAAGGTTGCGCAGACTGCTACCGCCAGCACCACCATGCAGATGCCAGGCACGGCGCGACGCCACGGAAACCGTATCGGGCCGGGCGCTGCCGCGGCAGCCGCTTCCTCGCGCACGCGCTCCATCACCCCTGCCGCGAAGCCGGAGGACGGCTCGATGCTCTCGGCGTGAGCAGCGCGGGAGTGCGGCGGTCCAAAGTTTCGCGCCAGCATGCGGTCCAGCTCGTCGTCCCGTTCCATATCTGACATCACACCACTCCTTCTGCCGTAAGCGCCAGCAGCCGCGGCAATTTTGCACGCAATAGCTCTCTGCCGCGGTGCAGCCGCGCCTTCACGGTTCCCTCCGGCACGCCCAGGCTCTCGGCCGCGGCGGGAACATCCATCTCGTGAAAATAGAACAGCAGCATGGCCTCCCGATACTTTGCCGGCAGGGCCAGCACGGCTCTTCGCACAGCGAGGTCGCGGTCCCGCAGCTCGTGTGTCTCGCTTATCGAAACCGGATCCCTCGGTTCGGGCGCATCCTCCAGCGCCACCATCCGCTGCGGTATACGGCGGAGTTCACTGCGGTAGAGGTTTGTCGCCAACGCAAACAGCCACGTAGAAAACTCCGCATCACCGCGATAGCCCTGCAGCCCACGATACGCACGGAAGAACGCCTCCTGCGCCATATCCTCGGCACGCCCGCGGTCCCCGCAGAAACGATAGGCCAGATTGATCAGCGGTCCCTGCCACCGGCGCACAATCGCCGCGAAGACCTCCACATCGCCAGCCCGCACCCGCGCCACATCTGCACGGTCGGCCGCCGCCTTGGTGAGTTCTGCGCCCATGGAGTGGAAAGCCTTCCCGGAACTGTACGACCAAAGAAGCGGGCTTGCGGTTGCATTTTTTCTTTTGGAAAAACGCAACCGCCGCCGCAGCGCCCCGGTCATACCGGTTGCAAACAGTTCGCTCTCAACCAGGAGATCGTCATGGATTACGCCCGCCCGGAAGTTATGGTCTTTGTCTTTCTCGGCATCGCCGCGATTGCACTTTACTCCTATCTCTCCATCAATTCTTACGTCAATGGACGGCGCAAGGAGCGCGAAGCCTACTACAAGAACGAAACCGTGCGCCGCCTGACGGAAAGCGCCGGCGCCGGCGCCGATGCCGCCATCGCACTGCTGCGCGAAGAAGACCATCTGCAGATGCGTCGCCGGCTGGAGGGCACCAAGATCGGCGGCCTGATCACCACCGCCGCCGGACTCGGCACCATGATCTTTCTTTCCATCGCAAATGACGACAACCACCTTCTCGGCGTCGGTATCGGCGCAATACCGTTCCTGATTGGTCTGGCTCTGCTCCTCTATGCCTACCGCCTGGCACCGCGGCCGCAGCAGCAATAGACTGCCTCGCGCAACTGCGGTGGATCGAATCGATGCAAAGGGCGTCGCCCTCCGTTACCATAAGCGGACGATGCCCAGCACTCCTGATTTCCGTCCCATCATCCTGGCCGGGGGCAGCGGCACGCGCTTTTGGCCGCGCAGTCGAAGGGCCCGCGCAAAGCAGGTGCTCGCCCTCGATGGCGAGCGCACCATGATTCAGCGCACTCTCGATCGTCTGCTTCCGATCTCTCCGGCGCGAAATGCATGGGTCATCACCAACGACCTGCTTTCCTCCGCCATCTGTCTCCAACTGGACGAAGTTCCTGCGGAACAGGTGCTGTGCGAGCCCGCAGCACGCAACACGGCACCGGCGGCCGGTCTGGCGGCGTTTCTGCTGGAGAAGAGCTCACCGGATACGGTGCTCGGCATCTTCCCTGCGGACCACGTCATCGGCAATGAGCCGCAGTTCCTGGAGACGCTGCGCCGGGGCATTGCTCTGGCCGGTGCTGGCGAAAACATCGTTGTGCTCGGCGTCATGCCCACTCGCGCCGAAACCGGCTACGGATATGTCGAGACCGGCGATGCATTCGAATCCGGCGTGCAACACGTCCGCCGCTTTACCGAGAAGCCAAACCAGGAAAAAGCCGACGAGTTTGTAGCCGCCGGCAATTACTACTGGAACAGCGGAATCTTTCTATGGAGTGCGCGCACTCTGGCCAATGCGATACGCGAGCACCTTCCGGAGACTTCGCCGCTGCTTGAGCAGATCGCAGCCGCCTACGGAACGGCCGCGTTTGATGGCGTCTTCGCCGAGCTATACCCGCAATGCGAGAATATCTCCGTTGACTACGCGGTGCTCGAGCCGCGTTCTGCAAAGGGCGAGCACCGGTCCAACCTCTTCTGCCTGCCGGCCGACTTTGGATGGAACGATCTCGGCTCCTGGGCAGCGCTCTACGAACATCAACTCGCCCAGCAGCCCGAAGCGCCGGCCGCCAATATCGTCGAGGCCACTGAAGCCATCGCCATCGACGCCCATGGCAACTATGTATACAGCTCGGGAAAATTTGTCGCGCTTGTAGGCGTCAACGACTTGGTAGTCGTCGATACCGGGGACGCTCTCCTTATCACTTCCCGCAGCCATTCGCAGGATGTAGGCAAAGTGGTGAAGCAACTGGTCGCGCAGGGTAAAACCGATCTGGTTTGAGCCCCCACGCATCTTCTGCGTGATATCTTTTCCTGTCGTCCCATCGATTCCGGCATGACTATCTCATCCATCAAGTTTGGTACGGACGGATGGCGCGGCGTCATCGCCGATGACTTTACATTCGCCAACGTCCGCGTCGCGGCTGCTGCGATTGCAAATTACGTTCTGGCCCACGAAGACGCGGCTAAAGGTGTCTTTATCGGTTACGATTCCCGCTTCGGCTCGCCCGCGTTCGCCCGTCTCGTGGCGCAGGTAGCCGCCTCGGCCGGTATCCCGGTGCGGATTGCTACTGCGGTCACGCCGACGCCCGCTCTCTCCTATGCAGTGCGCGAATCGCAGGCAGCAGGCGGAGTCATGATCACTTCAAGCCACAATCCGTATCAGTGGAACGGAGTGAAGTACAAGGCAGGCTATGGGGGCTCCGGGTCGCCCTCCATCATGGCGACGATCGAGAGCTATCTTGGCCGGCCGCTCCGGCAGGCAGCGCATTCCGCTCCCATCGTTGAGGAAGACTTCACCACGCCCTACGTCGCGGCCATTTCACGCTTCGCCGAGCTCGATGCCATCGCGCGCTCCGGCCAGCGCTTTGCCATCGACGCAATGTACGGCGCCGGCGCCGGCGTGCTGGCCGGCATCTTCCGTCCTCGCGGTATCGACTTCGTCGAAATCCGCGCCAATCACGACCCGCTCTTCCCCGGAATCAATCCGGAGCCGATCGAGCCACACGTTCGCGCGCTCCAGGACACGGTCGTCGCCGAGAAATGTCAGGCCGGATTCGTGACCGATGGTGACGCCGACCGGCTGGGCGCTGTCGATGAGCACGGCAACTTCGTCGATCCGCACAAAATTTTCGCCATCCTGCTGCGCTGGCTGCTGGAACGCAAAGGCTGGAGGGGCGGTGTCACGCGCGCCTTCAATACCACCAAAATGCTCGACCGCATCGCCGCCAAGCACAATCAGCCGCTCTATGAACACGGCATCGGCTTCAAGTACGTCTGCGACCTTATGCTCGAGCACGATATCCTCATCGGCGGCGAGGAATCAGGTGGAATCGGCATCAAGCGCCATCTGCCGGAGCGCGATGGACTGCTCAACTGTCTCCTGCTTGCCAACGTGATGGCCGACGAGAAGAAGACACTTGGCCAACTTGTCGCCGATCTGCAGCGGGAGTTTGGCGAGCATCATTACGGGCGCATCGATCTTCACATTCCCGATGCGATCAAGAACGCCGCCATCACGCGCGCACGAGCGATCCAGCCCGGCAATACGGATTTCGCCGGCATGCGCGTCATCCGCGTGGAGACTCTGGATGGCATCAAGTTCTTCCTCGACAATGCCGAAGCGAAGCCGAAGCCCAACCCGGCCGAGACCTGGCTGCTGCTGCGCGCCTCCGGAACCGAGCCGTTGATGCGCATCTACTCTGAGTCGGTGTCGAAAGAATCTGTCAACAAGCTGCTCGAGTCTGCACGCAATTTCGCGCTCGCCGGCAAGTGAGGCGCTTCATTCGCCGAGGTGGAAGATGACCTGTATCGTCGTCTCCACCTCGACCGGCTCGCCGTTTAACAAGTAAGGCCGGTAGCGCCACGTCCGCACCGCCTCCTCGGCCGCTGACACCAGCATGGACGGTCCGGCAACTACGTGCAGATTCTGGATCGCGCCGGTCTTCGAGATTGTCGCCGCGAGCACGACCGTGCCCTGCACGCGGGCTACGACGGCGATCGCGGGATAGCGAGGATTGTCGCCGCTCAGCTTGCGGCCTTCCATCACTCCTGATGAAATGACCGGCTTCCGTGGCGGCGCCACACGGACCTGCGGCACCGCACCCGCGCCAATCGAGTCCGGCAATCCCGTCAAAGATCCACCGCCTTCCCGGGCAAACGGACCGAGTGCCGTTTCCACCATAGGCGGCGGCTCGTGATCGTCGTTTGGGATGCTATTTGGAATGATCTTGGGTGGCGTAAGAGGGTTCACGAAAGCCGCCACGCGCGGGGCAATGTTTGCGGCTCTCCGCATAGCAGGCAATGGAGGAGCAGGCGGAGCCGGAGCCGCCAGCAGCATACTGAGCGTTTGTTTGGGCAACGATGCGGGATGTAGCAGGGGCCACAACAGCAACAGGCACGCGATGCTGCCGTTGCAGATCGCGGCAACACCTGAGAACCATGTGCGATGCGTGTGAATCTTTCCGCACGACTCCATCAACGCATCTTCGAACATCGAGCACCTCACGTGCCGGAACATTGCGCGTTCCAGACATCCCTATAGACACGCGACGTGCTCTGCTTGTTCCCTTACTTCGTCAGTTCCCCCTCGATGCGCTGCGTCAACTTCGCGTCCTCCGGCTCCACATCCGGCGCAAAGCGAGCAACGGGTGAACCAGAACGATCCACCAGAAACTTCTCGAAGTTCCACAGCACCTCGGGCTCACCGTTCGGTGTCACGCCAAACTCGATCAGATGCTGGCGCAGATCATGCGTGTTCGTCGTCGGCTTCGGCTGCGCCTCGATCAGTGATGCATACAGCGGATGCTTCTGTGGCCCAACCACCGTGATCTTCTCGAAGATCGGAAACTTCACTCCAAAATTCGTCGTGCAAAACTGCGCGATCTCCGCATTTGTACCCGGCTCCTGGGCGGCAAAATCATTCGCTGGAAATCCCAGCACGGCAAATCCACGATTGCCGAATCGCTCATGCAGCCGTTCCAATCCCTCATACTGCGGTGTAAAGCCGCACTTCGAGGCGACATTCACAATCAGCAGCACCTTACCCTGATAATCGGCAAGCGTCGCATCCTTGCCATCGATCCGCTTCAAACGAAAGTTCTCCAGTGTCGCGCTCATGTCAGTCCTCCTTCTCCGAGTATATGGATGGCGGGATGTGCGATGAAATGTAAAGGGCGCGGTCAAAGCCACGCCCCATTCACTGCAATAGTTCCCGACGCAGGCTTACTTCATCCCCTCCAGAATCGACCCCACCAGGCCGCCGACAACACCAGCCTGCGTCGCCTCTGCGCGCCGCTCCTGCGGCATGTACTCCTGCAGCTTGTGCGCCAGCTTCGCGATCGGCAGCGTCTGCAGCCAGACGCGTCCGGGACCGGTCAGCGCCGCAAGGAAGATGCCATCGCCGCCGAAGATCATATTGCGAATGCCCGGGATGCGCATGATCTGAAAATTCACTCCCGCTTCGAATGCTCCAACATGTCCCGGATGCACACGCAGTAGCTCTCCTGGCTGCAGATCCTTCACGATCAACTCGCCGGACAGCTCCAGCCACGTCATGCCCACGCCGCTGACTCGTTGCAGCAGGAAGCCATCGCCGCCGAAGATACCCGCGCCCAGCGACTGCTGGAATCCAACCCCAAGTTGAATCCCTGCTGTTGCGCAAAGGAAGCCATGGCGATGGATGAGGTACTCGCGGCCATTCGCCACTTCGACAGGCACAATATGTCCGGGCACCTTGGTCGCAAATGCAATTTCGCCCGGCGCTCCCACCGCGCGATACTCGGTCATGAAGAGCGTTCCGCCGCCGGCCACGCGCTTCAACGCGCCAAAGAACCCGCCGCCTCCGCCCATCTGTGTATGTGTCATCATCTGGATCGACGCCGACATCCAGGAGAGCTCTCCCGCCTCGGAAATGATCGCGTCATTGTGATCCAGTAGAAACTCCAGCACCGGCATCGTCGTGCCTGTTATCCGGCTTTGCATTCCTCATCCTCCCGGCGTCCGCCGCACGTCTCGGCCCGACGCCAGCATACACATACGCGTCAGGCAGGTTCATGGTTCCGCAGCGGATTTATGCATTCCGCAACAGCAGCCCCTTTCCGGGCCGGCACTTGCCAGCGAGCGCCCGCGCCTCTATACCTGTGAACAGCGTTTCCGAGCCGCACATTCAGGCAAGACTTTTGCGGAGGCAAGACTTTTGGACAAGCGAGAATTCCTCAAGGCCTCCGGCCTGGCACTTACCGGTACCATGCTCACACCCTTCGCCTCCGGCCAATCATCGAGCCCCGCTGAAAGTGCACAGCGGCCAGCGGCGACACGCAAGAACTGGTCCGGCAACTACACCTACGGCACGGATCGACTCGACACGCCGGCGAGCGTCGAAGAAGTTCAGGCCATCGTGAAGCGCGCGTCAAAGCTGCGAGCGCTCGGCACGCGCCACTCCTTCAATGCCCTCGCGGATAGCACATCGGAGCAGATCTCGCTCCAGCATTTCGAGCAGATGGCAATCGACCCTGCGGCGCGCACCGTCACCATCGGTGCCGGCATCACATACGGCAAGCTCGCGCCATACATCGACAGCCATGGCTTCGCCCTGCATAATCTCGCGTCCCTGCCGCACATCTCCGTGGCCGGCGGCTGCGCCACCGCGACCCACGGCTCCGGCATCCACAATCAGAATCTCTCCAGCGCCTGCTCCGCGCTCGATCTTGTCACCGCGAACGGCGATCGCCTCACTCTCTCACGTGCGAAAGATCCAGATCACTTCGCCGGTGCCATTGTCGCGCTCGGCGCGCTCGGCATCGTCACCAGCCTGACGCTCGGGATCGAGCCGACCTATCAGGTGGAGCAGGTTGTCTATCAGAACCTGCCCTTTGACGAACTCCAGCACAACCTTGACGCCATCTTCGGCAGCGGCTATAGCGTTAGTCTCTTCACCGACTGGCAGAACGGCCGCGCCGCACAGGTCTGGATCAAGCGGCGCGTCGACTCGAAGAAGCCCTACACCTGGCCGCAGGAGTTCTATAACGCGAAGCGTGCCACCAAAAAGCTGCACCCCATCACCGGTCATCCCGCGGAGAGTTGCACGGAGCAGCTAGGCATACCCGGACCGTGGTACGAGCGGCTGCCGCACTTCCGCATGAACTTCACTCCCAGCAGCGGCTCCGAGTTGCAGACCGAATACTTTGTGCCGCGGGAGCATGCATACCAGGCCATCCGCGCGGTCGAGCAGCTCCGCGACCACATCACGCCGCATCTATTCGTCACCGAGCTGCGCACAATTGCGGCGGACTCGCTGTGGATGAGCATGGCCTACCAGCGTCCCTCGCTCGCCATCCACTTCACCTGGAAGCCGGAGTGGCCCGCTGTGCAGAAGATTCTCCCCATGATCGAAGCCAAGCTCGCGCCCTTCGAGCCGCGGCCGCATTGGGCGAAGCTCTTCACGCTTCCGCCAGCGACCCTGCAGTCGCGCTACACAAGGCTCGGCGATTTCAAGGAACTGCTGCAGCAGCACGATCCTGAGGGCAAGTTCCGCAATGCCTTCCTGGAGTCCAACCTCTACAGTGCTTAGCGACACTATTCTCGCCCGCGCTCCTTCAGTTTCTCCAGGACGAGTTCCGGCACCAGCCCTTCGACCGAACCGCCCAGCCGGAAGATCTCCTTCACCAGCCGTGAGCTGACATAGGAGAACTTCTCCGCCGGCATCATGAAGACGGTTTCGATATCTGGCGCCAATCGCCGGTTCATCAAAGCCATCTGCAATTCGTATTCGTAATCGCTGATGGCACGAATCCCACGCAGCACCGCCTGCGCCTGCTGCGCGCGCACAAAATCCACCAACAGCCCATCGAAGCTTTCTACCGAGACATTCGGCAGACGTTCGACCGCCGAGGTCAACATCGCACACCGCTCCGGCACCGTGAACAGCGGACTCTTCTGAGAGTTGGCGAGCACAGCCACGACCAGGTGGTCGAAGATCTTCGCGCCGCGTGCAATCAGGTCCAGATGACCGTTCGTCATCGGATCAAAGGTGCCGGGATAGATTGCCTTGATCGTGTTCATAACAGACGTTCCGTCCGCGAGTGTAAGCGGGCTGGAGGTTGCGCGTCCACCTCAGTGGCTGCCTCCCTTCCAGTATCGATCTACCATGAAGAGCACGATGCGTGCCTCACTCTCTTCGATCCTGCGCCTGGCGCTCGGCTTTGCGATGATGGCGGCCTTTCTTCCTGACTGCATTCTCGCCGCTGCCGTCAACAGCTACAAAATAGTGGCTGAGTTTCCGCATTCCACTGACAGCTATACGGAAGGCTTCTTCTACCTGGACGGCCTCTTCTACGAAGGAACGGGGCTGAAGGGTAACTCCGCCATCCTTGTCATCGAACCGGAGACCGGCAAAGTCCTTCAACGGCGCGACCTGCCGGAACAATTTTTCGGCGAAGGGATCATCGACTGGGGCCACGATATTTACGAATGGACGTGGCAGTCTCATATCTGCTTCGTCTACGACCGGTTCTCTCTCCGCCCGGTTGGCCAATTCACGTACACCGGAGAGGGGTGGGGGATGACGCGCTCCGCCACCGAGATCATCACCAGCGATGGCTCAGCAACACTGCGTTTCCGCGACCCGAACGACTTCAAGGAGATGCGGCACATCGTAGTCAAAGACGGAACGAATCCGGTGGAGCAGCTCAATGAGCTGGAGTATGTCAAAGGCGAGATCTACGCGAACATATGGCACTCGGATCGTATCGCCCGCATCTCGCCGCGAGATGGACACGTCATCGGATGGATTGATCTCACGGGTCTGATGCCGGCGAGCCGTAGGATCAACAATGAGTCCGTGCTGAACGGCATCGCGTACGACGCGCAGCACGACCGGCTCTTCATCACCGGGAAGCAATGGCCGTCTGTCTTTGAGATCCGGATCGTTCCTGCGATGATGCGAGAGGGTAAGTAACAGGATGGGCTTCAGCACAAAGAAAAGGGCGGCCCACGAGTGGCCGCCCTGCAGATCAACGATGCTTGAAAGCTACTGCGGCCTTCTGGCGGGCCGCACCGCCGCCTCGGCGACTGCCGCGCCGTTCACCGGCACGGGCGGCACCTCGGCTTCCTTCACGCCCGCGATCCCCAGCTTCTTTCGTAGCTCCCGATGAATGCGGTCGAAGGTGTCGCGATTGTCCTTGAGAAACTGCCGCACATTCTCGCGGCCCTGGCCGATGCGCTCACCGGAATAGCTGAACCACGCACCCGACTTTTCGACGACGTTATGCGCCACCGCCAGGTCCAGCACATCGCCCTCGCGCGAGATGCCCTCGCCGTAAAGGATGTCGAACTCGGCATCGCGGAAGGGCGCGGCGACCTTGTTCTTCACGATCTTCACCTTGGTGCGCGAGCCAACCACCGTGTCGCCGTCTTTCACGGCAGCAATGCGCCGGATGTCGATGCGGACCGAGGAGTAAAACTTCAGCGCGCGTCCGCCAGTGGTGGTCTCCGGATTGCCGAACATCACGCCGATCTTCTCGCGGATCTGGTTGATGAAGATCAGGCAGGTGCGCGATTTCGACACAGTGCCAGTCAGCTTGCGCAGCGCCTGCGACATCAGGCGCGCCTGCAGACCCATGTGCGAGTCGCCCATCTCACCATCGAGCTCGGCCTTGGGCACCAGAGCGGCAACTGAGTCCACCACCAGCACGTCGATCGCGCCGGAGCGCACCAGCGCCTCAGTGATCTCGAGCGCCTGCTCACCGTAATCCGGCTGCGAGACCAGAAGGTTGTCCACATCCACGCCCAGCTTCTTGGCATACGCCGGATCAAGCGCATGCTCGGCATCCACAAACGCCGCCATGCCGCCCAGCTTCTGTGCCTCGGCAATGATTTGCAGTGTAATGGTCGTCTTGCCCGACGACTCCGGCCCGAAGATCTCCACCACGCGCCCGCGAGGAACGCCGCCCACGCCGAGTGCCGCGTCAAAGGAGATCGAGCCGGTGCTGATGGTCGAGATGGGCACAATCGCCTCTTTGCTGCCGAGGCGCATGATCGAGCCCTTACCAAACTGCTTCTCTATCTGCGAAAGCGCCAGTTCTACCGCACGTGAACGATCATCTGCCATGCCCGAAACCTCTCCATCCCGCCGGAGAACCCCGGCTCGTCTATCTTATTGATTTACCAGCTATTCCCGAGTCTAGCAGGTGAATAGAAGGCGAAACAAGTATCAAAAAGTCGTAGCCCAAATTGGGCTGCCTGAACCTCATCGCTTCAGCAGATCCACTGGCTCCCGCACATCCGTCACGCGCATATGCCGCGCCAGCGCCGGATGCTGCCGCTCCACGGCCCGGTACATCTCCCAGGCGACTCGGCGATACGAAAAGTGCCCCTGCGGCGCAGAGCGCAGCTCGCTGATGTAAAGCGCCTCGGCAAAATCCATCTGGAAGAGCGCGCGGCAGCGCGTCCCCAGAGGCAGCAGGTAGCGAGCGGTCGCAGCCGCCTCGGGAGCATCGCTAGCAGCTACAGCTGCAAAGGCCTCGTGCGCCGCCGCGGTCGCTGTCTCGTAGACGCTGACCAGTCCCGCCTCGGCCAGCCCCTCCGGTACATCGAAGCCGTGCGCCGCCGTGAAGCTCTGCAGCGTCTGCAGGCAGCGGCGGTGCCGGTGCATGTCGCGGAAGCCGCCAATATCCATCAGGATGTCGAAACGCAGCGGCGCGCCTGCGGCAAAACCGCGCAGCAGCTCATCGTGACGCCCGCGATGCCGCAGTCCCAGGTCGATAAGCTCAACCCGCTTCGCTTCGGGCAAGCTCGCCACCCTGTCCCGCACCTGCCGGAACGGATAATGACATGCCCCGTAGAGCAGCGTCGTCGCAATTTCGGTTTCGAGCGACGGCCCGCGCTCCACCAGATCGACCAGCGGCGCCGGATCGGGCTGTATACCGATTGGGGCATCTCCCATCAGCTCGCGAGCTGCCTGCTCCAGATCGCGCCGCGTCTCCTGCTGGTACGGATTCGCCGCCGCATACTTCACCAGGGTGGGCGCAACCTTCACCTCGCGCTCCAACAGCGTCGCGGCATGATTGGCAAGCTCGGGATCCATGCCGCGCAGTTCGGCAACCAGCTCCGTCATCTCGCGCCCATGCACGTTCCATGCGGGTCCGGTGCCGGCGGCGCGCAGCCGCTCGCCCAGCTCCCGCACCTCGGCATGGTCGTCGCTCAGCAGACGGCTTACCTGGGTCTCCAAGGTGCGCGCATTCACGATCTGTCCCAGCGACGTATTCGTCGCCAGCGGGAGCAGGTAGCGTGCAACGTCGAAAGCCCGCGCCCGCAGCGTGCGCTCGAAGCTCTCCGGCTTCATCTCGGCCGGCCGCGCGGTCTTCGCCATCAGCGATGTCAGCACGCCCTCACTCACCGCGTGGTACTCGGCAAAGAGTCGCTCCACGGTCGCCTCATAGGTCGCGCGCGCCGCTTCAGCATCGCCAAATTCGGGCAGGTACCAGCCGCTCTTGCGGAAGTTCTGGTAGCGCGTCGAGCGCTCCTGCCCATCCCAGCGCTGCTCGTCCACCAGGATGATCGCCGCCAGCAGGCTCAGCCGCTCGATCGCGAACGCCACATGCGCGAGGTCCGCAATCGACCGATGTCCGTATTGGAAATAAAACGTGTTGAGGAACTGCTCGGCGCGCTGGCTCGAAATTTCGCGCAGCGACTCCTTCATCGACAGCGACGACCGCGAGTACTTCGCCATCGCGTAGGCCAGCACCTCGGGATCGGCGCCGTGCACGGCATAGACATCGGTCTGGTTGCGCGGCTGCTCGGTCACGAGCACGGGGCCATCCGTCGGCGATCCGGACGAATGAGAGGCGGACAGGGGAGCCACTTTTGTGTCAGGCATCTTCCCAACAGCATAAGCCTCGATGAAAGCGGCAACACCCTGTGAGAAACCCGTCCCATTTCCGTGCTCACCGAGTCCTCCCCGGCGCTACCCTGATAGCCATGAACGCCCGCCCAGCCATCGGAGACGCCGCCCCGTATTACTTCACCTACATCGACAAGGTGGAGGGCAATGACTGCGTGGCCAGTATGACCGGGCAGCTCGACGAGGCGCTCACCCTCTTCGGCAGCATCTCCGAAGACAAATCCCTCCACCGCTACGCGCCGGAGAAATGGAGCATCCGCCAGGTCCTCAGCCACCTGACGGACACGGAGCGCATGATCGTCATCCGCGCGCTCTGGATCGCGCGCGGCCTCGACACCTCGCAGCCCAGCTTCGACCAGAACATCGCCATCGTAGGCGCCGAGGCCGATCGCCTCCCCTGGACCACGCATGTCGAGGAGTTCCGTCATGTGCGGCAGGCCAGCATCGATCTCTTCCGCAATCTGTCGCCGGCGGCATGGACGCGGCGCGGCATCGCCAGCGACAACCCGTTCACTGTCCTTTCACTCGGCTTCATGGTTCCCGGCCACGTCACGCACCACGTGCGCATTCTGCGCGAGCGCTACCTCTGAGAGCCCGCCAGGTACACCCCCGATTGCACCCACACTCCCGCTTCGCTACCCTAAAGCAACAGCACAGAGAACGTAATGGAGAGATCTGCCCGGTGCAGCCGTTCCTTGAAAAAACGGCTGCAAAAGAACGGCTGCGTTTGCGCTTGCGTCCTACCTTACACTGTCTGTGCTCTTGCTTGAGCGGACCGGCCACACCCCGACCGGCCCCGAAAAATATCGCGGTGCGGAGCCGCCTTCAGTGCAGGACATTCTCAAGACCACCGGTCATCGGCCAACGCCCTTGCCCAAGCGCCACTGGGCGGTCACCCAGCGGTGGAACGACTTGCTCTTCGCTCATTGGCCTGTCCCTACTGCCTCGGTGTCGCCGCTGCTGCCCGCGGGTCTCGTCCCCGACACCTTCGACGGCTCGGCCTGGATCGGCGTCGTGCCCTTCTGGATGGATCGCATCCGTTTCGGCGCGCTGCCCAGGATTCCCGGCGCCAGCAGCTTCCCCGAGCTCAATCTGCGCACCTACGTCCGCGAGGAACATACCAACCTGGCGGGCGTTTATTTTTTTTCCCTCGACGCCGCCAATCCCGTCGCGGTTTCGGTCGCGCGCGCCTTCTTCCGGCTGCCCTACTACTGGGCCCGCATGTCCATCAAACCGCAGCAGGATGGGCGATTCTTCTACCGCAGCGATCGCCACCTCACTCGCCGCCCCGTGCGATTCCGCGCCACCTATCGCGGCCTCGGACCCACCCGGCGCCTCGCGCAAAGCGCCCCCGGCACCATCGAATATTTCCTTACCGAGCGCTATCGCCTCTACACCGCCGATCGCGGCGGCCATCTCTTCCAGGGCGAAATCCACCACCTGCCCTGGCCGCTCGAGGCCGCCGAAGCCGAGTTTCCGCTCAACGAGCTTCCCGCCGCGCACGGCATCACGCTGCCGGATACGCAACCGCTGCTGTTCTATGCCCGCGAGCTGGTCGTCTACATCTGGTCGATCGAGCTGGCGAAGGGAATAAAGTCGGCGTTGGGCGCGCGAAGGCCGGTGCCCGCGGCGGAACCGCTCTGACCAAATCCTGTGATCAAAGTCGTCTTGCTGCCAGGAATGGATGGAACGGGGGAGCTGTTTTCGGAGTTCACATCTGCACTCCCAAAGGACTTCGAACCGCAAATTGTGCGATACCCCACCGAACAATACTTGTCCTATGCAGCGCTGGAGGCTCTCGTGCAGTCCGCCTTTCCGGTCTCCGAGCCATTTCTCCTCGTCGCCGAGTCTTTCTCGACCCCTCTCGCGATCCAATTTGCCGCAACGAGGCCGAGGCATCTCAAGGGGCTGATACTCTGCTCCGGATTTACTGCCAGCCCAATCCAAGGGTGGCGACGCTCGTTAGCTTGGCTGCTCGCGCCACTTGCATTCAGTATTCCGTTGCCAGAGTCTGCGATCCGGCGTTGTTTAATTGGGCCAGATGCACCGGTCTCGTTATCCCGGATGGTTCGAACCGCGATCTCCTCAGTACGCTCTGATGTATTAGTTGCACGGCTTCGTGCTGTGCTCGAATGTGATGTTCGTATTGCGGCTAGTCAGATCGATGTACCCGTCCTATATATCCAGGCAAGCCAAGATCGTCTCGTCAGCACGGCATCGTTCGAGGAGCTCCGCGGAATCTGCCCGCGCATCACTCTCGCAGCACTAGACGGGCCCCATCTCATTCTTCAGCGCAGGCCTCATGAAGTCGTCGCAATAGTCATAACTTTCCTTGGATCAAACTCACTCCGGGAAAAGTGAGGGACGGCACCTGGTAGTGAAGCGTTGCCATCAGCGATACTTCTCCCCATGACCGAACACACCGCCGACCTGGCCAACAAAATCGCTCTCGTTACCGGAGCATCGCAGGGCATTGGACGCGCCTGCGCCCTCACCCTCGCTGCGCAGGGCGCCACCGTCGCGGTTGCCGCGCGCAACGAAGAGAAGCTACGCGCTGTGGCAGGGGAGATCAGGGCCTCGGGCGGCCAGGCGGAAGCCTTCGTCCTCGACATCAGCAATGAAGCCTCGATCAAAGAAACGGCAAAGGCCGTCATCGCGAAGTTCGGCCGCATCGACATCCTGGTCAACAACGCCGGTATCACGCGGGACATGCTGCTGCTGCGCATGAAACGCGCCGACTGGGACGATGTGCTCGCCACCAACCTGACGGGCACCTTTCTGCTGACGCAGGCAGTGCTCAGCTCCATGATGAAGTCGCGCTGGGGCCGCATCATCAGCATCTCGAGCGTGGTGGGCGAGACCGGGCAGGCCGGCCAGGCCAACTATGCCGCTTCGAAAGCCGGACTCATCGGGTTCACCAAATCACTCGCGCGCGAGATGGCCTCACGCAACGTGACCGCCAACGTCGTCGCGCCGGGCATGATCGAGACCGCCATGACCGCGGTGCTCGACGAGAAGCAGAAAGCCGCCATGCTGCAGTTCATCCCGCTCGGCCGCGCCGGCACCGATCAGGAGATCGCCAACGCAGTCGCTTTTCTTGCATCGGAAAAGGCCAGCTACATCACCGGCCACACGCTCGATGTGAACGGCGGCATGCACATGGCGTAATGGCAACCGCCGCGCATGCTCTAGGCGAAGACTGCGGCAACGATACAGATGATCAGCAGCACCGCTGCGGTGAATCGCTCCGCTATCACGGTGGATGTTGTCATCATCGGCTGCTCCCGCGGCCCGCTGAGACCGACAGCGACGTCTGAGCTCGATCGATGAGCGCAATCGTCCCCGCCACCGCGATACAGGTGACAAATATGAGAAAGAGTGTCGCCAGCGATTTCATTCCGTTCCCCACTTGCACAACATCTCGATAGTGCGAATGGACAGGGAACCGTTACAGACAATTGGTTGCAATCAGGCCGCGGAGATGTCCTTGCTATTGGCGGGAACCTCCTGCGCGATGCTCGCCGGCTGATTCCGCGCCTTGAGCTTCAGTAATTCGGCGTTCCACTCGGCTCCCACGATCAACAGCAGGCCGACCACATAAAACCACAACATCAGAATGATCACCGCGCCCAGCGATCCGTAGGTCTTGTTGTAGTTTGCGAGATGACGGAAGTAGTAGCTAAGTCCGGCGGAGCTCAGGAAGATGCCGCCGACCGCGATCAGCGCCCCCGGCAAGGTGGGCATGAAACGCTGCTTGAGGTTGGGCGCGAGATAGTACTGGATCTCCACCGCCAGAACAATCGTCGCGAAGATGGTGACCAGGCGCAGCAACGGCCAGATCTGCGCAAACGCCGTCGGAACCGGAAACAGCTCGGTCAGTAGATGCCCGAAGCGCGGACCGGCGATGATGAGCAGCAGTCCCACAAGGCTGAGCAGGCCGGTGGTCAGCGTCAGCAGCAACGCGCGCAGCCGGTCGCGCCACCAGCTTCGCGTCTTTTCGACGTCATAGGCCACATTCAACGCTTCGATCGAAGCGGCAAAGCCTCCCGAAGCCATCCACAGATAACTCAGCAGGCCGAAGGAGAGCAGCCCGCCGCGATGCGGAATGAGCAGGCTGGCGAGAATATGCTCGACCATCTGCATCGCCTGCGGCGGCACCAGGACGGCCAGCAGATCCAGCAATTGATCGAATAGGTTTGGAATCGGCAGATATCCCAGCATCGCCGAGAGAAAGATCAGCAGCGGCACCAGCGCCAGCAGGAAGTAGTAGGACATGGCCGCCGCCATCGTGAAAGCGCGTGTGCGAAAGAGCTCTCCGTAGACGATGACAGAGACTTCCTTCCCCCTTCTCCACGAGGGATGGGCCACGATCCGTTTTAGCAGGCCACGCCCAATGCGCATCCACGATTGCGATGGCGTAGATCGCGTTCAAGATGGCCCGTGACCGGGTCGGCAAGGTCTTTCTCCGCCACGCCAGCCGCGTCCGCCGGAGCAGCGTGGAGCGATCTTCTACTGGCAATGAGACTTGCCGCCCGCTCCATGCACGCGCCATACTCCTGAGGTCGCAGTTTTCTTATTTCGTCTCACTTACGGAAGGCCGGCTATGCCCGCAGTTACGACTCGCATGTACGCAATTCTGCTCGCCGTGGCGGTTGTTATCACGCTTCCCGCCGCCCGTGCCGCCGACGCAACCGCCCCAGTCGAAGTCTCCTATCCCAGCGGGCCGGAGACAGTGCACGCTTTGCTCTACAGCCCTGCCGGCAGCCCGACAGCAAAGCACCCAGCCATCATCGTGATCCACGAGTGGTGGGGCCTCAATGATTGGGTCAAGCAGCAGGCCGCCGATCTGGCCGCGCACGGCTACGTGGCACTCGCGATCGACCTCTACCGTGGACAAGTGGCGACCGACGCCGATACTGCCCATCAGCTCAGCCGCGGCGTGCCCCAGGACCGCGGCATCCGCGACCTGAAAGCAGCAGACACCTATCTCCGCGCCGACAAGCACGTCGATCCCAGCCGCATTGGCGCCATCGGTTGGTGCATGGGAGGTGGCTACGCGCTGTCCTTCGCAGTCGCCGATCCGAATCTGAAGGCGGTAGTAGCCAACTATGGTCCGCCACCGACCGATCCCACGTCACTGGCGCAGATCCATGCCGCGATCCTCGGGAATTACGGTGGCCAGGACAAGGGCATTCCGCCCGCTAGCGTGGAGAGCTTTGCCTCCGACATGAGGAAGCTGGGGAAATCCGTTGACGTGAAGATCTATCCGGACGCCGGCCACGCCTTTGAAAACCCGAGCAACAAAACCGGCTACCGCCCCGAAGATACGGCGGACGCCCGCGCCAGGTATCTCCGTTTCTTCGCCCGTGAGCTGGGCGGCAAGCCGTAAGAGATCGATAAAACCCGGTAACTTATCTGACACCTTTATGGAATAACAAACTCCCCGGAAGTTGCAGCTTGGGATAATTTCTGGTTCATGCTGCAAATTGTTCTTGCTCTTGAGCTTGCGGGCATGTTAACTATGCAGCCAATAAAACTAGACAGGAGCCCCTCGCCAAAGCAGTTCACCGGGCCAGGCGTGGGCTTTTGAAAGCCAGGCGCGTATGAAAATTGGAACCACGATCCGGGGTTATCGGCTGCAAAAGGGCTTATCGCAGGGTGACATCGAAAAACGCACCGGCCTCCTGCGGTGCTATCTCTCCCGGGTGGAGAACGGGCATACCGTTCCTTCGCTCGACACGCTTGCCAAGATCGCGCAGGCGCTCGATCTTCCACTCGCGCAATTCTTTGCAGAGGATTCGCTGGGCCGGGAGATGAACACGCAAAAGCTTACGGATGAGGAGCTTCGCTTCCTTACCCAGATCCGGCGCTACTCCTCCAACCTGAACGACAGCGACCGTAAGCTGCTGCTCGCCATGGTGAAGAAGTTCGCCGCCACCGCGATCCGCTAAATCGACTGTTTAGGACGCAAATTCGGCCCGAGAATCGTTCCCGGGCTGCGGTCTCAGCAGCACTGCTCAGAAGTGTCGCAGATTGGCGACAAAGTGCGCTCCCAGCAGCACCAGCATCAGCACGCCGCCAAAGGCCAGCCACTGCCGCCGGACCCATAGCTGCCGGTCGGCCCCAAGCTTCGGCACCAGCAGCACTCCCAGCAGAAGCCCGGAAAGAAAGCCCCCCAGATGGGCCATGTTGTCGATGCGTATCGGAGAGTGAAAGGCGTCTGCGCCGAAGCCGATGACGAAGTTCAGAACGGCGAAGTAGATCACGCTGCGGCGCAGCCGGGCGACCTCCGCGCGGTTCACCGGAAGCAGCTTCGATCCCAACAGCGGGATCAGTACACCAGCCAGTCCGAAGACTGCGCCCGAGGCGCCAACGCTGATCACGCCATAGTCGACGATGTGACCTGCACTGATAACGCCAGGGTGCAGCGCCACGCTGAGCAGATTCCCCACCACCCCGGTCAGGAGGTATGCGGCGACCACGCCAAAGCTTCCCATCAGGGGCTCGCCCAGAAGTCCCAGGTTGTAAAGGCACCACATGTTTGTCGCGATATGGATGATGCCGGAGTGGACGAAGGTCGAAGTCACCAGGCGCCACCACTGATGGCCGGCCAGTACAAAGAGTCCGACATTCGCACCCCAATGGACAAGTTGATCCCCGGTAGGCGCGGTCGGCGAAACGCCGCGCACCACCATAAGCAGATACACGGCGATATTGATGCCCGTCAGCAGATAGGTCGCCGGGGCAAGCTGCCAGCCTGAGGGCCGCGCGCGCGGCGGAGGCGGAGCCATCGGCCGCTGCTGGTAGCCGTAGTTGGGCAACTCGCCCGGAGGCAGAACCTCCGGCTCCGGCTGTGAGCCGTTTCCAACGCGAGTCTGCCATTGTCGCTGGTCCATATGCCCTGAAGCTATCACGCGCGCAGAGGCTTCCTCTTCATGCAACACTAGACTTTCGATGTCATCCCCAAGGAGAGCGCACCGTGCAAGCCCAGCAGGACGCAAAGACGCAGCCGGACATGAACGTCCAGGAGAACATTCAGGAGACCAAAGGACTGAAACCCATCCGCCGCGCACTGCTCAGCGTCACCGACAAGACCGGACTGGTCGAGTTCGCCCGCACCCTCGCCGGACATGGAGTGGAGCTGGTCTCGACCGGTGGAACTGCTCGCGCGCTGCGCGACGCCGGCCTTGCTGTCCAGGACATCTCCGATCTCACGGGCTTCCCCGAGATGCTCGACGGCCGGGTCAAGACCTTGCATCCCAAGGTGCATGGCGGCATCCTGCACATCCGTGACAATCCCGCCCACCGGGCCGCCGTGGCGGAGCACGGCATCGTCCCCATCGACATGGTGGTGGTGAACCTCTACGCCTTTGAAAAGACCGCCGCGAAGCCCGGTGTGGCCTTCCACGAAATCATCGAAAACATCGATATCGGCGGTCCGTCGATGGTGCGCTCCGCCGCGAAAAACTTCGAAGATGTCGCCATCGTTACCGCTGCGTCGGACTACCCGGCCCTCACGAAAGAGCTGGCCGCAAACAACGGAGCACTCACCCGCGAGACTCGCTGGCGCTTAGCCCGGCATGCCTTCGCCGTGACCGCCGCGTACGACAGCGCGATCGCCGGCACGCTCGCAGGCCTGGCTGAATCGAAGAGTGATACACCTGCCTTCCCGGACCCCCTCCGCATCAGCTACCCACTGGCCGCCCCGCTGCGTTACGGCGAGAACCCCCACCAGGCCGCCGCGCTCTATACCGACGGCAGCGGCACCGGCGTCGCCGGCGCGAAGCAACTCCAGGGCAAGGAACTGAGCTACAACAATCTCGTCGATCTGGACGCCTGCTGGGACCTGGCGCAGGAGTTCACCGAGCCAATGGTGGCCATCATCAAGCACACCAATCCGTGCGGCGCCGCGGTTGGCCGAAACCTGCTCGAGGCCTACACCCGAGCGCTCTCCACCGACCCGGTCTCGGCCTTTGGCAGCGTGATCGGCGTGAACCGCGAGATCGATGAAGCCGCCGCCGAGGAGATCGCGAAGCTCTTTGTCGAAGCCATTGCCGCTCCCGGCTTCACGGCTGGCGCTCTGGCAGGCTTCTCCGCGAAGAAGAACCTGCGGCTGGTCGTCGTCAAGCCCGCGCCGCGGGCGCGCGTCCTCAAGCAGGTCTCCGGCGGCATGCTGCTGCAGGATGCCGACACCGGCTCGGTCACGGCGAGTGGTTTGCGCACCGTCACCAAGCGCCCTCCGACTTCCGACGAGCTTCTGGACCTGCTCTTTGCCTGGAAGGTCGCCAAGCACGTCAAATCGAATGCCATCGTCTACGCGCGCGATGGCCAGACCATCGGCGTCGGCGCGGGACAGATGAGCCGGGTGGATGCGGCGCGCTTCGGGGCGATGAAGGCGATCCTGCCGCTGGCCGGGACGGTTGCCGCCTCAGACGCCTTCTTCCCTTTCCCGGATGGCCTGGAGATGATCGCCGGGGCCGGCGCGACTGCTGTGATCCAGCCAGGCGGCTCGGTGCGGGACGATGCCGTGATCGAGGCAGCGGACCGCCTGGGCATCGCGATGGTCTTCACCGGCATGCGCCACTTCCGGCATTGAGGAGTGGATCTGGTTACCGCCGCCTGCACCAGCGGCATGGAATTCGCGATTCTGCCCCTTTCATTGCGCATCCCTGGCGGGGGTACAATCGTCTATCAGAACGAAGGAGAGATCCGGCGAGCGTGCGTCCCCTCTCGGCCCGAGAGTGTTTTCACTGTAAAGCTATGTAAGAGCGCCATCATCCGCGTGGTTTTCCGTTAAGGAAAACGACATTCCGCGGAACTTGGCCGATATAGATAGACAGGAACGGTGAAAACGCCTCCCTCCGGCCAGGGTTCCAGGCATCCGGTAGCCCACCCCGCATGAATCGCAGTCATCGCATGACTTCCTCGCCGCCGTCACGCTCCTTCTGTGAGCATTTTGTGCCGGCTTCTCTCGTGATATCCGGCGCACTACTGGCTCTGTTTCTTACTGCGCCTGCAGCACTTGCCGAGAGCAAGACGCCAGCCTCCGCAAAGCCGCAGACAACCCCTGTTCCCGCTCAGGAGACCGCCCGCGGCGCCGCCTACTACCACCTGGCGCTGGCCCACACCTACGAAGACATGGCGGCGAATACCGGCCGGCAGGATTACGCCACTCGTGCGGTGGAAGAGTACAAGCTTGCTCTGAATGCGGACCCGACCTCGGCTTTTCTGAACAACGGCCTCGCCGAGCTCTATTTCCGTACCGGCCGCGTCCGCGATGCCATCCTCACCGTGCAGGACACGATCAAGCGCGACCCCAAGAACATCGGGGCGCATAAGCTGCTCGGCCGCATCTACCTGCACTCGCTCGGCGACATGCAGAACGGTGCTTCGCAGCAGGTGCTCGACCTTGCGATCAGCGAGTACAAGCAGATCAGCGCTCTCGATCCGACAGACATTCAGAGTCACCTGGTGCTCGGCCAGCTTTATACCGTCAATCACGACTCGCAGGCGGCGCAGCAGGAGTTCGAGGTTGCACAGAAGATTGATCCGAACTCCGAAGATGTCGCCCTCAACCTGGCCCGGCTCTATGGCGAGAGCGGCGATATCAAGCACGCCATCGACACGCTCAAGGCGGTGCCGGAAGATGACCGCAGCGCCAAGCTCGCCTTCGCGCTCGGCGCGGGTTACGACCAGATCAAGGACACCAAGGACGCCGTCACCGCCTATCAGCAGGCCGTGGACATGGATCCGGACAACCTGGACGCCAAACGCGCGCTGGCACAGGCACTGCTGAACAACAATCAGCTCAGCGATGCCGAGCATGCTTATCAGGAGATCGCCGCAGCCGATCCGCAGGACGCACAGGCGCTTGTCCGCATCGCCGAATGCCAGCGCCGCCAGGGCCACTACGAACCGGCGCTGGCCACGCTCAAGAAGGCACAGGCGCTCTCCACCGATTCCGACGAGATTCTATTCAATGAAGCTCTGACCTACGACTCGCTTGGCCGCTATCCCGAGGCCACCCAGTTGCTCCAGGGCCTGGTCTCGCGCTCGGCGAAGCCCGACAACCATTACAACGACAACGAGAAAAACAATCGGTCCATCTTCCTGGACCGGCTGGCAAATGTAGAGCGCGAGCAGAACCACACCGACGCAGCCGTTGCCGCCTACAAGCAGATGCTGCCGCTGGGTGGCGAATATGCGGAGCGCGGCTACCAGGGTGAAGTCGATGCCTACCGTGACGCTAAGGAATATGAGAAGGCGAACGACGTTGCGCGCGATGCGGCAAAGGCCCTGCCGACCAATAAGACGATGCAACTGATGCTGGCCGGACAGCTTGCCGACACGGGACATGCGGAAGAGGGTCTCGCACTGGCCAATGCGCAGCTCAAGCACAATGACGACGATCGCGATGTTTACCTGGCTCTGGCACAGATCGATACGCGTCTTCGCCGCTGGAAAGAGGCCGGCGAAGACATCGATAAGGCTGCCGCGCTACCGGCCCATGGCGATGACGACTCGCGCTACGTTCTCTTTCTGCGCGGCGCGCTCGAGGAGCGCCAGAAGCACTACGACGCCGCCGAGGAGCAGTTCCGCAAGATTCTCGCGCTCGATCCCAACAACAGCATGACCTTGAACTACCTGGGCTACATGCTCGCCGACCGCGGCGTGAAACTGGACGATGCGCTCGCCATGCTGCAGAAGGCAGTGCAACTCGATCCGCAGAACTATGCCTATCTGGATTCACTCGGCTGGGTCTACTTCAAACTGGGCCAGTATCCGCTCGCCGAGGAGAACCTGCGCAAGGCCAGCGAGCGCGTCTCCACCGACCCGACGGTGCATGACCATCTGGGTGAGCTCTACGAGAAGACCGGGCGTCTGCGCCTGGCGGTCGCGCAGTGGGATCAGTCGCTCGCGCAATACGCTCGCACCGTCCCGGCGGATGTCGATGAGGGCGACGTGAGCAAGGTGCAGAAGAAGCTCGAGAATGCCAAGGTCAAGCTGGCCCGCGAGTCCGCGCCTGCCACCGACGGGAAACACTAACTCGACGCAGCCGGTTCCTACGGGTCCGCCCGCACACGCGTGAACCAGCCATCTACGACACTCCGGTTTGTTCCCCTGCCCGCGGCATGCGCTGTCAGCGACGATCCCGGAGAGCCTCTCACGGCTCGGCAGCACAGCGAGCCGCCGCACGCTTATCGCTCGCCCTTTCAGCGCGATCGCGCTCGCATCATCCATGCGCGAGCGTTTCGCCGCCTCGCCGCGAAGACACAGGTATTCACCCACGGCTACTCCGACCACTACCGTAGCCGCCTGACGCACACCATCGAGGTGACGCAGCTTGCGCGCACCATCGCCGCGGCGCTCGGGCTCAACGGAGACCTCACCGAATCGCTCGCGCTGGTGCACGACATCGGCCATCCGCCCTTCGGCCACGCCGGCGAGCGCGCGCTCGACGAAGCTATGCGAGCGCATGGCCTCAGCTTCGACCACAACCTGCACGCGCTCCGCATCGTCACCGTATTTGAGCAGCGCTATGCCGCGTTCCCCGGCCTGAACCTCACTCTCGGCGTGCGCGAGGGCATCATCAAGCACTCGCGCGACTACGATCCCGCCGCTCACCCAGAACTTGCGGAGTACTTCCTCGATCAGCAGCCGCCGCTTGAAGCGCAACTGATCGACCTGGCGGATGAGATCGCTTACCTCACCGCCGATTTTGATGACGGCTTCTCCTCCAGCATCCTCGACCTCGCGCACGTGCGCGCCCATGTCGCGCTCTTCGAGCGCTACTACGCCCCCATGGCTGCTGAATATCCGGCTGCCGCTCCGGAGCGGCTGATTGATGAGTCGCTCAAGCGCATGCTCAACGCTTTCACCAGCGATCTGATCACGCATACTGGCGAGGCAGTCGCGCAGGGCGGCATCGCAGATCTCGCACAGGTGCGACGCGCCAGCAGGCGGCTCGTCTCTCTTTCGTCTGAAATGGAATCGCTGCGTGGCCAGGCCAAGCAATATCTCAGCACGCATCTTTACGAGAGCGAAGCGGTCACGCCGGAGCACGAGCGCGCTCACCAGATCATCACATTGCTTTTCGAGTGCTGGGTGCGCGATCCGTCGTTGCTGCCCGCTAGCTGCGCAACCGCGCTCACGCTCGAAGGCGCCCCACGCACCGTCGCCGACTACATCGCCGGCATGACCGATCCGTTTCTGTTAGCGCAGTATGAGAAATACCGCGCACTTTGCGATTCATAACAGAATCGCAGTTTGCTTATTTGCCGCGAGCAGCGTCCAGGGACTTTCTTAACCCTTCCTGCAGCGGCGTCTTTTTCACACCGCCCAGCAGAGCGTCGAGCGCGCTGTCATCCATGATGAACGGATCGGTCAGCAGGTAGTTCATCTCCACCAGCTCGCGCATAATTGGCTGAAAAAGGCCCACGACGCGCACCATGCCGATCCCGAAAGCACGTGCCTTCACTGGCTTGCCGGCGAGCTGGCCTATGATCGACACCATCTCCTGAATGCTGGCTGTGCCATCGCCTCCCAGATGCCACCAGCGGCCATGCGCCTCCGGATGCCGCAACAGATCGAGCACCACCGGTCCCACATCCGGCACGTAGACGAATTGATGTGGGCGGTCGATGGGCGCGACAAGACTCGCCGTCCCGCCCATCACGGCCGCGGTAAAGACGCTATCCAGAAAACTGTTCTTCACCCGCGGCCCGTAAAAATCCGGCAGCCTCAGCACCGTTCCGCGGATCTTTCCGGCGGAATCGGCTTCGAGCAGCAGATCTTCCTGCTGCTTGCGCATCTTGCCTTTGAAGGTGTACGGCTCGCGTGGATGGTCTTCACGCGCCGGCGTCTTCAGCGGACGCCCGTACGGATACACTGTGCCGATCAGAAGCATCTGGCCGACACCTTCAGCGATCGCTGCGTCGAGCGCCTGGCGCATCACCACCGGGTGCAGCTCAAAATGGTTGTAGGGCACGCCGACCAGGTAGACGATCGCTTCTGCGCCGCGGAGGGCGGCTCTCGCAGAGCCAGGATCGTCCGGATTCCACACCGCAACCTCGGCCAGCGGATCGGAGCCGAAGGCCCGATCGAGCGATGTGCGATCGCGGCCCACCGCGCGATAGCTCTCGTTCCGTCTGCGCAGCTCCGCAGCGATGCTCTCGCCGATCGCGCCCGTCGCGCCCAGCAGCACCAGCTTCATTGTTATTGCACCTGCCCCTGTGGCCGCAGGCGGCGCATCTCCAGCGCGCAGGCCACGGCATTCACCGCGGCCAGCTTTAGATTGTCCGCTGCCGCCCACAGCCAGAAGCGGTTGGTCGCCGTCACCTCGTCTTCCGCGGAGCGCACGCGCACCAGCACCTGCTCCTGTCCCGCGGCCGTCAGATTCGAGGGCGCATCTTCGTCGCTGGCCGCCACCTCGATGTGCTCATTCGCCGCGAGCAGTTGACGCAGCTGGTCGGCGGTCATGGCGCGTTCCACCTCGATCCCGAGGGATAACGTGTGTCCATGAAAGACCGGCGCATGCACGAGCTGAATGGCTGCCGCCGGCAGCTTGCCTGCGGACAGCAACGCGTAGTGCCGGCGCACCCGCGCCTCGGTCTCCTGCAGATGAATCTTGCCGTCGGAGCCGGTCATCGGAGTCGCGTTGAAGGCGACCTGCGTGTCATAGAACGCTTTGGGCAGGTTCTGGAAAGAGAGCAGGCTCACCGTCTGCTGATGCAGCTCGTCCATCGCGCCGCGCCCGTATTCAGAGGCAGGCTCGAGCACCGTGGCAAAGGCGGCACGCACGGCGCTTGCTTTGCGGACCTGACTCAGCAGCAGCGCCAGCATCAACGCCGCGGGATGCGCCGGCACCGCCGCCGGTGTCTGCAGGTTGAGGGCCTCTACCGAATGCTGCACCCATGGCGCCAGCACCACCGCGCCCCTCTCCGCATCGAGCGCATCCGACAGATCGATAATCGCAGAGCCCGCGCGCGCCGCTGTTTCCCAGTGCTTGCGGGTGAGCTCGGCACTTCCGCTGAAGAATGTAAAGTCGGCATGAGCAAACGAAGCCGGCGTGATCTGCTGGATGAAGGTCACTTCATCGCCAACCGACTCCAATTGTCCGATCGCCTCTTCATCATCCATCAGGACAAAATCGGCCGCGGCCAATGGCGATTCACTCAAAGCGTCGTTGAGTTCCTTGCCGAGCAACGATGCGGCTCCGACGATAGCAATGCGATAGTTTGCGGGCATAGATTAGAGCAAAAGCACAGTTAAGCTGATATCGAAAGACCGGTTCTATGCAGCCGTTCCTTGAGAGAACGGCTGCGCTCAAAGTTGTTTTCTACCTTACACCGTCTGTGCTCTTGCTCTAGCGGGTATGCTCTTCGGGCGCGTGCAATGTCATGTTGTCCAGTGGTGTGTTGTCGCGACTTCTTCCCTTGCGGCGCCGCTGCGCCGAGTAGGCAGCGCGGGCCGCCAGGCCGGAGAACATGTAGGCGAAGCAGCAGAGGAACAACAGCACCTCAGAAAAATGCACCAGAAGATAGATAAGTACGCCCAGCAAGACCATGAGCTGGAAAGGATGGCGTCCAGAGAGATTGATCTCCTTGCCGCTCCAGAAGCGCCAGGTGCTCACCATGAGAAAACCGGCAAGGCCGACCACCCCGATCCATAAAGCAGCCAGCCACCAGTAGGGCACCGGTGTTCCATTTACAAGATGCACCACCGAGACAATCACTCCGGCGGCAGCGGGAATCGGCATGCCGACGAAGTACTTGCGATCCGGGCGGCCGGGATTCTTCGGCTGCGGATCGTGACTGATGTTGAAGCGTGCAAGGCGGCTGGCCCCGCACAGCAAAAATACAAAGCAGACAAACGCTCCGAGCTCGACCAGCAAACGCCGTATCGAGGGATCGATCGTCATCGGCAGCGTGCGGAAGCCCCACGCGAAGGCGAGGATGCTTGGCGCAACGCCGAAGGTAATGACATCAGCGAGCGAGTCCAGCTCCTTGCCGAACTCGCTGGTCGTATTCGTCATACGCGCGATGCGCCCGTCGAGCGCGTCGAAGGGAATGGCAAAGAGGATCGCGAGCGCGGCGTAGTCAAAGTGTCTCGGTTCAAGCCGCGATCCCTGCAGGCTCTGGGTAATCGCGTAGTAGCCCGCGGCGATGTTGCCCGCGGTAAACAGCGAGGGCAGCACGAACATGCCGCGCCGCCGCGGTCGCTTGCGCTCGATCACCGGCGCGTCTCCATGACTTCCTTCAGCAACATTGGCTCATAGGAGGGCACCTCGACATCCGCCAGTATGGTCTCGCCGCCTTTCACCCGCTGACCGCGCTCTACACGGATGTGGGCATCGCCGGGCAGCACCAGGTCGCAGCGAGAGCCGAACTTGATGAGGCCGACGCGTTCGCCGCGCAAAAGGGTATCGCCCTCTTTCGGCAGGAAGACAATCCGGCGAGCCAGAAGACCGGCAATCAACTTGAAAGTGATCACGCACCCCTCGCCTTCCATCGTCACCACGCTCTGCTCGTTGCGCTCGGCGGATGCCGGGTCCATCGCGTTAAGATACTCACCTTTTTTGTAGTGGATGCGGCGGACGATTCCAGCAATCGGGGAACGATTGACATGCACATCGAAGACACTGAGGAAGATGCTGAGACGAATCCTGTCGCCATCCGTTGTATGGATGGGAGCAACCTCGGTGACCTTCCCGTCCGCCGGCGAAACGACCAGCCCGGGACCTGCGGGAATCGCGCGGTCGGGATCGCGGAAGAACCAGAGAAAAAAGGCCGCAAGCAGGATAGGAATCGCAATCAGCAGCTCGCTGGCAAACCATCCGGCGGTAAAAAAACGTATTACGGCAGCGACAAGCAGCAGACTGATCGCGTACCAATATCCATCACGAACCATGCGGTTCCTCAAGGCGTCATTATACGGGCGCGCCGCCGCGTTCACAGCCGATTCGGCAGCGCATCAGCACCGCATCTTCCGGGGGATCGGCATAGTATCCAGGCCGACGTCCGGCGATGACAAAGCCACACTGCCGGTACAACTGCAAAGCAGGCATGTTAGATGCGCGTACCTCGAGCCATATCTCTTCTGCCCCTAAGTCGCGCGTCCACGCAATTACGGTGTGGATCAATGTCCGGCCAATTCCCCTGCGCCGGATCGGTGCTGGAACCAGCACGAGTTCCAGCTCGCATTCAGGAGGCGCCTCAGGAACGCTCAGCGCCGTCGCAACGACGAAGCCCGCCAGGGTCGATGGGTCGATTTCGGCGATCCATGCTGTGCGAATTCTGCCTACGCGAATCTTGCCCGCGCGGATCGTTCGTGGATCGTCCGCACGACTCCTGACGATTCCGGCGAGATCGTCATCGCTCCACGCGGGCGCGCCCGGATCATCGCGCATCCACGCCCGCACAACCGGCAGATCCGCCGTTTCCAAATGCCGAATCCGAAGAGGCCGAACCCGCATCATCGCGCGGGCGCGGACTGAGGCCGCGCGAACAGCTCCGCGTCGGAGCGGCGAAGATAATTCGCATCCAGAGTGGAGAGATCGTCCCACTTGCCGGAGCGTATGCGAGTCAGTGCGGCCCGCACTGCAGCGCACGCATCGAGCGGACCGACGCGTACAGGCCGCCAAGCTGCCAGCCGCTTCGCGATGCCTTCTTCGGCCGCGCTCTCTTGGGCGATGCTCTCTCGGGCCATGCTCTGTTCAGCAATGACCAACGGCGTTCCGTCTCCTGCGGCAGCCGCGATCTCCTCATAGGACGCAAGCCACTCGCGTTCCGCGCGTCGCGCGTAGAACTCATTGCGTCCCGCGTCGAGCAGTGCAAGCGAATCCCGCAGAGTATCTGCCAGACTCGCCAGCACAAACAGGCGAGAGATCGCGACGATCGGCAGCCCGGTCGCGTGCGCCAGCCCTTTCGCCGTGCTCAGGCCAACGCGTATGCCAGTGAAGCTCCCCGGACCGTTGACCACTACCAGCGTCCGCAGCGCCTCGAGACCGAGTCCGGCTTCTCGCAGCATCCGGTCAATCGCCGGCATCAACTGAGCGGAAGCCGCGCGTCCGCCCAATGCAGCCTGGCTGATACACGTAACTGTCGTTATCTCTTTTCCAATATCGGCCAGCGCAACCGTCCCCACCGCGCCGCAGGTATCGATCCCGAGCACTGGATGCTCGAACATCACGCCGGGTCCTGGCAGATTTCGAGCAGCACTCCTCCGGCGCTCTTCGGATGCACAAAGAAGTAGAGATGCCCGCCCGCTCCGGTCTGAATCGCCGGCGAGACGATACTGGTTCCCCGCGCCTGCAGCTCTGCCCATGTCCTCTCGATGTCATCGACGTGCAGCGCTACATGATGCAGACCCGCTCCGCGCTTCACCAGAAAGCGCCCCACCGCCGTTTCAGCGTTCAGCGGCTCCAGCAGCTCCACCCGGCTCTCACCCAACGGGATCATCGCCGTGCGCACACCCTCGTGCTCCACAGTCTCTTCATGCGTCACGCACAAACCCAGTGCTTCGTAGAAGCCGCGCGCGGCCGCGATGCTCTCGACAGCAATGCCAAGATGGTCGATGCGCGCTCCGGTGACGGCGTTCTTTTTCTCGCTGCTCATGCGCCGGCTCCTCCGGTGATCGCCTTCACCATCTCCGCCGCCAGCGCGAAGGGATCCTCCTGCCGCGCTGCAATGCGGCGAGCGTGCTCCGCGAGTTCATCCGCTTCCAGCCCATGCGCGCGCAACCCGCGCAGCAACTCGGCTCGCACCATCTCCGTCAGGCGCAGGCGCCAGTGCTGCTCTCGCCGCTCCTGCAGATGATCATCCCGCGAGAGCCACGCCGTAAACTCTTCGAGCGAAGAGACCAATGCATCCATTCCCTGCCCGGTCGACGCCACTGTGCGCACCACCGGCGCCACCCACGAGCCATGCGACGAGGCGAACGACTGCATCGCCTTCAACTCCTTCTCTACGCGGTCCGCGCCTTCACGATCGCACTTGTTCACCACAAAGATGTCTGCGATCTCCAGGATGCCGGCCTTGATGCTCTGCACATCGTCACCCATGCCCGGCACCAGCACGACGACGGTGATGTCGGCCAGCCGCACGATATCGATCTCGTCCTGACCCACCCCAACCGTCTCGATGAGAATGCGATCGCGGCCGCTCGCTTCGACCAGCATGGCAGCATCCACGGTAGCGCGGGCCAGTCCGCCCATCGCGCCGCGCGTGGCCATGCTGCGTGTGTAGACTCCTGCGTCCGCATGATGCCGCTCCATGCGGATGCGGTCGCCCAGGATCGCGCCGCCGCTGAATGGGCTCGTCGGATCGACGGCAAGGATGCCAACAGTGTGCTGTTGCACACGAAAGACGCGCGCGATCTGATCCACCAGCGTGCTCTTGCCCGCGCCGGGCGCGCCCGTAATGCCGATGCGCAACGCAGCGCCGGTATGTGGAAAGCACGCGGAGAGCAGCGGCTGTGCCGCCGGCGCATCGTCTTCCACCAGCGAGATAGCACGCGCCAGCGCGCGCAGATCGCCGGCAAGCAGCCGCTCAGCCAGCCTGGCAATGGTGGCGGGGGCAGCATTCTCGGGTTGGAGCATGGTCTGCAAGCTGCGAGTGTAGTCTACTGCGCGGTCAGGGGCGCTTGAGCAGTTCGCGCGCGATCACCATGCGCTGGATCTCGCTGGTGCCTTCGCCAATGGTGCAGAGCTTCACGTCACGGTAGAACTTCTCCACCGGGTAGTCCTTTATGAATCCATAACCGCCGTGGAGCTGCACCGCCTCATCGCAAATGCGCACGGCGACCTCGCTCGAGAAGAGCTTCGCCATAGCGGACTCACTGGTGGTCGTCTGTCCGGCATCCTTGATGGCGGCGGCCCGCAGAGTCAGCAGCCGCGCCGCATCGAGCTGTGTGGCCATATCCGCCAGCTTCCACTGAATGCCCTGAAACTCGGCGATGGCTTTGCCAAACTGCCGCCGCTGCTTTACATATTTGCGTGCTGCCTCGTACGCGCCTCGTGCGATGCCGAGAGCGAGCGCCGCAATCGAGATACGCCCGCCATCGAGGATACGCAGCGAGTCCACGAATCCCTCGCCCTCCTTGCCCAGCAGGTTCTCGGCTGGAATTTCGCAGTCCTCGAAGATCAGCTCCGACGTATCGCTGGCGCGCAGGCCAAGCTTGTTCTCCTTCTTACCCGGCCGGAAGCCGCGCATCCCCTTCTCCACGATGAATGCCGACAGGCCGTGCGTGCCCTGCGTCTTATCCGTCACCGCAATCACCACGGCAACATCCGCGTGGCTCCCGTTGGTGATGAATGTCTTCGAGCCGTTCAACACCCAGCGATCGCCTTTGCGAACCGCCGTGGTACGCGCCCCGGCCGCATCCGAGCCGGAGCCGGGCTCGGTCAGTCCCCACGCGGCCAGCCACTCGCCCGTGGCCAGCTTCGGAATGTAGCGGCGATGCTGCTCCGCATTCCCCGCCAGATAGATGTGGTTCATGCCAAGCGAATTGTGCGCGGCCATGATGATGCCGATCGAGCCATCGACCGCCGATATCTCCTCGATCGCCATCATGTAATCGACATAGCCCAGCTCCGCGCCGCCCAGCTCGCCCGGAATGAGCATGCCCAGCAGTCCCATTCGGCCAAGCTGCTTCACCACCGCTGCAGGAAACTCGCTCGCCTCGTCCCATTCCATAACGTGCGGCGCGATCTCTTTCGCGGCGAAGGTGCGTATCTCTCGGCGCAGTTGCTCCTGCTCCTCGGTCAGGCGGAAGGAGTGGCTGGCGGCGTTGGGGAGGGTGGCTGAGCTCATCGATTCGATCTCCGGGAAAACCTATGATCCTACCACGCCGCGTCCGCGGATCGCCGGGAAATGCCCGTCTGGCGAAACGGTCGAATGCGGAATCCGGCAGCTCGCGCCAGACAGAATTGCCGATAGGGCCGCCCGATGGTAGCGTAATCTCGCGCCAGTGCCTGTCCTCCAGTGAACGCGCCCGAGGGGAAATGAGTCGGATGCGCGCTCTGCAACCTCGCGCCATCCACCTACTCACCGTTTCAGGGGCCTCTCATGCAAACGCGGCGTGCGCCATCCAGAGAGCAACTCATTGAAACACCGCGTCTGCTGCTCATCACTGTCACGGAAGAGATGCTGCGCGCAGACCAGAAGAACGAGGGTCTGGGGGCGCTTCTTGGCGCGATCGTGCCCAGCACCTGGCCGCCGGAGTACTGGGACCAGAGGGCGATCGATTACCTGTATGAGCGCATTCATCGCCATCCCCACTACCGCGGCTGGTGCCGTTATGTCGCGCTCAAGCAGCCTGCATCGGCGCTGCCGGTATTGATCGGCGGATGTGGATGTACCGAGCCGCCCGAGATGCTGGAAGAGGTAGAGATCGGCTACTCGATCCTCAAGGAATTCCGCCGCCACGGTTACATAACCGAAGCGATCAATGGCCTGGTCCCATGGATCTTCACCTACAGCAACGTGCAGTCCGTGTGCGCGCAGACCTATCCGCACCTCGCGGCCTCGATCGGCGTCCTGCGCAAATGCGGATTCGTGCTCGACGGTAGCGGCAAGGACCCCGGCACTGTGTTGTTCCGGCGCAAGCGCGGCTGAACCTTTCAGCCTACGGAGAAATCCGCAAAGACAAAGCCATCGTGCTGCTCCACCGCGCCCAGAAGCAATGCAATCGGTTGAGCAAACATCGGGCCGGCGTACGCGCAGGTGTGGAACTCGCCATTCTCCGCGCATGGATCGGTACCCGGAGGCAGCTCCGCGAGGAGCGACGCGTCCAGCTCTCGCCCGGCAAAGGACGCCGCCAGTTTGCGCGGATCGACGCACGTGATGCGCGCGCGCAAGCCGCCCTCCAGCATCTCCTGCACCAGCGCGTGCGTATCGCGCCCCCACAGCGGAAACACCGGGGTGATGCCCGTGCCTGCCAGGCGCTCCTCGCGATAGCGGCGCACATCTTCCAGATAGAGATCGCCAAAGGCCATCGCCTCGATGCCGTCACGCACCGCGGCCGCACAGGCATCGCGCATGACAGCCTCATATTGCTGGTTCGAGCAGGGCCAGGGCAGCGGCACCTCGATCAGCGGCAGCCCAGCTGCAGCAGCCTGCGCCCGCAATACCGATGCGCGTGTCCCGTGCATGGCGACCCGATCGAAGGCGCTGTTGATCGTGGTCAGCAGGCCGACGACGTCATAGACGCCCTGCTGCCGGAGCGTGTGCAGCGTCCAGGCGCTGTCCTTGCCGCTGCTCCAGGAAAGCCATGTCCGGGACAACCGTGTTCGGGACAACCCTGTGCGCGACGCTCCTGTGCGAATCGGCATCAGGCCTTCAGCGCCTGGTCGAGATCGGCAATCAGGTCTTCGACATCCTCGATGCCGACCGAGATGCGCACCATGCCATCGGTGATGCCAATTTTGCGGCGTCCCTCCTCGCCTAACGCCGCATGCGTCATCGTGGCCGGGTGAGACATCAACGTCTCCACGCCTCCCAGGCTCTCCCCCAGGGTGCACACGCGCACACGCTTCAGCACATCGTTGGCGCGTGCCAGCGATCCCGTCTCAAAGGTGATCAGCGCGCCGAAGCCGGACATCTGCCGCGTTGCCAGCTCGTGCTGCGGATGCGTCGGCAGGCCGGGATAGAAGACCTTCTCGACTCGCGGATGCTGCGCGAGCCACGCGGCCACCTGCCGTCCGCTGGCATCGTGCTGGCGCATCCGCACGGCCAATGTCTTCACCCCGCGCAGGATCAGGTACGACTCGAACGGCGACAAGATGCCGCCCGTGCATTTTTGCACAAAGGCAAAACGCTCCGCGTGCTCCGGCCGTGTCGCGACCAGCACGCCGCCCAGGCCATCCGAGTGGCCGTTCAGAAATTTCGTCGTCGAATGCATCACCAGATCGGCGCCGAGCTCGATGGGCCGCTGAAAATACGGCGACATGAAGGTGTTGTCGACACACAGATCCACCGGCTCGCCCACACTCTTTGCCTGCTCGCGGCACACGGCGCTCACCGCGCGGATGTCGGTCAACTGCATCAGCGGGTTGGTCGGCGTCTCGATGTGCACCAGGCGCGTGCGCGACGTGAAGGCGCGCCGCACGTTCTCCGGATCGCTGGTATCGACATAGGTGAATTCGATGCCGTAATTCGCCACGATCTGGTTAAACAGCCGTGGCGTGCCGCCATATACATTCGCGCCGCAGATGACGTGATCACCCGTCTTCAGCATTGCCACCAGCGCCGAGATGGCCGCCATCCCGCTGGCGAAGACATGCGCGGAGCTGCCGCCCTCGAGCGACGCCAGGTTCTCTTCAAGCGCCGTGCGCGTCGGGTTCGAGACGCGCGAGTATTCGTAACCCTTGTTCTTGCCAATCTCCTGCTGCGCGTAGGTCGACGTGAGATAGACAGGCACATTCACCGCGCCGGTCGAGGCCTCGGGCTCTTGCCCGGCGTGAATGGCGCGCGTGGCAAAGCCCTGCTGCGGATTGCTCATGGAATCTCCAGAGTGACTCACTAGTGTCGACGAAAGGGGCGGGACATTCAAGCCGCCACATACGCAGCCGCACGCCTTCATGTTCCGGAAAAGCAGGCAAACGCTGCATGCGGCAAGAGAACTCCGCCCGTGCTTACTTGCCGCCGTCGAAGATATTTTTTGAGAGATAGCGCTCGGCGGAGTCGGGAATGATGGTCGCGATGCGCTTGCCCGGACCCAGCTTCCGCGCTACTTCGAGCGCAGCGAATACCATCGCGCCGGCGCTCGATCCGCCCAGCAGCCCCTCTTCGGCGGCCAGGCGCTTCACCATCGCGAATGCATCGTCATCGCTGACCATGATCACGTCGTCCGCCAGTTCCGGATGAAAGGTCTTGGGGATGAAGTGCACGCCGATGCCTTCCACGCGATGCGGTCCCGGCGGCCCGCCCTGCAGGATGGACCCTTCTGTTTCCACCGCGATCGCGACCAGCCGCGGATTGCGCTTCTTCAACCCGCGCGCGACGCCGGAGAAGGTTCCACCGGTGCCGATGCCCGACACCAGCACATCCACGCGCCCTTCCATCTGCTCCCAGATCTCGGCCGCCGTGGTGGCTTCATGGAAATCGGGGTTCGCCTGGTTTTCGAACTGAAACGCGCCCCACGATCCCGGCGTCGCAGCCAACGCGGCCTTCGCCATCTTGATCGCGCCCTGCATGCCGTCCTTCTCTGGCGTGCGCACCACGGTCGCGCCGAAGCCGCGCATCAGAATGCACTTCTCCTCGGCATAGCCTTCGGGCACAAAGAGCGTGACCTTGTAGCCGCGGTTCACACCGATCAGCGCCAACCCCACACCGGTGTTGCCGGCCGTAGCCTCGAAGATCTGCGCTCCCGGCGCAATGAGCCCCTCCTGCTCCGCGCGCAGGATCATTCCCAGCGCCGCGCGGTCCTTGATGCTCCCGCCGGGATTGAGAAATTCGAGCTTCGCAAAAATCTCCGCCATCGCCGGCGTGCAAAGCCGTGTCAGGCGAAGCATCGGAGTCTGGCCGACCAGATCGGTAATGTCATCGGCAACGCGCAGTGCGCCGCGCAAGGTGAGAGTGGAGGGTTCAGTCCGCATAAAGGAACCGACTAGTGTAGCAGCGACAGAGATGGGCCCAATGGATACCATGGGCATGTCGAGTCAAGCGGCACGTCAAGCGGCACAGCAAGCTGCGCGGGAGGGCAGTTCACGGGCATACTCTCGTTGTATGTTCATTCCGCCAGGATGGCGCGCTCTTCTCCCCATGGCACTGGCCGCCGCGGTTCTCACTCCGGCCGGCGTATGCGGCCAGGCGCCGCCTCCCAGCTCGCTCGGCATTACCGTCCACAACGACGCCGTGCCAGTCTTGCTGGAGAATGGCCTGCTCTACCTCGCCGGCAGTATCGGCAACTCTCCGCAGCTCTCGTTTGTCGTGGATACCGGCGCAACGGCTACCAGCCTCGACCCCGGCGTCGCGCGTGCGGCCGGCTACAACGCCGGCAGTGGCGCGCCATTGCTCGTGGCACGCCGCATCTTTCCCGAGCAGAGCTTCTCGCTTGCATCTACCGATTACATCACCGCGTTGAGCGGCCATCCCACGGCCGGCGTGCTCGGTCAACCGGAGTTCCTTCGCTATTCGCTCGCAATCGATTTCGACCGTAGACAGGCTGCCCTGCTCAGCCCGGATATATGCCCCTCGTCCGCGACGCGACTGCCTCTGTTCAGCGCCGGCGGGCTGTCGTTCGTCGAAGGCACGATTCCGCTGCCGAACGGCGAGCCGGCCACCGGGCTGTTTCTGGTGGACACCGGTCAGCCCGGAGCGGGCATCGTGCTCGCGCCGGCATTTGTGGCCGCCCATCCCGGGCTGACCGCTGGTCCCCGGCTGGAGCAGCCGGCCGCCCCCGATGCGCCGGCCACCACGCTTGTCCGGCTCAAGGAATTACGCCTCGGCGCGTTTACGCTGAAGGCGCCCATCGCCGAAGTGGCTCCTGCCGAGGCAACGGCCGGGAACCCGCGACTCGCTGGTGTGCTCGGGCTCGATGCGCTCAGCCGCTTCAATTTCGTGCTGAACCAGCGCTACGCATCGCTCTATCTCGAACCCAGCCAGCGCATGCGCGAGCCCTTTGAAGCGGATATGAGCGGGGTGCTCCTGCGGGCCTCCGCCGGCCGCACACTGGTGGTCGCGGCGGTCCTGCCGGGCTCCCCCGCCGCAGAGGCACACGTCGAGGCCGGCGACATTCTCGTGCGCATGGAAGACAAGCCGCTGCTCGCAGCCAACCTGGGCAGTGTCACCGCCGCGTTGCGCAGTACGCCGGGCGCGACCGTGCATCTCGATCTCGAGCGCAACGGCAAGCCGGAGCGAGTCACGCTTCGGCTGAAGCGTATGCTCTAGAGCGGCGCTCTGAATCAATACAGGACGCAGCTTCAATCAGCAGAGAGAACAGATCTCTCCACTGCGCTTCGCTCCGGTTGAGATGACGCAGGATTCGTTCAAAACGTCCGTGGACGATCAGTCTAGCCCGGGCTGCTCACTGCTTCTTGTTGGTTGTCGCTACCTGCCCGTGCGGAAAATATCCGGGCCGCGTCCGTACCGTCAGCTTGCCGTAGCCCTTCGCCTTGGCATCCACACGGACGACGCGGTAGCCGCCGAGGGCCGCGGGTTTGCTCGAGTGATAGCCGATCGTGTATTGGTTCCGGATGTCCCGCGCTACTTCGGCCGCGATTTCGTCCACCTGGCCAAGGTTTTTGGGAAAGAAAGCCAGTCCCCCCGTCTCGTCGGAGAGCAACTGCAGCGCCCGGCGCGCGCGATGCGACTCGCGTCCGCCCCCGCCGTCTGTATCGTCGAACAGCAGACCGATGGAATAGACTACCGGCCCTTGCAGGTCCTGAATGCGGCGTACCGTCTCTTCCAGGTTGGTGCCGGAAGCATTGTCCTCGCCGTCGGTGATGATGAGCAGGATTTCCTTTGCCCTCTTCGCATTCTTGGCCATGTAGTCGGCAGAGGCGATGACCGCGTCGTAGAGCGCCGTGCCGCCTTTGGAATCGATGTGCGAAAGGCCTTCCTGCAGCTTGTTCAGATCGCTGGTGAAGTCCTGGTCGATATAGGCTTCGTCGGCGAAGTTCACCACGAAGGTCTCATCTTGCGTATTCGACGCCCGCACCATGTCCAGCGCCGCCTGGTTCACTGCCTGCCGCTTGGTGCGCATGGAACCGGAGTTATCGATCAGCAGGCCGATGGACACCGGGATGTCCTGCTCCTGAAGTGAGGTAATAGCCTGCGGCTTGCCGTCCTCGAAGACGTGGAAGTCGTCCTGCTTCAGTCCGGAAATGAGGCGATCGTGATCGTCGATTACGGTGGCGTTCAGGACCACCTCGTCGACGTTCCGCGTCAGCGTGTATTGACCATTTTTCCCGCGGGTGATCTGGCCTTGCTGCTGCTGTCCGGTAGCGGCCGCCGCTCCTGGAGCGGGGACACTGCTTGGCGGCGCGGGAATGGGATCACGATCGACGTTGAGCGCCGGCTGCTGCTCGGCGGGCAAAGGCGGGGTCGGCGCCTGCTGTGCCAGCAGGAGGTCGCCGAAAGCCAGAAGAAAGAAGAGTGTGAATGCGGTTCGCAAATGTCGGTTATTGCGTAGGTGCATAGTATCCGCTTCGGGCATGTACGGTAAGAGGCGGCAGCCCGGCGGGTGGCACCAGCTTTACCTTCACTTTACGCCATTTGCCATCGCGTTTTGCGTCCGAAGGTTTGTAGCCCAGTACATATTGATTACGCAGTTCAGCGCTGATCTTGGTGGCAATGTCCGTCATGTCCGAGATGTCGTCCACACGGAATAGCTGGCCGCCTGTCTCCTCGCTCAGGTCATGGAGCAGCAGCGGACCATTGCGCTCCTCGGTAGTCGCGGCATAGGCATCAAAGATTCCGATGGAAAAGATCTCGACATCCGACTCGCGCACCAGATTCCGCACCTCGTTCTCAGTGTAGCGGCTGCGATTGTCGCCCCCGTCGGAGACGATCAGGATCGCCTTACGCTCGTACCGCGCCTGCTTCATCTTATTCACGCCATAATAGATGGCGTCGAGCAGCGCGGTGCGCCGGCCGGCCCGCACCGTCTGCAATCGCGCTTCGATGTCGTCGACGGACGAGGTGAAGTCCTCGATCAGCTCGGGGCGGTCGTTGAAGCCGATAATAAAGAATTCATCCTGGGGATTCGAGGTGCGAAGAAACTCAATGATCGACTCGCGGGCGCGCACTACCTTGTTGGTCATGCTGCCGCTCAGGTCCATGATGATGCCGATCGAAACCGGCGCATCCTCCGAGGCGAAACTCTTAATCTCCTGCTGCGAGCTGTTCTCGTACAGATAGAACTCGTTCCTCTCGAGGCCAGTGACCAGCCGGTTCAGCGGATCGGTCACGGTCAGCGGAATCAGCACCAGGTTCACATCGACGCGGATCCTCTCTCCCCCCCGCGCATGCAGGGCTGCCTTCCCCTCGAGCGGCGGCGGACCCGCAGGAGGCGCCGGCTTCGGCGGTGGAGGATTGACGTGGATTTCGTTGAGCGGATCGTCCTGTGCGTGCAACGGCCGCATCAGCCCGGGAAAGGTCAGTGCGGCCCCTGCAAGGGCCAGCAGCACACATAAGGTGCGGCTTCTTCGGCTATAACGAGCAAGCCGCGATAAGGACCAGCCTGTAGACGTGGACACCATGCGGCAATTCCCTGGTGAGCGTCATGCTACACGATAGCGCACACCCTAGCCCAAGCAGAATTTGCAGCGCGCAATTGTCATTCCAATGGCCCGGCCGGATGGGCACAAGTGACTCATCCTGCGCCCCATCGCAATCCAGGCCGCCACTCTGTCATCTACCTTGCAAAGCCGGTCTGGCGCGCGCTGTCTAGTACAATCGCAAAAACTGATGGCACGCATCTATCCCTTCCGCGCCACGCGCTACAATCCAACCGCTGTTCGCATCGAAGACGTAGTCACACAACCGTACGACAAAATTACGCCGGCGATGCAGCAGGTCTACTACGGACGAAGCCCCTATAACCTGGTGCGCATCATCCTTGGCCTGCCTGAATTATTTGATGAGCCCGGCGTCAATGACGTCTATACCCGCGCCGCGCGGGATTTCCGGGAATGGCGCGAAAAAGGCATCCTGCAGACCGACAACGATCCGTCGATCTTCGCCTACTCGCAGCGCTTCCAGGTCCCCGGCCGGTCAGAGCAGATATGCGAGCGCCGTGGCTTTATCGGGCTTGGCGGCCTGGAGGACTATGCCGCGAAGGTCGTCTTCCGTCACGAGCAGACGTTATCCAGGCCCAAAAGCGACCGCCTGAACCTGTTGAAGGCCACCCGCGCGCACTTCGGCCAGATCTTCATGCTCTATTCCGACCCCGCGCAGAGCATCGAGAAGATTCTCTTCCAGAACTTCCAGCCGCAGGTCGAGGTCACGGACGAATATGGTGTGCTCCATCGCGTCTCCCGTATCACCGACCCGCACGCACTTCGTCTGGTCATCGGTTCGATGGCCGACAAGAAGCTGATCATCGCCGACGGCCACCACCGCTACGAGACCGCGCTGAACTACGGCAAGGAGCATGCGCCCGCCCACGTGCACCACACCCGCGAGCGCGACCTCGCGACCACTCTGCCGCATCCGCCGTACCCCGAGGCGGCGGTGATGATGACCTTCGTGAACATGGACAGCGAGGGTCTGGTCATCCTGCCCACCCATCGCGTGGTCTTCGGCCTCGAAGGCTTCCGGCCCGAGGCATTCCTGGAGCGCGCCGCGCCGTTCTTTGAGATGGAGAAACTGAACGCGACCAACACCGCGCAATGCAGCACCAAGCTCTCTGAAGCAGGCGCCAACGGCACCGCCCTGGTCACGGTTCTCTCGAGCGGCGCCTATCTGCTCAAGGCTCGCGCGGATGCAGTGCAGCAGGCTCTCGCGCATCTGCCGGAGCGCCAGCGCCAACTGGATGTCGCGCAACTGCACGGGCTGGTGCTGGAGCAGTTGCTCGGACTCTCGGATGAGTCCATCCGCGAGCAGCGAAACCTGCGCTATCTGCGCGATACCGCCGAGGCGGTCGAGCAGGTGACCAAGGGCACGGCGCAGGCGTCATTCCTCATGAATCCGGCTACCCTGCAAGAGCTGCGCGAGATCGCATTCAACGGCGAGGTGATGCCGCAGAAGTCGACCGACTTCTATCCCAAGCTCTTGAGCGGCCTCGCCATCTATGCGCTGGACTGACACACGCCGACGCCCAGGGATTCGACATAACCGTTGCGCCAGGCTCCTCCTCGGCGCCTTTTTCGCGTTCCCCTCGACATTCGCTTCGTCACAACAGCAGCCGGCGCTGCCGCCTCCCCCTACTGCCGCCGTGCAGCCGGCATTTCTTGTCGTTCTTGATGCAGCCCATGGCGGCGCGGATACCGGCGCGCACCTGGGCGCCCATCTCGACGAGAAGGACCTGGTGCTCGCGCTCTCCATCCGGCTGCGCTCCATGCTTTCGGCGCGGGGCGTTCCCGTCGTCACCACCCGCGAAGGCGATGTGACTTTGCCGCCGGCAAAGCGAGCCGCCCTTGCCAATGCTCACAAGGCCGCCGCATGCCTCATCCTGCACGCTTCCGACAGCGGCAGCGGTATCCATCTCTTCACATCGTCCCTTCCGCCTGCGCAGCCTGCCACCTTTCTGCCCTGGGATCAGGCCCAGGCTGCTTACCTGCAGCGGAGTCTGCGCTGGGCAGCCGAGATCAACACCGCGATGACCCATGCCGGCGTGCCGGTGACGCTCGGCCGCACCGCGATGCAGCCACTCGATAACATGACCTGCCCCGCGGCAGCAGTAGAAATCGCGCCGCTCACGCAAGAGGGCGCCATCACGGCTGCGCTCACCGATCCTGACTATCAATCCCGCATCCTGTCCGGGCTGGCCGCCGCAATCGAAGCCTGGCGCCACGACTGGACCGCGCAGCCATGATTCCCCGCTACCAGCGTGCGCTGCTGTGGGTGCTGCTGCTCGCCTCCGCCGTGATGGCGATCTTCCTCATCCGCATGCGGGAACGCGCCGCGGACAAGCTGCAGGCGGCCGCGGATTCTGTCCCCTTGACGCCCCCCAGCGCGATGCCCACCACCGACGTCACCCTGATGCTGGCCAACGATACCGACGGCTCGCTGGTGAACGCCGAGCGCCGCCTCGCACTTCCCGCCGAGCCCCACGCGCGGGCGCGCTATCTCCTCAACCAGCTCCTCGCCGAGTACGCCAAGCCAGGCTCCGCGCATCCGATTGCAGCCAATGCAGGCGTGGATGACGTCTTCCTGATGCCCCTGCCGGAAGGAACAGCCGGCGGCGGCATGCTGGCCGTGGTGAACCTGAGCAGCGGCCTGCTGCAGGCGCATCCCTCGGGCATTGAAACCGAGACCATGACCTTGCTCTCGCTCATCGGCACGCTGCACGCGAACATGCCGGAGATCGCCCAGGTGCGCTTTCTTGTGGACGGCGCTCCGCGCGACACCCTTGCCGGACACGCCGACCTGACCCGCACCTATCTCGCCTCCAGCGCTGCTCCGCCACCGCCTGCAGTGGAGGCAAAATGAGCCAGCGCATCCCCACCCGCATCCCCACCATTGGCGTCTTCGACTCCGGGGTCGGCGGACTCACTGTGCTCGAAGCGCTGCTCAGACGAGCCTCGGCGGCAGACTACCTCTATCTCGGCGACACTGCCCGCCTGCCCTACGGCTCGAAGTCCAAGGCCACGGTCGCGCGATACGCGGTCTCCAGCGCGCGCTTTCTCGTCGAACAAGGCGCGGAGGCGCTGGTGATCGCTTGCAACACCGCCAGCGCGCTCGCGCTCGATCCCCTGCGCGCCGCAGTCGAAGTCCCCGTCATCGGTGTCATCGAAACCGGTACCGCCGCAGCGCTCGAGAGCTCACAAACCAGGGACGTGATGGTGATTGCGACGGCGGCTACGGTCGAAAGCCACGCTTATGCGGCAGCCTGCGGTGAGCGCGGCCTTCGCGCCGTCGAGAAGGCATGCCCGCTGCTCGTGCCGCTGGTTGAGGAGGGCTGGATCGACCACCCGGTAACACGCGAGGTCACCGCCATCTACCTCGACGATCTGCTCTCGCACGCCGCCGCAGCCGGCATGACGGCGGACACGCTGGTGCTCGGCTGCACCCACTATCCACTGCTGCGCGGCGTGATTGAAGCGACGCTGCGCGAGCACGAGAACGGCCACGCTGTCCGCGTCATCGACTCTGCTCATGTCACTGCCGAACAAGTAGCAGCCCGGCTCACCCTCGCGTCGTCCGCACAGCGCGAGCCCGCGGTTCGCTTCTACGCAACCGATTCCGTAACAAAATTCCGCACACTCGGAAGCCGTTTTCTCGGCCGCGCCATCGATGCCGTCGAGCTGATCGACCTTGGCGGCTAGCGCTGCTTATGAATATCTGCTTCTAAAGGGCCATGCTCAGAACGAAAATCTTCGGAAGCACCCTCGGTCAGGGCGCCGAGCGAGCGCAGGATCTCACGATCATCTTGCATGATCTGCTCTGCCAATTTCATTTGCCGGTCAAACTCAGACCTCAATGTCCTCATGTTCTCGCTCATAGCTGATAATCTTGCACATTGCGCGGGCATCCGCATAGCGTTCGGGCAAAAATAGGAAGGATAGTTCGCATGATCGATCTGAAAGGCCGCACGGCCATTGTCTTCGGAGTTGCCAACAAGCGGAGTATTGCCTGGGGCATCGCCCAGAAGCTGAACGAGGCCGGCACACGGCTGCTCATCACCTACCAGAACGAGCGGCTGAAGCTGGAAGCCGAAGACATGATCGCGGAACTGCCCGGCGCCGAAGCCTATCAGTGCGATGTCTCGAATGACGCCGAGATCGACCAACTTTTCGCAACTCTGAAGGAGAAGCACGGCAAGCTCGACATCCTGGTCCACTCCATCGGCTTCGCCCCGGCCGACGCGCTCAAGAACGACTTCCTTCAGACCTCGCGGGATGACTTCCGCATCGCGCATGACATCAGCGTCTACTCGCTGATCGCGCTCAGCCGCGCCGCTGCGCCGCTGATGACCGAGGGCGGCAGCATCCTGACCCTTACCTATTACGGGTCGACCAAGGTAGTTCCCAATTACAACGTGATGGGCGTGGCCAAGGCCGCGCTGGAGGCGACAGTCCGCTATCTCGCCGCCGACCTGGGCCGCAGGAATATCCGCGTGAACGCTATCTCGGCCGGCCCGATCAAGACGCTGGCCGCACGCGCCATCGGCGGCCTGGGCCTGATGCTCAAGTCGCACGAAGAGCGCTCGCCGCTGGGACGCAACGTCCAGCAGTCGGAGGTCGGCTCGACCGCGCTCTTCCTCGCATCTGACTTGGCCAGCGGCATCACCGGCGAAGTCACCTACGTCGACTGCGGCTATAACATCATGGGCTTTTGACGGAGGCGGCAGCAATGGCGGGCGACGACTTCATCTTGAGCTCGATCCGCCGCGCATCGCTGTCGAGCGACGTCATCACAATCTCGCCCTGGCTGCGCTTCACCACGCTGGGAAACTTCTCTCCCCACTCCACCAGCACGATGCTGTCCTCGGTCTGCAAGTCATCGAGCCCCAGGGTCTCCAGCTGGCGTTCGCTGTCGATGCGGTAGAGGTCGAGATGATAGAGACGTACCGGTGTGCGTTTGCCGTGGCTCTCGCGCGTGCCCTCGTATTCGTGTATCAGAGTGAAG
>DASYBK010000074.1:0-19858 GCA_036500805.1 Acidobacteriaceae bacterium | reverse complement strand
GTCGGCCTCGTCGCATATCTGCTGGGCTCAATTCCCTTCGGCCTCATCCTGGTCCGCGTCTTCCGCAACGAGGACATCCGCCAGCAGGGCAGCGGCAACATTGGCGCTACGAATGTGATCCGCTCCGGCGGCAAAGGTCTGGGCGCCGCAACCTTTCTGCTCGATGCGGCGAAGGGTTACGTTGCTGTGCTGCTCGCGTGGCAGATTGGGTTGCATCTTCACCAGACGCAGTTCCAAACCCAGAACCTGGCGGCAACAGCCGCTGTTTGCGCACTCGTCGGACACGTCTATCCGCTTTGGCTCGGCTTCAAAGGGGGCAAGGGCGTGGCTACGGGTTTCGGCGTGTTTCTAGGGATCACGGCCACCGCAGCGCTGGTCGCGCTGGCCGCTTTCATTGTGATCTTTGCCCTGAGCCGCTACGTTTCGCTGGCTTCTATCCTCGCGGCGATTGCCTTTCCTGTCGCGGCGCTTCTGCTGCCACACGAGCCGCTTACGCCTTTCATGATCGCGGTGGTAGTCCTGCTGCCGCTGATCGTCATCGCCAAGCACCACGCGAACATCCGCCGTCTGCTCTCCGGCACCGAGTACCGCTTCGGCAAATCGAAGGCCGCTGCCGCGTGAGCCGCGTCGCCATTATCGGCAGCGGGGCGTGGGGTACGGCTCTTGCCATCTCGCTGGGCGCCGAACAGAAAGACCAGCGGCGTAGCCACTCCATCGCGCTGTGGTCGCACACCGCCACGGTCGCCGATGCAATCGCGCAGCATCGCGAAAACCGCACTTACTTGCCGGGCTATGTAGTGCCCGATGCCGTGCGATCGACAGCAGACCTCGCGCAGGCGCTTGCGTCGGCCGAGATCGTCATCGGCGTGATGCCGTCCGCCCATGTACATGCGATCTACACCAGCATGGCTCCGCATCTGGCGGCCGGTCAGGTGATTGTGAGCGCGACCAAGGGCATCGTCACCGGCGGCGACACCGGAACGTATCAGCGGGTCAGCGAGGTGATCGTCGCGGCGCTTCATGCGCATCGGCTTTCGCTGCCCTGCGCCGTGCTCAGCGGGCCGTCGTTTGCGCAGGAGGTTGCTGCCGGCCAGCCCACCGCGATGACCATCGCCTGCTTGGACACAACGGTGGCGGCGCGCCTGCAGGAGGAGCTATCCGGGCCGGCACTGCGGCTTTACACGAATGACGATGTGGTTGGCGTGGAACTCGGCGGCGCGCTTAAGAACGTCGTCGCCATCGCTACCGGTATCGTCGGTGGTCTGGGACTCGGACACAACAGCGCGGCGGCGCTTATTACCCGCGGCATCGCAGAGATCACCCGGCTCGCCGTGGCCTGTGGCGGGCGGCGCGAGACCATGGCCGGGCTGGCCGGGCTGGGCGATCTCGTCCTTACCTGCACCGGCGAGCTCTCGCGAAATCGCCGCGTCGGCTTCGAACTGGGAAAAGGTCGCCGTCTCAGTGACATTCTCAACAGCATGGGCGGCAAGGTGGCCGAGGGTGTGCTGACCACGCGCGCCGCGCTTGGTCTGGCCACAGCGCATGGCATCGAAATGCCGATCACCACCCAGGTGGATGCCATCCTGCACCGCGGCAAAAGCCCGCGCGAAGCAGTCGCGGAACTGATGCGCCGCCCCGGACGAGACGAGCTCTAATCCGCGAGGGCTCGCGCCGGTTGCTACACTGAAAGCGACGAGCTATCCATGATTCAGACCCTTTTCGGCAGCCTGAAAGAGGCTGAGGAACCCAAAAAGCGCGGCCTCTTCGAACGCATGCGGGAGGCAGTGACGCGCACGCGCGAGAACCTCTCGCAGTCGCTCGAAGAGATCGTCGCGCTCACCGTCGAGATCGACGACAAGGCGCTCGACGAGTTGGAGATGAGCCTGATCGCAGCCGATCTCGGCGTGGTCACGGCGCAGGAGATCCTTTCTGCATTGCGCGAGCGCGCGCTCACCCATAAGATTCGCGACGGCGCGGAGTTGAAGGAGATGCTGCGCACCGAGATCAAGGCGATCCTCGACGCGTATGCCACGCCGCCGCGGGTGGTGGAGCAGCCGCCCGAGGTCATTCTGCTGGTCGGCGTGAATGGCACCGGCAAGACCACCACCAGCGGCAAGCTTGCGGCGTGGTATCGCCGCATGGGCAAGACGGTGCTGTTGTGCGCGGCGGACACCTTCCGCGCCGCGGCGATCGAGCAGCTTGAGATCTGGGGACAGCGTACGGGCGTCGAGATCATCAAGACCAAGCAGGGCGGCGATCCATCTGCCGTGCTCTTCGATGCGCTGCATGCGGCGAAGTCGCGCTCGACCGATGTGCTGCTGGTCGACACTGCCGGCCGCCTGCACACCAAGAACGACCTGATGAAGGAATTAGACAAGATGCGCCGCACCACGCAACGCTTCATTCCGGATGCTCCGCACGAGGTGCTGCTGGTGATGGACGCCACCACCGGACAGAACGGGATGCAGCAGGCAAAGCTCTTCACCGAGTCCGCCGGCGTCACAGGCATCGTGCTCACCAAACTCGACGGCACGGCGAAGGGCGGCGTTGCGGTTGCGATCGCTCGCGAGCTGCGGCTTCCCGTACGCTTTGTCGGCGTGGGCGAGAAGCTCGACGACCTGCTGCCCTTCGACAGCGCAGCTTTCACTGACTCGCTGCTCGGCGCCTGACGTCTATGCCTGAGGTGCCGCAGGCAGCAGACGACATGCAGTGGATGCAGGCTGCGCTCGCACTCGCGCAAGAGGGCGTGGGGCTGGCGTCACCGAATCCAACGGTGGGCTGTGTGATCGTTCGCGATGGCCGCGTTGTCGGTCGCGGCTTTCATCAATACGAGCAGCGCGATCACGCCGAAGTGGTCGCCTTCACGGAAGCGAGCGGCGCGGCGCGCGGCGCGACCGCGTATGTCACGCTGGAGCCTTGCAGCCATTACGGACGCACCGGGCCGTGCGCTCACGCGCTGATCGAAGCCGGCGTAGCACGCGTGGTTGCCGCTACGCGCGATCCCAATCCGCTGGTCGAGGGCCGCGGACTTGCAATGCTGCGCGAGGCCGGCATCGACGTCTCGGTTGGGCTGCTTGGGGGCGAGGCACGCGAGTTGAACGATGCCTTCGCGCATTTCGTGCGCCACCGTACACCGTTGGTCTCGTTGAAGATCGCGGCGTCGCTGGACGGTGCCATCGCACCACCTCCCAACTTGCATCGTGAGCGCGCTTCCTTCCCGATCACCGGTGCGGGGTCGCGCGGCCGCGTACAGGAGCTGCGTCATGCCCACGATGCGCTGGTCACGGGCATCGGCACGGTGCTCGCCGACGATCCGCTGCTGACGGATCGCAGCCAGCGTCCACGCCGCCGGCGGCTTTTGCGCATTGTGCTCGATTCACAACTGCGGCTGCCGCTCCACTCACGCATCCTCCACAACGTGGAAGGCGACCTGCTGATCATTACGCGCAGCGGAGATCGTGCGCGGCAACGGTCGCTCGTCGAGCGCGGAGCGCGCATTCTATCCATCGAAGCGCAGGCAGAGGGCGGCATCTCGCTGCGCGCCCTGCTGCAGGCGCTCGGCCAGCAGGAGATCACCAGCGTCATGATCGAGGGCGGCGCGCATTTGAACCGCAGCGCCTTGGCAGCCGATGTTGTGGACAAACTTTATCTCATCCAGGCGCCGCGCTTTCTTGGACCGGGGTCCGTGCCCATGCTCGCCGGGCCGCATGCCACAAGCCTGCCGCGGCTGCTTCGCTATCGCACGGAGCGCATTGAGGACGACACGCTGATCACGGGTTATATCCACGATCCGTGGGAGATGGTGATAGGGGTCAGGGAATAGGAAGCAGGGACGTAATGCCTGCGGGCGGCCTGCCTATTTCCCTATTCCCTGTGCCCTGCCCTACCCTGATCTCATGTTCACCGGCCTCATTCAGGAAACCGGCTCTGTCCTCAGCGTGGAGAGGCGTGGCGGCGTCGACCACATCACGATCCATGCGCCAGCGCTCGCGTCTCAGCTTCACGTGGGCGACAGCATTGCCGTGAGCGGCGTCTGCCTGACCGCGCTGGCAATGAGTCCGGCGGATCGTCCCGACCGTTTCGAGGCGGACCTGGCAGAGGAGACTGTCCGCCGCACCTCGCTCAGCCAGCTTGCACCAGGCGCTGTGGTGAATCTCGAACTGCCCACGCCTGCAGGCACGCCGCTGGGAGGCCATGTTGTCCAGGGGCATGTCGACGGCGTGGGCCGGCTGATCGCGCTCACGCCCGTGTCACCGGAAAACCAGACGACGGACTGGTGGCTCGAAGTCGAGGTGCCCGACGCTGTCCGGCCTTATGTTGTCGAGAAGGGTTCGATCGCGATCGAAGGCATCAGCCTGACGGTTGCCCGCTGGGATGGAGAGCGGGTGAGCGTTGCCGTCATTCCGCATACCTATGCGCACACGAATCTGCGCGTCCACCAGGCAGGCGATCTTCTCAACCTGGAAGCAGATGTGCTGCTGCGCCATGCGGCCCAACTGCACGTGCGGGAGACGTCGCCGGAACTCACACTCGCTTATTTGATTGCCAACGGCTACTGAGTTGACGCCATCCCATTATGAATGGCCGAACGCCTCTCTCATGCCGGTCTGGACAAACGGAAGGTCTGCGTGTTCCTGATCCTGGTCGCGGTGGGAATCCTGTGTCTCGGCGTGCTGGTTTACGTGCTCTTTAACGCGAAGCCGCATTCCAACCCGGCGATCCAGAACGGGGGACATAGCCTGATCCGGCCGGACACGTTGCCTTTCCTGCATGCGGGTGACCGAGGCCCGGCTGTCCGCTCGTGAACGGCGACGCAAGCCTTCCGGACATCCCACCTTTCCTGCCCTATATCCGCTAGCCTGTCGCTCTGCTCGCGTTGGCGGCTTCCTCGATCCCCACCTGGCTGCATCTACTCTCCAGACCGCTACCACTTACGCGCAGCGGTCCGGAGAGGTGCATGAAAATACTCGGAGTCCTGCTGATCATTGCCGGAGTGGCCGCGCTGGTCTATGGCGGCTTCACCTACAGCACAACCAAAAAGGACGTGGACCTCGGACCGCTTCAGGTCAGCCACAAGCAGAACCACACGGTGCCTCTGCCGCCCGTGCTGGGTATCGTCGCGATTGTGGGCGGTGGCGCTCTGCTCTATTTCGGCGCGAAAAAGCCCTCAAGCTAAAGCGCTATTCCTGTCTGCAGCAGAACAGTCTAAGGTGTGAGGCATGCAGGCAAGACCGGCTCCCCCAACCCGGCAGCGCGGAGGGTTCCTGGCCAGCGAGCCTCTTCTGCTCGTTGGACTGGTCATTCTCACCCTCTACTTCGCCCGCGATCTGCTGGCGCCGATGGCCTTCGCGCTGGTGCTCAATTTCCTGCTCTCGCCGGCAGTCGACTTTCTGGAGCAGCGGCGGCTCAGCCGCTCGGTCTCGGTGGTCCTGGTTATCCTGATTTTCTTTTCGGGGCTGGGCGTCACTGCCTGGGTGGTGGCGCGACAACTGGTGCATGTCGCCGAGCTGCTGCCGGATTACCGCGAGAATATCCAGGCCAAGCTCGACAGCCTGCACACGCCGATCGGCGGCGCGGCAGGCAAGGCAATCTCCTCGCTCGAGGAGATGACGCAGCAGCTCTCCTCACACGCCAACGCCACCATTGCGCCGCCTGTGGTGCCGGAGGCAGTGACGCCTACCGTGCGGAGACGCCGTCTCCGGCCATCTGCACCTGAAACGGGTCCGCTGCCGGACAACAATGCCACACCGCAGCAGCAGCCGATGCCCGTCCAGGTGGTGGAGCCGCCGCTTTCGGTCGGCCGCTACCTGCAGGAGATCTTCTCGCCTATCCTTCGTCCGCTGGCGGCCTGCGGCATTGTCATGGTCTTTACCGTGTACATGCTGATGTACCGGGAAGACCTGCGCAACCGCCTGCTTCTGCTGGCGGGCATGGGACGCCTTAGCCTGATGACGCAGGCTCTGCGCGACGCCGCGGAGCGCATCAGCACCTATCTCATCTGGCAGTTCGTGACCAATGTTCTGTTCGGGCTGCTCTTCGGCGTGGGGTTGTCGCTCATTGGCGTGCCGGATGCGACGCTGTGGGGTGCGCTCGCCGCCATCCTGCGCTACATCCCCTACGTGGGAACCGCGATCGCGGGGCTGCTCCCGGTCATCTTCGCCGTTGCCATCTTTCCGCATTGGCGGCAGGTGCTGGAGATCATCGGGCTCTATGCGGCGCTCGAGATCGCTACCTCGAACTTCTTCGAGCCGTGGCTCTACGGCTCGCGCACTGGCATCTCGGCGCTGGCTCTGTTGGCTTCGGCGATTTTCTGGAGCCTGCTGTGGGGTTGGCCGGGGCTGGTGCTGGCAACGCCGCTGACGGCGTGCCTGATCGTGATGGGACGTCACGTGCCCCAGCTTCGCTTTCTCCACGTGCTGCTCGGGGAAGATGCCGAGCTGGCGCCGGAAGCGAAGTTCTATGAGCGGCTGCTGGCCATGGACCAGAACGAGGCGCAACGGATTGCCGACCGCTTCCTCGGCAGGCGGCCACTGGTCGATTTCTACGACACAATCCTGCTGCCTGCGCTCGGCCTGGTGGAGCAGGACCGGCACCGCGGCTCCTTCGATGAGGCCCGCGGCAACTATCTGCTGCTAAGCGCGACGGAGCTGGTCGCCGAGTTGAGCGAATACAAGGACGAAGCCGACAGGGCGGCCACCACCCATCCGGAGCATACGGAGTTCGAGATGAAGCGCGCCCCGGTCATCTGCATTCCCGCCGGCGACCAGGCTGACGAGCTGACCGCGATGGTGCTGGCACAGTTGCTGGAGCAGAGCTGCCACAACACGCTGCTGCTGCCCACCGCGTCCGTGACACCGGAGATCCTGGAGCGGCTGGGGCAGGATCAGGGAACGATCCTGTGCATCTCCGCGCTGCCGCCATTCGTATTCACGCAAACCCGTACGCTCTGTCAGCGCATCCGGGAGCAGCTTCCCGAGAACCGTATCCTGATCGGCCTATGGCAGTCCGGGCAAGACCCCGAGAAGATGCGCGAGCGCTTTGGCAGCGCGCGACCGGATCGCGTGGTGACCACCCTGACCGCAGCGCTGGCGCAGATCGAACAGTGGCAGCAGGGATGCGCGGTGCCCGACGGCGAGGCCGCGCATCCGGTCATTGCGGAGCATCCGGTCACTGCGGAGTGATGATGCCGCCCACGCGCTGGCGTGGCGGCAGAGGCTTGCCCCGGCGGTCGAGCTCTACCGGCAGTTCCTTTGCGGATCTCGTATTCGGTTTTGCTTTCGTCGCCGGCGCGGCGGATCTGGTCACATTTGGCTTTTTCATCTTCACGGCCTTGTTGCCCTCGCAGACTACACTCAGGGTATGCCGTCGCACGTTCGCCTGGCAGCTATCGATATCGATGGCACGCTTCTCCCCACCTCCAGCACTATCATCAGCAGACGCAACTGCCGCGCCTTGCGCGAGGCGCAGGCTGCCGGTCTGCACATCGTCATCGCAACCGGCCGGCGCCACCAGTACGCCGCGCCGGTGCTGGAGCAGGTCGGCCTAGCGCCGCACACGGTCATGATCTCGTCGAATGGCTCGGTGGTCCGCCGCTTCGATGGGGAGACCATCGAGCGCACTCTGCTGCCGGTTCCAAGCGCGCGAGCGCTATGCCCGGCTCTTCGCCGCTTCGGCCAGACCATGGTCTTCACCTTCGACCGTGAGGACAGACCCTCGCTGGTGGTCGAGAACGTGGCTTCGCTGCATCGCCGGATCAGCGCATGGGTTGAGTCGAATCGGCATGACATGCTCGAGATTGCGCCTCTGGAACGCGCATTCGACGCGGATGAAGCTCCTATACAGGGCATGCTGTGCGGCGCGATCGCTCAGGTGCGCGCGGCCGAGCAGGCAATCCAGGGCATGGAGGTCGCCGCGGAGGTCACCATGCACCGCACCGAATATCCGGAGCGCGATCTCGGCATTCTGGATCTGCTGCCGCCACGCTCCTCGAAAGGGCATGCCCTCGAGCATTACGCCCGCTCGATCGGCCTGGAGGCAGCGGAAGTGATGGCCATTGGGGACAATTTCAACGACCTGGACATGCTCGAATATGCCGGGCAGGCCGTCCTGATGGGCAACGCCGGAGCGGAGCTACACGGCCTGGCTGAGCGGCACGGATGGGCCATCGCCCAAAGCAATGACGAGGACGGCGTAGCCGCGATGCTGGAGCCGTTGATTTCGACCGCGCGACTGAACGAAAATCCCGGCGATTCTGCCCCGGAAGTGGTAATTTCAGCGACTGGCGGCAAGCCCCGCTGAGCGGTGCTGCATGGTAGCCTACCGGGGAGTGCTCTCGTTGCGACATACCGGAATTGCCGCGTCGGTATTGCTGCTGGCCGGCGCTGCCATGCCGCTGCGTGCGGCAGAGCACATCACTTTGCGCAACGGCTTTGACCTGATCTGCGACCACCGCGAGGCGGTCGGAGATCACGTCCGCCTGTACATGACCGCTACCGGACCGGATTTCACGGAGGTCTCGCGCGGTGATATCGCGAGCAGCGAATTTGTGGAGCTGCCCGAGCCAGCGCCGCCCCCCGCTGCGGCAGCACCTGACGTCCAGGCAGCTATCCCGACGCCGGCAGAGATTCGCGAGATGGCGGCGAAAGCGGGAGCGGCGCATGACCTGGATGTGGAGCTGCTGGCCAGCGTGATCCGCGCGGAGAGCAACGGCAATGTGCGCGCCATAAGCCGCGCCGGAGCGCGCGGCCTGATGCAACTGATGCCGGACACCGCGAATCAGCTCGGTGTCACCGACAGCTTCCGCGCCGACCAAAATATCGACGGTGGCACAACCTACCTGAACGCGCTGCTCAAGCGCTACCACGACAACCTGGCGCTGGCGCTGGCGGCCTACAACGCTGGTCCGGCCGCGGTCGATAGATACCATGGCATTCCTCCCTATCGCGAGACGCGCCTCTACGTCGCCCGGATCATCCACGACTTCAATCGGCGCAAACTGGAAACTGCCCATCCCACTACGCTGATGGCTTCCGGCGCCTCACCCTCCGCAGGCAATTGATCGCCGTTCGCCACGCAGCGAAACTGACCCCATCCGGAGCGACCGCGCCTTGAAATCCAAGAAGCTCCTGCTCACTATCGCGGCCGCTGCCATCTTCGTCGCGCTGCTCGTCTATGGAAGCCACCGCACACATTTCCGGTGGGACATCCTGGCCCAGCAGATGCATTACGTGCGCTGGTCGAACATTCTGTTCGGCATGCTGCTGATCTATGGAGCCTACCTGGTCCGCGCCTTCCGCTGGGTTGTCTTCCTGCGCCCCACGAAGCGCTTGCCCCCGCTCTATCTGCTGGGCACACAGGTGATCGGCTTCACCGCCGTGGCGCTGCTGGGCCGCGTTGCCGATCTCACACGGCCCTACCTGGTCGCCCGCCGCAGCAAGTTGCCCATCGCGCTTCAGATTGCGATCTATACCGTCGAGCGCATGTTCGACGCATGCTCCATGGCAACGATCGTGGGCGTGGCGCTGCTGCTGGCTCCGAACAAAGCGACCATGCCTCACCGGGAGATGGCGATGGCCGGCGCCCGGAGCGCGCTGTTTGCCGCCTTTGCGCTGGTCCTTTTTGCAATCGCGGTGCGGGTGGCCGGCGAAAAACTGGCGCAGATCTGCGAGTCGCGGCTTGGCCACAAGTTTGGCCCCGCGGTTGCATCGAAGATTCGCGGTTTCCGCGATGGCCTGATTGCCATTTCTTCGGGCGGAGCGCTTTTTCAGGCTGGATTGCTGTCTATGTTGATGTGGGCGATGATCTCCGCCGCCTACCTCTCAACCGTTCGCGCGTTTGCAGCATCGCCTGTGCTGGCGACGATGACTCTGAGTCATGCGGTCATTCTGATGGCTGCCAGCATGGTGGGCTCAGTATTTCCGGTGCCGGTTGCCTCTTGGTTCGCGCAGATCGTCGTACTGCAACAGACGCTTAAGTATCTGTACAGCGTGCCCGCGGAGATCGCGCTTGCCTGCGGCGCAGGCATCACCTTCGTTACGTTTCTGTGCATTGTTCCCGCGGGCCTGGTGTGGTCCCGCTTCGAGCACATCTCGCTCCGGCAGGTCTCGGAAGAGTCCGAGCATGACGCCGAAGAGCTTTCCACGCGCGCAGAGGCGTAGTTTTCCCTCCCGACCTTTGGCTGCGCTGAAGATGACGCCGCGATCTTTGCTGACGTGCTGACTTGCCGGCTCGCTGACTCGCTTTTATTCCGGGCTGCTATCGTAGAGATAACCATGAAGTGTCCGTACTGCGGCTTTGCGCAGGACCGCGTTGTGGATTCACGCGAGAGCAAGGAAGCCGATTCCATCCGCAGACGCCGCGAGTGCGAGCGATGCGAAAAGCGCTTTACCACCTACGAGCGGATCGACGAGATTCCCTACATGGTGGTGAAAAAGGACGGCCGCCGCGAACGCTTCGAGCGCCACAAGGTCCTGAGCGGACTGCTGCTGGCCTGCCGCAAGCGCCCCTTCACGCCCGACAATCTGGAAGCCATCGTCGACGAGGCGGAGACCTTTCTCATCGATTCGCCCGACCGCGAGCGCACCACCAGCGAGATCGGCGAGCTGATCATGAACCGGCTCAAGGCCATTGACACCGTCGCCTACATCCGCTTTGCCAGCGTTTACCGCGACTTCACCGACGTACGCGAATTCAAGGAAGAGCTCGAGCGATTGCTGGTTGGCAAAGACCAGACAGCGAAGCGGCGTGCTCCTGAGCCGGCCCACCGCGAACCCGCACCACGCAAACCCCAGCGCCGCCAGCCGTAAGCGGGAAACGATCGAACGCCAGAGGAAATCACTGAGAATGCCGAAACAACACACCATCACCCTGATCCCCGGAGACGGCATCGGTCCCGAGGTAACGAACGCGGTTGTGCGCATCGTCGAAGGTGCCGGCGCGGCCACCGGAGCGAGCTTTCAATGGGAGAGCTACGCCGTGGGCGCCGAAGCCTTTGAGCGCTTCAAAGAGTACATTCCGCGCGAGCTCTACGAGTCGATCGAGCGCAATCGCGTTGCGTTGAAGGGGCCGGTGACAACGCCGATCGGCGGTGGCTTTGCTTCCATCAATGTCACGCTGCGCAAACAATTCGAGCTCTATGCGAACTTTCGTCCCATCCGCAATCTGCCCGGAACCGAGACGCGCTATCCCGGCGTGGACCTGGTTATCGTCCGCGAAAACACCGAGGATCTCTATGTCGGCCTGGAACACGAAGTCGTCCCCGGCGTAGTCGAGTCGCTGAAGATCGTGACCGAGAAAGCGTCCACGCGTATCGCGAAATTCGCCTTCGAATACGCGCGCAAGCACGACCGCAAGAAGATCCATGCCATCCACAAGGCGAACATCATGAAGATGTCCGACGGGCTCTTTCTACGCTGCGTGCGCGAGGTGGCGAAGGGATTTCCCGAGGTCACTTACGCGGAGCACATCGTGGACAACACCTGCATGCAGCTGGTGATGAATCCCTACCAGTACGACATGCTGGTGCTGCCGAATCTTTATGGCGACATCGTGAGCGATCTGTGCGCCGCCTTCGTCGGCGGCCTTGGGCTCGTCCCGAGCGCGAATCTGGGCGAAGGCTGTGCGATCTTTGAGGCGGTCCACGGCTCCGCCCCTGACATCGCCGGACAGGACAAGGCCAACCCGACGGCGCTGCTGCAGTCCGCGATTCTGATGCTGCACCATATCGAAGAGGCGGAAGCGGCGAACCGCATCCAGTCCGCGCTCGACAAGGTATACGCCGAAAAGACCATGCTGACGCGCGACGTTGGCGGCACCGCGGGCACGCAGGCCTTTGCCAACGCCGTGCTCGCGGCGCTCTAACCCGCACCATTCACGAGAAAGGATCGAAATGTCATTGCCGGTACGATCGTTCGCCCTGCTTCTCTCCAGCGCGCTGCTGCTGAGCGCCGGTTGCAAACGCTCCGGGACGGGCGCGAGCACCGGCATCTCTCCTGCCGCACAGGGACCGGTGACGCAGATCGATCCCGCGACGGCGGGAAGCGTCGAAGGCACAGTGCACCTCATCGGCAAAGCACCGGAGCGCATCGAGATCGACATGGCGCAGGACCCGGCATGCGCGATGAGCCCCTACGGCAAGAACCTCACGGAAGGCATAGTAAGCAAGGATGGCAAGCTCGCGAATGTATATATCTACGTGAAGGACGGCCTGGGCAACAAGGTCTTTGCCGCCCCGAGCACGCCAGCGGTGCTCGACCAGAAGGGCTGCCGCTACGTGCCGCACGTGCTGGCCGCAATGGTGGGCCAGCCGGTGGAGTTTCGCAACTCCGACCCGACGATGCACAACGTGCACATGCAGCCGACGGTTGCAGGCAATCAGCAATTCGATATCTCGCAGCCCCCGAACGGCGGCACCACACGCCACGCCTTTGCCAAGCCGGAGCTGATGATCCCGGTGCGCTGCAACAACCATCCGTGGATGGAGGCCTTCCTCAACATCGCGCCGAATCCCTTCTTCGCGGTGAGCGGCGACGATGGCCACTTCGCAATCCATGGCTTGCCTCCTGGCACCTACACGCTGGTGGCCGTACAGGAACAGCTTGGACAGCAGCAGGCGACGGTGACGGTGACGACGCACGCCACCGCGAATGCGGACTTCAGCTTCAAGACGAAGTAGATTCGGCTCAACTGCAACGAACGTGGAGTTCGCCAAAGCAATTCGCTGCCGCCGCCGCAATTCGCGATAAAATTACTGAATCCTAACAAACAGCGAAGAGGCCAATGGCAGAGAGACTGAGGGTTGGCATACTCGGCGCCACCGGCACTGTCGGTCAGCGCTTTATCCAATTGCTGGAGGGACACCCGTTCTTCGAGGTGGCGTGGCTTGCTGCGAGCGACCGCTCGACTGGCCGCCGCTATGAAGACGCGGTGCGCTGGAAGCTGGACACGCCGATTCCCGCACCGGTGCGCGACCTGCCGCTGCTGGCGGCGACACCGGAACAGGCGCCCTCGATCATCTTTGCCGCACTCGATACCGAGATCGCCCGGGAGTACGAGCCGCGATTCGCCGCAGCCGGCTGCGCTGTGATCTCAAACTCCAGTGCCTTCCGCATGCAGGCGGACGTGCCGCTGGCCATTCCCGAGGTGAATGCCGCGCATCTGTCCCTGATTGAGTCACAGAGCTGGCGCAAGCAATCCGGCGGCTATATCGTCACCAATCCGAACTGCTCTGCGATTGGACTGGTGCTCGCGCTCAAGCCAATCGCCGACCGCTTCGGCATCGAGAGCCTCTTCGTCAGCACCATGCAGGCCGTCAGCGGTGCGGGTTATCCGGGTGTGCCTTCACTGGACATCCTGGGCAACGTCGTTCCTTTCATCAAGAACGAAGAAGAGAAGATGGAAGCCGAGACGATGAAGCTGCTCGGCACACTCGAGGGCGGCTCCGTGCGGCCGTACGCCGCGCGGATGAGCGCGCACTGTAACCGAGTCGCCGTGGAAGACGGCCACACCGAAAGCGTCTCCATCAAGCTGCGCGCGCGTGCGACGCGCGAGCAGATATTGGCCGCCTGGAGCGAGTTCCAGCCGCTCGCCCAGCATCAGCTTCCGACTGCGCCCGCGCAGCCGGTCGAATTTCTCGCCGCCGAAGACCGCCCGCAGCCGCGCCTCGACCGCATGCGCGGGGCGAGCCTCTATCCAGATCGCATGCGCGCCGCGGGATCAGTCCACATGCGTGGGGCTGGCATGGCCGCCACCGTCGGCCGCCTGCGTCCCTGCAGTCTGCTGGACTGGAAGTTCACCGTGCTCTCGCACAACACCATTCGCGGGGCCGCGGGCGCGGCGCTGCTGAACGCCGAGCTGCTGATGGCGCTGGGCAAACTGAGCGGCACACGTGCTGCGACGGCGGCCGTCTCCGCATGAAGCTCGTCGTCATGAAGTTCGGCGGCACCTCGGTGGAGGACGCCGTTGCCATCCGCCGTACGGCAGATATTGTGGCGGGCCGGGTCGCACGCGGTCTGCAGCCGGTGGTGGTCGTGAGCGCGATGGCACGCGTGACCGACCAGTTGCTGAACGCCGCCGCCGCCGCGGGACGCGGCGATAAATCCTCCGCTCTCGCGGCCAGTGTTGCACTGCGTGCGCGCCATCACCACACCGCAGCCGAGCTGATCCCACCGCCCGGTCTTGCGCCGATCGCCACGTTGCTCGATGAGCACTTCGACGCACTCGATGAGCTGCTGCGCGGCCTCGCTGCGGTAGGTGAGGTGACACCGCGAACTACCGACATCGTCGCCTCCTACGGCGAGCGGCTCTCCAGCCCGATGGTCGCTGCCGCGTTTGCCGCAAGTGGCATCGAAGCCGCACATGTGGATGCCCGCGACTGCATCATCACCGACGGACAGCATACGAAGGCGATCCCGCAGGACGACCTGATCGCCGAGAGGCTGCGCCGGCATGTGCTTCCGCTGGCGCAGGCCGGCCGCGTCGTTGTCGTCGGAGGCTTCATCGGATCGACCCCGGAGGGCGTGACCACCACCCTGGGCCGCGGCGGATCGGACTTCAGCGCCGCTCTGATCGGCGGCGGCCTGCATGCCGAATCGATCGAGATCTGGACTGATGTCAACGGCATCATGACCACCGATCCGCGCATCTGCCCGGACGCGCTGCGGGTGCGCACCATCAGCTTCGATGAGGCCTCCGAGCTTGCCTACTTTGGCGCGAAGGTGCTGCACCCGGCCACCATTCTGCCTGCGGTTGAAAAGAACATCCCGGTGCTGGTGCTGAACTCACGCGACGCCCAGAACGAAGGCACGCGCATCACTGCCCTGGCGCCGCATTGCCGCAGCCCATTCAAATCGATTGCCGCTAAGAAGCGGCTGACCATCATCGACATCGTGGCCAACCGCATGCTGATGTCCCACGGATACCTGAAGGCCGTCTTTGAAGTCTTCGATCGCCACAAATGTTCGGTCGACATGGTCTCCACCTCGGAGGTTAGCGTCTCGCTTACTGTTGACTCGAACGAGCGCCTGCCCGAGATTGCCGCAGACCTGCGCAAGTTCGCGGATGTAAAGTACGAGGGGCGGAAGGCGCTGATCTGCATGGTGGGGGAAAACATTCGCGGCCAGAACGGAATCGCTGCGCAGGTATTCGGCGCCCTCACGCACATCAACCTGCGCATGATCTCGCAGGGCGCATCAGAGATCAACATGAGCTTCATGATCGAGGAAGATGATGTCGAAGAGGCGATCCGGTCGCTGCATTCTGTCTTCTTCGCCGATCCTGACCCATCCATCTTCGACCTGGAAGCGCGCACGGTGACGCAGACGGCGGGAGGAAAGCAATGATCTTGCTGATACTTGGCCGGGGCAAGACGGGCTCCATCGTTGCCGACGTAGCGCATGAGCGCGGTCACGGGGTGCGCGTCATCGGTGAAGAAGAGAATCGCGACGCATCGGCGCTGACGCCACCATTACTGACGCAGGTCGATGCGGTGATCGACTTCACGACGGCGGAGGCGGCCATCCACAACATCCGTGCTTGCCTTTCGAATGGGGCAAAGATCGTGGTTGGCACCACCGGTTGGTACGACCGCCTGAAGGAGATGCGCGCGTTGTGCGAGCGACGCAATGCCGCGCTGCTCTACGGCACTAACTTTTCCGTGGGCGTGCAGGTGATGCTGCGGCTGGTGCATGAGCTTGCGATCGGCACGCGCGGCTACGAGCTTTCCATCTCCGAGATCCATCACGCGAGCAAGAAGGACGCGCCCTCCGGCACCGCTCTCAGCTTGCAGCAGACGGTCCGCGAAGCCGGGCCTGAGCTCGATGCCGCCATCACCTCGCAGCGTGAAGGCGACGTCGCCGGCATCCACGAGCTGCAGGCCCGCTCCGCCAACGACATGATCACCATCCGGCATGAAGCCTTCTCGCGCCGCGGCTTTGCCGATGGCGCTGTGCGCGGCGCCGAGTGGCTCTCCACCCGCACCGGCTGCTATGACTTCACCGAGATCTACGCGCAATTGCAGTAAGCCGCGTCGGTATGCAGCTCGTCTCATTTCGCAGGATGCAGTGGCTTTTTCCGATTGCCGTTGCTCTGCAGAACGGCGAAGAAGCGATCTTCATGCCGAGATGGGTCTCTGCTCACGCAGGCCAGCTTCCTGTGCATCCCGCAGCCGGCGCGATCCTTGCTGGATTACTGCTGCTTACTCTGGCAGCGTTTGTAGTCACAATTTTCAGTGTTCGAAAGGGGAAACAGAGCATCTGGGCGTATCTGCTGTTTGGAGGTGCGGCCACCATGCTCGTCAATGTCGTCGTGCCTCACATTCCGGCAACATTGTTTTTTCGCGAATACACTCCCGGCGTCCTCACCGCGGTTTTGGTCAACTTGCCTTTCATGACCATCTTGCTGTTCCAGGCGGTGCGTGACGGCTGGGTCTCAGGAATCAGGGCAATACGTTATGCGCTGCTAACTCCTCTCGCTATCGGCGCCTTCGCTTTCGTCTTGCTCGCAATCTTCTGAGGACATCCGCGCTTCGACTGAAGTGATATTCTCGGCTCGGTATGGAGCTACGCGGCTGCGGCACGGCACTCGTCACCCCTTTTCGTCCCGACACGACGATAGATATCGATGCCCTGGCCGCCCTGGTGGAGTGGCAGATCGCAAGCGGCATCCAGTTCCTGGTCGCCTGCGGCACCACCGCCGAGACTCCTTCGCTCACCGATCGTGAAGCGCTCGATGTCATCCGCCTGGTCGTACGCGTCACTGCGGGGCGTGTTCCGGTCGTTGCCGGCTGCACCCACAACGCGACGCGTGAAGCCATAGAGCGCGCCAAGGCGGTTGCCGCCGTGCGCGGTGTCAGCGCGATCCTCACGGCGAACCCCTACTACAACAAGCCCACGCAGGAGGGCCAGTTCCAGCACTTCCAGGCCATCGCGCAGTCGGTGCCGTTGCCGGTGGTCCTCTACAACATTCCCGGCCGCACTGCTTGCAACCTGGAGCCGGCCACGGTCGCGCGCCTGGCGCGTGCCTGCCCCAATCTCTCTGCCGTAAAGGAATCCAGCGGCAACCTGCAGCAGATCACCGAGCTCGTCCACATGCTCGACGGGACGAAGGTACGGGTGCTCGCGGGCGACGACAACATCGCGCTCGCAGCCATCGCGGTGGGCGCGGTGGGGCTTGTCTCGGTCGCTTCGAATGAAATTCCCGCCGAGATGCAGCAGATGGTCGGAGCCGCACTGAGCAATGACTGGATCGCCGCGCGCGCCCTGCTGCGCCGCTACTATCCACTGCTGCTTGCGAATTTTTGGGAGACCAGCCCCGGACCGGTGAAGCACGTGCTGGCACGGATGGGACGCGTGGCGCCGGTGTGGCGGCTGCCGATGGTCCCGCCATCGGCGCCCGTCGCCGCGCGGCTGGACGCGCTCATCGCCTCATTCAAGCTGAACACCGCTTCGCAAAAACTGAACCCCGCTTCGCAAGGCTGAACGCCGCTTCGCAGTGACCGGAAACAGGAAACCGTACACTAGAGCCATTCATGCCTGCAGAGCATCCGCTTCAACAGGAAATCGAGCGCCACTTTGCCGCCGGCAGTGCCGCGGCCAGCGATCCTGCCGCGCTCGATGCGTTCACGCTACTGCGTAATGAGCTCAACTGCGGCCGTATCCGCTCAGCCGAGCCCGATCCTGCCGCGCCGCTCGGCTGGCGGATCAATTCCTGGGTGAAGCGCGGCATCCTGCTGGGCTTTCGCATCGGCCAGCTCGCCGGATTCGGCAGCCACGACCTCTCGTTCGTCGACAAGGACACATTTCCAGCGCGCTCCTTCACACCGGAAGACGGTTTGCGCATCGTCCCGGGCGGCTCTTCGGTGCGTGCGGGCGCGTATCTAGCTCGCGGCGTCATCTGCATGCCGCCGATGTATGTCAATGTCGGCGCCTACATCGACGAGGGCACGCTGGTGGATTCGCACGCGCTGGTCGGCAGTTGCGCGCAGATCGGTAAGCGCGTGCACCTGAGCGCTGCCGCGCAGATCGGCGGCGTGCTGGAGCCGGTGAATGCTGACCCGGTCATCATCGAAGACGACGTGTTGGTAGGCGGCAACTGCGGCGTCTACGAAGGCACCCTGCTGCGCGAACGTGCCGTGCTGGCCGCGGGCACGATCCTGACCCGCGGCACACCGGTCTACGACATCGTGAATGGGGTGATTCACAAGGCGGAGCCCGCTGGATCGGACGCTGCAGCGAAGCCGCTGGTCATCCCCGCCGGCGCGGTGGTCGTCCCCGGATCGCGAGCCATCACGCGCGGCCGCGCGGCGGAGTGGGGACTCAGCCTGTACGCCCCGGTCATCGTCAAATACCGGGACGACAAGACCGACCTGAGCGCAACGCTGGAAGACCTGCTCCGCTAGGCTTTTGCGCTCCGGACCGCGTGGACGCGTATCATCCAGATAGCAGAAGCCGCTTCTTCGTTTGCATCCCACTACCTGCTAGCATTTTTCTTCCATGTCCAAAGGCAAGCTGCAAATCATACCCATCGGCGGACTCGGCGAGTTTGGCATGAACTGCATGGCCATTCGCTGGGACGAAGATATCTTCGTCATCGACGCCGGCCTCATGTTTCCGGAGAGCGACCTGCTCGGCGTCGACATCGTCGTACCCGATATCACCTACCTGGTCGAAAACCGCTCGCGCGTGCGCGGCATCGTCCTCACCCACGGACACGAAGATCACATCGGCGGCCTGCCCTGGCTGCTGCGCGAGCTCGAGGTTCCGGTGTATGCCACCGAGTTCACCCTCGCCTATGTCGAGGGCAAGCTGGAAGAGCACAAGCTGCTGGACAATGCCGAGCTGATCGAGATTGAGCCAAAGCGCAAATTTCAGCTTGGACCCTTTACGATCGAGCCTCTGCGGGTGACGCACAGCCTGGTCGATTGCGTCTCGCTCGCGATTGAGACACCGGTCGGTATCGTCATTCACACCGGCGACTTCAAGGTCGATCTTTCGCCGCCGGATGGCCACGCCTTTGATCTGTCCAGCTTCGCCGAATACGGCAAGCGTGGCGTTCTTGCGCTGCTGCAGGATTCCACCAACGTGGACCGCGCCGGCTACACGCCGAGCGAGTGGGCGGTGCGCCCGCGGCTGGATGAGGTCTTTTCGCGCACGCAGCGGCGGCTCTTCTTCTCCTGCTTCTCGTCCTCCATCTTTCGCCTGCGTATTGCACTCGAGCTGGCGCAGCAGCACGGACGCAAGGTCGCGATCGTTGGACGATCGATGCTCGAGTCGTCGGAGATTGCGCAGGACCTTGGCTACCTCAACATTCCGGGCGACCTGATCGTGCATCCGGGGCAGATCAAGGACTACGCGCCGGAAGAGGTCTGCGTGCTCATCAGCGGCACGCAGGGCGAGCCGATGTCTGCGCTCTCCCGCGCCGCGGTGGACAACCACAAGCATGCGAAGATCGAGCGCGGCGATACTGTCGTGCTCAGCTCACGCGTCATTCCCGGCAACGAGAAGAGCATCTACCGCGTGATCGATCACCTCTGCCGCCGCGAGGCGCACGTTATCTTCGACGATGGCCAGTCCGGGCTCATTCACGTGAGCGGCCACGGCAGCCAGGAAGAGCTGCGGCTGATGATCAACCTTGTCCGGCCGAAGTTCTTCGTGCCCGTGCATGGCGACTTCCGCCATCTGCGGCGTCACGCGCGGCTGGCCATGGATATCGGCATCTCCGAGAATGCTTACCTGCTCGAAGACGGAGATATTCTCGAGCTCGACCAGAAGACTGCCGTGAAAAACGGCAAGGTTGCCGCAGGCCGCGTGTTGCTCGACTCCGGCGCCTCCGGCAACGTCGTTGAGGACATGATCATCCGCGA
>DASYBK010000073.1:0-34553 GCA_036500805.1 Acidobacteriaceae bacterium | reverse complement strand
TGTTGGCGCCGATGCCGAGCGCTACCGTGAGCACAATCGCCGCCGAGAAGCCGGGGCGCTTGGCGATCATGCGCGCAGCGAAGCGAAGGTCCTGCCGCAGCGCGCTCAGCCATCCGAGTCCATTCATAGGCCCTCTCCCGCGTTCCTCGGGGATATCACCACCTTATATCCAGAGTGCCGGGATTTCCGACGCGATGGGACGAAGCGCAGGGCATGTGCCGCCTCGATGATCCCTTGACACAAGCCACAGAGTCCATGATGCTTATTGCTTAGGTATCCTGCCGATCTGTGTGTCCTGTGTGCGCTTGCTTGTGGGCGCTTCGGGAGTCCGGCTTGGGCGGGATGAGCGGCGGTCCGGGAGAGATTTCCGGCATCTGCTTCGGTTTGCCTAGCCATACCCGCTCCTCTCCCCTGCTCCCGCACTGAGCTGCAGCCATCGCGCCAGCCTCCAGACCGGCGCGGCGGGGCGGAGCCTGATGGAAGAAGGAAATTTCGTGCTCGTCGAACTTGCTGGTTTGGTCTTACCCGGCGTGCTGTTGCCCGCGCCCGGCGTGGTGTTGTCCGCGCCAAGCTTTCTTGCGGCAGCGCTGCCGGCCAATTACATCACCTTTCTGCCTGCCGTCCTGATGGTCGGCGTCTTTTACCTGCTGCTCTTCCGGCCGAACCAAAGGAAGCAGAAGCAGTGGCAGGAGATGCTGAACAACCTGAGGATCGGCGACAAGATCACGACTACGGGCGGGATGCGCGGCACTATCGTGGCGCTGCGCGACGACGCGATCCAGTTGAAGCTGCCCCCTGACGGCATCAAGGTCGAGGTCGTGAAGTCGGCCATTGCGGCGGTGACCACCAATACTCCCGAGGAAGCCAAGTAGAGCCGGAAAAGGCGAACGCGATCCATCATGCGCAAGAATCTCAAAGGTAAAGCAGTTCTCATCGTTGCCATCCTGCTGGTCTTCGTCTTCGGGATCTTCGGCATTCCCAACGGCTTCAGCGGCCAGGCATGGAAGGACGCGCTGGCAAAACGGATCAACCTGGGGCTCGACCTGAAGGGCGGCACGCACCTGGTGCTGCAGGTGATGGTCCAAGAGGCAGTAAGCGACGAGACGGACAACGCCGTGGGCCGGCTGCAGAGCGATCTGCAGGCCGCGGGTGTTTCCGTGGGCTCGATCCTGAAGCCGAACCGGTCGGACCCGACAACCATCCAGATCAACGGCGTGCCTGCGGATAAGTCGAGCGATGCGCGCAATGTGCTGGATACCAAGTATGCCCAGCAGTACAACATCCAGTCCACGCAGGACGGCTACACACTCACCCTGAAGCCGAGCGAGGAGCAGGCCCTTGAAAAGAAGGCCATGCAGAACTCGATTGAGACTATCAGGACCCGCATCGATACGCTGGGCGTGAGCGAGCCTGTTATCCAGGAATATGGGCTGGGCAAGAATCAGATCCTGGTGGAACTGCCCGGCGTCGATGATCCCGGACGGGTGCGCGACATTATTCAGTCGACGGCGCGGCTGGAGATCCATGCCGTGACCGGCGGCCCGTTTGCTACGCAGGAGGCAGCGAAGCAATCAGTGGGCGGCACAATTCCGCCCGATCAGGAACTGATGGCATTCGGTGGGACCGACGCGGCGGAGCAGGGGCAGTACTATCTGCTGCAGCGGATTGCGGTGGTCTCGGGCTCGGACTTCCGCGATGCGCAGCCGGGCAGGGATGAGAATGGCCGGCCGGACGCGACCTTTATCCTGACCCGCGCTGCGGGCGACCGCTTCTACGACTTCACCAGCAAGAACATCAACAAGCCCATGGCCATTGTTCTGGACAACAAAGTCCAGGAGGTGGCGAACATCCAGGAGGCGATCCGCGACCAGGGGCGCATCTCCGGCCTGGGTGAGCAGAAGGCCAAGGACCTCTCGCTGATGTTGCGGACGGGCGCCCTGCCGGCCTCGATTCACTACCTGGAAGAGCGCACCGTCGGTCCGTCACTGGGCGCGGATTCGATCCGCAAGGGCGTGACGGCGGCGATCATCGGCATGGCTGCGGTAATGATCTTCATGCTGGTCTACTACCGGGGCGCCGGCATCAACGCGGATCTCGCGCTCTTCCTGAACCTGGTCATCCTACTCGGTTTCATGCATTTCGCTGACCAAGTCTTGACGTTGCCCGGCATTGCCGGCGTAATCCTCACCGTGGGCATGGGCGTGGACTCGAATGTGCTGATCTTCGAGCGCATCCGGGAAGAGATTCGCGCGGGCAAGTCAGCAGCGGCGGCGGTGGACCAGGGCTTTGCACATGCCTGGACGACCATCCTCGATACGCACGTCACCACGATGGTCTCGGCGGCGATCCTGTTTCTCTTCGGGACCGGTCCGGTGAAGGGCTTTGCGGTGACGCTGGTCTTCGGCCTGGGCGCGAACCTCTTCACCGCGGTATTCGTATCGCGGACGATCTTTGATGCCATTCTGAACCGCAAGCAGCGCGGGGAGGCGCTTTCCATCTAATGCGAATTGCAATTGTTACCGCGGCGACTGCGGCGGGGCTTATCGGGCTTGGTCTGGCCACCGGCGCGCTGCTGGTGGTGGCGGCCGTTGCTGCAGAGCGCACTTTGGTGCGCGGAGTTTCAGGGAGATTGCTGGGCAGGAAATAGTAGACGGCCGGTGGCCGAAGTAGCTGGAGCCGGAATGGCCCGGCATAAACGGAGTTCAAGTGGAACTGTTTCACGACGTAAAGATCGACTGGCTGGGGAAGAAGTGGTATTTCCTCAGCTTCTCTCTCATCTTCAGTGTGGCTGGCCTGCTGTCGATCCTCTTCTGGCATCACATCCCGCTGGGCATCGACTTCAAGGGCGGCACGCTGGTCTACGTGAAGTTCGATGCGCCGCCGTCGGCGGATCGCATCCGGGCGGCGGTGGACAAGGCCGGCGTTCGCGACAGCCGCATCCAGCCTTTCGGCAACCAGATCGGGCGCGGTCCGAGCAACCAGGTGATCATCTCGCTGCCCGAGAAGGCGATGCAGGAGTCGAACGCCGAGGCGGGCTCGAACACCATTGTGAAGGCGCTGGGCAGCTATTATTCGGCGACGGGCGCTGCCAACCAGAACGCCAGCTCCGGCAAGCTCGACCTGGACAATGTGGGTTCGGGCACGCTGGCCGACTTCCTGATGCAGCAGGACCCGGAGCACCTGGGACCGGACGCGGGGAAGACCAAATACGCGCAGCAGGCGGACGCGATCCTGAATTTCCGCGACAAGCAGAATGACGGCCTGATCCCCGGCTTCGATGCGCTGAAGAGCGTGGCCGACCCGGCTGTGGTCTCGACGCTCCAGCAGCACACCTATATCTCCGGCTTTCACGTCTTCAACACCGAGATTGTCGGGCCGCAGGTGGGCGCGCAACTGCGCGGGCAGGCGATCCGCGCGACGCTCTACTCGCTGCTGGGCATGCTGATCTATCTCTGGTGGCGCTTTGAGCTGATCTATGGCGTCGCGGCGGTGGTGGCAGTCTTCCACGACACGTTGATCACGATTGGAGCTTTCTCGCTGACCAACAAGGAGCTGACGCTGACGGTGATCGCGGCGATCCTGACGCTGGTCGGCTACTCGATGAACGACACCATCGTGGTCTTCGACCGCATCCGCGAGAACCTGCGGATGAGCCGGCGGGAGCCCTTGCCGGAGCTGGTGAACCGCAGCATCAACCAGACGCTGAGCCGGACGGTGCTGACCTCCGGGCTGACCTTCCTGACGGTGCTTTCGCTCTTTCTCTTCGGTGGCGAGGTATTGCACGGCTTCTCCTTCGCGCTGGTGATCGGGATTTTGATCGGGACGTATTCATCGATTGCTGTGGCGGCACCGATGCTGGTGGCGTGGCAGGAGTGGCGCGGAGGAGGGCCCCAGGGACGATCATCGGCGACTTTGCCGGCGGCGAAGCGGGCGCGGGTCTGACGGGCGTATGCGGGAGAGAGTGTGCACTGATTCCGGTGCAAGCAAAATTATTTGAAATTTTGCGGGAACATTACACCTACCTTCAGGTGTCTATAGCCAAGAAGTCGCAGGCCCAGTCTCCGCTTACCTTGCAGGCACCGCGACTGCTCCCCTGGCCGGGAGCGGGCGGGCATTGCTTGGGAGCAGCGGAGAATTTGGTGTCTAGCACCTCTGTTGGACGAGGTAAGCCATGTTCGAAGACTCCCTGATGGAATCCGGCCACAGGATCAAGACGAAGAGTAAGTGGTGGTCAATTGTTGCTCTCATCATCAACTGCGCGGTTGTGGTGGGACTTGTCTTGTGGCCGTTGATGCATCTTGAGTCCCTGCCGAAGCAGATGATGGCCACATTGCTGACGGCTCCGCCGCCACCGCCACCGCCACCGCCGCCGCCGCCGCCGCAGGCGCCGCAGCCGAAGATCAAGGTGCAGACGGTGAACCCCTTTGAGGCACCGACCAAGATTCCTCACGAGATCAAGACGGTGAAGGAAGAGCCGCCTCCGCCGACCAACGCCGGCGTGGCCGGCATGGAGGGCATGGGCGGTTCCGGCGGTGCGATTGGCGGCATTCTGGGTGGTATGGGCAATTCCCCGGCGCCGGTGGTGAAGGCCGCCACACCGAAGAAGATCGCGATCTCGTCCGGCGTGATGACCGGTCTGAAGGTAGGCGGCGTGAATCCGACCTATCCGCCGATCGCGCGCGCGGCACGCATCTCCGGTACGGTGGTGCTCCAGGCAACCATCTCGAAATCAGGCACCATCGAGAACCTGCACGTAGTCAGCGGGCCTCCCATGCTCACGCAGTCGGCTCTGGAGGCGGTGCGGACCTGGAGATACAAGCCCTACGAGTTGAACGGCGAGCCGGTTGAGGTGGAAACCACGGTGAACGTGGTCTTCAACCTCGGCGGCTGATCGTCGACATCTCCCTCCGGCGAGGGGGATGACCATCCACCAACTGGCCTCTTCGTGTCATACAGGATACGGAGAGGCCGGTGATAGCATCGGGGTGTTTTGGTTGCACCGCGATCCACCAGCGGCCTCAGTTTTCAAGTTTCTGCACCACCCAGGAGGAAAGATTCAGTGATTCTCGCTCAGCTCACTCACGTAGTTCCCCACATGTCGAACCTTGGTCTGCTGTTTCAGGACCAGGGCGGTACCGTTGGCTTCAGCCTCCCCGAGATGTGGGCGAGAATGGGCATTCCGGCCAAGTCCGTAGTGGTCATTCTCTTCATCATGTCGATCTGGTCGCTGGCCGTCATCATCGACCGCGCCATTTATTTCAACGCTGCCCGCAAGCAGTCGCGTGAATTCGCTCCCAAGGTTGCCGGCGCTCTGCGCGAGGGCAAGCTGGACGAAGCCGTGAAGGTAGCGGACCGCAACAAGAAGTCGCATCTGGCCGAGGTAGTCACCGCGGGTCTGCAGGAGTTTCGCAGCTACGGCAGCGGCGGCGCCATTACCGAGGACCAGATCGAGTCCAGCAAGCGGGCACTGGAGCGGGCAGAAGCCATCGTCCACGCCAAGCTGAAGCGCGGCCTGGGCGGTTTGGCGACGATCGGCTCGACCGCGCCGTTTATTGGACTGTTCGGCACGGTGGTCGGTATTTTGAACGCCTTCCAGCAGATCGCCACGCAGAAGTCGGCCGGTATCGGCGCCATCGCAGGCGGTATCTCGGAGGCGCTGGTCACCACCGCGTTCGGACTGCTGGTTGCGATCCCGGCTGTGATGCTGTTTAACTACTTCACCAACAAGGTTGAGGCCTTCGACGTCGAGATGGACAACTCCTCAAGCGAGCTGGTGGATTACTTCATCAAGCAGTCGCAGCGCCGCTAAACACGGCCTGCTGTGATGCCGTCCGCGCGAGAATCGAATGTGGCGGAGCGTGAAGGCTCCGCCATCCTCCTTCCCCGCGATTGTGCAGCAGCATGGGAGGGCGGTATGGCTGGTACGATCCCGCTCAGGTAGGGAGCATATATGGCACTTGCAGTAAGGAACGAAGGCGCCAAGGTCAACTCCAACATCAACGTCACCCCGATGGTGGACGTGATGCTGGTGCTGCTGATCATCTTCATGGTCATCACGCCTATGGTGCAGAACAAAGTCAACGTCGATCTGACGAAGAGCGTGGATGCGACGCCGATGCCGGACGCTGAGCACGAAGACTCGGTGGTGGTTGCGGTGACCCGCGACGGCAAGGTGTATCTGGGCGCGAACCAGGTTGCCTCTGCCGATCTGGGCCCCCGGATCACCGACATGCTGCAGAACAAGACCAACAAAGAGGTCTATCTGCGGGCGGATGCGCGGTCGAACTACGGGATCGTGATGGATGCGATCGACAACATTCGCACCGCGGGCGTGGATACGCTTGGCGTACTGACCGAGCAACCGAACAACACGGTGATGGGCGGCAGTTAAAGCAAACAGCCTGCCCCGCGGATAGCGGGGCCGTAAAACACTGAGGAAATACTCATGGCATTCTCGACAGGCGGCGGCGGGGGACTCTCCCACGACATCAACGTAACCCCGATGATCGACATCCTGCTGGTGTTGCTGATCATCTTCATGGCCATCACGCCGGTATCGCCCAAGGGCCTGGAGGCGCTGGTGCCGCAACCCCCGAAGAACAACCAGCCGCAGAAGGAAAATGACACCGCTATTGTGGTGCAGATCCTGCATGGCCCCGGCGGACAGCCGGCTTACAAGATCAACGAGACGGATGTGCAGAAGTCCGATCTGGCCGGGCGGCTGCAGACCATCTTCTCCACCCGCGCCACGAAGGTGATGTTCATCAGAGGAGACAAGGATCTCGACTTTGCCCCGGTCGCCAATGCTATTGATATAGCCAAAGGGGCAGGCGTCGACCACGTCGGACTAATCACTCCCAAGATTGCGGCGGGCCAGTAGCCCGCGCTGTTTATCCAGCCCGCGGCCGTTCCTGGCCGCGGCTTTGTCTTGGACCGGGACTTGCGGGCCCGGAGAAAACAGTTACAATCAACGCGCAGAGAACTTTCTATTCCCTGCCCAGCAAACGGACCCCTCAACGCGCCGCGGTCTGGCACCTATTCAAGGAGAAATGAAGCAGAATGATGCGTATCGCAAGAGTGTGGATGCCGGCAGTTGCCAGCCTGTCGCTGCTCCTCGCCACCACCGGGTGCAATAAGTTAAAGGCGCGCGATCAGCTTAACAAGGGAGTTCAGGCCTACAAGAACGCGAGGTATGAAGAGGCTATCGAGCACTTCCAGACGGCCGTGAACCTGGATCCGTCGCTGACGATGACGCATATGTACTTGGCTACCGCATATGCGCAGCAGGTGGTGCCGAACTCCGACACGCCGGCCAACAAGGCGCTTGCCGACCACGCGATCGCGGCGTACAAGGATGCGCTGCGGATCGATCCCAACAACGTGAACGCGATCAAGGGGATTGCCGCAATCTACTTCGGCCAGAACAGGGCGGACGATGCCAAGGCCTGGCAGCAGAAGGTGCTGGCTGTCGATCCCAAGGATCCGGAAGCGTATTACACCATCGGCGTGATCGACTGGGGCAAGGCGCGCCGAAACGCGCTGGATTTTCTTTCGGCCCACGGTCTGACGGAAAAGCAAGCGGCCGATGGAGGCATACCCAAGAAGGAATGTCCCAAGCTGGCGGAGATGAATGGCTCGCTGGTGGACGAATCGCTCGACTCACTTCACAAAGCGATCGATCTGCGTCCTTCGTACGAAGACGCGATGGCATACATCAACCTTGCCTACCGGCGGAAGGCCGAGATTGAGTGCGGCAACGACGATGCGCGCAAGGCCGATCTGCAGCAGGCACAGGACTGGACCGAAAAGGCCCTGGGCGCCCGCAAGGCAAACCTGGAGAAGGCGAACCAGGCGACCAAGCCGGGAGTGGATACTAACAAGTAGCCGACAGAGAAGTAGAAAGCCGAAAGGAGCCCTTAACGGGCTCCTTTTGCTTTTGCAGCAGAGATTTGCCGCGCACCCATGAACCGCCTGTTAGCCGTGCATCGCTGACAGCAGATTCCCTTCGATAAGCTCAGGGCAGGCTCTCCACTGCGCTTCGCTCCGGTTTTGAATGACAGATTTGTGGACGCTTCGGTCGGAACGACAGGGTTGTGCTGCGCGTATGCGCAGACCGGGGGGAGGACTTCAGAGAACGAGGCACGAGCATTGCGTCTACAAGCGTGTGCTCTCCAGTTTAGAATCACTGACTGGTGGCGTCCCTTCGCAAGATCCTGATCGCCAATCGCGGCGAGATCGCGCTTCGTCTGATTCGTGCGTGCCGCGAGATGGGCATCTCCCCGGTGGCCGTCTACTCCGACGTGGACCGCAGCGCGCTGCACGTGCAACATGCCGACGAAGCTTACCGGCTGGGACCTGCGCCGTCGGTCGATTCCTACCTGTGCGGCGATCGCATTCTGGAGATCGCGCGGCGGTGCGGCGCGGATGCGATTCATCCGGGCTACGGGTTTCTTTCCGAGAATGCCGATTTTGCCGAGGCATGCGCGGCAGCGGGGATCACCTTCATCGGGCCGCCCGCGCCTGCGATGCGCGAGCTCGGCTCGAAGACACGCGCGCGTGCTGCGGCTGATCGCGCCCGCATGCCGCGGACGCCGGGCTCGGTGCGCGGCCTGGTCTCTGCCGAGGAAGCGCTGAGGCTGGCCGAGGAGATCGGCTATCCGGTGATGCTGAAGGCGGCGGCCGGCGGCGGGGGCAAGGGCATGCGGGCTATCCAGGGACCGGCGGAGTTGCCATCCGCGTTTGTCTCAGCCAGCGAGGAGGCGGCGCGGGCCTTCGGGTCGGGTGAGGTGTATCTCGAAAAACTGATCGAGCGGCCGCGCCATATCGAGATACAACTGCTCGCCGATCAGCATGGCAATGCAGTCTATCTCGGCGAGCGTGAATGCTCGGTGCAGCGGCGGCACCAGAAGGTGATTGAAGAGGCGCCGTCGGCCGTGGTGGGGCCGGAGCTGCGCAGGCGTATGGGCGAGACGGCATGCAGGCTGGCGCGCGAGGCCGGTTACGTGAATGCGGGCACGGTAGAGTTCCTGCTCGATGAGGCGCAGAACTTCTACTTTCTCGAAGTCAATACGCGCCTGCAGGTGGAGCACGCCGTAACCGAACTGGTCACCGGGCTCGACCTGGTGCATCTGCAGATCGCCATCGCCGAAGGGAAACCGTTGCCCTTTACACAGGAGGAGATCACGCTGCGCGGGCATGCGGTGGAGGTGCGCGTGTATGCGGAGGATCCGGAGAATGGCTTTCTGCCGTCCCCGGGCAAGATTACGCGGCTGCTGCGGCCGGGCGGCCCGGGCCTTCGCGAGGACGAGGGTGTGTACGAAGGCTGGCAGGTGCCGACCGAGTACGATCCGATGCTTTCGAAGCTGATTGCGTTCGCGCCGGATCGCGCGACGGCGATTGCGCGTCTGGGCTGTGCAATCGACGAGTATGTGATCGGGGGCATTCGGACGAATCTGAAGCTGCTGCGGCGCATTCTGGATGACGCGGACTTTCAGGCTGCGCGGATCGACACCGGCTATCTTGACCGGCTGCTGGCGGAGCCAGCGCCAGCCGATGTCGAGGCGCCGCCAGCTAGCGCAGAGGCGGCGGCGATGGGCGCGGTTCTGTTTGCGGCTCCGCAGGCACCGGGCCCCGCGGCGCAGCCGCAGACGCCATGGCAACGCGACGCGCTGCGGCAGGGGCTGGCCCGATGACGGTGCTCGAGGTGGAAGTGGACGGCGTGGTGCACCGCGTGGCGCTGGAGCGCCGCGCGGAAGGCTCTGTGATCCACATGGACGGCCAGACGATCCCGGTGGACGTATGCGAGCCGATGCCCGGCGTGCTGTCGCTGCTGATCGGTAATAGCGGGATCGGTGACAGCGGAACCGGTGACGGCGGGGGGGAGAATGGCGCGGGTGGCCGCGCCTACCGCTGCGTACGCACTGTCTTTGCGGACGAAGAGTCGATTGCAGTGGCGGGACGGCAGCATCGCGTCGTGGTGGCCGATCCGCGCTCGCTGCGCGGCCGCCGCAAAGGGCCGGGCGCGGGGAACGGCACGCTGCATATCAAGGCGTCGATGCCGGGGCGTGTGGCGCGCGTGCTGGTCGCGCCGGGCGAGGCAGTGGTGGCCGGTCAGGGCGTCGTTGTGATCGAGGCGATGAAGATGCAGAACGAGCTGAAGGCCGCGCGTGACGGCCGCGTCGCGGAGGTGCGTGTCGCAGCGGGGGATACGGTTGCTTCCGGCCAGGTGTTGGCGGTGATTGAGTGAGCAGGCTCAGCGGATGCGTTCGCGGCAGCCGCTGTGCCAGCTACGGAAGGCCGCGTCGAGAATCCGCTGGTTCTGCACCCCGTCATCGCCGGTGCTGGCGAAGCTGCCGGTGCCTTCCACGGTAGCGGAGAAGGCGTCGAGCATGCGGGTGTAGGCATCGTCGTTCGAGACGGTTTCCTGGTCGATGATTCTGCCCGCGGCGTGGTGAACGATGGTGACCGGGCGATCGACGGTGAGACCGCCCTCGGCGGTGAGGACACCGTCTTCGCCGACCACCTCGATGAGGGTGCGGTATTGGGCGCGGAAGCTCACCTGGATGTTCGCCAGCACGCCGCGGCTGAACTCGAGGGTGATGGCGGCGCTCTCCTCGAGCTCGCGCTCCGAGGTGGGGGACGGTGAGCGCGGCTCGCCGTCGCGTGCGAGCGTGCTCACGGCGACGACCTCCTGCTCGAGCAGGAAGCGGAGTGCGTCGATGGCGTGAATGCCGACGTCGCCGATGGGGCCGCCACAGGCCATGCCGCTATCGTCGATCCAGATGCGCGGGCTGTTGCGGCTGAGAAAGCAGAAGTGCGCGGAGGCGAAGACCGGTGTGCCGATGGCGCCCTCGGCGACCAGAGCGCGCATTCTCTCGAGCGAGGCGTTGTAACGGAAGTTCTGCGCGACGCCGAAGACGCGTCCTGCGGCGCGCGCGGCGCTTGCCATGCGGATTGCCTCGGGTGCATTCATCCCCAGCGGTTTCTCGCAGAGCACGGCTTTGCCATGACGCAGCGCGAGCAGCGTGTGCTCGCAGTGCAGCGCATCCGGGCTGGCGACGAAGACGGCGTCAATGGCGGATGAGGCGCAGAGCTCTTCGGGAGAGTCAAAGAGGTGCGCGATGTGGAAGTGCTCCGCGTTTTCGCGGGCGCGCTCCTGGTTGCGGCGCCAGATGCCGGCGAGCTGAGAGTGCTGTGCCTGCTCGAAGGCCGGCGCAAGGCGGCGCTCTCCATGATGGCCGAAGCCAAGAATGCCGTAGCGAACCATGCTCATTCTATTGTCTAGGATCTTCAATGAGAGGCAAGGTCGTTGCGATAGACGGTGCCGCTCTTCATCACGAAGATGGGATGCTGCAGCACGGTGATGTCCTGGAGCGGGTCGCCCTGGACTGCCACAGCATCAGCCCACTTGCCGGGATCGAGCGATCCGACGCGGTCGCTCCAGCCCATCAGGTCGGCGGCGTTGACGGTGCCGGTGCGCAGCGACTCCAGCGGCGTCATGCCAAAGTCGCGCACGTAGACCTCGAACTCGTGCGCGTTGAGCCCGTGCGGATAGACGGCCGCATCGGTGCCCATCGCGACCTTCACGCCGGCGGCGATCGCGTGCTTCGCGTTGACCTTCTCGACGGCACTGACGTCCTTCATCTTTTGCTGCGAGTAGGCGGGCAGGTGGCCGTTCTCGCGCATCCAGTCGATGAGGTAAGCGGTGGGCACGAAGTAGGTACCGTGAGCCTTCATCATCTTGATGTCCTCGTCGTTCATATAGGTGCCGTGCTCGATGGAATCGACGCCGGCTTCGCTGGCCCACAGGATGCCCTGCGCGCCGTGAGCGTGGGCGGCGACTTTGCGGCCGAGGCGATGCGCGTCGGCGACGATGGCCTGCATCTCTTCGAGCGTGTACTGGCTGGCCTGCGGGTCGTCGCCCTTGGAGAGCACGCCGCCGGTAGCCCCGATCTTGATCAGGTCCGCGCCGTACTTGATATTCAAACGCACCATGTGCTGGACCGCCGGAATGCCGTCCGCGACACCGTCGCCGGTCGCGTGGTAGGACTCGGGCAGCAGATTGTTATCCATATGGCCGCCGGTGATGCCGAGCGGTGGTCCGCTGACCTGCATGTGCGGCCCTTCGATGAGGCCTTCGTTGATGGCGTCGCGCAGATCGACATCGGCGAAGCCGTCGGCGCCGACGTTGCGCACGGTGGTGATGCCGGCTTCGAGCGTCACCTTCGCGTTGTGTGCGCCGATGAGCGCGCTCTTGGCGACGCTGGTGGAGAGCTCGTGATAGGGATCGAAGTTGGTGTCATCGGTGAGGTGGGTGTGGACGTCGATCATGCCCGGCAGCAGGGTGGCGCTGCCCAGGTCGATGACTTTGTCGCCGGGCTCGGCCTGCACCTGTGCGGTGGGCTCCACCGCAACGATGCGATCGCCGGTGACGATGAGCGTCTGGGCATCCAGCAAGCGGCCGGCGCGAACGTCGACCAGATGCGCGGCACGCACCAGGGTGCGCGCTGGTTGTGGCTGAGCTTGTGCGAAACCGATGGCGGGGAGGGCGAGGACAAAGAGCGAAAGCACGAACGACGAGCGATGGGACACGCGTGCAGCCTCCGGAAAGAGTGTCCCAGTGTAGCAAGCGCGCAGGCAGAAGGAGCGGCGGGCGAGTTTACTGCGCGCCCTGCTTGAAGATCTGCTCGGCGTAGTAGTTCTCGACGTGCGCCTGATCGCGCAGCATCTCGTCATAGGCGTTGCGCAGAAGCTGGGCGCGGCTCTCCCGCAACTGGCTGCGAATCGTCTGCTGCACACGAGGATCGTTCAGCTCGTACTGGCCGGCGGCTTCCTTGTCGAGCAGCTTATAGATGGCATAGCCGTTCACCTTGTGGCCCTGGTCGTAGACGGGCAGCACGCCGGTGATCTGGCCGGGGCGGAGCTGCGAGATTGCCGCGAAGACAGCGCTGTCCTGGCGTAGCTGCGACTCGGAAAGCCGGCCCATGTCGCCGCCACTGCTGGCGGTGGAGGGCTGCTCGCTGAATTGCGAGGCGAGGGCGCCGAAGTCGTCGCCGCTCTCCAGCCTGGTGTGGAGCGCTTCGATCTTCTTTCTCGCTTCGGCGTCGGTGTTGCCTTTGGCGTTCTGCAGGTTGGCGGGCGGCGGCGGCACAGCGGAGACAACAATCTCGGCGAGGTGGAACTCGGGCTCGACCAGGTTGAAGAGGGATTTGTTGGCGTTGTAGTACTCGGAGATGTCCGCGTCCGTGATGTTGATCTTCGAGAAGATCTCCCTATTCATCAGCTTTTCGTTGGTGAGGCCGCGGCGGATATCGCGCTTCAGGTCATCGAGCGTCATGTTTTTCGCCTTGAGCTGACGGTCGAATTCCTCCTGGGTAAAGGGCGCCTTGATCTCGGCCAGCTTGGCGTCCACCTCCTCGTCGGTAGCGACGAGGTTGAGCTTGGCGGCACGCTGCTGCTTGATGTCATCGTCGATGAGGTTACGCAGGATTTCGAGGTGAGCGATCTGGGACTGCACCAGCGAGGGCTGCTGCGGAGCGTTGCCGAGATTGCTGTGGTAGTAGCGTTCGAGCGTGGCGCGGTCGATGGGGTGTCCGTTGACGGTGGCGACCACGTCCGGCTGGTGTGGGCGGTTGCAGCCTGCGGCAAACGCCAGGCACACGAGCCCCGCGGGAAGAAGACCACGGGTGAGCCAGAGGGTGGAACGGCGAGATGGGGAGGATGGGTCGGGGCCGGACGCAGTCAGCGGAACTTCTGGCACTCTGTCTCCTTCGATAGGCGTGCTTCCGTGTGGAGCGCACATCTCACCAGCGCGCGGCGCGCCGTGCCGCTGGCTCACAAAGATTAGAACAGTTCCACGGTTACTATGCCCCGTCGTTCTGCCGTGATGTGCAGCTTTTCTTGACGAAAAAGCTGGGTGGAACTCAATTCGCCGGATGCGGCCGCCGCGGAACTGCTCGATCGCGTGTGGCTCCGCGGCGAAAAGGAGAGCCGTGCATTTCACGTGTGAGGAGGACATTCCGGCGGGCTGCTCGCGCACAGTCTACTGGGACGGCGTGGGCGGCGGGGTTGCCGGAGCGACGGGCGGGGGCGTCGCTTCGCTCCGTTGCGGGGGTGTGATGCCATTGGCCTTCAGCGCGCGATCGATGGCATCCCACACGGCCGCGGTCGGCTGGGCGCCGGGGGCGATGCGCTCCCCGTCCACGAAAAGCTGCGGCGTGCCGTCGATGCCGAGCTTTTCTCCCTCACGCATGGAGGCGCGAACGACCGAATCATCCTGCTTCGCGAGGCACGCGTCCAGCTTCGTCTGGTTCAGATTGAATTTTTTGCCAGTGGCACGGGCCTGTTCGTCGAGCGCGGTGAAGGATTGCTTGGGGTCGGAGCGGTTGCCATCGATCTCCTGGCCGTGGCTATGGGCATAGTCGACGAAGTTCCAGTAGGCGTCGCCATTCTGCTCGGCGAGGCAGTTGGCGTTGACGGAGGCATGCATCGCCCAGGGATGGATCTCCACCAGCGGGAAGTCTTTGTAGACGAAGCGCACCAGGCCCTTGTAATGGTCCATGGTGCCGGGGAAGAGCTCCTCGTGCATGCGGGCGCAGTAGGGGCACTCGAGGTCGTCGTAGTTGACCACGGTGACCTTGGCATCGGGAGCGCCGCGGATCGGGCGATGATCGAGCGAATAGACGGATTGCGGGTCCTTGCTGATGTCGAACTTCTCCAGCCGCGCCAGGGTGTTGCCGTCCTTGGAAAGCAGAAACATGACCGTGGTCTGTTTGCCATTGTGCGAGAAGGTGACGGGCAGGTTGTCAAAGCCCGGTATATCGCTCTTGGTCTTGCCACCCAGGGAGACGTCGTAGTCCGAAGGGACGTTGAACTGGGAACGCACCAGCACCTCTACGCGGCGGTCCAGCGATGCGTTGGGAGGGGTCTGCGGGGTCTGCGCCCGGCAGCCGCAGGTAACGATTGCGGCCAGGGCGCAGGCAAGGACAAGTTGGGAACGGAACAAACAAACCGCCTTTCGCTGCGTCGGGATGAGCTATTCAATTATCGCAGGTACGACCCGGCGAACGGCGCCGCCGAGTGACACGACTTAGAGCATTTTTCCTCTACGTGTAGACCGACCGGCAGCAGTTCTTGTGGCTTTTCCGTAAAGAAAAGCCACGCTGCGTGTCACTCCGCAGTTCACAGTATTAGGAAAAATGCTCTAGCGCTTCGGTTTGCTCACGCTGCGGGCGGCTTCGCTTATCAGAAAGCGGCCCTCGTCCTCGGAGACCTGCTCGAGATCCATGGAGAGGACGTCGTTGTCGCCCATGACATTGATCTGCGCACGAACGTAGTAGCGCTTGCCCGGCTCGGCGTTGAAGTTATACAGCGAGACCTGGTCCGACAGCTTGCCGAAGTGCGACTGCCACTTCGAACAAAGATGATGCATGCCGGGAGCGATGCTGGCGCTGACGTAGGTGAAGCCCTGCGTTGCGCCAATCCAATGGCCATCCAGCCCGTGCTTGAGGGTGGGGCGTCCGAATTTCCCTTTGTCCCGGAGGTTGAAGAGTTCGACGATGTACAGGGTCGCCTGGCCCTCTTCGGGCGGATCCATCTGATCCCTTACCTCGCCGCGATCGACATCGAAGGACACTTTGTCCTCGCCGCAAGCGGCCAATGGGGAGGGTAGAGCACCGGGCGTTGGGGCAGGGATCTGGCTGGCAGCGGCATGAAGTGTGTAGCCGGCCAGAGTGGAGATAAAGATGACGACGGGTGCGAGGCGCAACGTGACCTCCAGGGCGCCGGCGGATGCGGAACTCTGTCCCTTCCGCGCCGCAGGGCGCCCCTAACATACTCAAGCGGGCGTCAGTAGATCAACTGTGAACGGTTGATGTTGCCGGCGGTGCCAAGGCCGGCGAGGGTGAAGTTGAAGCTCTCGTAGTTCTCGTTGCGCTCAGCGCCGAGAGCGAGGCGCCGGTATTCGATCGTGAGGCCGCAGCAGTTCCAGTTGTAGCTGGTCTGCACGCCTCCGTACTGGAGCTGCGATAGATTCAGATCGTAGCCAAGATTGAGGCCGCCGCTGAAGCCCTGCTTGGTGCCCGCGCCGTAGCCAAGCGTAGCGCGGATCTGCTCATAGTTGGTGACCGGCGAGGGCATGGTGGGGGTGGGCAGCGTGCTGGGGTTCAGGGCATCCAGCCGCGCATGGCTGATGGAGCCGAAGAAGCCCGCGTGACGGATATCGACGTAGACATTGCTGCCGTTGATGCGGCCGGCGTGAGGGTCGTAGTCCACGTCCCAGCCGAAATCCAGCGTCTGATTGGTGCGCAGCTCGAGCCGGGAGATAAGGGGCGAGTAATCGCGCGGGCCGGCAAGGAAGGAGATGCCGGTGAGATCGAGCGTGGTGGCGAGCACGTTGCGGCGATTGGGGAAGACCGCGCCGCCGAAGTTGGGATCGAAGTAATGCTTCTGAGTCAGCGTCCAGGTGAGGGACTCGCTGGTGTCGGTGTTGGAGCAATCGTGATAGTCGATCGGCAGGTAGACCCGGCCGTAGCCTTCGTGGGGAAGCGGCGCGTTGCCGCACGGCTTGGGATGCAGCTTCTTGAGATAGAAGTGCTGCGTGACGGAGTATTCGATCTCGTTGGTGTCGCTGGCCAGATCGGTGGGATCGAAGCGGAGGATGTTGCGGAAGTTGTCGATGCCGGAGATGAACTGATAGCGCGCCGCGGGCTCGATGGTGTGGCGCAGGACGCGGTCGTAGTGTGCCAGCCATGCGGGAGCGAAGTCGCGCTCCATCACCGGAGCGCGAAGTTCGAGGCCGGCTTCGATGTCCTTGCGGTTCAGGCTGGCCGAGCGATAGACGGGCACATAGGACTGCGTGACGGGATCGAGAACGAATGTAGGGGCCTGGCTCTTGGTGTAGAAGGTCTCACGTATCGCGACGTCCGGACGAATATCGAAGCCGCCGAGGTGCAGCGGCGCGGAGAGGCTGGGATAGGCATCGAGGCGGCCGACTTCGTGCGCGGTCTCGAAGCCCGGCTCGCGGCGATTGAGTCCATCCGCGCTGCCATCCGCGCTCCAGTAGAGCGGCGTGCCGGCGAGCGGATGCTCGATGGCAGAGGCTTCGAGCGAGGGCAGATGCGCGATCACCACGTCTGTGATCCCCGGGCTGACAGTGGCGTAGTTGATATAGCGGTTGAAACTGCCGGTCTCCGAGAAACCGTTGCTGTTATGGGTGAGATAGATATTGGAGTTGATCTGGGTCGCCGTGGCCTGGGAGAAGTTTTCGGCGAAAGCCTCGCGATAGATGATCGAGCTGAGATATTCGGCGTTGCTGACCAGGCGGGTGTGGGGGCCGAGGCTGTGGCGGCCGTTGATCAGGACGTCCTGGCCGCCCTGATCTGTGAGTTGGCCGTTCACGAGTGTGCCGCGATCGAAGAGGGCGGTGAAGCGGATGTCCGCGAAGTCGTCGCCGCGACCGCGATAGCGGAACTCGCCGCTGGGAGCCCAGCCACGTTTGGAGAAGAAATCGGTGCCCACGGTCAGATCCATGCTGCGGTTCAACACCAGATAAATCTGCTCGCCGAAGACGCTGCCCTTGGTGTTGGACTGCGAAAAGACGGGAATCAGAAAGCCGGATTGCCGGTCCGAGGACATCACCGGATGGGTGAAGTAGGGCAGATAAATGACCGGGATGTTCAGCACGCGGAAGAGCGCGTTGCGCGCGCTCGCCTGGCCATCGGTGACGTTGATGCGTCCCGCGGCGATGACCCAGTCGGGATGCGGCAGGCGGCAGGAGGTCATGGTGCCGTTGATGACGTGGAAGTCCTGGGGGCCATTCTTGATGACCACGCGGCCGGTGAAGAGGAAGGGATTGGTGGTGGTGTAGATGACCTTCTTGCGGCTCGCGTTCGCGCGGACGCCAACGCTGCCGGTTACGGTGTAGAAGCGGCCGGTGTCGAGATCGAGGTTGAGGGTCGCGTGATCGGCGAGGATATGCTCGTCGGCTGGGCCACCGTCCAGTTCTACGTGTCCTTCGGCGCGCGCCTCGCCGGTATCTTCGTTGTAATTCATCCGGTCGGCGTGCACGACGTAGTCCTTGTAGCGGATCTCGACGTCGCCCAGCAGGGTGTAGACGGAGCCGTCCTTTCGCTGCGTATTCGCTGCAATGTGGACGGGAACCAGCGCCTTGCCCGGCCCAGGGACGGGTTCAAGACGCGGCAGCTCGGCTGCATCGGGTACATTGGGCAGCGAGTCGGATGCGGATTGCGATGCAGAAGATGACTGCGTTTGCTGCGCCGGTACCGCGCTTGATTCCGGGTGCCCGCTCTGCCACGCCCAAAGTGCAGGCTGCGGATGACACAGCCACACCACCGTGATACATAAAAAACTGCGCAGGTTCTTCGGCACGGGCAAGGCCAGAATAGCAAAGGCAATGCATCCTTCCGAGAATGAGACCGGCGCAGCTCTGGCTCGAACGACGCTACCCACGCCGCATCTTCGCCGCTTCTTGCGAGGAACCCGGCGCGGTTTGCCCTGTTCCTTGCGATGGCGCCGCTGCTGGCGCGCTCCGCGTGGAGAGCCGGAAGTGCACGGGTGAAGGCAGCAGGTCCGGAATGCCGGAATCGGGAATGCCGGAAGCAGGCAGGCCGGAAGCAGGGACGAGAGCGATGGCGAAGTTCGTGCCGGACGATGTGCCGGCGTGGAAGATCGAGCTGACCGAGAAGCTGGCCGCTAGCCGCGCGCGCCGCTCCGGCCGCGGCAACAGCCAGCCTCGCCTGCCGCTGGAACAGCATTGCGCCGATACCGAAGAGCCCGGCCGGGCCAACGTTGCCGCGGCAGTTGCTGCCCGCTATGCAGGGCGGCCAAGCTATCGTGAGCTGCTGGAGCGTGAAGCCGAAGAGGCAGCGCTGGCGGCGGAGAAGGCGCTGCTGGAGGCGCAGGTCGCGCAGGAGGCGGTGCGCCGCCGCATGGAGGATGCGCGCGCCGCAGAGGCCGCGGTGGCCGAAGCGCGCGAGGCAGAGGAGCGGCTGGAGGCGGAGCAGGAGCGCGTGGAGCGCGAGCGGATTGAGGTGCGCTACGACCTGGACGAGCGTACGCAGCGGCAGATGGAGGCGTATGAAGCACGGCGGTCCGGGCGGGCGCCGCAGTCCGCGCATCAGCCGCCGCAGACCAGAGCGTCGCGTATCTCCGATCCGCTGGAGGAGGAGACGATAGCGCCCGCCATTCCGCTGGCGGCGAACCTGATTGAGTTTCCGCGCGAGCTGGTGGCGCCGCGCAGGGCGCGTCCGCGACTGGCCGAGGGGCCGCTGCGCGACGCCGAATCGCAGAGCGGCCAGTTGCGCATCTTTGAAGTGGAGCCGGAGATGATCGATCACCGGCCGGGTACGGCCGCAGCGGGTGCCGGCCTGGACTGGTCGTCGATCCGGCTGGATGCGCCGGCACCGGAGCGTGTGGCGCGGGCAGCGCGGGCGGCCGAGGACGAGCCTCCGATCAAGCCGGCTTCGCTCGAAGATCGGATCATGGCCGCGCTGGTGGATGGAGCGCTCAGCTTCGTCGGCTTCCTGATCTTTGTCTTTGTCTTCAGCTCATGTACAGCGCATCCGCCTTCCGGCAGGACCGCGATGGCAGCGGCATTTCTGGCGCTGATGGCCACGTTCATCGCCTACCAGTGGCTCTTCTTCCGCTTCGGCGAGAGCACGCCGGGCATGATGTACGCGCGGATCGCGCTGTGCACGCTGAACGACGATAATCCCACACGGCGGGCGATGCAGCGGCGCGTCGGCGCCCTGCTGCTGTCTGCCATGCCGCTGGGGCTAGGGCTGCTGTGGGCGGTCTTTGATGAAGACCACCTGGGCTGGCATGACCGGATCAGTGGGACGTATCAACGATCGTATAAATAAATACCGCTTCGCCTAGTAGGTGAGATACCGCGTCATCTAAGTGGAAGAACACTTCGCCACGCCGAACATCGCTTTGCTTGCCTATTGCAGCCTGTGATCGAATGGCAGCGATGAATCGCCGCAGGTTTCTCTCCCTCTCTGCACTTAGCACCGCTGCATTGCATCCCGCTTCCCGCTTGCTGGCGCAGGCCGCTCCGCTGCCGGTCACGCTCTCCATTGGCAAGCCGACGGGACGGCGCATCGCCGAAGACTTCACCGGCTTGAGTTATGAGTCGGCGCAGCTCAGCGATGCGGATTTCTTCGCGGGCGATAATAAGCAGCTCATCGACTTGATGGGCGGACTTGGCGAGCACGGCGTTTTGCGCATTGGCGGCAACACGAGTGAGTACTGCTTCTGGAAATCGGACCCCAAGGCGCACGGAACCTCGACCAATCCGATTCAGGACGCGCTGGGCCCGGACAAGGGCAACAAAGCGCCGCCGCGTCGCGTGATCACGGAGCAGGCGATCCGCAATCTGCGTGAGTTCCTCGACCGGCTGCCAGGATGGTCGCTGATCTATGGACTCAACCTGGGGCTGGGCACGCCGGAGATGGCCGCGGAGGAAGCGGCGTTCGTCTCTCACATGATGGGCTCGAAGCTGATTGCTTTCCAGATGGCGAACGAGCCGGATCTCTTCTACAAGAATGGATTGCGGCCGCCAAGCTACAACACGGATCAGTTCATCGCGGAGTGGCGGCGATTCTTTGAGGCGGTGCGCAGGCGCGTGCCCGATGCGCCGTTCGCGGGACCGGACACTGCCTTCAACAACGACTGGCTGGTGCCGTTTGCAAAGGCCTTCCGCAACGATGTGAAGTTCGTCTCCTCGCACTACTACGCGGAGGGGCCGCCCAGCAATCCGGCGATGGATATTCCGCGGCTACTGCGGCCTGATCCGAAGCTCGAGAGCGAGTTTGCCGGGCTTGAACAGGTGACGAAGGAAACGGGATTGCCTTTCCGGCTGGCGGAGACCAATTCCTGCTACGGCGGCGGCAAAGCGGGGGTGAGCGATACCTTCGCATCGGCGCTGTGGGGCGCGGACTACATGTTCCGCATCGCCCAGGCGGGCGGCATTGGGGTGAACTTTCATGGCGGCGGATACGGCTGGTATACGCCGATCGCAGGCACGCGCGCGAAGGGGTTCGAGGCGCGGCCTTTGTACTATGGGATGAGATTGTTTCGCGAGGCGTCCGCGGGAGAGCTGATCGAGGCAAACTTGAGCACCGTACCGGACGGCCTGCGCGTCTACGCCGTGCAACGCGCGGATGGACGCGTGACGCTGACGGCGCTCAACCTAAGTCTTGATCATGCGGTCGACCTCACGCTGGACCACAGTCTGAATGGAAAGCAATTGATCCGGCTCGAAGCGCCCAATGCAGCTGCGAAGACGGGCGAGACACTGGGCGGCGCAACGATTGGAGCCGATGGTAGCTGGCATCCGAGCTCGCATGAGACTGCGGGCGCGAGCCTGCACTTGCCGGCGGCGAGTGGCGTGCTGATTTATTCGTAGCTTAAAAGGCGTGGGGCTCGTCGGCGAAGATTTCGCGGGTGCGGGCCATGAGGGTGGCGGCGTGGGTGTCCGCGTCGGTGGCTTCCGGCTGCACCGAGTAGAGCTCGAGCAGGTTGTTCACCAGCATCCATGTGTCGCGGCCGGGCGTTTCTGTGACGAACGACGGCAGCGGCATGGACAGGAAGTTGGATAGGGCGAGGACCTGGCCTTCGTACATCCAGCGGAGCTTGCGCAGCAGCGCGAGGCGTTCCGGCTCAAGGCGAAGACGATATCCGGCTTTGCAGAGGACTTCGGTGAGCTGGACCAACTCAGGCTCGGAGAGGCGCATGGGTGCGTCTTTGGGGGCGCTCGTGCCTGCCGGCGCGATTGCGCCCGGTGGCAATGGTTTGGGCATGGCGATCGGCTTCAGGTTGAAGACGAGCAGCAGATCGACGACGGTATGGCGCGCCATGGCGAAGGTGAGCCGCGCCTGGCGGCAGGCGGAGCATTCGACGATGGAGAGCAGGATGGCGCAGGTGTCGAGTATGGCGGTGATGGCGCTGAGCCAGCTTTGATTGTCGTGCTGCGAGCGGAAATAGCACAGCAGCGGATACGATATGTGGCTCTCGAGCATTTCCGCGGACCAGCGTTCCCATTCCAGCAGCAGGGCGACCAACGCATCGTTACCGCCGTCGCTGGCGTGGCGGCGCAACAACTCGCCTGCGGTGGGGGGTGAGCCGGCGCGGCCATCGAGCAACGCGATCGAGCCTTCGCGGCGGGAGAAAGCCTGATAGAGCACGGGCAGATAACCGATGACGACGGCGACGAAGCCGAGCCCCATCCCGGCCTCAATGATGACGAGATCGCGCGCCCAGTGGTTGAGGGGGATGATGTCGCCGAGGCCAAGGGTGAAGAGCGTGGTGCCGCTGATGTAGATGGCGGTGTGCAGGGGGTGCAGGCCGAGAGGATCGTGCAGGGGCGCGCCGAGTCCCCAGAACATGAAACCGAAGCCGATGACGAGACCCACTGCCCACAGCGCCATGAGAAGGAGCAGGGAGAGCGGACCGTAGAAGCTGAAGCCGGTCTCGCGCAGGCGACGATTCTGGAAGCGACCGACGACGGTCGCCCAGGGCCGCCAGGTGAGCACGTAGAAGAGGCGGGTGAGACGGATCTTTCCGCTGGCGCGGCGCGGCAGGATGATGGTCTCGAAGGCATCGAGCAGCACCGTGCCGATGGCGAGGAGTCCGAGGATGAGGCCGAGCGGGTGCACGTTTGTATTGTGCGGCTTTTCGGCTGGGCGGCGCCAGCGGCAGGTGTGATAGAAGGGTTCACCGCGGGGGCCGTGCCCCCGCTACGAGGCGCAGGCCATGTTGCTCAGAGAGCTTTCTGTTCTGCTAATCCTGCCAGGGCTCGTCCCGGCGCATGCACAGAATGCTGCGGTTGCGGGCGCGAAGCCGGATGCGGCGCAGCTGCTGATGGAGGTTGCGAAGAAGTATGCGCAGCCGACGGCAGTGCGGATCGAGGCAATCAAGGAAGAGAGTTATACCGGCAGCCTTCACTACCAGTGGACGAAGAGCTATATGACGCTGGTGTTCGCGCCGGGCAACCGCTTCCGCATTGAGGGGCGCTCGGCGTACGGCTCTTACCTGCAAACCTCTAACGGCACTATGGAGATGATCACCTCTCTGGGCAATCATCGCTATGTGCTGCATGCCGTGCCGGCCAAAGGACCGACGATGCCGCACGTCATCTATGCGGGAAGTGAGGTTATCAGCTACACGTGGGGAATGACGCGGATGCTGGAGTCCGAGCTGGTACGGAGCACGGACGCCGTAGCTCTGCCCGATGCTGTGGTGACGATCGGCGGGGTCTCGTTTGATTGCTTCGTGGTGAAGGCGAAGAGCGAACATGCGAGCGACGAGCCAGCTGCTGTGGAGACATTCTGGATTGACAAGCGCAGCAAGGTGATCCGGGAGTACGACTCTGTGGGGGAGACATCTTTCACGGACAATCCCGGGTTGAAAGAGAGGTATGAGGTGAAGGAGTTGTTTCCGGTGGTGGATCTGGATGCGCATGCGGATGCGAAAGAGTTTGTGCAGCCGCATCCGCCTGGAGACCGGGTGGCTTCTCTGGAGCCGGAATTTGCGGGCGTAACGGGACCCACACACAGGCCGCTGCACCAGGTGCCAGGCAAGCAGGTGCTGGGCGCGGCGGATGGGAAGCTGGTGACGCTCGAGAGCTTCCAGGGACGGCCGCTGCTGATCGACTTCTGGGCGACGTGGTGTGGTCCATGCGTGGAGGCGATGCCGGCGCTGACACGGCTGGCGAAAGAGGCGGAGAAGAGCGGGGTAGCCGTGCTCAGCATTGACGAAGACGAGAAGGCGGAGAGCGCGGCACGCTACTTCTCCGCGCATGCGTACACGTGGCGCGATCTGCACGACGACGGGAGTTTGCTGAGACGGTTCGAGGTGCCATCGATTCCGACCTTGGTGCTTATTGATGCGCAGGGGAAGACGGTGTTCAATGGCAATCCGGATCGGGATCACGATGCGCTCTATGCAGCCATACGCAAGGCAGCGCCGCAGTTTTCCGATGCTGCAGCGAAGTGAGCGCTGGGGGTTAGGGCGGATTTCCCCATTACTAATGTCCCAGTTCCAGAGCATGAGCGATAGAAATTTTCTATCGCTCACGACGGAGGCTATTTCTTACGGGAAAGGAGCTCTTCGTAGAGCGCAATAGTCTGGTCCGCGATGCTGGACCAGGCGAAGTGCTCTTCCACGCGCTTGCGGCCCGCTTCGCCCATGCGCTTCGCGGCGGCCGGGTCTTTGAGCAGGACGATGAGCTTTGCGCCGAGGTCGCGCGCGAACTGCTCTGGATTGACGGGAAAGCTGGTGACGGGGTCCTGCTCGAAGGGGACGAGGTAGCCGGTCTCGCCATCGACGACGACTTCGAGGATGCCACCGGTGGCGCTGGCGACGACAGGGGCACGGCAGGCCATGGCTTCGAGATTGATGATGCCGAAGGGTTCGTAGACAGAAGGGCAGCAGAAGACCCGGGCATGGGAGTAGAGCTGGATGGTCTCGGCGCGGGTGACCATCTTCTCGATCCAGACGATGCGCGGGTTGTGCCGGCGGGCCTCGTCGACTTTGGCGCGCATCTCGGCGGCGATCTCCGGCGTGTCGGGTGCACCGGCGCAGAGGACGATCTGCGTCTCGGGCGGCAGGTAGCGGATGGCGTCGACCAGGTGGGTGACGCCCTTCTGGCGGGTAATGCGGCCGACAAAGAGGACATAGGGGACGGCGGGATCGACGCCGTACTCGATAAGCGCTGTGGTGTCGGCGGTCTGCTGGTATTCGTTGAGGTCGATGCCGTTGTAAATGACGTGGACGCGGTCGGCAGGCACGTCGTAGGCGCGCAGCACGTCTGCCTTGGTGCCGTTCGAGACGGCAATGATGGCATCGGCTTCGAGGATGGCGGTGCGTTCCATCCAGGAACTCATCGCGTAGCCGGAGCCGAGCTGCTCGGATTTCCAGGCGCGGAGCGGCTCGAGCGAGTGCGTGGTGAGCACGAAAGGGATGCCGTAGAGCTTCTTGGCGAGGAAGCCGGCCATCGAGACGTACCAGGTATGGGTGTGGCAGATGTCGATGCCTTCGAGCGCCTTGACCTGGGTGAGATTGAGGCTGAGGGCTTCGAGCGCGCCCTTGAACTTGCCGATAGTGCCGTCGGTGATCTCTGCCCAGGGCTCTTGTCCGCGTACGTGCAGGCGGCCAACGTCCGAGTGCTGTTTGCCCCAGCAGTGGACTTCGACGTCGATCTTTTTGGCGAGCTCGCGGCTCAGGTAGTCCACGTGGACGCCGGCGCCGCCATAGATGTGCGGTGGGAACTCGCGAGTGAAGAGCGCTGCGCGCATGTGCTTTCTCCTGGTTCGGCTTTTTGCGAAAGGCCGGATCAGGATAGGGCTGGTGCGGAGACGGCGGCAAGCTTGCGCTGGGCTGATTTTTCAGCGAGTCGTGCGAGCTGGCGAGCTTCGGTGCGGCGCAGGCGGAGCCCGAGGGTCGCCATCCGGTGGCAGCGCAGGCATAGCGTGCGCAGGTTCGAGAGGTCGCATTCGCCGCCGCCTTCGACGACGGGAACGATGTGGTCGGCCTCCCAGAGGGAGCGGCCGGTGTATGCGGGCAGGTCCCAGTAGCTGAGCAGGCGCTGGCGGCTGGCGCCGCGGGAGCGCCTGAGGATGCCTTGCGCAACGAGCGTGTCGATGCGACAGCTCTTGCAGACGCCGCGGTCGCGTTTGAGGACCTGGTCGCGGAGGTAGCCGGGATCGGAGCGGAGACGCCACTGGTCGACGCAGTCATCGGAGCAGAAGGTGCGGCGGCCTTTGGGAACTTCGATGGCACACCAGCGGCAGAGGCATCGGCCAGTCGCGCCGCGGGGGAGACAGCGATAGGAGGCCCGGCCTCCGGGCATGGTGCGGCGGGTGCTCATGGCTTCTGGTTATAAGGACGGCTGCGCGCGGGGACAATGGATCGGTATCGAGTTTGTTACCCCACCCCTCAGGTGCGAAGGGCGCTGTCCGCTCTTGGACAGCGGTCGCTTCTGATGGACAGTTCTGCGGCTGCTGCGGATTTGTAAGTTGCGGATGAATCAGGGTGACAATCCTGCAAAGTTTGGATGGTTGTTTGCTCTCTCCCTTGGGGGAGATTCGGGATGACCCTGATTCAGGATGTTCGGTATGCGGTGCGGCAGTTGCGCAAGACGCCGGGATTTACGCTTACCGCGGTGTTGACCCTGGCGCTGGGGATTGGGGCGAATGCTGCGATCTTCACGCTGGTGCATGCTGTCCTGCTGAAGAACCTGCCGGTGGCCGATCCGAAGACGCTGGTGCGGCTGGGGGATCACAATGACTGCTGCGTAGGCAGCGGTGTGCCGGATAACGGGAACTACTCGGTGTTCTCGTTAACAACGTGGCAGTACGTGAAGAAGAATGCGCCGGAGTTCCAAGAGCTGTCGGCAATACAGGCGGGGTTTGAATATGTGCCGATCATTGCCCGGCAGGGTGGGACGCGGCACGGCGGGAGCGAGGAGCCGGCGCGGTCGGTGGTGGGCGAGTTTGTCTCGGGGAATTACTTCCGTACCTTTGGACTGAGGCCGCAGGTGGGGCGGCTCTTTACCGATGCCGATGATGTTGCGGGCGCGCCGATGACGGCGGTGATGAGCTATACGACGTGGCAGCGAGAGTACGACAGCGATCCGGCGGTGGTGGGCAGCACGTTCTGGATCAATACCAAAGCAGTGACGATTGCGGGGATTGCGCCACAGGGATTCTTTGGCGACCGGTTGTCCAGCACGCCGCCGGATTTCTACCTGCCGATCGAGACGATGGCAGTATTGGCGAATGTGTCATACGTGCACGATCCGAATCAGAACTGGATTTATATGATTGGCCGATTGAAACCGGGTGTATCCATACCGGCGCTTGAGGCCACGGTGAGTGCGCTGGTGCGGCAGTCGCTGGAGGACACGAGGACGTTTGCCAATGCCGAGAACAAGCCGAAGCTGCCGAAGGTGCATGTGGTGCTGACGCCGGGCGGCGGCGGCATCCAGGATATGCAGGAGCAGTATGGGACGAACCTGCGGATGCTGATGTGGATCTCTGGCGCGGTGCTGCTGATTGCGTGCGCCAACATCGCCAACCTGCTGCTGGTGCGCGGGATGGGGCGCAGGGCAGAGATGAGTGTACGGGCAGCGCTGGGCGCGACACGCCGGAGGGTGATCCAGCAACTGCTGACGGAGAGCTTGCTGCTGGCGGGGCTGGGCGGCATCGCTGGACTGGCGGTGGCGTATGCCGGGACACGGATGCTGCTGATGCTGGCATTTCCCGGCAATGTGCAGGACGTCCCGATCGATGCGGCGCCGTCGATGGCCGTGATGGGATTTGCGTGTGGGCTATCGCTGGTGACGGGCGTGCTGTTCGGCGTGGCGCCGGCATGGATTGCGGCGCGGGCGGAGCCGGCGGATGCGCTGCGTAGCGGCTCGCGGACAACGACGACGCGAGCTTCGCTGCTGCAGCGTGGGCTGGTGGTGGTGCAGGCGGCGCTATCGCTGGTGCTGCTGGTGGGCGCTGGACTGTTTGCGCAGAGCCTGCACAAGCTGCAGAGCACAGACCTGAAGCTGGATGCGAGGAACCGCTATATCGTGCACATCAATCCGTCTGCAGCGGGCTACTCCGAGGCGCAGTTGGAGGCGCTGTCCCGCGAGATGGAAGAGCGGTTCCATGCGTTGCCCGGCGTGGTGAAGGTGGGCATTTCTACCTATACGCCGATGGAGGAATACAACGACAGCTGGTCGTTGAACGTGCAGGGAAAGCCGGACCTGCACCTGAGCGCCTCGTATGTGCGGGCGAATGCGGAGTACTTCGACGCCGTAGGAACTCATGTACTGACGGGCCGCGGCATCCGCAGCACCGATACCTCGACGGCACCGGCAGTGGCGGTGGTGAACAAAGAGTTTGTGAAGACATTCTTTCAGCCGGGAGAGAACCCGATTGGACATCGTTTCGGCCAAGGCCGAAGACACGCTGGCGACTTCGAGATTGTTGGCGTGGTGGAGGACACGGCTTATACGAGCCTGCGCTGGAAGGACCACCGGATGTATTTCATCCCGCTGATGCAGCGGCCGGCGAGCGATCCGGAGTCGATAACGAATAATCGGTTGTACGTGCGGACCATTGTGCTGGAGACGGCGCGACCGATGAGCGATATGGAATCGCTGGCACGGCGGACGCTGGCGGGAATCAATCCGAATTTGTCGGTGGTGAAGTTCCAGACTTTCGGTGCGCAGATTGCGGATCGATTCAATGACGACCGCATGATTGCGCGGCTGACGATGCTGTTTGGCGCGCTGGCGCTGCTGCTGGCGGCGGTGGGTCTGTACGGCGTGACCGCGTACACGGTTGCGCTGCGCACGAGCGAGATTGGCATCCGCATGGCGCTGGGCGCGGAGCGTGGCGGCGTGGTGGCAATGGTGATGCGCGGCGCGATGATGCAGACGCTGCTGGGGCTGGCGATCGGGATTCCGGTGGCACTGGTGTGCGTTCGATTTGTGAAGGCGCAGCTTTATGAGATCACCAGTGCGGATGCGCGTGTGATGGCGGGGGCGATTCTGACGCTGGCGGTGGCGGCGTGTGTCGCCGGGATGATTCCGGCGCGGCGCGCGGCGTCGATCGATCCGATGCAGGCGTTGCGGACGGAATGAGGACAGCGGCGTAGCGCAGTCGGTAGCACCGCGCGGGGACAGCATATTTCTCCATTCCGCTTTGCTCCAAATTTTCTCGATTCCGCTTCGCTCGGGTCGAGGTGACGTATTTGTAGTGTGAGCGGCTGGGTGCGGCCCGCCGGCAGCAGGATTGCGCATGCTTCCACAGCGAACCTGGCGACGCAGCTTGCCTGATTCGCGAAAGAGTCGGAGCAAACTGCGCCACCGATTTACCAAACTTTACCTTCCTTAACCAATCTTTATCGCACTGGCCCGGGCGCGCTGCTGGAATGGGTTCACGAGGTGAGCCCTTATGTTCCCACAATGGTTACGATATCTGGTCATCGCGATGCTTGCGATGTCTCTGAGTGGCGTACGAGCGCTGGGCAGCAGCCCGGCGGAGGATCGCTTGTTGCGGCTGGTTCCGGCGAATGCTGCGATTGTCGCAGGAATTGAGGATCCGCATCATGGCGACCAGAGTGGGCGTCTACTCATTGTGACGCACAGCGACAATGTCGACCTGGACGACTGGATCGCGCTGGTTGGGGTAGACGATCATCAGGAAGCGGATAGGCTGATTGAAGTCGCGATGCCCTCGCCGCGGGGCGAGTTGGCCGACCACCTCATTCTCGTATACGGCACATTCAACGGCAGACGGATTCTTGACGCGGCACAGAAGAGCGGCGGCGTTGCGGGCGAGTACAGGGGCGTGCCGGTCGTGGCACTGAAGCCGTCTCCGCAAGAGCAGCAGGAGATGCGGGAGACGCGCTGGCTGGCGGTTGTGGATAACAATACGTCGATCTTCGGCACGCCGGCCATGGTAGCGAGCGCGCTGGACCGGTATCTCTCGTCGGCGGCAGTGGATGCCGAGCTGATGAAGAGATTGAGCGTGTTGAAGCCGGATGTGAACTGCTGGAGCATCCTGACGATGCCGGGTGCAATGCTGGCGCGCCACATACGTCCGGGGCTGCTGGACGAAACAGGCGTAGCGCTCTTCGGGAATGTGACCAGTATCAGTGTGAGCGTGCATTACGGATTGAGGGAGCGGGTGGACTTTGCCATCAACACGGATAACGCGCGAGCAGCGACTGCGCTTGCGGCGGCGATGGACGGCCATGCGCATTTCCTTCCGGTCGCGGACACGATGCGTACACGTTTCCAGGGAGTGACTGCGCATCAGAATCAGGTGCGCGGCTCGGCGCGGGTCGCGGGCAAGGATTTTGATGCTTGGCTGGCGGTGGTGTATGCGCAGCTTTCGATTGACGGCAAGCCCGGCGGGCAGGATGTCGCGCGGACGGGCATGCGTTGACGACGCCCAAGGCACGGACGCTGTTACGTTATAAATCCGTCCGTGCTTTGGTTCTACCGTTTCTGGTCCAGCTCGGCGGCGGTGCCGGCTCCTATTACGGCTATCTCCGGGGTTTCCGGGATGCTTTCTACCGAGTAGCTTTGCAACGGGCTCATCTTCACCATGTCCCACAGATATTGCTTGAGCAGCGCGAGGTCGAGGAAGCCGATGTTGGTGCCGGTGAGATAGAAGCGTCCGGGGCCTTCGAGATGGATGGAGGTGGCAGTGCCGGCAGCGAGCGCGCGGTGCCAGCGCTTCACGAAGTCGGCGCAGCGCTGGTCGCCCTTCTTGGCGTTGGCGAAGATCTCGTCCGGCTCCATGTCCATGAAGCGGAGACGCATGGCGCGGTGGCCGACGATGCCTTCAAGGTGTCCCACGCCATTGCACCCGCAGAAGGTTTCCTTGGGGTCGAGGGTGACGACGGTGTGTCCGCCTTCGAAGGGGCCGGGCGCGTCGGGATAGCGGCCGAAGCCAATACCGTTGCCGAGCGTCCAGACGCGGACGACTTTGTCGAGCTGATTGCGGGTGGCGGCGAGGCCGGCGGCGGAGGCGTCCGCGTCGTTAAAGAGCGAGATGGGCGCCTTGATGCCGCGTGCGTGCAGAGTGGCTTCGACTTTCTGCGAGATCCTTGCGCCTTTGAGCTGGGCGAGGTTGGGGGAGTCTTCGACGACGCCGGCGCGGACGATGCCGGGCAGTGCGATGCCGATGGCGTCGAGGGGATTCTTTTCCGGCTTGAGCGCCATGATGAGGTCGCAGATGACCTCGACGAGCGGATCGGTGGGCAGGTCGATGAGTCCTTGCATCTCGTCAGGGTCTTCCGGATAGCGGCGGATCTCGCCGATGAGCCGATGATCCTCGATGAGTCCGGCGGTGATGTCAGTCGTCATGACCACGCCGATGCTTCTGCCCATAGATCCACTTCCCCTGTTAATTTTTCTGTCCGTTTACCGCGCCGTGCTGCCTATCGTCTTACCTGTCGTCGGGGCCGGATCGGCCGAGACGGTTGATGCCGTTATACGCTGCCGTCTTGTAGCATTCGGCGAGCGTGGGATAGTTGAACACCGTATCGATGAAATAGTCGAGCGTGCCGCCAAGCGCCATGACGGCCTGACCGATGTGGAGGAGTTCGCTCGCGCCCTCGCCGATGATGTGGACGCCGAGCAGGTGACGGGTGTCGCGATGGAAGACGATCTTGAGGCGGCCGGTGGTGTCGCCGCGAATCTGGCCGCGCGCGATCTCGCGGTAGTAGGCGACGCCGACCTCGTAGGGCACGTCTTCATCGGTGAGCTGCTCTTCGGTCTTGCCGATGAAGGAGATCTCCGGGATGGTGTAGATGCCGTAGGGGTAGAAGCTGGGATTGGACTGCACGGCATTGTCGCCGAGGGCGCGGGCTGCGGCGATGCGGCCCTGCTCCATGGAGACGGAAGCGAGCGAGGGGAAGCCGATGACGTCGCCGACAGCGAAGATGTTGGGGTTTTTGGTGCGGTAGTCCTTGTCGACGGGGATGCGGCCACGCGAGTCGGCTTCGATGCCGGCGTTGGCAAGATTGAGCGCGTCGACGTTGCCGGAGCGGCCGACGGCATAGAGCAGCGCATCGCCCTGAATGCGCTTTTTGCTTTCGAGGTGGGCGACCACGCCGCCCTCGGGGAGTTCCTCGACGCTCTCCACCTCTTCGCCGAGCCGCATGGTGACGCGGCTGTCGCGCAGGTGATAGCTGAGCGACTCGATGATCTCCTGATCGGCGAACTCGAGCAGGCGCCCGCGCTTCTCAATCAGCGTGACGCGGATGCCGAGCGCGGCGAACATGGAGGTGTATTCGACGCCGATGACACCGCCGCCGACCACGATGATGGTCTTGGGCAAGCTAGGCAGGTTGAGCACCTGGTCGCTGTTGACGATGTTGCGGCCGTTGACGGGGACTTTGGGCGAGAAGGCGGGCTTGGTGCCGACGGCGATGATGGCGTTCTTCGTTTCGTAGACAGTGGAACTGCCTTCGCCGTCGACGCGGATGTGAGTGGGGTCGTCGAAGCTGCCGACGCCGTAAAGGACATCGACGCCATTGCGCGAGAGCTGGGCTTCGGTGACATCGACTTCGGTCTTGATAACGTGCTGCACGCGGAAGGCGAGATCGGCCATGGTGATCCGCTCCTTCACGCGATAGTTCATGCCGTAGATGGAGCGGTAGTTGTAACCGGAGAGGTGCAGCACGGCCTCGCGCATGGTCTTCGAGGGGATGGTGCCGGTATTGATGCAGACGCCGCCGACCGAGCGCATGCGCTCGATCACCGCCACCTTCTTGCCCTGCTTGGTGGCGTAGATGGCGCCACGCTGTCCAGCCGGGCCGGATCCGATGATGATGATGTCGTAATTAGGCATGCTCAGGAATCAAGGGTACCGAAAGTCGCCGGCGAACGCACCCATACGGTACTCCACCTGTGTTGCAATTTGCCGCATGTTCATCCTCTGAATCGCGATGAAGTTAGACTTTAGAGCAGAAGAAGCAGGTAGGTGTGAGGTATCCGAGATCAGCGGTGCAGGCTTTCTTGGAAAGAGCCTGACAGAAGTTGTGGCTTACCTTACAGCAACCATGCTCTAGCTTTAGCCCATGCGCCTTTATGCCATTACCGACCGCCGGCTGCTGCCGGGCACACATGTAGCTGGCCGGCTGAGCCCCGCGGAACGCGACGGGCTGGTGCGGCTGGCGGGCGAGTGGGCGGCGATTGGCGTGGAATATGTGCAGTTGCGTGAAAAGGACCTGGGAAGGCAGGAGCTGGGCGAGCTGGCGGGGGCGATGATGACCGCAATCGGCGGGCGCGCCAAACTGCTGGTGAACGCCGGTGCTGCGGGTGCGGCCGAAGTGGTGCGGACGGTAGGTGCGGCGGGCGTGCACCTGCCGGGCAGGTGGATAACGGAGCAGGTGGGGATGGCGCGCATTGCGGGCATGGTATCGGTGGGCTGCCATTCGGTGGGCGAGGTGGCGGTTGCGCGGGCAGTAGGCGCGGATATGGCGCTGTTGTCGCCGATATTTGCGACGGAGAGTCATCCGGAGGCGCGGCCCCTGGGATTGGAGACGCTGGCGGAAGCGTGCCGGGCTGCGGGGAAGATGCCGGTGTTTGCGCTGGGCGGGGTGAACGCGGAGAACGCAGCTGCGTGCATTGAAGCCGGCGCGGCAGGCGTGGCGGGGATACGGACGTTTTTGTCCGGTCAATGGAGCGCAGGCCAGCCAGAGGAGACGAGACACGGTTGAACTCTGGTTGGCCTGCTGGAACTATGGGTCAGGCTGTCTTTGCAGCCGAGCGATCGATCACGATTTGGTGACGGCATCGCGCAACACCGGGGATGGAGAGCGTGCCGCCCTTGCGTACGGACATGATGGCCTGGCGTAGGACCTTCCTCCTGATACCGTCACAATCTCATTCGGGTTTATTGCCGGAGCGTCAGATCGACGGGCGAGCGTGATCTCCCGCTGCTGAACGACGGCTTTGGTACCTTCGCCACCGCCAGCCATAGATGCCGATATTGAAAGCGCATACGGCGACGCCGGCGGTGGCAACGATCCAGTAAGGGAGATTGGGATAGATGATGGCGTCGAGGTAGTGGAGCAGGAAGCTGCCGGGATAGGAAGCCAGGCCGGCTTTGGCTTCGAAGTGCTGCTCGAGCAGGGTGAGTGGACAGGGCCATGGGGTGACCTCGACAACGATTCCCCAAAGCAGCGCGAGAATGTGCAGCGCCGTCCACACCGGGCGGCCGCGGGTCCAGAGAGCGCCGAAGATGACCAGCGCCAGCCACAGCAGATGGATGGTGAGGACGAGAGCTGCGAGAAGTGTCACCGTCCGTGCAACCTCGGAATCATGCTAGAGCAGAAGCAGAGATTGTGTCGGGCGGCCGAGATCCGCGATGTAGGACGCTGTGCGATCGTTTCCGCTTCGATATCATGGAAGCCGTATGCCTTTTCCGATCAAAGTCTGCACGATCTGCTCAGAAGAGTTTGAACTGAAGCCTGACAAGCCTGGTTTTGCCAACCGCTGCCCGGAGTGCAGCGCAATGGACGAGGCGGAGATAAGCGCAAAGCGCGGCCCGAGCGAGAGCAAGGCTGACAAGGGCCTGAACGAGGCGAGAAGGCATGCGATGCGCGACCTGCTCTACCGCAAGGAATAGGCGCGGGCCTTCAGGAGACGATGATTTGGCGATGGGTCCCGGAGAGCTGTGAGCGCAGCTGCGACTGTCGCCAATCCGGAAGCAGTGTGGCTTCCGCGGGCGAACCCGTGGCTGATCGCGTTTGTGGTGTCGCTGGCGGCGTTCATGGAGGTGCTGGACACCAGCATCGCCAACGTTGCGCTGCCGCATATTGCGGGAAACCTGGGCGCAAGCAGCGACGAGAGCACCTGGGTGCTGACTTCGTACCTAGTCTCGAATGCGATCGTGCTGCCGATCACGGGATGGCTCGTCTCCCTGGTGGGGCGGAAGCGATTCTTTCTCATCTGTATTTCCGTCTTCACGGTGAGTTCGCTGTTCTGCGGCGTGGCGCCCAGCCTGGGTTTGCTGTTG
>DASYBK010000072.1:0-35768 GCA_036500805.1 Acidobacteriaceae bacterium | reverse complement strand
ACCTCGCTGCTGTTGTGTGGCATTCTGCACTGCCGCACGTATTTCGAGGGCAACAAGCGGATCGAGAACCTGGCGACGACGCTCTACCGGCGGGTGGACTGGCAGTGGATGCTGAATGGCGGTGACACGCTGTCGATGGGCTGGCTGCCGGAGCAGGGATTTCTAAAGCATCGCTGGGATATCTACGCCGAGCTGACGACGATGTACCTGCTGGCGATCGCATCGCCGACGCATCCGGTAACGGCGGCGAGCTGGGAGGCGCTGCAGCGTCCGATTGTGCCTTATGGCGGCATTGACTACATCACGGGGGTCGCGCCGCTGTTCATTCACCAGTATCCGCAGGCCTGGGTCGACTATCGCGATATTCGCGACAAGCATGCGAACTACTTCACCAACTCGATTGCGGCGACGCGTGCGCACCAGCTGTGGTGCCTGGTGCAGGGACAGAAGTTTCCCTGGATCGACGAGAACATGTGGGGGATCAGCGCGTCGGACTCGCGGATGGGCTATCGAGTGTGGGGAGGGCCACCGACCATGGGGCAGCCGGATGGGACGCTGGTGCCATGCGCCTGCGCGGGCTCGGTGGTCTTTCTCCCGGCGGAGTGCGCTCACGTTCTGTCGACCATGCGCGATCGCTACAAGGACCGGGTGTACCAGCGGTTTGGCTTCGTGGATGCGTTTCAGCCGACGGCGGGATGGTTTGCCGAGGACGTGATCGGGATCGATGTGGGGATTGGGCTGTTGATGGCGGAGAATCTACGGACGGGATCGGTGTGGGAGATGTTCATGAAGAACCGGGAGATCACGCGTGCGATGCGGGATTGCAGCTTCCGTCCCGATCCGGACGCGAATGCGCAGGTGTTATAGGGACTGGGCGTCCGGGCGGCGGCGCCTTTGGCCCGTTCTGCGGGGTTCACTTCCTTGGGTCGCTCGCGTTTGGAATGGTGGATGAACCGCCTGATTCCCATGTCCCGACGTAGGGGCATGGGGTGCCCGGTTGTGGAGGTGGTGTGGGCACGGGTCTGAACCGGGGCGATGTGTGCGGCGTCTTAAAGCACTGTGAATTTTTCGGCTGGCAGTTGTGAGGCGGCGCGGCTTGGCCTGAGGATGTGCGGGGTGGACAGCGAGTGAGTGAAGATCACGGAATGTACCGATGGATCGATGGGCATGGCGAGGCGCCGGGCGCGCCCGGCCTCGAGCCGCGGTGGACGTCGAGCCAGAAGTCGGTGGTAGGGACGGCTTACTCGACCGCGAGCAAGATTTGGTGGACGACTTCGCACGGGACGATCAATGAAATCTACAACCCCACCATCGACAAGCCGCAGGTGCGCGATCTGGAGCTGCTGGTGACGGACGGCGAGAACTTCGTCCACGAAGAGAAGCGCGACCTGAGGCACGAATTCTGCTACCTGGCGCCGGACGCGCCGGCAGTGGGGATCGTAAACCGCGATCGGGAGGGCCGGTACACGATCACGAAGGCGATCATCAGCGACCCGCATGCACCGGTGCTGTTGATGCAGGTGAAGTTCTCGGGCAAGCCCGAGGTGCTGCGCAAGCTCAAGGCGTATGCGCTGCTGGCGCCGCATCTCGAGGTAGGCGGCGCGAACAACAATGGTCGCGTGCTGGATGTAGCCGGGCGGCAGGTGCTGCTGGCGTGGAAGGGCACATCGGCGCTGGCGATGGCGGTGGACTGCGGCTTCACCAATGCGAGCTGCGGCTTTGTGGGGACGAGCGACGGCTACCAGGATGTGACCCGGCACTACGGGATGGAGTGGACCTATGGGTCGGCCCTGGACGGCAATATTGCGCTGACGGGCGAGATCGACATCGCGGTGAATCCGGAGTTTGTGCTGGCTGTGGGCTTCGGGTCGGCGGCGCACTCGGCTCTGACGCGGACGGTGGGCTCGCTGAACGTTCCGTTTGACCAGCAGATGAAGCGCTTCATCGAGCAGTGGGAGCGGGTGAAGCCGGTGGTGGAGCTGGCCGGAGCAGCGCAGGATGGCGGGATGCTGCTGAAGTCCAGCTATGGCGTGCTGCTGACGCACGAGGACAAGACCTATGCGGGCGCGTTTATCGCGTCGGCATCGATTCCGTGGGGGCAATCGAAGGGCGACAGCGACCTGGGCGGCTACCACCTGGTGTGGACTCGGGATATGACGCAGACGGCGACGGCCTTGATGGCCGGTGGGCGAACGAGCAGCGCGATGCGCGCTCTGATCTATCTGGCCTGCACGCAGAAGGCGGACGGCGGCTTTCCCCAGAACTTCTGGGTGACCGGGGTGCCGTACTGGTCCGGCGTGCAACTGGATGAGACGGCGTTTCCCATCCTGCTGGCGTATCGGCTGTGGCGGCTGGATGCGCTGGGGGACTTCGATGTGCTGCCGTTTGTGGAGCGGGCGGCAGGCTTCCTGGTGCGGCACGCGCCGGTGACGCAGCAGGAGCGCTGGGAGGAGTGCGCGGGCTACTCACCGTCGACCCTGACGGTGGTGATCGCGGCGCTGATTGTTGCCGCGAAGATTGTGCGGTCGCGGCACCAGCCGGAGCTGGCGACGTTCCTGGAGGAGCAGGCGGACTGGTTGGAGTCGCACCTGGAGGACTGGACGGCAACCAACGATGGCGTGCTAGTGCCGGGGGTAAAGCAGCACTACATGCGCATTCGGCCGGCGGAGGCTCCGGGCGCGGAACCCTATATGCACATGGGCGCCGGTACGGAGACGGTACATATCAACAATCGCGGGCCGGGGGAGAAGGCGGACTTCGAGGCGCGAGAGGTGGTGGACGGCGGCTTCCTCGAGCTGGTGCGCTATGGGCTGCGCAGGCCGGACGACCCGATGGTGCTGGCGACGGTGAAGGTGACGGATGCGGTGCTGAAGCGCGATCTGCCACAGGGGCCGGGTTATCGCCGCTACAACCACGATGGCTATGGAAATCATCCGGATGGGGCGCCGTTCGACGGTTGGGGGCAGGCCTCGTGCTGGCCGCTGCTGACGGGGGAGCGCGCGCACTACGAGCTGGCGGCGGGACGGGATGTAGGGGACCTGATCAGGACGATCGAGGGCTTTGGATCGGCCGGCGGCATGCTGCCGGAACAGGTGTGGGACAGGGAGGACATGCCGGAGTGCGGGATGCGGCGGGGGCGGCCGACGGGTTCAGCTATGCCGCTGGTGTGGGCGCATGCGGAGTACGTGAAGCTGCTGCGCTCGGCGACGGATGGACGGGTCTTCGACCGCGTGGACGCGGTGGCCGAGCGCTATGCCACGCCCCGCGCGCGAGGCACGATCGAGGTGTGGCGGCATGATCGGCAGGTAGCGCGGATGGAAGCGAAGCGCCGGCTGCGGGTGGAGGCGAAGGAGTGCTTCGAGCTGCGCTGGAGCGAGGATGGCTGGAAGACAGTGGAGACGACGCAGGCCATCGCGGTGGACTCCTGCGGTTTTTACGCCGATGCTGTACCTGGCGGGGGCGACCGGCTGGAGTTCACGCTGCACTGGCCGGAACGCGGGCAGTGGGAGGGGCGGAATTATTCGGTGATTGTGGAGCGCTGAGTGGGCTATGGCGATATGGACGGAGGAAAATCCCGAAATCGCGCGTTCACATGGGGCTGCGGTCAAAGCATGTAGAGTGGAAGAGACGTCTGAAATAGCGCCGGACCCATACCGCGCGACGTATGGGAGTGAGGGACAGATCAATCCGCGTAGCCGGCCATCGACGGGGCGGCGCAACCCATCGCGAAAGAGAGGCAAACCAAGCACATGAGCGACATTCAGCAAACAGCGATCAACGCACTGCGCTTCCTGGCAGTCGATGCCGTGGAGAAGGCCAAGAGCGGCCACCCCGGCGCCCCGCTGGGCGATGCCCCGATTACCTACCTGCTCTTCCACAAGTACATGCGGCATAACCCGAAGAACTCGAAGTGGGCGAACCGCGACCGCTTTGTGCTGTCGAACGGGCACGCGTCCGCGATGTTGTATGGCGTGCTGCACCTGACCGGCTACGACGTGACGATAGATGACCTGAAGGGCTTCCGGCAGTGGGAGTCGCGTACGCCCGGACATCCGGAGTACGGCGACACCGATGGGGTGGAAGTGACGACCGGACCGCTGGGCCAGGGGTTCGCGGCGGGCATCGGCATGGCGGCGGCGGAGAAGCATCTCTCCGCGGTGTACAACCAGCCGGACTTCGACATTGTCGATCACTACACTTACATTCTGTGCGGCGACGGCGACATGATGGAGGGGATCTCGCACGAGGCGGCGTCGCTTGCCGGGACGCTCGGGCTGGGGAAGGCGATCGTGCTCTATGACGATAACCTGATCTCGCTCGACGGGCCGACGGAGCTTTCTTTCACCGAGAATGTGCTGGAACGCTTCGACGCGTATCACTGGCACACGCAGATCGTGGAAGACGGCAATGACCTGAACGCGATTAGCGAGGCGATTGAGGCAGCGAAGGCGATCAAGGACAAGCCGTCGTTCATCGCGGTGCGCACGGTGATCGGCTACGGCAGCCCACGCGCAGGCACCAACAAGGTGCACGGCGAGGCGATGGGTCCCGAGGATACGAAGAAGACCAAAGAGAATCTGAACTGGCCGGCAGACAAAAGCTTTTACGTGCCGGAAGATGCCGCGAAGCACTGGCTGGAGGCGATACCGAAGGGCGCTGACGACGAGCAGGAATGGAACAACCTGTTCGCGAAGTACGAGAAGGCGCATCCGGAACTGGCAGCGCAGTTCCGGCGCACGGTCTTCGAGCAGAAGCTGGCCGACGGCTGGGAGAAGTCGCTGCCGGTCTTCGAGGCCGGCGGAAAGCCTATCGCCACGCGCAACGCGGGCCAGCAGGTGATGAATGCATTTGAGAAGGTGGTACCGGAGATATTTGGCGGTGCGGCCGATCTGACGGCATCCACCAAGACGATCTTCAAGGACAGCGCGAATTTCCACGTGGATCCGAAGGGGCGCAATGTCTTCTTCGGCGTGCGCGAGTTTGGCATGTGCGCGATGGTGAACGGCATGGCGGTGCACGGCGGGGTGATCCCGTATGGATCAACGTTCTTCAACTTTGTGGACTATGCGAAGCCGGCGGTGCGTATTGCGGCGATCATGAAGTCGCATTCGATCTTCGTGTTTACGCATGATTCGATCGCGCTGGGCGAGGATGGACCGACGCACCAGCCGATTGAACAACTGATGATGCTGCGCGCGGTGCCCAACCTGATCGATCTGCGGCCGGCGGATGCGAACGAGACGGCGGCGGTGTGGAAGATCGCGCTGGAGACCAAGGCGCCGTCGTTTATGGCGCTGTCGCGGCAGGACCTGCCGGTTCTGGATGCGGCGAAGCTGGATGTGATGGCGGGCGTGGCCAAGGGCGCCTATGTGGTCGAAAAGGGCGGCGATGCGCCGAAGCTGCTGATTGTGGGGACGGGTGCGGAGGTGTGGCCGGCGCTCGAAGCAGCGAAGCGGCTGAATGGTGAAGGCACGCCGACACGTGTGGTGTCGATGCCGAGTTGGCGGCTGTTCGAGCAGCAGAGCGAAGCGTACAAGGCGTCGATCTTTCCCGATCATCTGCCCAAGCTGGCGGTGGAGGCGGGTGCGCCGCTGGGCTGGTGGAAGTGGGTGGGACGGCACGGCGATGTGATTGGCCTGGAGCGCTTTGGCGCATCAGCGCCGGGAGCGACGGTGCTGAAGGAACTAGGCTTCAGCGCGGACGGCGTGTATGCGCGCGCGAAAAAGCTGCTGGAAAAGTACGAGAAGGAGACGGCGTCGTTGAAGAAGGGCACGCCGGAGCCGGTGGGGACGCGGTAATTCTGAAGGACAGGAGGGCTGCTTCCCCGGCGGCCCTTCGATGACTCACAACCGAAGCACGAGCGAACGGCCGCGAACGTTATGCCATCCGCAACTCCGGAAATCCGGGCAGTCTACTGGGACATTGGCGGCGTGCTGCTGACCAATGGATGGGACCACGAAGAGCGTGCGCGTGTGCTGGCGCAGTTTTCCATTCCGCGCGACGAATACGAATCCAGGCACGAGGAAGCGAATGACCGCTGGGAGCGGGGCGAGCTCTCGGATGATGAGTTCCTGAAGCAGACGGTTTTCTTCAAAGAGCGCAGCTTTACTCCGGCGGAGTTTATTCGTGCTGTGCGGGAGCAATCCAAGTGGCTGCCGGGCGGCGCACGAAATGTGATCACGGCGCTTCGCAAAGGCAACCAGCTGAAAATGGCGATGCTGAACAACGAGTCCGGCCCGCTGAATGATTATCGGATCGAGACCTTCGGCCTCACGCAATTCTTCGATGGATTTTTTTGTTCGGCGTACATTGGCATGCGCAAGCCGGAGGCGCGGATGTTTCGTGCCGGAGCGGAGATGCTGCACTTCCGGCCGGAGGAGTGTGCGTTCGTGGATGATCGCGAGAACAATTGCGCGGCAGCGGGGGGAGTGGGCATGCATGCGATCCGGTACAAGGGTGAGGAAGAGTTGAAGGATGCGCTCGCTGCGCTGGGCGTGGACTGGATTGAGCAGAAGGCTTGAATTTTCGCGACCAAGAGAAAGTCCGGGAGGGGACGCGATGGAACTTGGATTGATCGGTCTGGGAAAGATGGGCTTCAACATGGCAACGCGGCTGCGCCAGGGCGGCCACACCGTGGTGGGGTTCGATTTCAACGCCGATGTGGTGAAGAAGCTGACGAGTGATGGCTCTAAGGGCGTGAACTCGCTGGAAGACCTGGTGAAGAGCCTGAAGGCGCCACGCGCGATCTGGCTGATGGTGCCGTCGGGCGATCCGGTGGACGAGACGATTGCGAGGCTGGAGCCCTTTATGGAGAAGGGCGACATTTTCATCGACGGCGGGAACTCGAACTATAAGGACTCGCAGCGGCGCGCGAAGGCCGAGGCAGCGAAGGGGTTTCATTTCATCGACTGCGGCACCTCGGGTGGTGTATGGGGACTGAAAGAAGGCTACAGCATGATGGTGGGCGGCGCGGATGAGGCGGTGAACCATGTGCGGCCGATCTTTGAGACGCTGGCGCCGGCGAAGGATCAGGGTTGGGGGCACGTGGGCCCGGCGGGCTCGGGACATTTCGTGAAGATGGTGCACAATGCGATCGAGTACGGGATGATGCAGGCGTATGCCGAGGGATTCTCGATTCTGAAGCACAAAGAGGAGTTCCATCTGGACCTGCCGGCGATCGGCGAGATCTGGCGCGTGGGATCGGTCATCCGGTCATGGCTGCTGGATTTAACAACCGATGCGCTGCACAAGAATCCAAACCTGGACGGGCTGGAAGCGTACGTAGTGGATTCCGGCGAAGGACGGTGGACGGTCTTCGAGGCGATTGATCTGAATGTGTCGGCGCCGGTGATTACCGAGGCCCTGATCCGTCGCATTCGCTCGCGCGAGGAGAACAACTTCGCCGACCGCATGCTGGCGATCATGCGCAATGCGTTTGGCGGACACGCGGTGAAGAAGGACTAAAGGGCGAACAGCAGACCGGCTCCGGTCGGATGACAGATGGCGAGAGCAACAAGGAGGACGCGATGGCGGCAGCAGTGACACAGGCACGGGTGGATCTGGCGAGTTTGAATGAGCGCCGGCCGAAGGAGCGTACTCCGGAGCCGACGGTGGTGGTGATCTTTGGCGCGTCGGGCGACCTGACGAAACGCAAGCTGCTGCCCGCGCTCTTTCATCTGGAGCAAGCGGGGCTTCTGCCGCAGCAGTTTGCCGTGGTGGGGGTGGCGCGGCGGCCGCTGGGGGACAGCTTCGCCAAAGACATGCGCGCGGGCATCACGGAATTCGGCGGCGTAAAAGACGGCGATGCGAAGCTGGACGAGTTCATCCGCAAGGTGAGCTATCACCAGATGGACTTTGACGATAGCGAAGGCTACATTGCGCTGAAGCGGTCGCTGCTGCAGATTGACCAGGAGCACGGCACGAGGGGCAACCGGCTATTCTATCTGGCGGTGGCGCCAGAGTATTTTGCCGACATCATGAAGCAGCTTGGCGACCACAAGATGGCGCAGCCGGAGCAGGGCACGGTGCACTGCATCATCGAGAAGCCCTTCGGTCACGACCTCGAGTCGGCGCGCAAGCTGAACGACGACGTGAACGCGGTCTTTCGCGAAGAGCAGGTTTTCCGCATCGACCATTACCTGGGCAAGGAGACGGTGCAGAATATCCTGGTCTTCCGCTTCGGCAATGGGATCTTCGAGCCGATCTGGAATCGTAACTATGTCGATCACGTGCAGATCACGGCGGCGGAAGAGATCGGGATCGAGGGCCGGGGGCCGTTTTATGAGAGCGCGGGTGCGCTGCGCGATGTGATCCAGAACCATGTGATGGAGCTGCTGTCATTTGTGGCGATGGAGCCGCCGATCTCGTTTGGCGCAGATGCCCTGCGCCGGGAAAAGATCAAGGTGTGGAAGGCAATCCAGCCCATCAACGTGGAAGACACGGTGCGCGGGCAGTATGGGCCGGGCAAGGTAAAGGGCGTGGAGGTGAAGGGCTATCGCCAGGAAGATCGGGTGGACCCGAAGTCGAGCACGGAGACCTACGCGGCGCTGCGGCTGACGATCGAGAACTGGCGCTGGGCGGGCGTTCCATTCTACATCCGCGCTGGCAAACGACTGGCCAAGCGTTTGACCGAGATCGCGATTCAATTTAAGCAACCACCGCAGTTGCTTTTCAAGGACTTGAATGGCAATTGCAGCGAGATTCAGCCAAACATTATCAGTATGCGCATCCAGCCTGACGAGGGCATTTCCTTGCGCTTTGGCGCGAAGGTGCCGAGTCCGAATATGGAAGTGTGTCCGGTGATCATGAACTTTAACTATGCGGAGGCATTCGGCACCAGCTCGGCGAACGGCTATGAGCGGCTGCTGCTGGACGCGATGATCGGTGACGGCACACTGTTTGCGCATCGCGAGGGCGTGGAAGCGACCTGGTCGCTGCTGACGCCGCTGCTGCAGCAGTGGGCGGACTGGAAGCCGACCGGCTTTCCCAATTATGCGGCCGGCACGTGGGGACCGAAGGCGGCGGATGAGCTGCTGCGGCGCGATGGGCGCGAGTGGCGCAAGGAGTAAAGCGTGCCGAAACCAATGACGGTTACATATCGGGTCTTCGAGAACGGCGAGGCCTTTGCCGAAGGGGCGGCTGCTTACTACGCCAACAAGATGGCGGAGTTTGGGAAGGCTATCGATGTTGCCAAGAATGTGAATGTGGCGTTCTCCGGCGGCACGACTCCAAAGGCGATCTTTGATCTGCTAGCGGATGATTCGAAGCCATATCGGACGCTGGTGCCGTGGGAGAGGCTGGGATTTTTTTTCGTGGACGAGCGCAGCGTTCCGCCTGACGACAAGGACAGCAATTACGGGATGGCGAAGGCGGCGCTGCTGGACAAGGTGCCGATCGAACCATCGCAGGTCTACCGCATTCAAGGGGAGCTGGACCCGGAGGAGGCGGCGGCGAAGTATGAGTCGGCGATCCGGGCGGCGTTTCGCCTGGAGGGCGCCGAGATGCCGCAATTCCAGATTGTTTCGCTCGGCATGGGCGATGATGGACACACGGCATCGCTGTTTCCACATACCGAAGCGCTGCACGAGCTGGGACGGATCGCGGTGGCCAACCAGGTGCCACAGAAGGATACCTGGCGGCTGACGCTGACGTGGCCGGTAATCAATGAGGGACAGGACGTCTCATTCCTGCTGAAGGGAGCGGCAAAGGCAGAGACCTTGCGCCGCGTGTTTCTGGGCGCATACGATCCCGAAACGCTTCCTTCGCAGTTGATCCGGCCGGCCACGGGAGGGCTGACGCTGCTGCTGGACCGTGATGCGGCGGCGCTGCTTCCGAAGCCGAATGCAGACGGCGTGGGCGTGCTGGAGGTTTCCCGTTGATCCTGGCTGGCGACGTGGGCGGAACGAAGGTCGCACTCGCGCTGTTCGATTTTCAGAGCGGCAACCTGCACCATGCGGCGGAGAAGCGCTACCCGGCGAAGGAATATTCGGGGCTCGAAGCAATCGTGAAGGAGTTCCTTGGCGAACAGAAGCAGGAGGGGAATATCTCCGCTGCGTGTTTCGGAGTGCCGGGGCCGGTGCGTCACGGAGTGCTGCGGCTGACGAATCTGCCGTGGACGTTGGACAGCCGCAAGCTTTCGCTCGACTTGGGGATCGATCACCTGTTCCTCATCAACGATCTCGAAGCGAACGGCTACGGAATTCCTGAGCTGAAGGCGGAACAGATTTTTACGCTGAGCGCGGGCGATGCGAGCACGGTGGGGAATCGCGCGCTGATTTCCGCGGGCACGGGGCTGGGCGAGGCGTTCCTGGTATGGAACGGCAAGCGGCATATTCCGATGGCCTCCGAGGGCGGGCATTGCGATTTTGCCGCGCGCAACGAGGACGAGATCGACCTGCTGCGCCATTTGCAGAAGAAGCTGGGTGGCCGCGTGAGCTATGAGCGCGTGATTGCGGGCGTAGGGATCAAGAGCGTCTACGACTTTCTGCGCGACGAGCGGAAGATGGACGAGCCGGCGTGGCTGCGGGAGCGGATGGAGACGGAAGACCCGAACGCGGTGATCGGCGAGCTGGGCGAGAACGGCAAGAGCGAGATCTGCGCGAAGACGCTGGACATCGTGGTGGGCGCGTATGGAGCGGAGGCGGGAAATCTGGCGCTGAAGGTGCTGGCGACCGGCGGTGTGTACGTGGGCGGCGGGATTGCGCCGAAGATTCTGAAGAAGCTCGAAGACGGCACCTTCATGAAGGCGTTTACGGACAAGGGGCGGTTGAGCGATCTGCTGGTGCAGACGCCGGTGCGCGTGATTCTGGAGAGCCGTGCGGCGCTGATTGGCGCGGCGGCGTATGCGGAGGCGCGGGCGACGGAGTTGAGCGGGCACTCCGAGCGTGCTGCCTCAGTTTGACAATGCGCTGACATTCGGCGTGGTCTTTTGGGGGTAGTTTATGAACAGAACATTGATTATGCATGGCAATCGCAGCTTCCATCAGCGGGCGAGTGTCGTCACGCTCGCCATCGCGCTTCTGTTTCTGCTTCCCCACACGGCGTTTGCGCATGCTGTGCTGGTGAAGTCTTCGCCCTCACAGGGCGCAACGGTGAAGGCGGGCGACCTGGATATCACCTTCACGTACAACTCGCGCATCGATGCGCTGCACTCCTCACTGCACCTGGTGGGCCCGGATGGCAAGGCGCAACCGCTAGCGGTGGAAGCGCACGCCGCGCCGAATCTGCTGGTAGCGAAGGCGGCCGCGCTGACGGCGGGGGAGTACAAGCTGGAGTGGCAGGTGATGGCGACGGATGGACACATCACGCGCGGGACGGTTGAGTTTCGCGTTGCCTAACGACAACGCGAGGGGCGAGTTTCGCGTTGCCTGATATGAACGTGCGTCGTGGACTGATACAGAAGCGAGAGCGGCCTTTCACGGCTGACGATCGCAGGCGCGCGGCTTGATCTGGCTGCTCAACGATTTCGATCTGCTGTCTGTGCTGCTGCATGCGGCGACGCTGTCTTTGGAGGCGCTGCTGGTGGGTGCCGTGCTCTTCCTGGTAGCAGTGGGTGTGCCGGGCGGAGCGGATGAGCGCGCGCTGCGCGCCTGCCGGCGCGGTATCGAGTGGGCTGCGCTGGCGATGATCCTGGCGGAGATTGCTTCGGTCGCGGTGGAGACTTCGCTGGTGATCGGCAACTCCGGCATGACGGCGGCGAGTGCCCTGAGCGGCGGCCCGCTGATCGCCGAGGCATGTGCCGCGTTCTGCGCGCTGGTGCTGTTGCTGCTGGCGCGATTCTCTCCAGACAAATTGCCGATCTCGGTGCAGGCGGCGATGCTGACCGCTGCTTTTGTGCTGATGGGAGCCGCAGTTTCCCTGAGCCATGCCGTCTCGCGCATGGATCACCGCGTCGTGTTGACAGCGTTTACTGCGCTGCACCACCTGGGGTCTGCGGCATGGATTGGCGCCATGCCGTTTCTGCTGATCACGCTGAAGCGGACCGATGACGTTGCTGTGGCGCGGCGCGTGGTGGGGCGCTTCTCGCGTATGGCGATGGTGTCGGTGGCGCTGCTGCTGGGCGCGGGGATTGGGCTGGCATGGTTTTATGTAGCATCGCCTTCGGGGCTGTACGGCACGACATACGGCGTGCTGGTGATGGTGAAGTCGTATCTGCTGCTGCTGATCCTGATGCTGGGCGCGGCGAACTGGTATGTGGCGCGTGAGATTGAGCGCGCGCCGGTGCAGCTGCTGATGCGAATACGGCGATTCGCGGAGGTGGAGGTGGCGCTGGGGTTTACCGCGATTCTAGCCGCGGCGGCGCTGACCTCGCAGTCGCCTGCGGTGGATATGCCGATGGATCGGCTGACGCTGCATGAGATTGAAGCGCGGATGCGATGGGAGGCACCTCGGCTCAAGAGTCCGCCGTATGCAGCGCTGGTGCCGGCGACGCCGATCGATGTGGCGGTGAAGACGGCGCAGTACCAGCCGCCGGCGGCCAGCGATGCCAAAGACATGGCGTGGTCGGAGTACAACCATCACTGGGCGGGGCTGGTGGTGCTGCTGGCGGGAGCGCTGGCGCTGGTGAGCCGCTTCCAGCGAATGCGCTGGGCACGCTTCTGGCCGGCGAGTTTCGCGGGACTGGCGGTGTTTATCCTGCTGCGCGCCGATCCGGAGAACTGGCCGCTGGGGCCGCGGCCGTTCTGGGCCAGCTTCTTTGAGCCGGATGTGTTGCAGCATCGCGCGGCGGCGGCGCTGATTCTGGCGTTTGCCGGCTTTGAGTGTGCGGTGCAGGCGGGCAGGCTCCGCGCGGCATGGGCGCGATATGCGTTTCCGCTGATGTGCGCAGCGGGCGCGGCGCTGTTGCTGACACACAATCACTCGCTGGCGGACGGCAAGGACGAGGTGCTGGCGCTGATGAATCACTCGGCGATGGCGCTGTTTGGTTTGACCGCCGGATGGGCACGATGGCTGGAGCTGCGGCTGCCGAAGGACGAAGGCGAGCGGCGGTTTGCGGGATATCTGTGGCCGGTGGCGCTGATGCTGGTGGGGATGGTGCTGCTGGATTACCGCGAGATGTAGTAACAGCAGCAGGCACGGATCAGGAATCGGAAGGCCTAAGCGACAACGTGGTATTCGCTGCTGACCAGGCCACTGGGATACTGCCGAGTGGCTATGTGGCGGAGCTGAACGTCATGCGGCAAGCTGCCGAAGAGAGGGATGCCTTCTCCAATGAGCACAGGGACGCGCGTGATGGTGAGGCGTTGAATGAGGCCGGCGCGGAGGAATTTTTGAATTGTGATTCCACCATCGATGTAGAGATGCTGGGCGCCACTGGCAGCGAGCTGTGAGACGATCTGCGCCGGAGGTCCGGTCATCTGTTCGACGACACCACCGCGCTTCGCGGCGAGATCAAAAGAGCTACTACTCAGGGGACGGCTGCTCAGGACGACTACGCGCTTCTCTCCATAGGGCCACGCGTCAAACTTCAGAACCGTTTCGAAGGTGTTGCGGCCCATCACGATGACGTCGACGCTTGCGATGAACTCATCATAGCCGTGAGACTCGCCGCCGTCCGGCGGTAAGAAGTCGAAATCGCCATTGGGTCGCGCAATGAAGCCGTCGAGGCTGGTGCCGACAAAGACGGAAAGGATCATCGTGAACTCCTGTTCTGCGGCGGCCACATTCAGGTCGATCTGCTCAGCATAAGCTGGCATCGTGATTTTGCAAGGGGAACTTCCGGGCTGGCCAGCGTTCCTAACAGCAAGTTATCCCAAACCTGCGCTGCGACTGCATGGCGTGAGTTAGAGTAGTGGGTTGTGTCTTCGCCGTCCGGCTCGGAGGCAGAGCCTATCTTTCTGTAGAGGTCCTTATGACATTGTTGCCCTCCCTCTTTCATCGTCCGGTTGCCCGGCTGGCCGGCGCTGCAATTCTGCTGATCGCCGCTCCTGTGCTGATGGCGCAGCGGCTGCCCACGAACGTGCGGCCGGAGCATTACACGTTGCACCTGACGCCGGATATCGAAAAGGCGACTTTTAGCGGCGAGGAGACGATCGATGTAACGCTGGCGCAGCCGGCGGACTCGATCACGCTGAATGCGGCGGAGATCCAGTTCCAGTCGGTGACAGCGAACAACGGCAAGCACGATCTGAAGGCGGATGTGGCGCTGGACAATGCGAAGCAGCAGGCGACCTTCACATTTCCAGGCACGCTGCCGGCGGGGCTGGTGAAGCTGAAGATTGCATATACCGGCATTCTGAATAACGAGCTGCGCGGGTTCTATCTATCCAAGGCGGAGGGACGCCGTTATGCGGTGACGCAGTTTGAGCCGACCGACGCGCGTCGCGCGTTTCCATCTTTCGACGAGCCGGCCTATAAAGCGACATTCGAGGTCACGATGGTCGCGCCGAAGGACGACATGGTGATCTCGAACACCAACGTGATCTCCGATACACCGGGGCCAGCGGTGGGCGAGCACACGGTGCAGTTCGCGCGCACGCCGAAGATGTCCACCTACCTGGTGGCGTTTCTAGTGGGCGACTTCAAATGCGTGGAGGGCTCGAGCGACGGTGTGCCGATCCGCTCCTGCGCGACGCCGGAGGGGGTGAAGTATGCGAACTTCGCGCTGACTTCGGCGGAGTACATCCTGCACTACTACGACAACTATTTTGGTATCAAGTATCCGATGCCCAAGCTGGACATGATCGGCATTCCGGACTTTGAAGCGGGGGCGATGGAGAACTTTGGCGCGATCACGTATCGCGAGTCGGACATGCTGGTGGATGAGAAGAATGCGCCGGTGGAGGCGAAGGCGGAAGTGGCTTCCGTGGTGGCGCACGAGATGGCGCACCAGTGGTTCGGCGACATGGTGACGATGAACTGGTGGAACAACATCTGGCTGAACGAGGGCTTTGCCACGTGGATGTCGAACAAGCCGCTGGAGGCGTGGAAGCCGGAGTGGCACATGGACGAGCAGGTGGCCGGCGAGCTGAACGGCGCGATGAATCTGGATGCGCAGCGAGTGACGCGCACGATCCGTGCGGAGGCGAATACGCCGGACGAGATCAACGAGATGTTCGACGGCATTACCTACGAGAAGGGCGCATCGATCCTGCACATGGTGGAGAGCTATCTGGGCGAGGAAACATTCCGTCAGGGCGTGCACAACTACCTGAAGGCGCATATCTACGCGAATGCGACGGCGGAGGACTTCTGGAACGCGCAGACGGCGACCAGCCACAAGCCGGTGGACAAGATCATGGCGAGCTTTATCGCCGAGCCGGGCGTGCCGCTGCTGACTTTCGGCAAGGTGGGGAACGGGGAGGTGCCGGTGATGCAGAGCCGGTTCTTTCTGAATCCGAAGAATGCGCCGGAGAGCGCGAGCAGCCAGGTATGGACGGTGCCGGTGTGCTTTAAGACGGAGGGTACGAAGCGCGATTGCGAGTTGCTGGCGAGCAAAGAAGGCACGCTGAAGGTGCCGAACGCGCCGATCTTCTATGCAGATGGCGGCGGTGCGGGCTACTACCGCTCGTCGTACACCCCTGAAGATTACGCAGCGCTGCTGTCGCGCGTGACGACGCTCACGCCGGTGGAACGCATCAACGTGGTGGGGGATGAGCTGGCGCTGATGCGTGCGGGAAAGAGCAAGGCTGGCGATTTTCTGTCACTGGCGGCGAGCCTGAAGAACGACGACAGCGCGGCGGTGACGGAGAGCGTGATTGGCGGAATCGAAACGCTTTGGACCCGCGTGGCCGCAACCGAAGCAGAGCGCAAGCAGCTTTCCGCGTGGGTGGTTTCGACTTACGGGCCGCGGCTGGCGAGCCTGGGCGAGCCGAAGGACAGCGAAACGCCGGAGCAGCAGGAGCTGCGCGCGGAGCTGTTCGGGCTGGTGGGCGGAGTGGGGCAGGATCCAAAAGTCATTGCCGAAAGCCGGCCACTTGCGGTGGCTTACCTGACGGAGCCGGGCAAGGTGAATGCGACGCTGGGGCGGCAGGCGCTGGGTGTAGCGGCGGTCAACGGCGATGCAGCGTTCTTCGATCTGATGCAGAAGACGGCGGAGACTTCGAAGGACCCGACGCTTGCCAGCCACACGCTGTACGAGCTGGCGCGGTTCAAGGATCCGGAGTTGACGCGGCGCGCGCTGGAGTATGCGGCCTCCGGCAAGGTGCGCAACCAGGATGCGGTTCGTCTGTTTGCGATTGCGCTGCAGAGCCCGGATACGCAGGACAATGCGTGGCAGTACATCGAACAGAACTGGCCCAGGGTGAAGGCGCAGTTCACTACCTGGGCGGGCGGCGCGCTGGTGGGCTCGACGGGCGCGTTCTGCACGACGGAGCAGCGCGAGCAGTTCAAGCAATTCTTCAGCACGCACCAGGTTGCGGCCTCGGCCTCGGCGCTGACGCGCTCACAGAACTCCATTAACGACTGCGTAGACCTGCGCGCGGAACAGGGCGCGAACCTGAAGCAATGGCTGAGCGCGAGCGCGGCAGGGCAGATGTAGCGGCACGCGCGAGGCAGGGGACCGGCTGGCGTGAAGTGATCTTCACGCCGGCTTTTTCTTTAGCCATGCCAGCGTTTCAGTGGGGCGGACTCGCTGCCTCCTGCTTCTCTGACTCCTTCTCAGTTTTGCGGCGAGTGCGCCAGAAGTCCTCCTGGCTACGCGCGCGCTCGGCGCTATAGAACTCGCGGTAGCGCTGGTGCGCCAGCTCGAACGGCATCTCTTCTACCTGCGTCACTTCGATGTGCCGGACCTGGTGCCAGGGATAGATGAAGCGGCCGTGGACGAGAAAGCCGGATTCAGCCCAGTTTTCCATCAGCGATTCGACTTCGCTTTTGACATCCTGCTCATGCTTGATGGGCAGCAGGTCAAAGGATTCGCCGCTGACCAGGTATGCGCGCAATTGTGCGATGAGCAGCACCTGCGGTTCGTTGTTATTTGTCTCAGATTCGTTCGCCATGCCTCTCTCCTGTCGGGTTTTCAGGTTAGGATGCGGCGAACTCTCAGCGAATGCCGAGGATGCGGTTGAGCGTCTGCTGACTGCTATCGGTGGCGGCGAAGTCGTCGAAGGCTTTTTCGGTGACGCGGATGATGTGATCGCGGATGAAGGGAGCGCCTTCGCGCGCGCCGTCTTCCGCGTTCTTGAGGCAGCACTCCCATTCAAGGACAGCCCAGCCGGGGAAATCGTATTGGGCGAGCTTGGAGAAGATGGTGCGGAAATCAACCTGGCCATCGCCGAGGGAACGGAAGCGGCCGGCGCGATCGATCCACGATTGGTAGCCGCCGTAGACGCCCTGGCGGGCGGTGGGGCGGAACTCCGCGTCCTTTACATGAAACATGTGGATGCGCGGATGATAGATGTCGAGGAAGGCGAGGTAGTCAAGCTGCTGGAGAACGAAGTGGCTGGGGTCGTAGAGGATGTGGCAGCGCGGATGGTTGTGGACGCGGGCGAGAAGCATCTCGAAGGTGATGCCATCGTGAAGGTCTTCGCCGGGATGCAGCTCGAAGCAGAGATCGATGCCCTGGTCTTCGTAGACATCGAGGATAGGTTGCCAACGGCGGGCGAGCTCGGCGAAGGCGGTGTCGATCAGACCGGCGGGGCGTTGCGGCCATGGGTAGAGATAGGGCCAGGCCAGCGCACCGGAGAAGGTGCCGACTGCCGCGAGGCCCATACGGCGCGAGGCGTGTGCGGCGAGCTGGAGTTGCGTGCAGGCCCATGCCGTGCGTTCGGCGGGGTTGCCGCGGAGCGAAGGCGGAGCAAAGGCATCGAGCAGATCGTCATAGGCGGGATGGGCGGCGACGAGCTGCCCGAGCACGTGCGTAGAGAGCTCGGAGACGACCAGGCCGAAGTCGGCGAGCGTGCCCGTGATTTCGTCGCAATACGTTTGGCTTTCGGCGGCACGGGCGAGGTCGATGAGGCGCGCGTCCCACGCGGGGATCTGGAGGCCACGAAAGCCGAGCGCGGCGGCCCATTTTGCAATCGAGGCGAGCGTGTCGAAGGGCGGGCTGTCGCTTGCGAACTGCGCGAGGTGAATGGAAGGACCTTGCAGGGTCTTCATGGCGCGTGCGGCTCCTCTACTGCTCTGTACCGAACGGTATCGGCAGCGCGCGATAGACGCAAGCGGCCGTTGCGCGGAGGCGATACTGGGTTATTCTTCTGACACTGATTCTGACGATCTTTCCGGAGGTCCTGATTGGCCGCATTTTCCCGCTCGCTTGCTGCAGTCTGCCTGTCTTTCACCATTGCGCTGGGTCACATCGCCCTGCACGCGCAGGACGAGAAAAAGGACGATGCGAAGGCCGAACATAAGGATGAAAAGCAAGTGCCAGTGCCGCCGGAGTCGGCGGTCATAACGCACCACGAGTGGAAGGCGGCAGGCACGCCGGTGCCCTACACGGCGACGGCGGGCAATCTGGTGATTGACGACGACGATGACAAGCCATACGGCAGCGTCTTTTATGTGGGGTACACGAAGGACGGTGTTGGCGACGAGGGGACGCGGCCAATCACGTTTCTGTACAACGGTGGTCCGGGTGCAGCGACGATCTGGCTGCACATGGGCTCAGTGGGGCCGATGCGCGTGGTGACGGCGAGTCCGGATGCGACCGGCGCGCCGCCATACAAGCTGGTGCCGAATGAATACAGCCTGCTGGGAAAGACCGACCTGGTGTTCATCGACGCAGTGGGGACGGGCTTTTCGAAGCCGGTGGGCAAGGCGACGGAGAAGGATTTTGCCGGCACGGACCAGGATATAAAGGCATTCGAGCGATTCATCGAGCGCTACATCACGGTGAACAAGCGCTGGAACTCGCCGAAGTACCTGATGGGCGAGAGCTACGGCACGACACGGTCTGCCGCGCTGTCCGATGCGCTGCAGGAGAAGGGGATTGAGCTGAATGGCGTGGTGCTGATCTCGTCGATTTTGAATTATGGCGTGCGCGTGCCCGGCTATGACACGGAGCCGATTGTGTATCTGCCGTCGTACGCGGCTATTGCGTGGTTCCATAACAAGCTGGCGCAAAAGCCCGCAGACCTGAAGGCATTCCTGGAAGAGGTGCGGCGATATGCGCGGGGGCCGTACGCAGAAGCATTGGCGCAGGGCGGTGCGTTGCCGGAGGCGGAGAAAGACGCCGTTGCGCAGAAGTTGAGCACGTATACGGGGCTGAGCGTCGAGTACCTGAAACAGACGAACCTGCGCATCGATCCGTCTCGCTTCCGCAAGGAGCTGCTGCGCGGCGAACGGGAGATCATGGGCCGCTACGATGCGCGCTTTGACGGAACCGATGTGGATGCCGCAGGCGAGACGCCTGGATACGATCCTTCCGACACGGGGATTTCCGGCGCGTTTGTGGCTGCGTTTCACGATTATCTGGCGCATGATCTGAATGACACCACGGCAGATACATATTATGTCTCCGGACCGAAGGTGAACCAGTCGTGGGACTGGAAGCACAAGGGGCCTGGCCGAGGCCGCGAGATGCAGTTGCCCTATGTGGCGGGAGACCTGGCAGATGCGATGCGCAAGAACCCGAAGCTGAAGGTCTTTTCCGCGAACGGATACTTCGATCTGGCAACGCCGTTCTTTTCTACCGAATACGATCTGGATCACATGTACCTGGAGCCGGCGCTGCGCAGCAATGTGGAGTTCGGCTACTACCCGGCGGGCCACATGATCTATCTAAACGTCGAAGCATTGAAGGAATTCCGCGACGACATGAATCGCTTTTATGCAGAGACGACGCACCCATAGCGCATTGCATCGTGTAGGTTTACCCGCGTGGCTCTATTAGACGGAGCCGCGCGATTTATTGATCCGGACGTAATCCGTATCCTGCACCGGCTCAGACTTGCACTCGATTGCAATTCACCTTGTAGGGCGGTTTCTTCGGCCGTTTCACCGTGCGCTGCATCATGCGAAGCTTACAGTGAGAAGGCAGATGAGCAGAATAAGCGACTAACTGCCCGACATGGAACAGCTATACCGCCGTGCGGTACGGTAGATCAAGATGCCTTCAGGCGAGTTGTCAGACAGGAACGAACAAGAGCGCCACTGAGGAAGTTGCATGGGTTCGATCGTTGTGAAGTCCGAAAGATGCCGTTGGGACAGCCTGAGTCTCGGCGAAGTGATGCTGCGGATCGATCCAGGCGAGAGCCGAATTCACACCACGCGGCAGTTCAATGTTTGGGAAGGCGGCGGTGAATACAATGTTACTCGCGGGCTGCGCCGCTGTTTCGGATTGCGCACAGGAATCGTCACGGCGCTCGCAGATAATCCGATTGGGCGCCTGGTGGAAGATCTTATTCTGCAGGGTGGAGTCGACCCTTCGCTGATTCGCTGGCTTCCGTATGATGGCGTCGGACGCATGGTACGTAACGGCCTGAACTTTACCGAGCGAGGCTTTGGGGTGCGAGCTGCCGCCGGCTGCTCAGACCGTGGGCATACCGCGATATCGCAATCCAACCTAGGCGATTTCGGCTGGGAAGGAATCTTTGGGACGCAAAACGGATCACGCTGGTTCCACACCGGCGGGATATTTGCGGCGCTCTCTGACTCGACTGTGCTTGTTGCTGCGGAAGCAATGGACGCCGCGCGCAAACATGGGACACCTGTCTCCTATGACTTGAACTACCGCGAATCACTCTGGAAAAGTATAGGAGGCAAGGTTCGCGCGCAGGAAGTCAATCGCGAACTGGTGAGAAAGGTCGATCTGCTTCTCGGAAATGAAGAAGACTTTTCAGCCATGCTGGGCATCAGGCTCGAAGGCGTATCACAAGACTTCGCGGAACTGCCGGTCGACAGCTACGAACGTATGCTACGCGAAGTCGCCGCTGCCTACCCCAATCTGAAAGTTATCGCTGCGACTTTGCGCACAGCGCATACGGCAAGCAGGAACGCATGGGGAGCGATTGCGCTCTTTGAGAGTGAGATTGTGTACGTTGCCCAGCGCGAGGTTGACATTCTGGACCGCGTTGGCGGTGGCGACTCGTTTGCATCCGGCCTGATCTACGGAATCATCACCGGCAGGCCACCCGAGTGGGCTGTGCGCTGCGGAGTGGCTCACGGTGCGCTCGCTATGACCACGCCCGGGGATACCAGCATGGTGACGCGCGCAGAGGTAGAGCGCGTGATGAAAGGGAGCTCCGCAAGGATTGAACGCTGAGTTGCGAGAAGACATGCGAGAAGAGACGAAGAAAAAACTGGAGCAGGTAGGCCTCATTCCAGTACTGCGTGCCGGCTCGACAGAAGCAGGACATGCTCTGGTGGACGCCATGATGGCCGGCGGTGTGACCGTGGTTGAAGTAACAATGACGGTGCCCAATGCATTGACTCTCTTGCGCGAGCTGAAGCAGCGGCATGGGGACAAGCTTCTGCTTGGTTCAGGTACCGTAACCGACGCGGCACAGGCAGAAGGAACCATCGATGCGGGAGCAGAGTTTGTCGTCAGTCCCAGCTTGCACCCGGATGTGATTGCGAGGACGAAGGCTCTGGGCAAGATATCGATCCCTGGCGCGCTAACGCCAACGGAAGTCATTACCGCATGGCGAGCAGGCGCCGATTATGTGAAGGTATTCCCGTGCTCGGCGATGGGTGGCGCGAGCTACTTGAAATCGCTGCTCGCACCTTATCCGGAACTGAAGCTGATCCCGACGGGTGGCGTCACGCTGCAAACAGCAGCGGATTTCCTGAAGGCTGGCGCGCGAGCTTTGGGCGTGGGTACAGACCTCGTGAACAGCGCTGCGATTGCAGCAGGGAAACCGGAAATGATCACGAATACGGCGCGGGCTTATCTGGAAGCGATTCGCGAGGCACGGAGTCAATAGATCAGTTCTTATGTCCCGCATAGCGGGGACGTAGGAGCTGTATATTCTGTATGACAGAGTTGATTATCGCTATCTGAAACAAGAAGAATGCGTCTTGCAATATTGGTTCGCAATGCAGTACGCCGTACCGCAAGTAGTGCGCAGGAAAAGACTCGGCCAAGTTATCCAAGTGAAAGACTCGGCCGACTTATTCAACAGAATGGGTATCCTCGATCAGTTTCGTCTAGACGGAAAACTCGCACTAGTCACTGGGTCGGCGAGCGGCCTTGGACGTGCGATCGCGCTGGCACTCGCTGAGGCTGGAGCGTCTGTCGCGTGCCATGGCAACCGCCGCTCTGCTGATGAAACGAGTAAGAAAATCCGCTCGATGGGAAGCGACTCACAAAGTTTTGCCGTCAACCTTGGCGCGTCCGGTGGCGCAGACGCTCTTTATGGAGCGGTTGCGGCAACAATGGGTTCACCGGAGATCCTGGTGAACAATGCTGGCACGATCTATCGAGAGTCGGCAGAGAGCTATGACACGCAGGCATGGATGAATGTCATGCAGGTGAACTTGAGCAGCGTCTTTCGTCTGTGCCAGCTTGCCGGCCGCACGATGCTGGAACGGCGGCAGGGAAAGATCATCAACATTGCGTCCCTGCTGTCATTTCAGGGAGGTATTCGCGTGCCTGCTTATGCGGCATCGAAGGGTGGCGTGGCGCAACTCACCAAGGCGCTGGCGAATGAATGGGCGGATCGCAACGTGCAGGTAAACGCAATTGCTCCTGGATACTTTCGTACCGAAAATACATCGGCACTGCAGGCGGACGAACTTCGAAACCGCCAGATCCTTGAAAGGATTCCTGCCTCACGCTGGGGCGAGCCGGAAGATATTGCCGGGGCGGCGGTATTTCTGGCTTCGCCCGCGAGCAGCTATATCAATGGCGAGGTGCTCGTAGTCGATGGCGGATGGATGGCACGCTGATCACAGAAAGGCCACGATTGAGGGCCGATTCTGCGAAGCCGCTAATCGATTTGTGGCGGTTCAGATGGTTCCCGGACCTTAACGACGATTGAGCTATATATGCTGCCGGGAACAAGGATCAACTGGTGCGGCACGCCTGCCGGAATGTGAACCACGTCACCTTTGGCGATGATCTTCGACTTGCCATTCTCAATGCGGCTTCCTTTGGTTTCGCCATCGCTGTCTGTCTTCGCATTTATCACACTACCGCCTGTAATTAGATCTGCTTTTCCATCCGTAACAAAAAATATGTCGTCATAGTGCGCGTGTATCTCGGCGCCACCGCTTGAAGTTCGCACAGAGAGTTTGATTGCGTGAGATCTGTAGTCGCCGAGCGTCGCTCCGCTGCTGTCAGAGGCTTTCGCCGCTTGGACAAGTGCTGTCAGTTGCGATGCGACGTCCTGTCCCGAGAAGATTTCGGCTTTGCTCTGTGCCTGGGCATAACACGAAATGGCGAGGGCAGCTATTGCAAGGGTGAAAGTCAGTCTCATCACTCCTCCTGAAATCGGTCAGAGCTCCTCAACGAAGGCTGTCGAGTGGCGCTGGATCCATATCTCCATAGTCCTGATTCTCTCCACCCATGCCCCAGCAAAAACTATAAGCCTGCGTGCCGACGCCCGCATGAATCGACCAGCCAGGCGAGACAACGACTTCACGATTCTTCATGACAATGTGTCGTGTTTCGTTGGGCGGACCCATCAGATGAAAGATGCGGGCTTCTTCAGAGAGGTTGAAATACATATAAATTTCAGAGCGGCGCATGTGCGTGTGAGCAGGCATGGTATTCCAGGCGCTTCCCGGATGAAGATGCGTGACCCCCATTACTAACTGGCAGCTCTGCGCGCCATCAAGATAGATGTACTTGTATATCGTCCTGCGATTGCAGGCTTCGGCGCTGCCTAGCTCGACCGGGCTGGCCTGATCTTTGCTAATCAGAGTGGTTGGATAACTGGAGTGCGCCAGATAACTGAGAAGATAGAATATTGCCGCTGCATCGGCCTCAGTGGATTCGAATACAATCTCTTTAGCTCCGCGTCCTATGTAGAGGCAATCTAGATTGTTCAGGATATATCTTTTGCCATCCACGTGAATGACGCCCCTGCCGCCAATATTCAGCGCGCCTAATTCGCGGCGCTCCAAAAAATAATTCGCGCGCAACGCCTCATCCGTGACAAGCACGATTGGAGTAGCCAGCGGTGCGGCCATGCCCACGACTGCCCGATCCAGATCGATATACGCTTGACCAAGCGTCCCAGGCACATAGAGAGCATCTATCAAGAACGTCTCCCGAATCTGCGTAGTGGTCATAGCCGGGTAGCGTACTGGATCGGCCATCAGGCAGGTTTTCATATGGATTCCTCAATGTGCCCGTTCGTCATGGGATGTAATCATCTGCGGTCGAGATATGGTGCGCTCGCTGCGCCGGCTCTGCTTCAACAGCCAGGTTACAAACTCTTTTCCGGCGGCATAGTTGTCTTGCTGTGGCTGAACTTTGCGATGGTCGGTATATTCGTTGTACAACCAGGGGTCGACGACAGCAAATACTGTGCCCTTTCCATACCTCGCCGTTGCCATCACGATGCCAGTCTCCCCTTCTAAGAGAGCATTAGCAGGATCTTTTAACGAAATTGCGCAGGTATCTTTCATGTAAAGCCTATGCGGATGATGAAAGATGGGTCCGCCTCGGCGTACCGGGATGTAGCCCGGCGCAAACTGATCACCAATGATGTGGTGCCTAAGCACATCCTCAAAATGGATGCCGAAGCGATCCGCTATGAGATTGAGATGTGCAATGTCCGCATTAGGCGGGTCATTCCCCATCAGGACAAGAACACCGCCCTGCTTCACCCATTCCACGACTTGGTCCGCGTCATACGGCTGCACGTAATGGGGACGCGGATTCCTCGCCACGTTATCCGGCGAGACGATGATGTAGAACTGCACATTCTTGAGCCGATCCAGCGTTGGAGCCTGATACAGCGTGTCGAGCGTCGCGCCATGGCTCGCGAAGATATACCCAAAAAGAGAGAAGCCAGTATTACTGTAGTCGTTCCATTTGTAATGGAAGTATTCTTCTTGTCCCGCGGCGTTCTGCCTCTGCTGACTATTGAACCACGCATCGACCATTGCCGTTTCGCCCTCGGCGACGCGTGCGGCCGGCGCCAACTGCATCTCCGTGCTCGCCAGCAGAAAGGCGCCTACACCCTTTGGATCGTTGCTCACGACTGGAGACCCAACATAATAGGCATATGTGCCGTCGTGGTAGGGAGAGCCTCCAAGACCGATAGCTTTCGCTGTACCGGTGATAGTTACAGATCCGCTCGCGTTGGTCTGGACGAAGTGGCTCAAAATTCCCTGCCACGCTTGTGCCGCGTTCTGCGAATAATGCTCCGGGAGATATCCTAGCCGAACGCCTTTCTGAAGCGCATACGTGAACATGCAGGCAGCGGATGACTCAAAGTAGTTGCCCTGTGCTCCCGGCCTGTCGAGGACCTGATACCAGAGACCCGTCTGTTTGTCCTGATAGCGGACAACAGCAGCGACAGTGCGATTCAGGATCGCAAGCAGCGTCGCGCGATTCGGATCACTTTTCGGAAAATAAGGCAGTGTATCGACCAGCGCCATCATGTACCAGCCCATGCCGCGCGCCCAGAATATGTCGGAGGTCCCGGTGACTTTATCCGCCCAAGCCTGTTTCCTCGACTCGTCCCACCCGTGATAGAGAAGGCCGGTCTGCTGCGAACGCGCATGCTCCATCAGCGAAAATTGTTTGGTAATGTCGGCGAAATCCTCCGGCTCATGAAAGACCGATGCATATTCTGCATAAAAGGGCTCCGCCATGTAGAGCCCGTCCAACCACATTTGATTTGGATAGATCTGCTTGTGCCAGAAGCCGCCTGACGCGTTACGCGGTTGCCTCGCGAGTTGTTTGCGAAGGAGCGTAGCTGCTTTGTAGTACTTCGCGTCTTGAGTGACTCGATAGAGGAGGAGTAGGTGACGGCCTAACGCGATATTGTCGAGAGAATTCGCGGCGGGATCGTAAGTAGGGATGGAACCGTCAGGCTGAACCAGTTGGTCGATTGCCTGCTTTGCGTACTGGTAGTATGCTCCATCCGCAGTGTTGTACCAGCCGGCGTCCATCCCGTTCAGCAGGATGCCGAGTTCGTAATTCCACGCCCACTTTGCGTTGGGAGGAACGAAGCGTCCAGCGGGCCAGTTTTGTATCGTCGAGTTTGCCGCGCGCTCGGACCACGAAAGTTGTTGTGGCAGTGCTGTAGAACCAAACGCCAGGCAGATCACACATAATCCCGGCAATGCGGAATGTCTGAAAACTTTTGCGATTTGCACCACGCGGAGATGGAAGTGAGAGATCATTGCGCTGGGGCGGCAGAACAGTCTGAGCATCGAATCGTCGGGACTCCGCGATTTCTATGTATCAGAAGTAGCGCACCTTGTCTGCACATTTGTGCTGCTCCGTCCCGCTATGCGGGATTGCGAATCCGTTCCGTCACGGGACGCTTTACTATGGATCGAGCTTTCAATCCATTTGGTGATACCGCCGGTACGCCCGAACCAGTTGGATCGCTCAAGCAGGACAAAGATGAACTCAGTCCCAGCCGAGCCCGAACAGGAAGAACGCAGCAGCACATCTCTTGGACATGTGCGCTGGACTATCTGCGCCATGCTGTTCTTCGCGACCTCCATCAATTACATGGACCGCCAAGTCATTGCGTTGCTCAAGCCCACGCTCCAGCACACCATCGGCCTTACAGAAATCAATTACGGCTACATCGTCGACGCATTCCAGGCCGCCTACGCCATCGGTCTGCTCGCCGCCGGCCGCCTGGTGGACAAGATCGGCACGCGCATTGGCTACATCCTGATCATGGGTGTCTGGAGCCTCTCCGCTATGGGGCATGCGCTGGCAAACAGTGCCCTTGAGTTTGGCTTTGCGCGATTCTTTCTCGGTATCGGCGAATCCGGCAACTTTCCCGCAGCCATCAAGACGATCGCCGAATGGTTTCCGCAAAGCGAGCGTTCGCTGGCGACGGGCATCTTCAACTCCGGCGCAAATGTCGGAGCCATTCTCGCACCCCTCATCGTGCCCTGGGTAACGATCCGCTTCGGATGGCGCGCCGCGTTTCTCACCACCGGCATCTTCAGCGCGCTCTGGATTCTCTGGTGGTGGAAGAATTATCGCAAGCCCACCGATCATCCCACCCTCACCGGCGCCGAGCTGCGCTACATCTACAAAGAAGCGGCAACGCAAATGGGGCCATCCACACCGTGGATCCGGTTGCTCGGCTATCGTCAAACCTGGGCTTTCTCGGTCGCGAAATTTCTCACGGATCCTATCTGGTGGTTCTACCTATTCTGGCTGCCCTCCTATTTCAGTGCGCGATATCATCTCAACCTTTCGCACCTGGGCCTGCCGCTCATCCTTATCTACAATATGTCCGCCGTAGGTAGCATCGCCGGAGGCTGGCTCCCCGCGCCCTTTCGCAAGCTTGGATTGTCGGCTGAAGCTGCGCGCCTCGCGGCGATGGGTTTCTGCGCATGTCTCGTTGTTCCTGTCTTCAGCATCGGACATCTGCAATCCGAATGGGCTGCTATCGGCCTGCTCGGCGTCGCAGCCGGAGCGCATCAAGGATGGTCGGCCAATCTCTTCACCACTGTCTCCGATATGTTTCCTCGCACTGCCGTCGGCTCAGTTACCGGCATCGGAAGCATGGCCGGCTCGGTGGGTGGCTTTCTGATCGCGTTTTACGCAGGACATCTGTTGCAACGAACGCACAGCTACAGCAGCCTCTTCGTGCTGGCATCCGGCGTCTACCTTCTCGCGCTGGCACTTGTTATGCTGCTTGCCCCAAAGCTGCGGAGAGCGGAGTTTGCCGCATAAATATAGCTTAGTCAGACGTAAAATCTAGAGACACACTTCCATAGTTACGGTTCGAATATCTCAGATGCGCACACGCGGCAGCGCTTCGGCGCAGCGCATGCACGGCTCATCGCATCGCCTTGCTGTTCTGTCGCTCTGCCGATGACACACTCGCGTTGCCCGACTTAGGTTGATCCCGAAGTCGTCGAGGAGGGTGCCTGCAACGCAACTCTCACCCTATGCCTCGCGCCGGCAGTGTCACGCGATAGGATTCTTCTCGAACAAAGCGAAAGCCATCCATGTGGACGAGTAACGTTAGCTCTCTATCGGAGACGCTGCGCTCGTTTTGGCGATGGAGAAATGACAAATCTCTGACCCCGGCGTGACATCGTTTCGCCGCTAAAGCAGTAATCTGTGCTCTAGATAGATACATGACGGCTAAAGCCTGTCGATAGTCGCATGGAAAAAATATGTTCTTCTATACCACTTCTGCGTCCAATGAACAGAATGATGCAAATCACGGCAACAAAAACAAGGCAAGGTCTGCTCTCTTTCGTCGCGGTCATCTTCCTCATGCCAACGCTCCGCGCAACGAACGTCTCCGCCCATCCCGGCACGCCAATAGAGCAAGGTTTCAATGACATGTACAACCTCGATTTCTCCGCCGCGCATCATCAGTTCGATGTATGGGAAGCCGCGTATCCCGACGACCCCATGGGACCCGTCTGCCACGCCGCCGCGCTGCTCTTCACGGAATTCGACCGGCTCGGCGTTCTCGAGTCTCAGCTCTTCACCGACGACAACCGATTCGATGACCGCCGCAAGCTGAGTCCCGATCCACAAACCAAACGGCAGTTCATGGCTGCCCTCGACAGGGCTGACGCTCTTGCCGACAAAGCGCTGCAGCGCAACAGCCAGGACACCAACGCCGAATTCACGAAGATATTATCTTTTGGCCTTCGCTCAGACTACGCTGCGCTCGTCGAGAAGCGTGATCTCGCCGCTCTCCGCTACACTAGGCAAGGAAGGCAGTTCGCGGAAGTGCTGCTCAAGCGGAAACCGAATGACTACGACGCTTATCTCGCAGTAGGCGTCGAAAACTATTTGTCGGGAATCAAGCCGGCCCCAATACGTTGGCTCCTCTCCGCCGGCGGAGTCGAAACCGACAAGGCGCAGGGGGTTCACGACCTAGAGCTGACCGCCGCGCATGGAGATCTGCTAGCTCCGTTCGCTCAACTATTACTTGCCGTATCAGCGCTCCGCGACAAGGACCAACCCCAAGCCTGCAGCCTGCTCACTGGCTTGTCGGAGCGTTACACGCGCAATCCCCTCTACCGACATGAACTTACCCAGAACCACTGCTGATGTCGATTGACGCAGCGTTTCGATCGCCGCCCCGGCCGACTGTCACCCTGAAGCGGATGTTCTCGTCGTGATGAACAGTGATATCTCGATAGCTTTGTGCAAGGTTCCAGCAATCGCTGACTAAGATCGTCATCGGAAGCGTCCGATCCTCGTATACAGGCAGCGCTGTTTCTTTCCTCGCCCAGGCTGAGCCTTCCCTTTCCTGCTCTGGATGGAGATAGTTCAGATAACAATCCGGTGACAGCATTGAGACGATAGCTTGACACGCGCGGACGCTCAACGGAACACATTGGTGAAGAGAGAGCGACCGATGCCGAAATCTGCTGTCCTACCAATCGATTCGCTAATTCACCACAACGTTGTGTGCTGCGACACACATCTTCGCATCGCGCGTCTGGTTGTCGCTACGCATCCGGTCTCACAAGCTCTCTCAACCGTGCAGCGGTTCAGCATGATCGAAACCCGCAACCAGTTGGAAAAGTTCTGAGAGAAGGGAAACCGCGAATGCGCCGCCCCGGCCCCGATTACCGATTTGAAGCCTTTCACGCACTCGAAAGCATCGACGACGATGGTTTTTTGTTCAATTGGTCGAAGACCAATCCCTTGGCTCCATTAAACAAAGTTTTTCAGCCGACCAACGAGCAGGAGCTTCGCTCTATCGTGCTTGGAGGCTACGAAACGGTGCGCGTCGTGGGCTCGACACTATCGTTCGAGCCCGTGCACTCGGTGCATGGCGAAGGCGGCCCCGCGGCCTTGATCGATTTGCGATCTTGGACCGGCCAAGTCGCCGTCGGTGAGGGCTTCGTGACCTACAAGGCGGCCACGGCGGTGGACCAGCTTTACGCGGATTTGCTCGAAATGGATCGCATGCTGCCGGCTTGCCCCGGCGTCATCGGCATTCAAACTCTCGCTGGGGCATTGGGGACGGGCACCCACGGTCAGGGACTCCGCCAATCGAGCTTGGGCGATGCAGCGCTTTCGATGAAAGTGATGCTGGCGGACGGCCAAATCCAGCTCGTCGAGCGCGACGATCCGCGCTTCGGAGCATTCATGCTCTCCATGGGATGCCTAGGGATCGTCCTGGAGGTGAGCTTTCGAACCGTGCCGAATGTCATCATGAAGTGCCGTAAGCTCACCGTCGATCAGGAATGGCTGATTGGTAACCACGAGCGCCTGAACCGGGAGCATATGTTTGTGAAAACCTGGTGGTTCGCTTGGACCGGAGAGGCCCATGTCTGGCTGGTGGACCCCGCCTCGGAATTCGAGGCCCAGGCTTATCGAGCCGCGGGATGCCTTCCCTTGGATTTGGGCTCGGGCGCCGGGCCGTCGGCGCTCTTGGACCCCACCGTCGAGGCCACGATGCTCAAGATGGGTGCCGACACGAAAAACGAAGCCTTGGACGGACGGCACATCGAAACGGTGCGCCGTTTCAAAAACGGCAACGATTTGATCGGCAACGTCTACCAGCTGTTGTGCAAGGGGATTCCCGCTCCCCAAATCAATTGCGAGGTGTCCGTTCCTTTCGACCAAGCGGTCGAAGCTTTCGGCATCCTCAGACAATGGCAACGGGAGCATCCCAGCGTGTTGCATTATCCTTTCATTTTGCGGTGCTGCGGAGCCTCCGGCGCTTGGCTGTCGCCGGCGTATGGCCAACCCGTGTGCTGGATCGGCTTTTTGGTGTATTTGGCGGCAGATGGAAAATTCGTTAGCGGTTCCCTGGATTGGATGCATGAGGTGCAAGAGCGCTTGGCTCGCCTCGGCGGAGCACCGCACATGGGCAAGCATTTTTCTCCGGAAATCTACAAGCTTTCGGAACGCCCCGCGTGGCGTGATTTCGATCGACTGCGCAGGGAGCTCGATCCCAATGGATTATTCGAAAACCAATTCGTCAAGCGATTGTTCGCCCGCTCCGGGCAACAGGCCGCCTGAAGCGGCAGACGCTTCTTTTCGATCTCGACGGCACTCTGATTGATTCGTCCGACGATCTTGGCCGCTCTTCGACGCGAGCGCATCGATTCGCCCTCGAAGCGCTGCGCGAGCTCGAATCGATGTGCTCTTGGCGTTGGTGACCAACAAAGAGCGAGAGCTTTCCGTCAAAACCCTTCGGAAGATCAACGCCGACTCGACACTGGGATGTCAGGTCTTCGGACGCTTATGTCTCCTGGCTCCCGTTTGCCACGAGCTTTGCTATCACCGACGCCAGGCTGGTTGTGCCAGTGACGTGCTCAGTACCGGGCACACCGAAATGAATCCAGCCCGAGTTGAACCCATCGACCATGTCGGCGCGAGGCTCGGTCAGGCCTTTCGGCATGCCTTGGCCGACGAAGAATTCCGTTCACTTCTCACGCGGGACGACGACCGCTTCGATGGTGCGTCCGAGAGCGCTGCTCATTGCTCGTGCGATGTCGTTGGGGGAATACTGCTCGGGGCCGGCAACCTCGATATACCGCGTGCCCGTCCACTCCTGACGCAGCACATCTGCCGCGGCCGTGCCAATGTCAGCCGTAGCCACCAGCGAGAACTTGCGATCCAAAGGATAAAGATTAGAGAAGATCCTTCCTTCAGACTTTGCCGTAGTAACGTCCCAGGCATGATTTTCCATAAACCAGCCTGGCCTCAGGAATGCGTGGGCAATGGGCAGGTCTCCGAGCGTTTGCTCCAGGAGATGCAAACTGGTGATAAGTCCCAACCCACTGGTCTGTTCGGCTCCAATCGAGGAAAGGTATACCGCTTTCTTCGGCAGAGCCTTTGCGAGAGCTGCATGAAACGAGGCCAGAGTCTTGCGCGTTTCCGGAAAGCCGGGAGCTGGCGCAAAGTTTGGCGGGATCATGAGAAACACGCCGTCCGTTCCTTTGAATGCGGATGCCAGGGCGTTCGGATCGTCGACGTCCGCAACCGCAATCTCTGCTCCGCGGTCTTTCCATTGCGTCGCCTTTTCAGGATTCCGAACGATCGCACGAATTTTCTCGCCTTGCGCCAAGAGGTTCTCGGCAATGGCGCCTCCAACTCTTCCAGTGATACCCATGATTGCGTACATTTTCTCTCCTTATACTGCGATTGAAATGATCTTGAGTGACTGACCGACTACGGTGGATTAATTCTCAGAGCGTTGCTTGAGGGTGCTCAGCCAGAGGTCATGTCCCTCATGCATAGCGTTCGGCTGCTTCTCGCGGAATTCGACCGCACCGGGCCCCTTCACAACTTCTTCCGTCACGATGTGGCAGCCTCCGTCCTTCTTCAACAGAAGGAACGTGTGATAGGCATGCATTCCAGTACCATCGCCAAACCAGCCGATGCGGCTGTTCGGAACGAACTCATGCACCCGGCTCTCAATGTGGACACCGAAGGTGTCCCACGAAAACCGCGTTCCCTCATGGAGCTTTCCATTGGGGCTGTTCAACAGCTTGACATCGTGGGAGTTCGGGTACCACTCCGGCCACGTGTGAGCGTCAACGATGTTGGCGAAGACCGTCTCACAGGATGCGTGAACGACAATGTCGTTGTGAGCGAACAGGTCTGCCTGCTCCGGGTGAAAGCCATCCGGCCAATGTATGTCACCGGAGCGCTGTGCTCCATCTCCGTTGAAAGTAAGAGCCGCGTTGGTTGGCTTCGATCCCGCCGTTTGAGCCCGCCCCACAGCAATGGCTCTTATTGCCACCATGCAAAACATTGCGACCCTCCATCCATTCCAGACTGACATTTTTGGTTCCTCCATACCTTCCGATAGCAGGAGAGCGCTTTGGATGAGTGCTGCGATCTCTGTTCTGCTACGACCTGTACATCTGACGCAGCCAGCGATGACGAAGCGCCAGAACTTTCCGCATTTAGCTCATGACTGATTATCATCAATCTATGAGATTCGATGATCGAGCTGTGGATGGACTAGGTGTTCTGGCTGCCGTCGTAAGAAGCGGAAACTTCGCTGTAGCCGGCAAATCGTTGAACATGTCACAGTCGGGAGTGAGCCGTGCAATCGCGCGCTTAGAGGCGCGTCTCGGTGTACGCGTGCTTGAGCGGACCACCCGCACCGTGACATTGAGCGAAGAAGGGCGCAGGCTCTATGAACAGATCGTTCCGCTGCTCGCCGGATTGGAAGAAGCAGCGGCTTCGGTAGCAACCTCTAAAGACGCCGTTCGTGGAACCCTGCGAGTCAATATGGACCCGTTCATTTCACAACTCATCCTCGGACCACAACTGAGTCGATTTCTAAAACAGTTTCCAGGGCTCAAACTTGAACTCATTACACGTGATCGGCTGGGCGATCTGGTTGCCGAAGGGTTCGATCTTGCCATCCGTTTCGGTGAACCTCGCCCATCAGCACTTGTAGCCCGAAAACTTCTCGACACGAGGGTCGTTACTGTAGCTTCGCCGGCCTATCTGAAAAAGGCGGGGCGTCCAGCTCATCCATCCGAGCTTGAGAAAGGCAATCATCGCCTGATTGATTTTCGGGACCCTGAAACCGGGCGTGCCTATGAATGGGCCTTCCGGCAGGGCCGTAAGGAAATCGAGATCCGCTCGAACGCGCAGCTGCTGCTGAGCGATGTTGCGACTATTCATGCAGTTTGCCTCGCTGGTTACGGTATTGCACAGCTCCTGGAACTTGGAATCGAATCGTTGATTGAGAGTGGACGCCTGGAGGTCGTCTTTCCTGACTGGCTTGATGAGCGATTTCCTCTCTATGCGCTGCATCCATCTCGTCATTATCTTCCCCCGAAGACGCGCGCCTTTCTCGACTTTGTCATCGCGACCGTAAAGTCGCCGAACCTCGATTCACCATAAGGGCTGCACGTTGAAGGGTGTGAAGTTCGGAGGAAGGCTCGCTGCACCTCACGAACGCCGCTCGCGGGCATAGAAGAAGAACTCCGCAAATCATGCTCCAACTAACCCAGTTTCCAAAACTGGGCATCGGAACCAGATTCAAGCAGCTCAGTCGGAGAATGCCGTATCTCCATGAAACTAAAAGGAGCAAGACGGACGTTGTCGTCGCGTTGGAGGACATTGGGGCGAATCATTAGAAGTACGGGTGACTCGCGGGGTGTTAACGGAGCTACAGTAATAACCTGTACGAAACCATCGTCTGATCAGAGGGTGAGAGAAGGGCTGAACGATGGCTGATCCGGCCACAACAAAAGGGTTGACGCGGCCAGGTGCGTCGTTCGCCCTCCGCTATGGATTGGCTTTCGCTTCGGTCGCCGGCGCTCTGTTGCTGGATCTTCTGTTTCGCCACTTCAATCTGCCTCATCCATTTGCTGCATTTGCACTGTCCGCAATCGCCATCACGTTTTGGTACGGCGGCACGAAGCCCGGTATTGTGGCAGTTTTGCTTTCGTCTCTGATTCGCGGCTTCATCTTCGAGGGCGAAACCAGCAGCCTCTCTCGCGTTCTTTATGAGCTGGTGTTCGTGGCCTTTGCAATCCTCATGATCTGGGTAAGACGGAGAAAGGAGGCTCTAGAGGTTGCGATCGCGGATCGAGCTGCAGAGCTCACGGCAGCAAATGAGGACTTACTCAGGCGGAAAGAGGAACTCGATGGTCTGTTCGAGCTATCGCCCGACGCGGTAATCCTGACCGACGAGAATTTCAATGTGTTGCGGGTCAACAAAGAATTCACACGAATCTTCGGGTACACAGCAGAAGAGGTTGCTGGACAGTGGCTTCCGGATTTAATAGTGCCCGAGGAGTCGCACGCTGAGTCTCTCAAGTACAGGGATTTGCTGATTTCGGGGGAGAGAGTTGAATTGGAGGTCACTCGACAACGTAAAGGCGGTGTTCGCTTTGACGTTTCGGTTATGGCAAAGAAATTTTCACTCGGCCTCGACCAGAAAGCCTTCTACCTCATTTATCGAGATATTACAGAGCGCAAAAACGCAGAAAGGCAGCTCAGGCAGAGTGAGGGTTACCTGGCTGAAGCTCAGAGACTCAGTCGCACCGGTAGTTTCGGCTGGAGTATTCCCAGCGGGGAACTCTTCTGGTCCGAGGAAACCTTTCAAATCTTCCAATACGAGCAAACGACGAAACCGACCGTGGAGCTTTTTCTCCAACGTGTTTATCCGGAAGACGCGGCCCTCGTGAAACAGACGGTTGAGCGTGCGACGCAGGATGGGAAAAATTTTGACCATGAATATCGTTTGCTGATGCCGGACGGTTCCGTCAAATATGTCCACGCCCTGGCTCATGCCTCGAGGGATAAATCAGGAGGCATTGAGTTTGTCGGGGCGGTGAGCGACGTTACGCCAAGAAAGCAGGCCGAAGAAGCCCTACGGAAAAGCGAGGAGCGTTGGAGATCCGTTTTTGAGAACTCTGCAGTAGGCGTTGCGTTGACTGACATGACCGGCCGCTTTCTGATCACAAATCATGTCTACCAGACAATGTTGGGTTACACGGAGGAAGAGCTGCGTGCACTTCATTTTCAGGACATCACCCATGAGGACTACCGGGAAGCCAACCGGGCGCTCATCACCGAGTTAGTGGAGGGAAAACGACGGCAGTTTCAGATCGAGAAAAAATATCGGCGAAAGGACGGCAGTTCGATTTGGGTAAGCAACAACGTTTCTCTTGTGCCGGGCACCGAGAGGGTACCGCGATCCCTAATGGCGCTGTCCGAGGACATCACAGAGCGCAAACGTGCCGAAGAAGCTCTCCGGCGAAGCGAGGCGTATCTGGCGGAAGGGCAGAGACTAGCCAAAATGGGCAGTTGGGCGGTCAACCCTAAAACTGAGACGTGC
>DASYBK010000071.1:0-10540 GCA_036500805.1 Acidobacteriaceae bacterium | reverse complement strand
CCCGGCCGCGTCCAGCTCCTCGCCGCGCAGCGTCACCTGCACTTTGTAGTTGTGACCGTGCGGGTTCTCGCACTTGCCGCGATAGTTGCGCAGATAGTGCCCGGAAGAAAACCCGGCCTCTACCGTTATTTCGTACATGTGATGTCTTCCTTCTGCCAGAAAGGGCAATTCAGCCCATCTTTCATTCTACTGTTTTGCGGATGATTTAGTGTCCGCGACGGCCCTCGCGGCGTTCGCGCTCCTCATTTCGCCGCTCCACCTGCTCGAACATCGCCGTCATCACCCCGGCAAACGCCGCCACTACCGCGCCCAGAAACAGGAACAGACTCGTCGTCTTCCACAGCGAGCCATTGCCCGGCAGATCCGGCTGGGTCGAACTCACGGAGCCCAGCATCGCGCACGAGATCAGCGAAAACAGCAGCAGCGTAGCAGCGAGAATGTACAGGTTCCGCGACATCTCCATTCAATGCTAGCAGTGAACGTTCAGCGGCTCCCTGAGGCGAAAAACCGCTCCACCTCGGCAATGTCCTTCGTCAGCCGGTAAGGCGGCAAACTTTCCAGAAACACGCGCCCGTACCGCTGCCGCTGCAGCCGCGGATCCAGCAGCATCAGCACGCCGCGATCTTCGAGCGAGCGGATCAGCCGCCCAAACCCCTGCTTCAGCGTGATCACCGCCTGCGGCACCTGGTACTCGAAGAATGCGCTGCGGCCGTCATCTTCAATCGCGCGCATCCGCGCCGCCACCACCGGATCGCTCGGCACCGCAAACGGCAGCCGGTCCACTATCACGCAGCTCAGCGACTCGCCCTGCACGTCCACGCCTTGCCAGAAGGACGACGTCCCGAACAGCACCGCATTCGGCGTCGCGCGAAACTCCTCCAAAAGCGCCTTCTTCGGAGCCGTGCCCTGCAGCAGCAGCGGAAACTCCAGCTCCATCAGCAGCCGCTCGTACAAGTCGCGCATCTGCGCATAACTGGTGAACAGGCAGAAAGCGCGCCCCCGCGTGATCTCGAGCACCCGCCGTATCTGCTTCGCCGCCTCCGCGGCAAATCCCGGCTCACGCGGGTCCGGCATCTCGGGCGGCAGGTACAGCAGCGCCTGCTCCGGATACCGGAAGTGCGATGGCACCACCAACTCCTTCGCCTCTTCCATGCCCAGCCGCTTGCGGATATGTCCGAAGCCGCCCGCCACCGTCAGCGTCGCCGAGGTCAGTACCACCGACGAATAGCTCTCAAACAACAGCTCCTGCATCAGCCCCGACACATCGATCGGTGTCGCCTGTAGATACGTATTGCGTACGCCGCCCCGCAATGGTCCGCTCGGCCGCCGCTCCAGCCAGAAGACGGTGTTCTTCGACTCCGCTTCCATCAGGAACTTCAAATGCTCGCGGATATCGGCGACCCGTTTGCGTAGTCCCGGCGTCTCGTCCACACCGCGCACCTGCTCCAGTTCGCCCTCCAGCCGATGCAGCGCACTCATCAAGCCCAGGTAGATGTCGCCGAAGCTCTCCAGAAACTCCTCACGCTGCGAAAAGACTGCGCGACCGTCAAAATCCTGCGGAAGAGCGCCAAAAAACATCCGCGCCCGCTCACGCACCGTCTGCCCTGCGCTCAGCACGCTGGTCGCAATCGTGATCTTCGTCCTCAGCAGCATCTCCAGATCACGCACCAGTTCCTCAAACCGGATATTGCTCAGGCTGACGCCGAAATAATTCGACGCCACATCCTCCAGCTCATGCGCTTCGTCGAAGATCACCACCGCCGCCTCGGGCAGAATCCCCGCATCGGGCGCCGTGCGTGCCTGCAGCTTGATGCCGAGGTCCGCGAAGAACAGATGGTGGTTCACGATCACGATGTCGCTTTCGAGCGCCTTGCGCCGCATCTCCGTGATGAAGCAGCGCTCCCAGTCCGGGCAGCTCTGCCCCAGGCAGTGCTCGGTGCGTGCATCCAGCTTCTGCCACAGCGGACTCATCTCCGGCAGACCTTCGATCTCGATGCGGTCGCCTGTCTCCGTCGTCTTCTCCCACTCCGCGATCCTGTGAAACTGGTCGATCTCTTCCAGGCCATTCAGGATCGGCTGATCGCGCAGCGCATACAGCTTGTGCCGGCACAGATAATTTGCGCGCCCCTTCATGTAGCACACCCGCAGCGGCCCCAGTAGCGACTCCAGAAACGGCACATCCTTAAAGAACAATTGCTCCTGCAGGTTCTTCGTGCCGGTCGAGATGATCACCCGCTGTCCCGTGCGCAGTGCCGGCAGCAGATAGGCCAGCGTCTTCCCGGTGCCCGTCCCCGCCTCCACGATCAGGTGATGATGCTGCGTCAGGGCGCGCTCCACCGCCTGCGCCATCTCCAGTTGACCGCGGCGAAACTCATACGGCAAGCTCGATCGGGCCAGCACACCGCCAGGCGCGAAAAAGTCGTACACCTTCGGAAGGCTCGGCACGGATTGGCTGATAGAAGACACTGCGGAATGGGAGGGCTTTCGCTCTTTCTATAATAGACAGGGCGCAGCGCAGCCACGGCAACGCGCGTCAGGAAAGAAGCCGCCGCCTTGCCATCGAAAAAATCCCAGAAGCAGCAGGCCACCCGCGAACGCTCCGCCCGCAACAAAAGCCGCCGCGAGGCTAACCAGGCACGTCTCAAAGCCAAGCGTCAGCGTGCCTCCGAGCTCGGCTCGCGCTCCCGCAAAGCTGTCGAGCAGGAATCTCGACTCGGCCGCACGAAAAGCGCAGCCCTCACCCCCAGTCAGCGGCAAAAGGCACGGGCCGCCGCCCGCCGCATCGAACCCTCCGCCGCCGATCTCGACACCGCATCGAATCGAGACCAGCGCAATCTGGATCAAAGAATCGATCAGCATCTTCAGACCTCACCCGGCCGCGCCATCTTCGCCAATCAATCGCGAGCCATCGCCGCCGACATGCCGGTCTTCGCGATCTGCGGCCGTCCCAACGTCGGCAAGTCCACGCTCTTCAATCGCCTCACCGGCTCGCGGCGCTCCATCGTCGGCGATGAGCCCGGCATCACCCGCGACCGCATCTACGGCGAAGTCGAGTGGGCCGGCCGCACCGCGCGTCTCATCGACACTGGCGGCATCATCCCTGACGACGCCGACCTCATCCCCGCCGAAATCTTCCGCCAGGCGCGCACCGCATTCGACGAAGCTCAGCTCGTCGTCATGGTCGTTGACGGCCGTACCGAACTCGCCGCGCCGGACATCGAGCTCGCGCGCCTGCTCATCCGCTCCGGCAAACCCGTCTTCCTCGCTGTCAACAAAATCGACACCGACCAGCTCCTTCCGCAGGCAGAAAACTTCCGCCGCCTCGGCGTGCAGGCGCTCTTTCCTGTCTCGGCCGAGCACGGCTCCGGGATCGGCGATCTCCTTGAAGCCGTCTTCGACACACTCCACTTCCCCGAACAGGCCGACGAAGAAATTCCCGCTGAAGCCGCAGAGCAGATCGAATCGCACCACCGCACCCACGGCGAGTACATGCAGCGCGAGACCTCGATCGCCATCATCGGCCGCCCCAACGTCGGCAAGTCCACGCTGCTTAACGCGCTCACCAATTCGTCACGCGCCATCGTCTCGCCCGTCGCCGGCACCACGCGCGACGCCGTCGACGAAGTCGTCGAGCACAACGGCGCGCAGTACCGCTTCGTCGATACTGCGGGCATCCGCCGAAAAGGCAAAACTCACTTGATGGCGGAAAAGCTCTCCGTCATCATGGCGCGACGCCATCTCGAAGCCGCCGATGTCGCACTGCTCATCATCGACGCCACCGACGGTGTCACCTCCACCGACGCCACCATCGGCGGCTACGCGCATGAGAGCGGCCGGTCGGTCATCATCGTCGTGAACAAATGGGATCTCGTCACCACCGCGCGCACAGATGACAAGCCCCCTGCAGATCGCAACATCTTTGAAGAGCAGGTGCGCCGTGTGCTCAAGTACCTCGACTACGCGCCCATCGTCTTTCTCTCCGCCGCGCACCGCACCAACCTGCATCGCCTCTATGAGGCCATCACGCTCGTGGCCACCGAGCGCCGCAAGCGCGTCTCTACCGGCCAGATGAACCGCTTCCTCGAGCGTGTCGACTTCCAGCGCGCTACCGTGCCCGCGTCCAAGAAAGTCCGCATCTACTACATGACGCAAGCCGCTGTCGCGCCGCCCACCTTCGTCCTCTTCACCGACCGGCAGGTGCGCCTGCACTTCTCCTACGAGCGCTTTCTCGAAAACCAGATCCGCGAAGCCTTCGGCTTCGCGGGCTCCCCCATCTGGTTCAAAGTGCGCGCCCGCAAGGCCGCGAAGCAGGAGCGCCGTTAAGCCAATAGACCCAGGGCAGCCGAAACGCCGGCTGCCCTGGCATGCTTCTCTTTTTCGATCGCTACGGCAGTAGCCCGAACACATCCACACCGCTCTCGGTCCCGACGTACACGTGCCCGTTGGCTACTGTAGGCACCGCATGCTTGCTCGTTGCTCCCACCGCGTCGCGAGTCGCCTGCGTGCTGCTGCTGTACAACTCCGTTGCCAGGTTGGTCGCGTCGTAGGCATACAGCACGGCTCCGCCGCTGGCCGTCGTATCCAGCGCCCAGACGATCGCCGTGCTCGCCCCATTCGCGCTGATCGCAGGCGTCGCTCCCGAGGCGCCCAAGGTATTGGTCGACCGGCTCGTCGGCGTCAGCGATGTGGTGATGTCGAACATCTTCAGCGCATCGCTGGAAGCGCCATAGTAGAACTTTCCGCCGAGGGTCGCCGGCGACGATGTCGCGCCATTCGGCAGAGCACCCGTCAGTGTGGCTGTGTTCTTGTTCCCCGTGCCGCCATACCCACCCAACGGCGTGCCGTTGTCTACCGTCAGATAGATGTTGTCGTCCTGGCCCGCGCCAATCAAGAGCGACGGAATTGTCGTCGAGCCGTCCACGAACTGCGGCATCAACATCACGCCGCCGGACCCCTGGTCCTGATAGTTCGCCGAGCCCGGCACGCCGTTCAGCGGCTCGAAGTAGTCGACCACACTCATCACGCCGTTTGTCGATTGGATCTTCAGGTAGCCGTTGCCATAGTCGCTGTTCTGCGGCTTTCCATTTGTATCCAGCGTAGTGTCGAATGTGCCCTTCGAGGTGATCAGGAACACATTCCCGTTCGCATCCGCGGCCGGCCCTGCGCCGCTCATCCAGATGCCGCCGCCGCTGCCGTTCAGCGTCACGTCCAGCACCGACTCTTGTGCCAGCGTTCCCTCGTTGTAAGCCATCACCCAGCCGTCATAGTTGAACGATGTCTCCTGGCACGGCGCCGCCCAGGAGAGGTACACCATGCCGTTGCTCACCAGCAGCGCCGCCTTCTCGACGAAGATGCCCGGATCGAACGTGTTCGTCTGCCCGCCATTCGCCGGATAGGTCGCCGCAATCTCCACCGGGCTCCCATTCAGCTCCGCCCCGGTCACCAGGTCCAGCGCGTGCAGCCGCTGGTGATAGTTGCCGCCGCTGTCCTTTGTCTTGGCGACGAAGTAGATCGCGCCATCCGGTGCAAAGTAGCGGTCAATCACCGGCGTCGACGTAATTCCCACCTGAGAAGGAAGCTCGCTGCAGCCCTGGTTGTCGCTCGCGGTCTCGTTGGCTTCCACCGCGGAGGTCCTCCATATCTGCGCGCCGCTGTCCGCATCCCACGCATATACCGTGTCGTTCTCGGTCGCGGCATACAGCACGTTGTGCGACTGCGCGCCGATCGTCAGGCCGGAGAGGTAGAGCGGCTGCGCATCCACCGCGCCATCCGTCGTCTCGCTGCTCTTCTTGCCGAAGCCGGTTGAGTTCACACTGGTCGGCGTCAGGACGGTTTCGCTGGCATTCAATCCTGTTCGCCCTAGGTCGTTGTGCCACGTTGGCACATCCGGCCCGGCGTTTGCCGGGCTCACAATCGTCACGCTCAATGGAGCGCTTCCAGTCACTGAATTCACCTGGCCCAGGAATGTCAGCGTCGATGTTCCCAGCGTGGCATTCGCGGCGGCAACTATGGTGAATGTCTGCGGAACACCCGGCGTCAGCGCCGCGGTAGCCGGAAGCACCGTCACACCCGCCGGCAGATTCTCTACCGACACGCTGACCAGTCCCGTGTAGCCCTCGGTTGCCGTAGCCGTCACCGAAACCGTGCCGATCGACCCCGTCGTGATCGTCTCGCTCGCCGGGGAAAGCCCTACCGCAACGAAATCCGCTGGCGGCGGCCCGGTCACCGTCAATGCCACAGTCGCGGTGTGCGTCAGCACGCCCGATGTCCCCGTAATCGTCACCGTAGCATTGCCGATCGCTGCATTCTGCGTGGCTTCGAAAACAATCGGCTCGACCCACCCGCTCTCCAGCGTACTGGTCGGGGGCGTCATCGTCACGCCCGCGGGCAGCCCGCTCACCGTGTATGTCACGCTGCCGGCAAAGCCGTTGCTGCCTGTCACCGCGACGTCAATCTCGCCGCTCTGCACGCCTTGCCCCACCGTCATCGTATTAGGCGTCGCCGTGATGCTGAAATCCGCCACCAGGCTGACGCTCACTTGAATCGTCGCCGTGTGGGATAGTGTTCCTGAGGTGCCCACAAAGCTCACCTGAATCGGCGTCGTCGCGGGAGCATCGCTCGCCGCCGTCAGCGTAATCGCCTCAGGAGCATTCGGTACCACCGTGATCGTGGTCGGAGATGCTGTCACGCCGCTCGGCAGGTTCTTCACCAGCACGGCAATCGTCCCGCTGAAGTCGCCAGTCGCCGTCGCGCTCAGCGTCACCTGCTGGCTCGCTCCCGGAGTTAACGTCACCGTACCCGGAGCGACCCCAAGTGTGAAGTCTCCACTGGTGGGCGGCGTCGTTGCCGTCACCGTCAATGACACTGTGGTCTGGGCATTCAGCGTTCCGGAAATACCTTGCACCACCAGGTTGCTGGTTCCCACTGCCGCGTCCGCCGCCGCAATCAGCGTAAAGGTGGTGCTCGTGCCTGGCGTAGCGGATACGCTCGCAGGCGATAACGTCACCCCGGAAGGCATCCCGCTCACGGAAACCTGGACGGAACCGGAAAAACTATTCGAGCTGCTCGCCGTTACCGTGAATGTGCGGCTCTGCCCTTGCGCGATTGTCACCGCCGTATCTGCCGTCAGACTGAAGCTGCCACCATCGGAGCCGCTCACCGTGGAGCCGCAGCCCGTCACCAGCGCAACCAGACACAAACACAACAGGCAGAGGAGGGAAAGTCCCGCGCGACGCATGCAGCTCCTGATGCGGGCACGCTTCTTTCACATCGCGGCCCATCCGTGCGTCATCGTAGCAACCGAAGTTACCTGAACAATATGACTCTTCATCCATGAACTCCTGACACTTTGGTGGGAGTGAGTCCTCAGACCACGACTGCGCTCGTCTGCCGCGACCACCACGCCTCGAACGCCGCCAGCGCACGCGCGCACTGGAGCCGGTGCCGCTCGCGCTTGTCGCGAATCTTCCGACGCGTCGCTTCTTCGAGCGGCTCCAGCAGGTCGAAGGTGATATTCGCCGGCTGGAAGTGCTTCACGTCCGCACGCGTGATGTAGTTCACGAGCGATCCCAACGCCGTCCCGCGCGGCACCGGCACCACGGGCAACTCCTGCGCGCGCCGCGCCGCATACAACCCCGCCAGCACCCCCGTCGCCATCGATTCCGTGTATCCCTCAACGCCCGAGATCTGTCCCGCAAACAACAGCCGTGGATACTCCCGCATGGCCAACGTCTCATCCAGCAATCGCGGCGACGCAATATAAGTGTTTCGGTGGATCTGCCCGTAGCGCAGGAAATGCGCACGCTCCAGGCCCGGAATCAGCCGCAGCACCCGCGCCTGCTCGCCGTACTTCAGGTGGTTCTGAAAGCCCACCAGGTTGTAGGAATCCGCGCGCAGATTCTCGCAGCGCAACTGCACCACGGCATGCGGCGTCTTGCCTGTCCGCGGATCGCGCAAGCCCACCGGCTTCATCGGGCCGAAGCGCAGCGTATCCCGCCCGCGCCGTGCCAGCTCTTCGATCGGGAGGCAGCCCTCAAAGTATTGGAGCTGCTCCCACTCTTTCGCCTCCACCCCCTCTGCCGTCACCAGTGCGTCATAGAAGCGGTCGTACTCCTCCTTTGTCATCGGGCAGTTGATGTAGTCCGCCGTGCCCTTGTCCCAGCGCGCGGCCATATACACCCGCTCGCGATCGATCGAGTCCGCATCCACAATCGGCGAAATCGAGTCGTAAAACGCCAGGTGCTCCTGCCCGGCCAACCGCGCAATCTCGCTTGAAAGCGCCGCCGAAGTCAGCGGCCCGCTCGCGATGATGGTCAAGCCGTCAAAATCATCCAGCCGTGTCACCTCTTCGCGCACCACCGTGATCTTCGGCTCCCGAGCAATCGCCTCGCCGATCCGCCGCGAAAACTCCGCGCGGTCCACCGCCAGCGCATGCCCCGCCGGCACCGCGCACTCGTCCGCCAGACGCAGCAGCACCGACCCCGCGCGCCGCATCTCCTGCTTCAGCAGCCAGGGCGCGGTGTTCTCACTCTCCGATTTCAGCGAATTCGAGCACACCAGCTCGCCAAAATCCGCCGTCTGATGGGCCGGCGTCTGCCGCACCGGCCGCATCTCGTACAGCACCACATCGCAGCCTTGAGAAGCCGCCATCAGGGCGGCTTCCGGTCCGGCCAGCCCACCGCCAATCACTCGTATCCGCATCGCTAATGTCGATTATAGGAAGCGCGGACGAGCCAAGCGCTTTCGCGCAACCCTCTTTCGCCCAACCGAAGACATATGCGGAACCGGGGACGCGCAGACCCCTTACCGTGGCGCGAATGCGGACTCTGCCCAAACGTTATTGTCGGGTCTCCACAGGTTGACAAGGGCTGTTCGGATGGCCTAGAAGGTCGGCGTTACGGCGCACAGTGCCAGAGGAGGCCCCCATGCACAACGTAATCCGCAATCCAACCCACGACATAACCGTTGCTTGCCGCCCTTGGCGCAGATTCGTCACCGCCGCAGCCCTGTTGCTGATCGCATTCGCCGCGGCACACGGACAGTCGAAGACACTGCCGGCCAACACCCGCTTCTTTGTCCCCGTCCCGCCCAGTGGAGCCGTGCAACAGGTGGAGAGCCTGCTCAAGCAGGGCCAGCTCAAGAACGCCCTGCTGATCACTGCCATGGAGACCGTTCCACAGGCAGTGTGGCTGACCAGCGGCACGCCTTCGCAGGTGAGCGCCACCGTCACCTCGACCCTCCGGCAAGCGAATGTGGAACGAGCGGTACCCGTGTTGGTGCTCTACAACATTCCTGGGCGGGATTGCGGAAGCTACTCGGCGGGTGGCGCAGAGAACACAGCGGATTATGAGACGTGGATCGACGCCATCGCAGAGGTCATCGGTAAGCAAAAAGTCGTGATCGTGCTCGAGCCGGACGCTCTGGCGGACCTGCCCAGCGACTGCGGCTACGATCCCACGCAGGTCAACATCCCGCAGGCCACAGCGGACCGGTATACGCAGATCAACTATGCGCTGACCAAGTTGGAGACCGGATCGCAGACGCTGGTCTATCTGGATGCGGGCAACAGCCACTGGCAGGCGGTGCCGACTATGGCGGCCCGCCTCGCCCAGGCCGGCATTCACCAGGCCCAGGGTTTCTTCACCAACGTATCCAATTACAACCTCAATAGTTACGAAACCAAATACGACACCTGGGTCTCCGAATGCATCGCCTTCGCCAACAATCCCGACGATGGCGGATGGCGATTGGGGAACTATTCCTATTGCGCCAGCCAGTACTACTCGCCCCTCGGAACCGTCGACCCAAACAACATCGCCACCTGGGTCTACACCGACGAGTGGTTTCAGCAGAACATGGGAACGGCCGTACCCACGACGCATTTTCTGATCGATACCAGCCGCAACGGTCAGGGGCCGCTCAATGCCAACATCTACGCGGCTGCACCCTATAATCAGCCAGCCTCGGTCGTCCAGACCCTCACGAACGGCAGTTGGTGCAACCCTCCTGCTCGCGGACTTGGTCTTCATCCAACCGCAAATACCGGCGTCGCGCTCCTCGATGCTTATCTCTGGGTGAAGACGCCGGGCCAGTCGGATGGAACCTGTGACGCTGCGGGCGGAGCGCGGGCGTGGGATTACGCCGACTACACGCAGGCAGGATGGCCAACCGACGCGGCAGGTCAGGCGGTCTTCGATCCGCTGTGGGGCCTTGATGATCCGATTGCCGGAGCCTGGTTCCCGCAGCAGGCTCTCGATCTAGCGCAGCGGGCCAATCCGCAATTGCTGCCCTAATCGGAGAAAGCAGAATCCGAGCCGTGTGCTCGACGTCCCTGTGTCGGGACATGAACAAAGGAAGCGGACCCAACAGCTCGCGCCACCGGCGCATCCGCCCCCTGCGGCCTGCACCGCGTCCCTCCGTGGGGCCAGCGCTGCTTTTCGCCTGGTTTCTGCATCAGAGTGGGATGGGAATGTCGCAATCCTCTCTGTCTCGCTCGAATGGCGCACGCTCGCGCGCCGTAGTCTGCCTCTCCGGCGGCATG
>DASYBK010000070.1:0-80244 GCA_036500805.1 Acidobacteriaceae bacterium | reverse complement strand
GCCGCAACCTCGCCCGGCTTGAGTAAACGCGCATTCGTACGCTCCATCAGCTTCACGCGCGAGTCCACCCGCAGCTTATGCGCAATCTGCCCAAAGCCCGTGTCGATCGCCACCACGCTCGCCGCCCCGTGCTGCAGCATGCAATCCGTAAACCCGCCCGTGGACGCGCCCACATCCGCACACGCCAGCCCCGTCACGTCAATCGACCACGTCTTCAGCGCATGCTCCAGCTTCAGCCCGCCGCGGCTCACATACCGCAGGTCCTCGCCGAGCAGCCTCAGTTCCGCATCGGCGGCCACCTGCGCCCCCGGCTTGTCCACCTTCTGCTCGTTCACCAGCACGCGTCCGGCAAGGATCAGCGCCTGCGCTCGCTCACGCGATGGCACGAGGCCACGCTCCACCAGAAATTTGTCCAGCCGCGCCTTCATCCTGCATCCCCTTCCAACAGAACACGAGATGAGGCGACGCTCAGTGACATCCCCGCACCGCCTTGCGTATGATGACCGAGCGCCTTGTAAATGTCTGACCCCTCGTCCAATCCGAAGCCCTTTCCTAACCGTACATCCAACAGCGAAAACGCAACCGGATCAGTGGAAGATACGGCACTCCTGTCGCGGGTCGGGCAGGGGGACGAGGGCGCAATGGAAATTATCTTCCGCCGGTACAGTGGACCCGTCTATTCGGCAGCACTCCGCGTGTTGCATGACACCGGGCAGGCAGAGGACGTGATGCAGGAGGTATTTCTGCAGCTCTGGCGCAATCCCACTGCGTTCGTCCAGAGCCGTGGCTCACTCGGCGCATGGCTGGTGGTGGTCGCGCGCAACCGCGCCATTGACCTGCTGCGCCGGCGCAAGCCCTCCGATTCGGTGGACGACGTGGCGCTCCCCTCGCCCGTCAATGTCGCCGGCGAGGCCGAGCGCAACATCACAGTGGAGAAGGTGCGCCGCGTCATGGCCGGTCTGCCCCAGGAGCAGCGCACCAGCCTCGAGCTCGCTTATTTTGAAGGATTGAGTCATAGCGAGATCGCCAGCCGCACTGGCGATCCGCTGGGCACCGTAAAGACGAGGATCCGGCAGGCATTGATCACGTTGCGAAAGGCATTCGAAGCATGAACCGCCCCGGCTCCAATCCGGCACCCATCCCGGCCGAGGACCTCGCGCTCTACGCGATGCAGGCCCTTCCTGCCCAGGAGATGGCTGCCATAGCCGCCGCGTTGCGCGACAATCCGCAGGGGCAGCAGGAGCTCGCCCGCATCCAGGGCGACCTTGCGCTCGTCGCGCTCTCTGCCGACCAGCAGCCCGCGCCCGCCGGCGCATTCGAACGCCTCCAACAGCGCATGCGTGAAACTGCTCCGGCAGGACCCGCGTCAGTACCATCGGAAGGACCCATCGAGATGACCGCCACGCAAGCCGAGATCACCGCTGCTCCATCCGCGCGCCGCAGCAAATGGGCCACCTTCACCCCATGGGTTATCGCCGCCGCGCTCGCCATCGCCTGCGCCATCCTCGGCTACCGCACCGCTTCGCTCAATGACGCGCTCGATGGCGAATCCGGCCTGGTCTCGAACCTGGCCGCCAAGGCATCGCATGCCCAACAGGTGCTCGAAGTCCTCAATGCGCCCAACGCGCAGCGGGTCACGCTCACCGCTACCAAGACGCCGGCAGAGCCAACCGCCCACACCGTCTATCTCGCCGACCGCGGCGCGCTGGTCATGGAAGCGAACAATCTCAAGCCCGTGCCCGCCGGCAAGACCTATGAACTGTGGGTGATCCCCGCCAGCGACGCCGCTCCGGTCCCCGCCGGCACCTTCCAGCCCAACGGGGAGGGCTACGCCTCACTCGTGCTGCCCACGCTGCCCAGCGGCATCGCGGCCAAAGCCTTCGGAATCACCATAGAAAACGCCGGCGGCAGCGCCAAGCCCACCCTGCCCATCATCCTCTCCGGCGAGTAAGCGCAACTGAAGCTGCCCAAATCCGAAGCGGGCTGCATTTGTCACAATCGTCATCCCGACCGGCGCCATCGCTCGCAGAGGGATCGGCGAAGTGGAGGAATCTGCTGTTATACCTCTGATCCCTCCTCACAAACCCCAAAAGGAATGGCGCTCCGCAAGGAGCGCCAACAGAATCAGGAGACGTTCGCAACCCAGCCTACGGTCCATCCCACGCCGCGTCTTCAGCCTGCGGGCGGGTTTTGTACTCCATCCGCCGATGGATCCCGCAAGAAAACGGCGCTCCCGCGACAGCGGAGCGCCAGAGCGTTGCCAGGAGACGTCACATCATCCCGCATCTCGTGCCGATTTACAAGAACGATTTTGTAGAGAATTCAAGTGGTCGTCTGGCCGTAGCCGCAGACAGCGATTCCTGAATCGGACCCGCTAACCCCAGTCTGGATCAAATACCTGCCGTTTCACCCGGTTCGAATTGCTACCTGAGCCCGCCCGGTCTTTTAGCCCCGGATCTCCACCGTGTCGCCCTCGCCCGGCGCCAGGAAGCGGTTCGCATCCAGCCCATGCTGCCGCGTGTACAGATCGTAGTACCGGCCGCCCAGCGCGAAGAGCGCCTCGTGCGTCCCGTGCTCCACGATCCGGCCGCCTTCGACCACCAGGATCTGGTCGGCGCGCCGGATGGTCGAGAGCCGGTGCGCGATCACAAATGTCGTCCGCCCCTGCATCAGGAAGCTCAGGCCATGCTGGATCATGGCCTCGCTCTCGGAATCGAGCGACGAGGTCGCCTCGTCGAGGATCAGGATGCGCGGCTCGGCCAGGATCGCTCTTGCGATGGACAGCCGCTGCCGCTGGCCGCCCGAAAGCTTCACCCCGCGCTCGCCGACGATCGTGTCGTAGCGCTCCGGGAAGCGTTCCGCGAACTCGTCCACGCGCGCGATCGCGCACGCGTTCAGCAACTGCTCCTCGGTCGCATCCGGCCGCGAGAACATCACATTCTCCCGGATCGATCCGTCGAACAGGAACGACTCCTGCAGCACCACGCCAAGCTGGCTGCGGTAGCTGTCCAGCTTCACCGTCGAGAGATCGACGCCATCCACCAGGATCGCGCCCGAGTCCGGCTTGTGAAAGGCGCAGATCAGGCTGATGATCGTCGACTTCCCCGAGCCCGAGGAGCCGACCAGCGCCGTCACGGTACCCGGCTCGGCATGGAACGAGATGCCGTGCAGCACCGGCTTATCCGGCTCGTACGCGAACCTCACCTCGTTGAAGCGCAGGTCGCCCACGACCGGTGGCAGTTCGATGACGCGCCCCGGCTCGTCATACTCCTGCCGCTCGCTCAGAATTTCGGCGGTGCGGTCCAGGCCGGCAATCGCTTCAGTAAGCTGCGTGCCAACATTCACTACCTGGAAGATCGGAGCGACCATGAAGGCGAGGAACATCGTGTATTCGACATAGCCGCCCGTCGTGATGCGATCGTGCAGCGCCGCCCGGCCGCCCAGGTACATCACCAGCGAGCCCATCAGCCCCACGACTCCGGTAGAAGCAAGCGAGAGCACCGAAGTCATGGTGAGCGACCGCATCACGTTGTCCAGCAGCAGCTGCACACCCTGGGAAAACACCCCGGCCTCCCGGGCTTCCGCGTAATAGCCCTTCACCACGCGCACCCCGCCGAGCGATTCAGTCAGACGTCCCGTGACCTCGGCGTTGATCTTGCCGCGCTCGCGGAAGATCGGCCGCATCACGCGCAGTGCTTTTTGCAGCAGTGTGGCAAAGAGAATGATGACGACGAAGATGATGAGCGTGATGGTGGCGCTGATCTTCATCAACACCACGAAGGCGAAGAGCGCGGTGATGATGCCGCCGACAAAGTCCACCAGTCCGGTGCCGATCAGGTTGCGCACGCCCTCGACGTCGGTCATGATGCGCGACACCAGGTTGCCGGTGCGATTGGCATCGTAGAAGCTGACCGAAAGCCGGCCGATATGCGCCTGGACCTGCCGGCGCAGGTCGGCAATCATGCGCTGCGCCGCCTTCGAGAGCAACTGCGTCAACGCAAACGAAGTGGACGCCTGGATGATGGTAGCCGTCAGGACGGTAGCGATGATGGGCAGCAGCAGGTGCTCCTGCCGTTTATGGAGCACGCCATCGACAAAGGGCTTGGAAGACGCCGGCAGCACCAGGCCGCAGACGCGGTTGATGATCATCAGCACAAAGCCCAGCGCCAGCAACCAGCGCCGCGGCCGGATGAGCCGCCAGACATGCGGCCATGCATCGGCCAGCTTGGGCTTGGGGGGCGGGCTGGCGTCGCGGGCGCGGTTGGCATTGCGCACCGAGGTGCTGCGCTCGGCCTTGCTCGCGAAGTTGTTGGGACGCATGCTCTGCACGAATAGCCCTCAGGCGCGCGCGCGCCGCGCCGCAATAAACGACCGCACGCACAGCAGTACAAAAATCAGGCAAAGAATGCTGGTGGCCGACTGCACCTCCGCGGCCAGCTTGTGCCCGACCGCGATGCCCGCGACCTCATCCTGATGATGGCCGCTGAGATAGCCGCCCATCGCAATCAAGCCGGGAATCGTCCCCAGGAAGCCTAGCAGCGCGACCGTGACGGCGATGTGCATCGCCAGCATGCGCCGCTTCACATCCTCCGTGTTGGCCATGACGCCAAACAGCACCAGCAGAATACCGAGCACAACCGGGATGAATGCATGCCAGAAGTGCGTCTCGAAGTAGCCGGCCACACCGACCAGCGCAATCAGGACGCCGAAGACCATCGCGAGCTTCGCCATATATCCTTCAGGATAGATGAAGCAGAACCGCTACGGATGCGATTCTGTCGCGCGCAGGGCTTCCATGATCTCGCGCACGACTTCCTCCGGCGGGCGATCGCCCGCCACCCGGATCGCGTCGCGCGGCATCTCGAGGGTCGCAATCTGGCTGTCGAGCAGATCCGGACTCATGTAATGGTTCTTACGCTCCTCCAGACGATGCTCGAGCACCTCCTTCGGCACCTCCAGCAGCACGAAGCGCAGCTCCGTTGGAGGAATGCCTGCCGCCAGTTCGTCCCTGTACGCCTGCTTCAGAGCCGAGCAGGCCAGCACCCCGCTCTTCCCGCTGCGATACCAGCCCAGCAACACCTCGTGCAGAGTGGCCAGCCACGGAGCACGATCCTCATCCGTCAGCGGGATGCCGGCATGCATCTTCGCCTTGTTCGCCGCGGAGTGATAGTCGTCGCCCTCCGCATACTCCCAATGCTCAGCGGCCGCCAGCCTGGTGCCGATCGTGGTCTTGCCGCTCGCCGTCACCCCCATCAGGACCAGAATCACGCTCTCGCTCCAATCATCCCTTCGCACCCCTCATCCCTTCGCACCCCCGGCCACCTTCTTCAACTCGTTCAAAACATCCTCCGGCTTCCAGTCGTTCGTCGGATACCACTCGGCAATCTTCCCATCCGGCGCGATCACCGCGGTCGAGAGCGAGTGCGTGATGGTGTGATTCTCGCCCGGCGTCGCACCTACATCGAAGAACTGGAGCAGCTTCGGCAGATCCGGCTTGGAAGGCGCGGCGAAGTCCCAGTGCTTAAACTTCTCCTTCGTGTAGTTGCCGGTGTACGCCTCGCCGTAACTGCGCAGCACGGCGGGCGAGTCGTACGCCGGGTCGAAGCTGATGCTCAGCAGATGCGTCCTGCGGTACATCGCGGGATCGCCTTCGAGGCTCTTGTCGATGGAGGCGAAGTTGCGGCTCATGCGTGGGCAGTAGTCGGAAAGCGGGCACCGCGTGTAGATGAACGTGACCAGCAGCGCCTTGCCGTGGAACTGCCGGAAGCTGATCTGCCGCCCGCTCTGATTGGTCAGGTGAAAGTCCGGCACCGCATCGCCCGTCGCCGGAACATGATACTGCGCCTGTGGCTTGTAGTCGGGCTGCGCCTGCGCAGTGATCACGATCTGGTCGAGCACCGTATTGTCGTCCGATGTGCTGCTCTTGGGAACCAGCAGCACGCCGGTCATATGATCGCCGGGATGCAGGTCCTGCAGCACATTCGCATTCTTGACCTTGTACGGCATCGTCATGGGGCCCATGAATCCGGGGATCGCCTCGGAGTCGACCGTCACCTCGCTACGCGCCGCGTCAGTCCCTACGATGATTCCCTTCACCGGATACTGCTTGACCGCCGCGGACTGCGCGCCAGCCGACGGACGCGCACTGCTATGACAGCCAGCCATCGGGACTACGATCAGCAGCCCGCACAGGAGGCCCATTACCACTCGTCTCATCTCATCTCCTCTTCTCATCATGCCACGCCGGCCAAAGCACAGACGGTGTAAGGTAGCCAGCGGCGCTCGACGCAGCCGTTCGATCAAGGAACGGCTGCACAGAACGGCTCTCACCACATCGCAGGATCTGTGCTTTGGCTACTAGAAGTGAAAGCGGTAGCGTGCCTCCACCGAGAGCATCCGCGGATCGCCCACGTGGCTGCCGCCGAAGGTGTTGCTCAGATCTACTTGGTAACGCTTGTTGGTGATATTGGTGCCGATGGCGCGGATCGTCCATCGCTCGCCGATGTCCTTGTTCAGCGCGAGATCGAAGGTGCGATAGCTCGGCAGGTGCTCCGGACCGTCGCCGTTCAGAAAGCCCGAGCCATAGATGAAATCGAACGCCGCGGTCGTGCGCCAGGGCAGCGCCGCGTCGAAGCCGGTAGTCAGCGAATTGCGCTGGTCGTGATCCAGGTAGAAGCCCCCCGCCGGCGGTGAAAAATCCGTGAGCCCTCCGGTGACCGCGCCGAAGCCCTCCGCCTGCTGGTTGGAATAGATCAGGTGCGCGTGCGAGTGATACGCGAGCTCGGGTGAGCGGATGTTCACCTCCCATCCACGGATGCGCGCGCGATCGATGGTGAGCGGGAAGAACAGGTTGGAGTTGCCGATGGCGTCATGGTCGAAAAAGTTCTTCGCTCTGGTTTGAAAATTATCGAAGGACGCTGTCCATCCGCGATACGGGATCACCAGTCCGACGTCGTACTGCTCGTCGCGCTCACCCTGCAGCGGCAGGAAGCCGAGATCCTGCGTCTGGGCGAATGTGAGTACCTGCCCGGTCACCGTATCCAACGGGGGCGCCTGGTAGTAGCGCGAGTACGAGCCGCGCAGCACCCAATTGAGCCGCGGCAGCGTGATCGCCGTGCCGGCGCGCGGGTCCCATGCATGCTCGCTGAAGCTGCCGTTGAAGTAGGTGAAGCGCAAGCCGCCGTTCACCGTCCACCACGGCGTCACCTTCCATTGATCATCCACGAATGCTGCGTCCACTTGCCCGTTGGGTGAGACGCTCTGGTGAAACGGCGTGACGCTGTTGTCGGTCGCGGTCACCGCAAACGTGGTCTCATCCTGCTGCGCGAAAGCGTAGACGCCGGCGCGGAGATTGCTCGGGCCCTTCACCTGCGAGAAGACGGTCTGCCCTCCTTCATAATACGAGACGCGGTCGTCGGTGGTGCTCAGCGGATCGGTCGCTCCGCCGACATACGCAGCGCGATTGACATGGAAAAAGGGCGAAGTCGTCAGCAGCGTGCCCGGCCCGAACGAGTGGGTCCACGAGCCGATCGCGAATCCATCCTGCTCGCGATCGCGGTCACGTATGCCCATCGCCTGCTGGTCAGGAAAGTTCGGCACCTGATAGAAATCCCCACGAAAGCCGCCGTCCAGGCGGAACTGGTCCTGCGCCGTCTTGTTGAAGATGAGCGAAGTGAAACCTCCACCACCGGCGCCCATGTTGTGCAGGTTCACCTGCGTCGGCGGAGCGAGTGCGTAGTCGGTGCGGTTGCCGTTGCCGCTCACATACCAGGCAAAGCGCTCCGAGTGATTCCCCAGGCTGATCTGATCGTTGGTCGCGTTGTATGTGCCGTAGCTGGCAACCAGCTCACCCTGCCGATCGCGCTCAAAGCCAGTGCGTGTCGCTACGTTGAAGACGCCGTATGTGCGGTCTCCGTAGTCTGCCGTGTAACCGCCGGTGCTCGCCTCCAGGTAGTCGATGTCCTTGGGATCGAACTGCGGCCCCACATTGGTGGCGATATTCGTGTTGGGCAGCGGCACGCCATCGATTGCCCAGGTGACCTGGTGGCCGCCGCGCACGTGAAGCTGGTCATGCACGATGTAGGCGCCGGGCACGAACTGCGTGATGACGCGCAGGCTGTTCGTCTGGTCCATGCCCGCGTAGCTCTCGATCTGCTGCCGTGCGATCGTCGTCTCGGTAGAGGAGGTCACTGTCTGCAATGGAGCTTGCTGACCGCTGACCTGCACTGTCTCATGCGCGCCGGCGGGAAGAAGCTCGAAGTGAAGCACGGGCGCGCTGCCGCTGTGCACGATCAGTTGTTGCTGCTGAATGGCAAATCCCGGCGCTTTAACCGTGAGGCGATATTCGCCCAGCGGCAGCGAATTGATCTCGAAGGCGCCTGCTGCATCGCTTTGCAGCTTGACGCGATACTGTGATTCGATCGCGGCGACCTCTACATCGGCGCCGGCGATCGGCCGGTGCGCGGGGTCGTGCACAATACCGCGCAGCGTAGCCAACACCGTTGCGACGGCGCTCTGCGCTATGCACAGCAAAATACCGAGCAGCGCCGCCGCACAGGCAGCGTGCCCTTTTCTTTTCTGCAACACGTCATCTCTCCTCTTGCATTCGATCGCTCAGGTGCGCGCAGGCGCGCGGCAGCATGCCGCGAAGTGGGCCGGCGCGAATCGATTGTCAGGCGAATGCGGGAGGAGCGCGCGATCCGGGAAGGCCCGCGAGAAACGCCGATAATGCCGCGTCTTCCGCAGAGGGCGTTTCTACCATCTGCGGCGTCCGGGCAAGGCCCGGCTGGGCAGCCGGCAGATACGGCGCCAGCAGAATAGCCGCATGCGTCATGCCGGAGAATGGGCACTTTTCTCCGCGCCAGGCAGGAGCGCCGCTTTGCGCGGCAGCTCGCATGCTGCAATGATGTGCGCCATGAGTGCGGCAGCAGGCGGGCAGCAGCACCTGCGGCTGGGCCACTTGGAGCGCGGTTGCCCCAGGCACCAGCAGCACCATCCAGTACATCAACAGGTTGGCGATAAGCCGCTGCACCCTTGCAGTCTAGAGCATTTCTGCCTTTCAATTATCTCGCTTTTGTAAAACGCGTTCTTTCTGCACGAGCGGGCTCGACAGCAACCTTGTCCGCGCAGGAAGATGCTTTCCACGCAGCAGTCACGATTACACTGAAAGTCGTCATGGGACTACGCGGAACGGGATTGCCGGTCGCAATGCGCGAGCTGCTCGACCGGGGCGGCATCATCCTGACCGCGAACACACGCGCCGCACGCGCGCTGCACCTTCGCTATGCGGAGAGCAGGCGACAGGAGCGCGTCGTCGCCTGGCCGACGCCTCCGATCCTCGACCTGAACTCATGGCTGGCCGAGCAGTGGAGATCGCTGCTCCTGACCGGCACGGAAGACCGGCTGCTGCTGAATGAGCTTCAGGAGCTGGTGGTGTGGCGGCGCATCATGACACCGGCGCTTGCAAACCGCTCACTTATCGAGCCGGCACGCATGGCGAAGCTCGCGCAGGAAGCCTATTCCCTGCTTGCCGCATACCGCAGCCTCGGACGGCTGAACGATGCCATGTGGATGACCGAGCCGCACGCCGAGCCTGAAATCTTCCGCCGGTGGGCGCGGAGCTTTCAGCAGGAGTGCGCGCGGCATCGCTGGATACCACACTGCGAGCTGATGGATGCCGTTGCCTATGCCTTGCGCTGGGGCGTTCTGGCGACACCAGCGGAGATCGGCTGGATTGGATTTGACCGCGCAACTCCGGCAGAACGCGAGCTGGAGGCAGTCCTCGAAGCACGCGGCGCGAGGCAGCAGGCGTTGACGTGGAAGGTTGCGCAGAGTGTGCCGCCGCTTCTCTATGCCGCGCAGAGTGAAAAGGATGAGACGGCGGCATGTGCGGCGTGGATACGCGCGCGCTTCGTGGCCGATCCCCAGGCGCGCATCGGCATCCTCATGCCCGATCTGGCGAGCCGCAGAGCGCAGCTCGAGCGCGATCTTTATGCGCTGCTCAGCCCGGAGCGATTTCCCATCACGGCAGGCGCAGCGCCGGCGCTACCCTTTGAGTTCTCGCTCGGTCAGCCGCTTGCTGAGGTGCCGCTGGTTCATGCGGCTCTCCTCGTACTGCGCTGGCTGCGCCAGCCGCTAACCCAGCAGGAGATCTCCTGGCTCCTGTTGTCGAGCACGCTTGGCGCGGCGCAGGGCGAAGCAGCCCGGGAAGTGCTCGCACGCATGGACATGAAGCTCCGGAATGCCAGATGCGCGCCGCCGGAGATGGCGTTGGAAGCGTTCCTGCGCCGGCCCGAAAGTGGAGTACAGACTGGCGCTCCAGCCGCCAGTTCTCTGCATCACGATCTGGCCGCGATACTGCAGCAGCACCGCCGCGCCTCCCGCCGCACAACCGCGGGCGAATGGGTGCGTCGCATCTCGAGCCTGCTGCGGCTGGCGCGATGGGGCGAGCGCGCCGATGCCTCCAGCTTGCTCTTTCAGGCTCGCGAAGCGTGGGATCGGCTGCTCGACAAGCTGGCCTCGATCGACTTTGCGAATGAAAGCTTCATCTACGACGAATTTCTCACCACGCTCGCACGTGCTGCCGAGGAGACGATCTTCGCGCCGGAGTCGGAGGACGCGCCGGTACAGGTGATGGGAGCCTATGCCGCCTCCGGGCAGTCGTTTGACGCGGTGTGGTTCCTTGGCGCAACCGACACCGGGTGGCCCGCGTCCGGCCGGCCCAATCCCCTCTTGCCGGTTGCCTTGCAGCGCGAGCTCCGCATGCCGCATATCTCCGCATCGGATAACAGCGCGCTGGCTCACCGCGCCATGGAACGCATTGCCGACGGCTGCGGCGAGGTCATCTACTCCTATGCGCAGATGTCCGAAGATACGGAGCAGCGTCCTTCCTCGCTGGTGACCAGCTTTGCTACCGCAGAGACGACTGTTGCCATCGAAACACCGCGCACGATTTCGCTTGAGACTGTCGCGGACGACGGCTGGGTTCCGCTGACGCACACCGCTGTCGCGCACGGAGGGCAATCAGCGCTGAAGGATCAGGCAAACTGCCCCTTTCAGGCATTCGCTCTGCATCGCCTTGGAGCGCAAGAACTATCGATCGCAGGCCGGGGATTGTCGCCAGGCGACCGCGGCAATCTGATCCATCGCGTGATGCAGACCGTCTGGTCCGAGGAGATCGGCGGCCATATCCATCTCACCAGCCACGCGGATCTGCTCCATGCAGCAGCCGCGGGCACACTTCGGCCCCTCGTCGCGGAGCATACCGCAACGGCGATGCGGTGGCTGAACGCGGAACAGCGTGACCCATGGCAGCGCGCCTACCTCAAGGCAGAAGAAGAGCGCGCCGTCGAGCTGGTGATGGATTGGCTTCGAGTGGAATCCGCACGTCAGCCATTTCAAGTGGTCAGCGTGGAGAAAAAGGCCGCGATCCAGGTTGGCGAGCTCGCACTCCGCGTGCGGGCAGACCGGATCGATCGCGTGGCAGGCGGCGAACTGCTGATCGACTACAAGACGGGCGAAGTCTCGACAGCAAGCTGGGAAGGCCCGCGGCCGGAGCAGCCGCAGTTGCCGCTCTATGCCGCGTTCGGTGGCGCACAGACGCTGATCGGCGCGGTCTTCGCGCAAGTGCGCCGGCCAAACATGGCCTTCAAGGGCCGCATAGACGATGCCCGCGCGAATCTGTCGGACGCGCTTGAGCCCGGCGACGCGCTTCTTTCTTCGCCCTACACCGCTGAACTGGTCGAAGAGTGGCGCAGCACCTTAGTGAGCCTGTCCGAGAGCTTTGTGCGCGGCGAAGCGCAGGTGGACCCGCACGTGTATCCGAAGAGTTGCCAATACTGTCCGCTTGACGGCGTGTGCCGCGTAGCGGAATCTCGCGGCTCCGCCACCCGCCAGGACGCCGCTGAAGAGCAGGACGCGGAATGAGCACCACGCGCGAACAGCCTCTTATCGCTGACGCGGCGGAACGTGCCCGGGCGCTCGATCCACGCGAGTCATTCCTGGTGCAGGCGCCTGCGGGCTCGGGAAAAACGGAGCTGCTGGTTCTTCGCTACCTCGCCCTGCTGCCGTATGTCCAAGAGCCGGAGCAGGTGCTGGCCATCACCTTCACGCGCAAGGCGACGGCAGAGATGCGAGTCCGCGTGCTGCGCGCATTGGAAGCAGCCAGCCACGGCAATCCCGCAGTAAATGAGCACGAACGAGAGGTTCGCCGGTTGGCGAAGGCTGCACTCGACCACGCGCAGGCACGGGACTGGCAGCTCATAGAGCAGCCGCAGCGGCTCAACATCCAGACCATCGACTCGCTGGCCCTCTCCATCGCACATCAAACGCCATTGCTCTCGCATCTCGGCGGTGACCTCGCACCCATCGAAGATGCGAGACCGCTCTATGCGCTCGCCGCGGAGCGGACGCTTGCCCACCTTGGCGACGCTGCGGAACAGGAGCTCGCCGATGCCCTGGAAGACATCCTGAAGCTGCGCGATGCCAACCTGCTGGATTGCGAATCGCTGATCGCCGGCATGCTGGCGCGGCGTGACCAATGGCTGCTGGTGCTTCCGGGCATTGTGCGGCGTGATCTGCCATGGGAGGAGTTACAAACCAAGCTCGAAGCACCGTTCCGCCGGGAGCACGCCGCGGTCATGCGTGCGCTGCAGTCGCAGTTTGCACGCACGCCCAGCGCATTGCCGGAATTGCTTGAGCTCGCGCGCATCGCATGCGATTGCGGGATGGAGGAGCTCACTCCGTTGCGTGCCGCACGCACGGCAGACGATCTCGCGGAGATTGCGCATTGGCAGGCGCTGTGTTGCCTGCTGCTCACGCAATCGAATACATGGCGGAAGCGAAGCGCCATCCCCGCGAAGCACTATCCGGACCACGCCGCGCGCCTTGCCGCAGTGATGGAACGCATCAGCGGGAACGACGCGCTGCTGAGCCTGCTCTCGAAAGTCCGCAAGCTGCCCCCGGCTGCCTACAGCGAAGAAGAGTGGCGCATTGTGCGCAGCATCTTCGTCGTCCTGCGCCATGCCATCGCGCAGTTGCGCGTCGTCTTCGCCGAGCAGAACGTCATCGACTTCGCCGAGGCCGGCATCGCGGCGCATGCGGCGCTCGAGAATCCCTCAGTGCTGATGCGGCTGGATGAGCGCGTGCAGCATCTGCTCGTTGACGAGTTTCAGGACACATCCCGTCCCCATTTCGCTCTCTTGCGGGCGCTGCTCGAGGACTGGCAGCACGGCGATGGCCGTACCTGCTTCCTGGTCGGCGACCCCATGCAATCCATCTATCTCTTTCGCGACGCGGAATCTCGATTGTTCCACCAGGTGCGGGAGCATGGCATTGAAATCGGAGGCGCCAGCCTGCCGTTGACTCCTCTGCAGCTCTCCACCAACTTCCGCTCTATCCCTGCCATCGTCGCTCCGCTGAACGACGTCTTCGAGCGCATACTCGGAGCCGATGACGATGACGAGGTGCAGTACGCAGCTTCGGTATCAAGTCACACTGGTGCGGAGCGCGGCAGCAACGCCATGCACCTTCACGTGCAGACATTCGAAAAAAATACTCAGGCACCGGATGCGCTGGATGCCCCGGAGGCTGACGCGATGATCGAAGTCATCCGCGCACACATGCCGGCCATCCAGCAGGCGCAACGGGATGGCACGAAGTATCGCGTTGCGGTGCTGGCCCGCGCCCGCACGCATCTGGTCGAGATCATCGCGAGACTGCGACGCGAGCAGATTCCCTTTCGTGGCGTTAAGATCGACCTGCTGCGCGACCGGCCGGAGATTCTCGATCTGCTCTCGCTCTTTCGCGCGCTGCTCCATCCATCGGACCGGATCGCGTGGCTTGCTGTATTGCGCGCGCCCTGGTGCGGACTGACCATCCCAGCGCTGCACGCCATCTGCGGCGATCCTGAAAGCGGAGAGGAAACGCGCTCGATTCCGGCATTGATTCATTCGCACAAAGACCGGCTCGATCCGGAGAGCCGCAGCCGTTCGTTGCATACGCTGTCCATCCTCGAGCAGGCGCAGGCTGCCTACGCAGCGGGCGCGCTCGCCGGCTCACCCGCTGGCCTCGCGCTGTGGCTGGAGCGCACCTGGCACGCGCTCGGCGCGCCGCTGTTTCTCAATGCGGAAGCGCTGGCCAACTGCGAAGCATTCTTCGCACCCCTGGGGCAGATGCCGGCAAGCTGCTTCGGCACGCTGGACGAAAGCCTGAACCAGCGGCTCGAAGAGCTCTACGCGCAACCCGATCCTAGCGTCTCCGAGAGCTGCGGAGTGCAGCTCATGACCATTCATAGCGCGAAGGGGCTGGAGTTTGAAGTCGTGCTGGTGCCGCAGCTCCAAAAGCCCGGCAAGAACGACGATCCACCACTCTTTCAATGGCTGGTGCGCCGGCGATCTGAAACAACGGAAGATGAGCTCCTGCTGGCTCCCATCGGCTACAAACACGGTGACAAGCCCAGGCTCTACGAGTGGGTGGGGAAAAAATCGTCGCACCGCTTGCGGCAGGAAGAGAAGCGGCTGCTATATGTCGCCTGCTCGCGCGCCATTCACGAGCTGCATCTCTTCGCAGCGGCGGAGTGCAAGCAAAATGGCGAGCTCGCGCGGCCCAAAAAAGGCAGTCTGCTCGCGGCAGGCTGGAAGGGCCTGGAGCGCCGCATCCTGGAGCGGCGCATTGCGGAGGCACCCAGGCCGGCATCTTCTTCGCATCTTGTCGTGATGCCCATGCCTCTTTCCTCATCGCCTGCGGGCACGTCGTCTGCGGAGAACGGAACGGTGGCATCGATCGCAGCCGCCGCACAGCATCCCGCGCAGGTACTGCGCCGGTTGCCTGCTCATTGCTTCGCCGATGTATTTGACGAAGTGACGCCTGAAACAGCAACGCGTTCTGCGCGACCACTCGAGGATGCCGGCATCAGCAGCCGGCTCGCGCGCGTGCAGGGAATCGTGTTGCACGCGCTGTTGGAGCGGGCCGCGGCCGGCGCGAGTGGTGAGCATCCCGATTGGAGCCGCCTTGCCGATGCGCTCCTGCGCCAACACGGGCTCACTCCGGCGGACGCCGCCACCGCGCATTCCGCAATTCTGCAGGGCATGCGCAACGCACTCGCAGATGAGGTGGGCCGCTGGCTGCTGCTGGCGCGTGCTGCCACACCGGCCGTCCCGTCATGGAATGAGACATCATGGAATGAAATATCCTGGACCACGACACGCGACGGACGCGTCCAGCGTCAACGCCCGGACCGCATCTTCTTCGCCGGTGAATCCCCCGGCGCGCGCGGCACGGATTATCTCTGGATCGTCGATTACAAAACCGCGTCGCTTACCGAAGCGGACGACCGCGACAACTTTCTCGCTGCCAGCCGCGAGCAGTACCGCAGGCAACTGGAATCGTACAGCGAACTCTTCCGCAGCCTTCCTGAAGTAGATCAGGCGGCAGCGCAGCGCAAACACCGGCTGGCGATCTACCATCCCATGCTGCCCTGGCTCGACTGGTGGTAGGTCGAGAGCGGCGACGTGTTTATAGAAAAGGGATCTGCGTGATCTTTCGTCACAAATCGGCGTGAAGCGCCGCCCAACCAATGCTGATGCTGCGAATGCGCGAATCCACCGCAGCGGCGTTGTGTCTCAGGATGCGGCGTTCTGCGGCTTACTCTCGTTCTGCGGCTTACCCTGATGATGCCGCACGTCGGCGCCGAGCACCCAGAAGATGACATCCTCGGCGATATTCGTCGCGTGGTCGGCAACGCGTTCCAGGTTGCGCGCAATCACCAGCGCATTCAGCGACTGCGCGGTAAGCGCCGGCTGCTCCTTGATCAGGATCGAGAGCGAGTAATAGGCCGCCTCGTTCATCTTGTCCACCTGGTCATCCATGGCCAGCACAGACCGCGCCATCTCCGCATCGCCTTCGATAAATGACTGCAGCGCCTTGCGCACCATGCCGGAGGCGACCGACGCCATGTGCGGGATATCGACCGGCATCTCCGCCGCGGCAAACGCGTTGAGGTCGCACACACGCTCGGCGATGTTCACCGCCTGGTCGCCGACGCGCTCCAGGTCCGCGTTGATCTTGATCACCGCCAGGATGAAACGCAGGTCGATCGCCATCGGCTGCTCCATCGCGAGCAGGTCCAGCGCCATCTGATCGATCTCGCGTTCCAGCCGATTGATCGCCAGTTCGCCGCGCATCACCAGGTCGCATATCGAAGTGTCGCGGGTGCGATAGGCCTCGGTGGCGCGCTGGATCGCCTGCTCGGCCATGCCGGCCATCACCAGCAGCCTCTCTTTCAAATCGTCGAGACTCTGATGGAATCGTATCCGCATCAGTGCGCCTCTCCTGAAAATCCGGCCCGCTGCCGGAGTGACGTGCAGCTTTCCTTGACGCAAAAGCTGCAGGCGTATCGTCTCTTCGATCGGCACCGATAGGAGATACGCGTCATCAGCCAAACCTTCCGGTGATGTAATCCTCCGTGCGTTTCTCACGGGGGTTGGTGAAAATCTTGTGCGTGGAGTCGAACTCCACCAGCTTCCCCATCAGGAAGAATCCGGTATTCTCGGCCACGCGCGCGGCCTGCTGCATATTATGGGTCACGATCACGATCGTGTATTGCGATTTCAGCTCAAAGATCAGATCTTCGATCTTCGCCGTGGAGACCGGATCGAGCGCGGAGGCGGGCTCGTCCATCAGCAGGACCTCGGGATCGACCGCCAGCGCACGCGCGATGCAGAGCCGCTGCTGCTGCCCGCCGGAGAGGCTCGCGCCCGACTTCTTCTTCAAATCGTCCTTCACTTCTTCCCACAGCGCCGATTGCCGCAGCGAACGCTCCACCACCTCGTCCAGCACACGCCGGCTGCGGAAGCCGTTGAGCTTCAGTCCCGAGGCGACATTGTCATAGATTGACATGGTCGGGAACGGATTCGGCCGCTGGAAGACCATGCCGACGCGGCGGCGGATCTCCACCGGCGATGCCTCGGCGTAGATATCGACATCGTTGATCAGCACCTTGCCGGTGACCCGTGCAATCGGATTGGTTTCGTGCATGCGGTTCAGGCAGCGCACGAAGGTCGATTTCCCGCAGCCGGAGGGGCCAATCAGCGCCGTGGCGTGATTCGCCGGAATATTCAATTGGATGTCCTGCAGCGTGTGATTGCTGCCATACCACGCATTCAGGTCGCTGACTTCGATGCCGACGCCCAAGCTAACTTGCTCCCTTCAACGTACCGCGGCTGACAACATAGCGTACCAGCGCAACGGAAACAATAATGAGCGCGATCAACACCAGCGACCCTGCCCAGGCCAACCGGTGCCACTCGTCGTAGGGGGACAGGGCATAAACGTAGATCTGCAGCGGGAGTGCCGCGATGGGCTCATTCAAGCTGGTGCTTTGATAATCATTGCCCAATGCAGTGAACAGCAGGGGGGCGGTCTCGCCGGCCACTCGCGCAAAGGCCAGCATGCAGCCGGTGACGATGCCCGCGGATGCGGTGCGCAGGGTGATCGTCAGCACCGAACGCCATGCCGGGACGCCCAGTCCGAGCGCCGCCTCGCGAATGGCATGCGGCACCATGCGCAGCATCTCTTCGGTCGTGCGCGTCACCGTCGGCACCATCATCACGCCCAGCACCACGCCGCCGGCTAACGCGGAGAAGTGCTTCTGCGGCATCACAATCAGCGCATAGATCGCGATGCCCATCACGATCGACGGAACGCCGTTCAGCACATCCGCGGTAAAGCGTACCAGGTTCCCCATGCGGGTCTCCCCTGCGTACTCGGCCAGATAAATACCGGCGCCAATGCCCACCGGGATGCCGATGGCGCTCGCCAGCGCGAGGATCACGCCCGAGCCGACGATGGCGTTCTCCATGCCGCCGCCGGTCTCGCCCACCGGCACCGGAATCTTGGTGAAGAAGTCCCAGTTCAGTGAGTGCACGCCCTGCTTCAGGAGGTCGAAGAGAATGGCGACGAGCGGCGTGATGACGATGATTGTCGCCAGCACCGCCAGCCCGCTCACCATACCGCTCTTGAGGCGCCGGCTGAAGACGTTGACGTTCGACGCCCGCAGCGGCGGACGCATCGCGTGGCTTGCCATATCAGGCCACCCGCGCCGGTGCGCCGCGCGTCACCGCCCATACCAGCAGCCGAGCGCACGCATTCACCACGATAGTGACCAGGAAAAGCGCCAGCCCGATTTCGATCAGCGCGCTCAGGTACATGTTGTCGGTAGCCTCGCTGAACTCGTTGGCCAGCACGCTGGCCATGCTGTAGCCCGGAGCCAATAGCGATTTCACAATTTCCGGACGATTTCCGATCACCATAGTGACCGCCATGGTTTCGCCCAGGGCGCGTCCCAGCCCCAGAATGATGGCCCCTACAATGCCGATCCGTGCGTTGCGCAGCACGCCGATACGGATCATCTCCCAGCGAGTGGCCCCCAGCGCAAGCACCGCCTCCCGCTGCACCATCGGGACAGATGTCATGACCTCGCGCGTGAGCGACGAGATAATGGGAAGAATCATAATGGCCAGGATCACTCCCGCCGCCAGCATGCTGTAGCCCGCATTCGGCGGGGAAAAAAAGCCCGTCCACCCGAGCGTCAGCATGAGCTTCGGGTTCACGTCGTCGCGCAGCAGCGGGATGAGGACGAAAATACCCCACAGACCGTAGACCACGCTGGGAATGGCCGCCAACAATTCGGTCAGGAAGGAGAGCGGCGCGCGCAGCCACTTGGGGCACATCTCGGTAAGAAAGATCGCCACCCCCAGAGCGAAGGGCACAGAGATCAGCAGTCCCAGAAACGAGGACATCAGCGTGCCATAAATGAACGGCCACGCTCCGAAGTTGCTGTGCACCGGATCCCAGGCAGAACCGAAGAAGAAGCCGAGCCCAAATTTGGCCAGGGTTAACTGCGATCGTGTCACGAGCTCGTAGGCGATCAGAAAGACGATGCCGAAGATGCTGAGCGCGCAGGCAAGCACCAATACCCAGAAGGCCTTGTCGGCAATCGCCGAGTTGCCGCGGCCGCGCAGGAAGGTACGCACCACGGAAGGCTCAGTGGATTGCTTTACTTCAGACAGACGGGCGTCAGGTTCGGACACGTGTATCTTCGCAGGCTGCGTCAAGGCAGGATCCTGTATTTTCTCGACCACTCCAGTGGAGAGTACCCACCCATAGTGAACAGAAGATGAAAGGTTTAGGCTGCGCGGCTGAGCGTTGCACAGGAGCTCTGAAACGGCGAAGGCGCCGCTGGAGCAACGCCTTCGAAGAAATCACGTCGTGAGGCTACTTCAACTGGCTGATGGTCGCTCTTACCTTGCTCACCACCGAGGGTGGCAGGGGTGCGTAGTTCAGCGCGGTCACCTCGGATTCGTGATCCATGATCCAGCTCAGGAAGTCCTTGATAACTTTGCCTTTGGCTTGGTCCGGAGCCGGATTGAGGATCAGCAGCCAGGTAAAGCTGGAGATGGGGTAGGCGTCCTTGCCCGGCGCATTCGTGATGGAGACGCGGTAGTCGGCCGGCATCTCTTTCATGCTTGCCGCGGCCGCCGTAACCGACTCGATTGTCGGCTTCACGAAGACGCCAGCGGCATTCCTGACCAGGCCAGTCTCGATCTTGTTCTGGAGAGCATAGATCAATTCCACATAGCCGATCGCGCCGGGCGTCTGGCGCACCATGCCGGCGACACCTTCATTGCCTTTGGCGCCAAGTCCGCGAGGCCAGCTCACCGATGTACCCTTACCCGGGCCAGCCTTCCAGTCGGCGCTGACTTTGGAGAGATAGTCGGTAAAGATGTAGCTGGTACCGCTTCCGTCCGAACGATGAACCACCAGGATTTCCGTGTTCGGCAGCTTCGCGCCAGGATTGTCTTTGGCGAGGCGTGCGTCGTTCCAGTTGGTGATCTTGCCGAGATAGATATCGGCTAGCACATCCGGGGAAAACTTCAGGCCGCCGCCCACGCCCTGCAGGTTATACACCGGCACCACAGCGCCGAGCACCGTGGGAATGTGCTGAATCTTCACCTTCGAAGCGGCCAGTTGCGCATCCGACATCGGACCGTCGCTTGCCCCAAAATCCACCGTCCCTGCTGTCACCTGGCGGATGCCGGCGCCCGAGCCGATCGACTGATAGTTTATCTCGACACCGGGATGGCTGGCGCTGTACTCGCTGAACCACTTGGAGTAGATCGGGTACGGAAAAGTTGCGCCCGCGCCATTCAGCTTCTGCGCATTGGCAACGTTCGCCGAAGCACACACAAATAGCGCCGCAGCTACAACGGCTAGGATTCGTTTCACTTGGACTTGCCCCCTCGGAATGGACCGCAGCCGCGATTCTTTCGGGGTTCTGTGAACGCTCGTTTACTCATAGGTGAAAAACCGGAGAATGGAGCGTCATCCGGCGACCGTATTCTGCACTGTATCCTTCGGCTTCACCGGTTCTTCCGGCGCAATTGCCATCGGCAGTGTGAACACGAATCTCGCACCCCGCCCCAGCTCGCTTTCCACGCGAATGTCACCGCCGTGCGCATTCACGATATGGCGGGCGATCGAGAGTCCCAGGCCGGTGCCCCCTGATTCGCGCGATCGCGCCTTATCCACGCGATAGAAGCGCTCGAAGATGCGGCGTTGATGCTCAAACGGAACCCCCGGTCCGAAATCCTGCACGTAGAACTCGACCTGCTCGTCACTGCGCCGCGCGCCGAGCAGCAGCTTGCCTCCACTGCGGCCGTATTTGCTGGCGTTCTCGACGAGGTTGCCAAAGACCTGCTGCAGCGCATCCGAATCGGCCAGAACGGTATCGGAAACCGTCTCGCCGATCTCCATGGTCATGCCCGCGTCGTGAACGATGGGCATCAAGGAATTCGCGGCATCCTCCACCAGCGCGCCGGCTGCGAGCGGCCGAAGTGCCAGCTTGAAGTCCGCTGATTCCACCTGCGCCAGAGCCAGCAGGTCCTCTGTCAGCCGGGTCATGCGCGTCGCATTCTTCAGGATGATGCCAAGAAACTCCCGCGCCACCGGTTCGAGCAAGGGCATCTCGAGCATGCTCTCGACGTAGCCCGAGATGGACGTCAGCGGTGTCCGCAATTCGTGCGAAACATTGGCGACAAAGTCGCGGCGCGTGGTTTCGGCGCGCTCGATCTCGGTCACATCGGAAAGCACGCATACCGCTCCTCCACCCGGCATCGCGCCGGCGTGGACCTCGAAGACCCGTCCTGGTGCAACGGCGGTCGCGCGCGCGCGGGCAACTGTTCGTTCGCGCAGCGCGGTCGCCACGCACACCAGCACATCCGGATCGCGGATGGTCTGCACCAGCGCCCGGCCTTCGCGAATCGGCTGCTGTGTGAGCCGCGCAATCGAAGCATTCGACCAGCTCACCAGGCCGGCCGATGTCACAGCAATGACGCCCTCCTGCATGCTGTCGAGCAGCGCTGTCAGCTCGCGGCGGCTGCTCTCCAAGGAATGAAAGGTCGATTCCAGCCGGCTTGCCGTCACGTCCAGAGCCCGCGCCACGGCGGAAAGCTCATCCAGCTCCTCTTCTTCAATACGCGCCGAGAGATCGCCCGCCGCGATGCGCTGCGCAAAGGCGACGATGCGCGCCATGCGCTGGGCCACGCGATGCGCCATCACCGCGGCCAGCATGGTGGCCAGCAGCAGCGACAGCAGCGAGGCCAGCAGGATGTCCCGGCGGAGCAGCCGCAGCTTGCCCGAGATCTCCGTGAGGGGATAGCCGAGACGGACAATCAGACCGTCCTCCCGCGCTGCCAGAAAAAGCGTGCCGCCCCGCGCCTCGCGGCCCACACCCTCATGTGTCTTCAAAGCGGCGATACCCGGCAATGTATCGAGCGGGTAGTTCAGCTCGGCGGGACTGGAGCTGGCGTAGAGCGATCCATCGGTGCGAAAAACCGCGATGCGGGCATGCGACGCAGACGAGGTGGCATTCAGGAGTTGGCTGGCAAATTCGGGCGAGGTGCCATTCAACTGCGCCGCCAGAAACCGCGCTTCACCGGTAAGCGACTGCTCGACCTGCTCGTGCAGCGCCCGATCCATGATCCTGCGGATCGAGAAGTCCAGCGCCGCGGTGCAGATGGTAAGCACCAGCACGAAGGAGAACAGCAGCTTGGTAAAGACCCTACCGGTCACAGTCTGGCTCCAGTGGAGAACCCGGGCCGGTCCTGTACTGCGCGTCTAAAGCATTTTTCCTGTAGATGTCGAGAGGCAAGCAGAAGCTCATGTGGCCGTTTGTTAAGGAGAGGCCACGCCGAGGTCATCTCTGCTACCTCGCAGCACCAGGAAAAATGCTTTAACCAGCCTTGGGCACCTCAAAGCGGTAGCCCGCCCCGCGCACGGTCTTCAGGTAACGCGGGTTCTCCGGGTCGCTCTCGATCTTCTCACGGATGCGCCGCACGTAGACATCGACGGAACGCGGCGTCACGAAGCGCGCATCGCCCCACACTGCATCGAGCAAATGGTCGCGGCTGAAGACGCGCCCCGGATGCCGTGCCAGGTAATCCAGCAGGCGAAACTCCGTGGCCGTCGTCGTAGTCAGCTCGTCGCGTACCTTGAGCTGCATGGCGCTCTGATCGATCACAATCTCCTCGAAGCTGATCACCGAAGGCGCGGAGGGGCGCTCAAAGCGCCGCAGCACCGCCCTCACCCGCGCGAGCAGCTCGCGCATGGCGAAGGGCTTGGTGATATAGTCGTCGGCCCCAAGCTCCAGGCCCAGCACGCGATCATTCTCTCCCGCGCGCGCTGTCACAAAGATGATCGGCACGCTGCTGAGCCCCGGATGCGCCCGCAATTTGCGGCAGACCTCCAGACCGTCACCACCCGGAACCATAATGTCCAGCAGAAAGAGCGCCGGCGCCTGGCGCTCGGCATCGGGAATCAGATTCGTGGGTGTGGAAAAGCTGCGTACCGAGAATCCCGCACCTTCCAACTGGTGCTGCACTAGCCGGGAGATATCGGGATCATCTTCGAGAACGAAAATTGTCTGGCTCAAGAACCGTCCTTGCAATGACATACCCGGCCATACGGCAAACTGCGCCAGGTGAAATGGTTAACCCCGCTCAGAGTACATGGATATGGCGCCGGCTAATGAGAAAGGACGGTAAATCGGAGAAGAAAGAACCATGAATGCCCCGCCGCTAAAGGGCACCAACTGTGGCACGGAAGTGTCAGATGAAGAACAAATGGCGAATGCTATACTCCGCAGACTAGTTCCAAAGCACAGACGGTGTAGGGTAACAAGACGACTCTGAACGCAGCCTTCCATCAAGGAACGGATGCACAGAACGGACTCTCACCACATGGCGGCATCTGGGCCTTGGACTTAGGATGACAGCTTCGTTACCTTGAACCGCAACGAGGTCCCATGTGTCACGGGTGCCGACCATTCTATGCATTGACGATGAAGTACTCGGCCTCGAGATCCGCAAGGTGGTTCTAGAGAGGGAAGGTTACGTCGTTTACACCGCTTCAGACGGGCCCACCGGAATTCGCGTCTTCCGTCAGCAGCCTATCGATGCTGTAGTGCTGGATTTCGCAATGCCAGGCATGAATGGTGGTGCCGTGGCGATGGCCCTTCGGGAGATCCGTCCCAATATCCCGATCCTCCTGCTTTCCGCGTATCTGACCCTCCCGGAAGAGGTGCAGAGCATGGTCACGCTGATCGCCAATAAGGGGGACGGCGCACTGGCATTGCTGAGCAATGTGAAGAAGATTCTGGAGCTCAGCGGAGATCAGCGATGACCGACTCCCCCGTCGGATTACACGAATTCAACCGGGTCGTTCGAACTACCCTGCTGGTGCCGGTCACGGTACTGGCCGTGCTGGCAGGTCTGCTGGTGTGGCAGGTAGAGCAGGCTCTCGATCTGCGGCAGCATTCCATCGTGGACTCCCGTGTGATCGATCAGGTGCTGACCCTGCAGCAGCGTGTCATCGATCAGGAGACTGGCCTGCGAGCCTACCAGTTGACCGGCCTGCCTTCCGTCCTGACCCCGTACAACAGTGCCCAGCCGGGCATCGACGCCGCGCTGGCCGCCTTGCACCAGGCTCCGGCGACCACCGCCGCCATCTCGGCGAAGCAGGTCAGCAAGCTGGAGCAGGACGTACGCGCCTGGCAGGCGTGGACCAGCGGCGTGCTCGCCCAGCCGGCGCCTGCTCCCGAGGCCGTGAGCGCTGCCCTGACGCAACAGGGCAAAGGCATCATGGATGGCGTGCGTCAGGACTTTCAAGACACGCTGGGAACAGCGATGCACGCGCGCGATGCCTATGACGCGAAGCTCAACCAACGGGTGAGTAGATTCTTGCAATTCGTTCTTGTACTGGCCCTTGCTGCCGGCATAACGATCGGCATCTTTGCCAGCACCCGGCTGCAGCGCGTCTCGAGCACATACGAGCTGGCATTGCAGGAGCTCCAGGAGCGAAACGCAAGGATCACCGCCAGCCAGCAACTGCTTGCGACCACCCTGGAGTCTATCGGCGACGCCGTAATCTCCCTCACCGCGCAGGGGAATATCCGCTTCATGAATGCCGTCGCCCAGAAACTTACCGGGTGGCCGCTAAGCGCCGCCACAGACCGCCCCGTGGGCGAGGTGCTCCGTCTCGTGCATCCGCAGACCCACCAGCCGATCGGCGACGTTCTGGAGGACCTTGACCGTTCCGGCGCAACCGGCCTGCATCAGGAAGGCACGCTGGTTGCCCGCAATGGCGCAGAGTACGCGGTCGATACCAAAGCCTCGGTGGTGGTGGATGCGGACGGGCAATCGGATGGGTCGGTCGTCGTCTTCCGCGATATCACCGAGCTGCGCAAGGCCGAGGTCACCCTCATTGCAAACGAGAAGCTGGCGGTCACCGGGCGGCTGGCGGCGAGCATTGCCCATGAAATCCACAATCCCCTGGATTCAGTGGCGAACCTGCACTTCCTCATCTCGCAGGAGACCGACCCGCACCGCCGTGCTGAATTCCTGAAGCTGGCACAGCAGGAGCTGGGACGCACCCTGCAGATCAGTCGCGCCATGCTCAGTCTCTACCGAGAGTCACCCATGCCGGTACAGGTGAACCTTGAAGAGCTGATCGGCAGTGTGCTGATCCTGCTGGACCGCAAGATGCGGGACCAGAACATCCATGTCGAGCAAAGCTTCACCCATCCGGTGACGGTCTATGGCTTTCCCGGAGAGCTGCGGCAGGTATTCACGAACCTGATCGCCAATGCTGGAGAGGCGGCCGGACCGAACGGGCACGTGCGCATCCTGGTGCGTCCGGCGAGTCCGCTGGATGGCCGCGCGGGAACCATCGTCGAAATCGCCGACAGCGGCCGCGGCATCGCACCGCATGTGGAAAAGAAGCTCTTCCAACCCTTCATGACCACCAAGGGCGAGCGAGGAACCGGGCTTGGCCTCTGGGTAAGCCTCGGCATCGTGCAGAAGCATGGAGGAACGGTGCGCATCTCGAACAGCACCGAAGGCGACCTGCGGGGTGCTGTTGTCCGCGTCTATCTGCCGGAAAGGTCGGCGCAAGCGAAGGCAAGCGAGGAAGACCACGATGCGCCGCTGATAGCGCCACCCTTCGAAAGCGCTGAAGAGTGGGCTCTCCGACCGTTTTCGGTATAGATCCAGCCGTTCGACAGCCGTGCCACAAACTGCAGCCAGAGGGAAAGTGGTCTAGAGCGAGGCCACCGGCAATGTCATAAGGTCGTCCACCAGGCCGACCTCCTTCTGGACAAAGGGCTCTGCGTACCGCACTCCCGCCAACTGACCGTAATGCCGCGCCTCGGCGAAGGTGCGCTCGCGAATCTCCTCCTCGGGGACAAACAGCGCGCTTCCCTGATCGGCATTGGCGTACTGCGAGCGATAGGCCATCAGCGATTGGTAGCGCTGTTCGACAAAGGGAGTGATGTCGACGACAAAGCTGGGGCGAACGTCCGCGTAGAGGCTGGCGTAGAGCATCTTGTACGGCCGATAGGCAGCGGCGCCGGTCTCGATGCGCCCAAGGCCGCTGAGGAAGCAGGCTTCATAGCCGAGCGTGGCGGTTGTGTAATGGTCCGGGTGCCGCCCTTGCCAGTACGGCAGGATCACCACGCGGGGACGTAATTCGCGCAGCACGCGAACGATCTTCAACCGATTCTCGTAGCTGTTTTCGACCCGGCCGTCGGGCAGGTCGAGCGCCTGACGCCAGCGCACTCCCAGGATGCGGGCTGCCGCTTCGGCCTCGGCCGCGCGCTCCCGAGCGGAGCCGCGGGTTCCCGCCTCGCCTTGCGTCAGGTCCAGAATGCCCGTCTCGAGGCCGAGCGAGCGCATCCGCAGCAGCGTTCCGCCGCAGGTCTGCTCTACATCGTCACGATGCGCGGCGATGGCGAGAATGTCTACCAGGCTCGTGGCCGCAGCGGTCATCGATGTCTCGCCCCGTCAGCAATGCTCAATACGTCAGCAATCTTCAATACGTAGTGTTGTTGGAGTCTGTCGAGCCGTCCATGTAGGCCACGTCGGAAACTGTGCCCGTCACGGTGACGTTTGTGTTGTCCAGCTCGGCGAAATCCGTGGTGCTGTAGATATGCACCTGGCCGCCTTCGCCCACGTAAATCTTATGCAAGCCTTCCACGTCCGCAATGCCGGTCAGGTCGCCGATATAGCGGTCCACCGTGACCGCATTCGTGGAGGTGTTGAACATGGTCAGGCAGCCGAACTGCACCTTCTGGCCGTTCTGATTGTCTTTGAAGCGTTCCCCGTTCTGGCAGCCCACCGATCCGATCCACAGCGTGTTGTCGTCGGCGACGCTCATCTTGTTGTGCGTGCCGTCGCTGATGGCATACTGCCCGGTCACGATGTTGGTCGGCAGATTCACCACGCTGAGATAGCCCGCCAGCAGAAGGTCGGGCTGTGGCTGCTGACCGGCTACATATAACGTCGTACCGCTCTGCAGAGCGTTTGTCGCCCCTCCAGGCACCGCCAGCACGGAGGTCGCGGTCAGGCCCGGTGCGGTCGCGGTCACGGGAAGACCCGCGGGACCGCCTTGATTCCCGTTCAACACGGTGCTGGAGATGGGGATGGTCACCACGCCTGACTTGGTGCCGCCGCACTCCGGCCCGCAGTTCAACACGTAGATGCTCTGGCCGTCGGCGGAAAAGACGGCCTTGGTCGGACGATCGAAGAGGCCGGAGGGATCGCCCACCCTGCCCACGCAATACTTGGGCAGAGTCTGCGGTTCGCAATCCTGGAAACCGGCAGCGGTCCAGGATGCCTTGGTTGCGTATTGCGTCTGCTGCGCCAGCGTCAGCTTGATTAAGGTGTAGACGTTATTGCTGTCCTGCACGAATCCGAGGACCAGCGTCGCGTTCGGGTTCATGGATATGCGATAGATCCCGGGGACATCCATCAGCAACTGGCTGCCAAGCGCGACGTCGAAGACCAGCATGGCGTGCGAGTTCTGATCCGCAGCCACAAAGTAATCCGACTTCCGCGAGCCGAAGATGCTGGTAGCGATGGTGCCCCCGGCCACAACGTTGCTGTTCAGCTTCTCCTGCGCATAGCTGATGGACGCCAGGCTGCCATCTCCCGAGGCATACACAAAACCCGTCTGCTCCTCAGGCATGTTCTGGATGGTCACCGGGTTCGCGCCGGTATAGCCGCCGATCGAAAACTGTCCGTTGGGATTGTTAAAGGGGTGACGGATGTCGTAATAGGCATCCATGAACTGGAGGCTGCCGCTGGGGTTGTCCACGGCGACCAGCACGCGCTGGGTGAGTCCGCTGGGCGGCAAGGTGCGGCCTGCGAAATAGAAGTTCTTGCCGCATCCAAGAAGGATGAACGATACCGCGACAGCGACGAACGCAGCAACGGCCAGGGACAGGCGACTTCTCTTCTTCAAAATGCTTCGGACCTCAACCTTCACAACAAACAGTCTGCGTTCGGGAAACTGAAGTATAGCAAAGGGTTTGGTGATGTTGCCTCTTCTCGTCTAGCATGAAAAGATGTCGCGCCTGCCGTCACTCTTCGCCACTCGAACCGTCCTCTGTGATGGGGCCATGGGAACCGCACTGTATGGGCGCGGCGTCTTTTTGAACAGGTGCTTTGATGAGCTGAACCTGACCCAGCCGGAGCTCGTGCGCTCCGTTCACGAAGAGTATCTGCAGGCCGGCGCCGAGATCATCGAAACCAACACCTTCGGCGCGAACAGCTTCCGGCTGCATCACTTCGGGCTGCAGGACCAGGCCCGCGCTATCAACCAGGCGGGCGCGCGGCTGGCCCGCAATGCGGTGGCGCAACTGGCCGACAAACAGGCGGCCAGCGCCTTCGTCGCCGGCTCGGTGGGCCCGCTCGGCATCCACCTGGAGCCACTGGGGAAGACCTCTCTTGAGGAGGCGCGCGGCGCCTTCGCAGAGCAGATCGAGGGCCTCATCGCCGGAGGGCCCGGGGTTGGGGTGGACCTCCTGGTAGTGGAGACAATGCCCGCTATCAACGAGGCCGAGCAGGCCATCTACGCCGCCAAGCAGGTCGCTCCGGAGATCCCGCTGATTGCCATGGTGACGGTGGATGAGGACGCGAACTGCCTGGACGGCACGCCCGCCGATGTGGCAGCTGCGCGGCTCACCTCCGCCGGCGCAGACGCGGTTGGGTGCAACTGCTCCACCGGCCCGGCTACCGTGCTCACCGCGATCGAGCGCATGCGCAACGCAACCGATCTTCCGTTGGTCGCAATGCCGAACGCCGGCATGCCGCGCAACGTGGATGGCCGCAATATCTATCTTTGCTCGCCGGAATACATGGCCAGCTTCGCGCGCAAGTTCGTGCGCGCCGGAGTGCAGTTCGTCGGCGGCTGCTGCGGCACCACGCCCAACCACATCCGCGCCATGAAGTCCGCCATCCGCGCCATGGACGCGCAACAGGCCACGGCTCCGCGAGCGACGCGTACACCCATCGTGACCGAGACCCCGCCTGCGGCCTTGGCCGATCGCTCGAAGATCGGCGCTCTCGTCGCCTCCGGCCAGTTCATTACGCTGGTCGAGATCGTGCCGCCACGCGGCATCGACTGCGCCAAGGAGATCGCAGGCGCGCGCATGCTGGCGACCACCGGCATCCACGCCATCAACATCCCCGATTCGCCGCGCGCCTCCGCGCGCATGAGCGCGCAGAGCCTCTGCCTGCAGATCCAGCAGCAGACCGGCATCGAAACCGTGCTGCACTACACCTGCCGCGACCGGAATCTGCTCTCGATCCAATCCGATCTGCTCGGCGCGTCTTCGCTCGGCCTGCGCAACATCCTCTGCCTCACTGGCGATCCGCCCAAGCTCGGCAACTATCCCGATGCGACGGCGGTCTTCGATGTCGACGCCATCGGCCTGGTGAATGTCGTCAATCGCCTGAACCACGGTCTCGACATCGGCGGCAATCCCATCGGCGCCTCCACCGGCTTCACGCTTGCCGTCGCGGCAAATCCCGGCGTGCCGGACATCGATAACGAGATCCGCCGCTTCGCCTACAAGGTGGAAGCGGGCGCCGAGTACGCCATCACCCAGCCGGTCTTCGATCTGCGGCTGCTGGAGGTCTTCCTCCGCCGCATCGAGAGCTTCCGCATTCCGGTGATCGCGGGCATCTGGCCGCTCACCAGCCTGCGCAACGCCGAGTTCATGAAGAACGATCTCCGCGTGTGCATGCCGGACGAGATCATGGCGCGCATGGCAGCCACCGAAACCCCCGAGGCCGCACGCGCCGAAGGCATCCGCATCGCGCAGGAGATGCTGACCGCGGTGCGTCCCATGGTGCAGGGCGTCCAGGTGAGCGCACCCTTCGGCCGCTATGCGCTCGCGGTTGAGATTGTGCGCCAGCTGCTGCCTCCGGACGACCTGATGGCTACCGGCTCCTGATGGCTACCGGCTAAAGGAGCCGGGTGCTCCCCGGCAAAGTCCGGCGGGATATGGGCTGGCACGCTTCGCATGTCCGCCGCATGGCTACAATGCGGAAGACCGCCAATGCTCCTACGCCATCACGCCCTTCTCCCGCTGCTGCTCACCGCCGCAACGCTCGGCGCGCAGTCTACGCCGACGCGCGCCACGCGCAGCGCCGACGCCGCGGCGATCCGCACTTACTACCGCGCCGGTGTCGCGCGCAACGGTATCGTCGGCAGCACGCTGGTGCTGCTCGATCACGGCCGCGTCGTTCTCGACGAGCAATACGGCCAACAAAGCCTGACGCTGCCCGAGCCGGTCGATGATCAGACCACATATCACTGGGCCTCGGTCACCAAGACCTTCACCGGCATCGCGATCATGCAGTTGCGCGACCGCGGACTGCTCTCGCTCGATGATCCGCTGGTCAAGTACATCCCGGAGCTGAATGCAGTCCACGATCCTTACGGCCCAGTGTCGGCGATCACCATCCGCGAGGCGATGTCGCACACCAACGGTTTCCGCGACGCAACCTGGCCGTGGCGCACGGAAGACTGGCAGCCCTTCGAGCCGACTGAGTGGTCGCAGATTGTCGCCATGCTGCCCTACACCAGCGTCGATTTCCCGCCGGGCTCGCGCTTTCGCTACTCCAACCTCGCAGTCGTCTTTCTCGGCGAGATTATCGAGCGCCTCAGCGGCGACAGCTTCGAGGTCTACATGCTGAAGAACGTCTTCAGCCCGCTGGGCATGACGCACAGCTATTACGACCGCGCCCCGGCGACGCTGCTGCCCTACCGCTCGCATAGCTGGGATCGCAAGGATGGCAAGCTCACCGAAGATCCATTCGACTTCGACACCGGCATCACGCGTGCCAACGGCGGCCTGAACGCGCCGCTGCCGGACATGCTGCGCTACCTGCGTTTTCTGCTGGGTGACCCCGCGCATCAGGCCGAGTACGATCACATCCTGAAGCGCAGCTCGCTCGAAGAAATGTGGCGGCCCATCCACGATGTTCCGCCGGATGATGACTTCCCTTCCCGGCCCGGCGCGCAGGATGAAGTCGCGTCCAGCTTTTTTGTTCACACCGACCGGGGCGTGCGGCTGATCGGCCATGCCGGATGGCAGAACGGCTTCCGCAGCCAGATAAACTTCGACCCGGTTGCGCGGCGTGGCTACCTCGCGGTCTACAACACCGATGCGCAGGATGTGACGCAGAACACCCGCAGTTTCAACATCGAACTTCGCGACTATCTCATCGATCACTTCTTCACGCTGCCGTCCGCGGAAGGCTTACACTAGAGCCAGCACCCATGGCCAAGTTCGAAGACTCGCTCAAGCAGCTCGAAAGCATCGTCAACCAGCTCGAGAAGGGTGACCTGCCGCTCGAAGAGTCCATCAAGCTCTTCGAAGAAGGCATTCATCTTTCCTCAGTGTGCAAAGAGGAGCTGGATGCGGCCGAGGGCAAAGTGCAGGTGCTCCTCAAGCAGCGCGACGGCTCCATGAAAACCGAGCCTTTCCCGCCCAAGTAGGTGCTCGATCGCGTCTGTCCGCTTGCCTCCGCGAAGACCTGATCCTCCGCTCTGCAGAAATACAACCAGTCCTGCCCGACGCACCGCATCTGCGGCCTGCCATCCCTCTGCAATTTCTGCTGCACAGCGGAGACCGACGATCGATGAAAAGTATCGCGAAAGACGACCAGATCTGCATTGCGAAACAGCACACTCGCCCACCGCGGATCCTGCTTCGCACGATCAAGCAGATCCTTCAGGTCGTTAGTCGCTCCGGGAACGACCGTGCCCTCCAGTTGCGGCCCTCGTGAATCGACCGGCATCGTGGACATATCGAGAAACGGGGCATCCAGCATCACATCTCCCGCGCGCCGGAAGTAGCGCACCGCCGACCACTCCAGGGGACGAAAGCGCAGCTCAGGGTCGGCCTCGTAATCGCTAGCCGGCAACAGGATGGCATTCTCTCCCGCGCGCGCAATCGGGGCGCGCTCTGCCTCGGCAGCGCGACGCGCAACGGGCGCAATGCGGATCTGCGCCAGGACAAGGGTGTACGCAAGCGCCGCACAACCGAAGGCCGCGAACACGCTGCGGAGCGGCGGGGCGAACTCGACGCCATCCGATGCAGCGGCGATCGCACCGCACCAAACGAGAATGAGAAACCGGTTGTTGAAGTAGAAGCCGCCGTTCATCGTGTCAGGGAGAAACGGCAATATCACCAGCAATGCCAGCGTGGCGAGCAGAAGTGCGTCTGCCGGACGCCACTCAGCGCGGCTTCGCCGATACAGAAACGCGCGTGCGGCGAAGAAGAGGCTAACCAGCAACACGGCAAACAGAAGCGCCGTGTAGATGAGGGTCGCTGCCGAGGCGCGCGCAAACAAACCCAGCCCATACAGGGTGGAATATTTCATCACCGACATAACGGGATGAATATGAATCAACAGATTCTCGCGAACTTTATTCGTCTCGGTAAAGAAGAGCACGTAGCTCATGCAGGCGCAGCCGCAGGCCAGCGTCAGCAGATCTCGCCGCCACGTCGCCCGCTCGTCCGGAGCATCGCCCCTCGCCATCCATTTTGCTGCCATCCATCTTCCTAGAAGATCAATCGCGCAGATCGCCGCAAGCGGCAGCAGCGGAACCGGATGCGTCAGCACAACAAGAATCACCAGGAGAAGAAACACCGCTCGCCGATACTTCGCTCGTCCGAACCATGTGGCAAGCGCCCAGAAGCACAGCCCGATCGAGAGACAATAATTTTGAAAGCCCATGAAGAGCGGCCAGTTCAAGAGCAATGGCAGCACCAGAAATGCTGTCCATCTCCCGTTGCGTCCAGCGGCAGTGCACATGCGATAAAATCCCGTCGCCATCATCACGATCGTGATGCAGACGATGATCTGTTCCACCAGCACGGCCGGAAACAATTGCAGCAGGACAATCAGCAAGTAGTAATAAAGGCTGTATGGGGGCAGCAGATGGCGGATGCGGAAGGCCTGGGTGAGCGGGCCGTGGACGCCGCCGAGCAGCTTCGCCATCACGGTTGCGTAGTACACATGCACCGGCCCGTCTTCCGATGGAAAGACAGGCAGCCACAGTATCCACGCGCAGCATGCCAGAACTGCCAGGCTAAACAACGCCAGATCGCCGCGGCCCTGCACCCGGCACGATAGCCGCTGGGCGCATCCATTTTTCGTTGGGGTCACATTAAAAATAGATGCTCGCCATTCCCAATTTCCAGCAGACACTTTGGGCACGTGCAGTAATCAGTGCCTTGGGTTGCTTCAGAACGATGTCGAATGTTTCGACCTGTGCCCCCCGCCGCAGGAGCGGCAGCGGAGAGATTCTGCTGCATCTTTTTTTTTTACAATCGGCGCGAAGCGCCCTTCAGCCAAAATTCATATTGGCTAGCTAGCGCGCGCTGCCACAGTGCGGTTCACCAGCCGCCCAATCCCGCTGATCTCAATGGCGATCTCTTCTCCCGGACGCAACCATCGCGGCGGTGTACGGCCCAGCCCTACACCCGGCGGAGTCCCTGTGCTCACGATGTCACCCGCCTCGAGCGGAACGATGGCCGAAATGTAACCAAGCACAGCCGGAATATCGAAGATCAGGTCGCGCGTGTTCGCCTGCTGCATCGTTTCGCCATTGATCGTCAGGCGTACATCCAGACTATGGGGATCGGTCACCTCATCTGCGGTCACCACATAGGGACCAATCGGACAGAAAGTGGGGAAGCTCTTCCCCAGCGTCCACTGCGACGTTGCGAGCTGCACATCGCGCGCGCTCACGTCGTTCAGGATGGCGTAGCCGAAGACACACTCACGCCAGTTTTCGCGAGTCACATTCGTGGCGGCGCGTCCGATGACCACCGCAAGCTCCGCTTCATAGTCGGGCTGCGTGCTGTTTGCCGGCAGCACAATCTCGCTCTCCGGTCCCGTGATGCCGGACGCCAGCTTCATAAAAACCGTGGGCACCGGTTGCACCACCATCTTCGATTCCGCTGCGTGATCCAGATAATTCAGCCCGACGCAAAAGATGCGCGGCGGACGAAGCAGCGGCGCAAGCAGTTGAACTCTCGAACGGGAGATCCCGCTGCTGTTGTCAACCAAAGTGCGAGCCGTTGCAAGAGCTTTTTCTCCGCCCGCGATGAAGCTTTCCGCATCCGCATAGCCGAGCGGCGCCAGCGGAAATATCAGCTCATGTTCTAGCAGGCCCGGCTCCGGGGCCGCGCTGGTGTTGCGCCGGAATGTGATCAGCTTCACAGCAGATCTCTCCAAACCTTCCCGTCGGGGAAGCGATAGTCTTCAAATGTCTGCGGATGCATCTCTGCGCTGTAGCCCGGCTGGCTGGGCAGAACGTAATGCGCATTGCGGATGCGCACCGGATCGACGAAGTGCTCGTGCAGATGGTCTACGTATTCCGTCACGCGATCGTCGAGTGAACCGGAGACGGCAATATAGTCGAATGCGGAAAGGTGCTGCACGTATTCACACAACCCCACGCCGCCGGCGTGCGGACACACCGGCACGCCGAACCTGGCCGCCATCAGCAGCACCGCGAGATTCTCATTCACGCCCGCGAGCCGGCAACTGTCGATCTGGCATACATCGATCGCCCCTGCCTGCAGCAACTGTTTGAAGATCACCCGGTTCTGGCAGTGCTCGCCGGTGGCAATCCGCACTCCAGACTCGCGGCGGATGCGGGCGTGGCCCAGCACATCATCTGGGCTCGTCGGCTCTTCCATCCACCACGGATCGAACTCCGCCAGCTCGCGCGTGCGGACGACCGCCTCGGCAACGCCCCAGCGCTGATTGGCGTCCATCATCAGCTTCCTCTCGCTTCCGATCTCGCCGCGAACCAGCGCAGCACGGCGACGGTCGCCCGCCGGCTCCCCGCCAACTTTCAATTTGAAATGCCGCCAGCCCTGCCCGAGCGCCTCATGGCACAGGGATCGAACCTTCTCATCCGAGAAGCCGAACCAGCCCACCGACGTGGTGTAGGCCGGATACCCTTTGCACTCGAGATCGGCGATGCGCGATTCCCTGCCCTTCCGCTGCCCTTCGAGCAGAACCCGCGCCTCGTCCTCGGTGATGGCGTCATCGATGTAGCGGAAGTCCACCAGCCGCACGATCTCCGCAGGAGACATATCGGCAAGCAACCGCCACAGTGGCTTATTCTGTTGCCGCGCATACAAGTCCCACACCGCGTTGATCAGGGCCGCGGCCGCCATGTGGGTCACGCCCTTTTCCGGTCCCAACCAGCGGAACTGGCTGTCGTCGGTGAGCTGGCGAGAGAAAGCCCGCAGATCGTCGGTAAGTGCGCTGAGCCGGCGCCCCTCCACAAATCCGGCGAGATATCTCGCCGCCCCCACGCACAGCTCGTTGCCGCGGCCTAGCGTGAAGGTCAGGCCATAGCCCGTCAGGTCGCTGTCGGTGTGCAGAATGCAATAGGCCGCGGAATAGTCCGGGTTCTTGTTGACGGCATCGGAGCCGATGCTCTCTCGCGAGGTCGGAAAGCGCAGGTCCAGCACCTCGACGCGGGTTATGGTGGGATCGATCAAAACCAGTCTGGCTCCTTCCCTTGCTTCTCGCTATGCAGCAGTCCAGCCACCATCGATGGTGACAACAGAGCCCGTCATAAAATCCGCTTCCGTCGAGCAGATGTACTGCACCATCGCGGCAATCTCTTCCGGTGTGCCCAGGCGTCCCATAGGCTGACGCGCGGCCAGCTCCACACGCATCCTGTCGATCTCGTGCGCGTGATACTTCTCGAGATAGCCTTCGACGAACGGCGACTGCACCGTGCCCGGCGCGATGCAATTCACGCGCAGCTCCTTCGGATACTCCACCGCAAGCTGCCGCGTCATCGCGATCACCGCACCTTTGCTCGCGCAATACGCGAAACGCTGCTTGATGCCGATCAGTCCGGCAACCGAGCCGATGTTCACGACCGATCCGCGTACGGCAAGCAGCAGCGGCAGCGCGGCTTTGGTCACCAGATAGACCGAGGTCGCATTCACCGTCATGATCCGCGCGAAATCCGCCTCTTCCGTCTCAGCAAGACCACCCACCAGCCCGATGCCGGCGCAGTTCACCAGGATGTCGAGCCGGCTCGTGCCCTCCATGCCCGCCGCGATTGAAGCAGCGCTCGTCACGTCCATCCGAACGGCGCGTGCCTGCGGCAGCTCTGCCGCCAGCGCTTTCGCGGCGTCCTGGTTGAGGTCGGCAACGATCACACTCGCGCCTGCTTCCGTCAGCCGCCTCGCGGTCGCCGCGCCAATCCCGCTCGCGCCCCCCGTAATCAGCGCCGCCTTCCCCGTCAAATCAAACACCGCGTCTCCTCTTTGAGCATCATCGATCTTTTGAGCATCATCACTGTGCTGTTTTCACCTGCACCAGCGGCAGCGGCTCACCGCCGCGCTCCGACGAGCGGTATGCCGCCTCCACCACGCGCATCGTGTCCAGCGCGTCGTCCACGTGCGTCGGCATCGTGTCTGTCTCGCCCAGCGCGAAACGCTGAACCGACAACATCGAGCCGAGAAATGCATCCGGGAACCAGTCGCCGGTCACCGGCTGCACACCGGCTGCGAATGCGCCCTGCGGCCCGCGCGGATAGAACTCCAGCGTATCGCCTCGCCCCTTCGGATAATCGAGGTTCACACCCATCTGGGCGCGCATCACGCCCGCGGTCCCTTCCCACTGCACATAACTGTGCTGCAGTTCAGGGTACGGCACATCCAGGCAATGGTTCGTGGCAATGAACACGCGCGTCCACTCGTCGTAGTCCATCACGATCACGCTCTTGGTCGCGGCCAGCTCCGGCGTGCGCGGATTGCGCACCGTGCGCGCGTACACCCGCTGCGGATTGCCCAGCCACGAGCGCACCAGGTCTACATAATGAATGCTGTGATAGACGATCTCCAGGCGCGGCGCCGTCTTGAGAAAACTCCACAGCTCCCACGGCGTGTGTGTGCTTACCTGCACCTCGATATCGTGCAGCGTGCCCAACGCGCCCGCATCGGTGATGGCGCGCGCGGCCAGCATATTCGGCGCCCAGCGCAACTGGAAGTTCACCGCCGCGCGCAGTCCTCTCTCGCGGCACAGTGCGACGATCGCCTCTGCCTCTGCCAGCGTGCCGCCCAGCGGTTTCTGAATCAGCACGATGCTCCCCTGCGGAATTGCCGGCAGAACCTCGAGTACCGCCGCGGCGGGCACGGCGACATCAAAGATGACGCGGCCGGGTAATCGCGGAAGCACACTCGCAAGCGTCGCGCCGCGCATGGCGATTCCCCACTCTGCTGCCAACGCCTGCGCCCGCTCCGGATGGTGATCGACGATTGCCGCAACCGGCAGACCACCCTTGCGGTATGCCGGCAAATGCGCATTGCGCACGATACCGCCCGCGCCGATCAGCACAATCGGTAGCGGCGGTCCCTGCAACCCGCTCGATGGATGGATTGCGCTCACGATGCAGCGTCCATCCGCAGAACATAGGCGTACTTGCCTGGCAGTGACGCCGGAAGCTCGACCTCCAGGTCCGCGCCTTTCTGCGTCCACGTCAGAGGCTTCGCATCGCCCAGCAGATGCACCTCGGATCCGCTGGCCGCGCGCACATCCCGCAGCAGGATTGCGCCGGCTTTCGGCGAGCCCATCAGCGTTGCATACAGATGACCGCCCTTCTGCGTGAAGCGGACCGGAATCTTCTGATCTGTCTCGCCCTCGGCGCGCGACCACGGCTCGGTTCCGTAGATGGCTTCGCCGTTCTGGCGCAGCCATGCGCCGAGCGACTTCAGCCGGTCCATCTGGATAGGCGGAATCGTCCCATCCGCCTCCGGACCAACGTCGAGCAGCAGATTGCCGTTCTTGCTCACAATGTCCACCAGAAGGTAGATCAGTGCATCGGGCGCAATCGTCTCCCTTTCGCCCTCGGCCCGGTTGTAACCGAAAGAGCGCCCAAGTCCGCGGCACTCCTCCCATTTCACCTTGCTGATCTCGTTGCGCTTCTGGTATTCCGGCGATTGAAAGTCCGAGTGCTTCACCCCGAAGCGGTCATCGATCACACCGTCCGGAATGACGTTGTAGTAGTCGGCCATCACCTGCAGGGGCTTGCCCGTCTTCGGCCAGTCGATGTCGTCCCACAACACCGCCGGGTGATACTTCGCAATCAGCTCTTCGATCTGGTCAAAGGCGTACTGCCCATACGCGATCGTCTCCGGCTTCACCGTCTGCCAATCATTGCCGCCGATGATCGGGCCGCGATTGAAGGTCCAATCGTAACCGCCGGAGTAGTAAAGCCCCATCTTCATGCCATCGCGCCGCACCGCCTCGGTCAGCTCGCCGACGATGTCGCGGTCCGCCTGCAGATGCTGCTGATTCGGATTCACTACCTTGCTCGGCCACAAAGTGAAGCCCTCATGGTGCTTGCTGGTCAGCACCACATAGCGCGCGCCTGCGTCCTTGAAGGCTTCCGCCATCACGGCAGGATTCCATTTTTTGATATCGCGATTGAAAATCGGCTCGAAGTCGTAGTAGTTGAAGTTCGCGCCGTAGTGCTCGCGGTGATAGGCCGCGGTCGGCGAGCCGGGAATGCGCATCGTGTTGTAGTACCACTCGGCGTACGCGTTCCACTTCGCCTCGTCTTCCTTCGGAATCACCTTGGGCCGGTTGACCGCTGCCCACCCCGGCACCGAGTAGAGCCCCCAATGGATAAAAATGCCGAGCTTCGCATCCGCGTACCACCTGGGCGGCGGATGCCGGTTCAGCGACTCGAGCGTCGGTTGATAGACCGTTTTTACAGAAGGTGTCGCCGCCGGAACAAAAGTCGACGCAGCTTTTCCGTTAAGAAAAGCTGCTTTGAGCGACTGCTGGCCGGGCACGGTATTTGTGAAAACGGGATAATGCGTCGTCTGCCCATCGGCGCCAGCCATCGCGAGGCCAGTCACAGCCAGCACGCAGATCGTTTCTCCGATTCGCCTTCCGGTCATTCGTGCGTCTCTCCACTTCCTGGTCGTTTAATGCGCCGCGGCGCGCGCAACACCGCGCCGCATGTGATACCAGCTAAACCCTGCAATCACGAGATAGCTCACCAGCGGCACCGAGTACGCCCGCGCGATCCCGCCATGCTGCGATATCCAGCCCATGATCGGCGTCAGCGCAGCGCCGCCCACGATCGCCATCACCAGCAGCGAGCCACCCAGCTTCACCAGCGACCCGAGTCCCTCCAGCCCCAGCGCAAAAATCGTGGGAAACATGATCGACATGAAGAAGCTGGTGAGAAAGACCGCCCACATGCCCGCCCATCCCGGCTGCGACACCGCGTAGACAAGCAGCACTGCATTCGACACGGCATAGAGCAACATCAGCCGGGCCGCGGCGATGCGCTTCATCAATATCGGAGCCGAGAAGCGTCCCAGCGCAAACGCCCCCAGCGTGCCCGTCAGAAACAGCCCGGCATGCTTCTCCGGCTGGTGCGTGTAGTCCTGCACATACTGGATGAAGTAGCTCCATGTCCCTACCTGTGCGCCCACATAGAGGAACTGTGCAAAGACCGCCAGAAGAAAATGCGGCCGGCGAAAGAGCGCGCCAATTCCCTGCTCCCCCGGACTGAGCGAGGACTCTTCTGCCGCTACCTCGGGAAAACGCGTGCGCATGAAGACAATGGCGAGCGTGAGCGCGATGCACCCGAGCACAAGATACGGAGCAACGACGCGCATCGTCTCGCGCTGCAGATAGCTCCCATAGGTGCCCGCTGCCTTCTGCACAGCAATCTGCGCCGGTGTCAGCTCTACACCGGAAAAGATAAAGATCGTTCCCGCGAGCACGCCGGTGATCGAGCCGAGCGTGTTGAATGCCTGGGAGAAATTCAACCGCCGAGCAGCAGTTGCCGGCGATCCCATCTGGGTAATGAATGGATTGGACGCCGTTTCGAGAAAGGAGAGCCCCGACGCGATGACGAAAAGGGCGGCAAGAAAGAACGAGTATCTGCCCACAACTGCCGCGGGCCAGAAGAGTATCGCACCCGTGGCATACAGCAGGAGACCGATGACCAGCCCCGTCTTGTAACCTCGACGCCGCATGATGAGCGCGGCGGGAATTGCCAGGATGAAGTAGCCAAGATAAAAGGCCGACTGCACCAGGCCGGCTTCCACACGATTCAGCGTGAAGCTGGTCATGAACTGCCGGATGAGCACGTCATTCAGATTGTTGGGCACGCCCCACATGAAGAAGAGCGAGGTGACCAGGCTGAATGGCAAGAGCTGCCCCGGCATCACCAGCGGGTCACCGCTGCCTTCGCTTTCGATCGCCATCTTCGACGCCAGCATCTCTCGACCTCAGTGCCCCCGTGCTTCCGCTACGCTCGTGGTGATGTGCGCTGCTCCGGCGCCGAGAAAGACCGGCCGGATGTGCCGCTCGAAGAGGTTGCGCGTCACATTTTCGGCCACGCGATCCTCGTGCCGCTCCAACATGGCGATGTATCGCGGTCCCAACTTCGCCGCCATCTTGAAGCCAACATGCATCAGTTGCCGCAGGCTGCTGTTGTATGCGGAAGACCGCGGCTCATGCCGCAACGCGCTCGCCCACTGCTCCGGTGTCCATCGCTCTGCATCTCGCGGCTCCGGCAGCCGTGCGGCATCAATGTCGATCACCGCCGCATACGGTGCGCACAACTCTACGCGATGCGCATACGCCTCCGCATACATCTCCTTCACCAGCGCGAGCGCCTCGCCTCCCGACTCCGCCAGCCCGATCACCTCTTCCAGCCACGTAGTCCCCGCCGTCTTCAGGTGCAGCCCGGCGTTGCTCTTCGTCATCGCGTCGTGAATTGGACCGTAGATCGAAAACTTGTCGCTCCCCGAATGCAGACTCAGCTTCAGCTCCGCCGGCAGGCCGAAAGCGTCTACGGCATAACGCACCACCGCTATATCCTGCTCCAGCTCGCGGGCAAAGGTTTCAACATCTCCGGCGTAGTCCACGCCTTTGTTGAAGCGCCCGGTGAACTTTGGCGCAATCGTTGCGACGGGAACGCCGGCGTCGCCCAGAGCCGCGAGGATCAGCAGCAGTTCCGCCGGGCTCTGCGGCGTGTCGGTCTCGTCCATCGAGACCTCGGTGAGAAAGTTCCCACGTCCTTTGGCGCGCTCGATGTGCCGATACACCTCGGCCGCATCGAGCACCGCAGCCAGATACTTCCCGGCGGCGCGTTCTACATCTTCGCGCGTCACCACAAGTCGCTCCGTCAGCCCCGGCAATTCGATCGACCCAAGCAGAGCCGTACGGCGGCGCACGAAAGCTTCCGCTTCAGCGCGCTCGGCAGCCACTCCGATCCGGTCCGCAACATCGATGGTGAAGAAATCGCATGGCTCAAGGAAGCGCTCCACCGTCGTCAGATTGATGTGGTCGGCATCGCAGAAATACGGCCCCTTCCAGTGCATCTGGTCGACAGCAGCATCTGCCGCCGCGCGCGTCTCGGCCGGCTCTGAGCCGATGATCGTGTGTTCCCGATTGGATTTGTTCCACACCGGGGTCACGCGCACTCCCGCTTCCGCAGCCTGCATACAGGCACGCAACTGTGCGCGCGCCTGATGGGCGAAGCGATCGCCCACGCCGATCGAAAACCTGCCTAGCGATCTCGTCTCCCGCACCGTCCTCGAACCTCCTCTTCGAGTGTTCGTTCGCGATTCACCAGCTTACCCATAATTTTCGTTACAGTAAACGGTTTAGAAATATTCCATTGTGCGATGATGAGACACAACGCGCGCAACTCCATGCCAATGGCAACTCCCGTGCCCTAACACGATATAGTCCACCCTATGACGATCCGCATGAAAGACATCGCCCGCGACCTCGGCCTCTCGGTGGTCACGGTGTCGAAAGTCCTCCGCGACCACCCCGACATCGGCGAGGAGACGCGCAAGCGCGTGCTGCAGCGCGTCAAAGAGCTGGATTATGAGCCGAACATCCTGGCCCGCAGCCTGGTCACCGGACGTAGTTATCTGATCGGGCTGATCGTCCCCGGGTTGATTCACCCGTTCTTTGCGGAGGTCGCGAGGGCGCTCTCGAAGACGATCGTCGGCAAGGGCTATTCGCTCATCGTCTCCTCCTCGGAGGAGGATCCGCTGCTGGAAGCACGTGAGATCCGCCATCTGCTGGCCCGCCGCCTCGACGCGCTGGTCATCGCCTCTTCCGGCAAGAACACAGATCTCTTCCGCCGCATGCGCACTCAGTCGCAGCCTTTTGTGCTCATCGATCGCATCTTCGATGATCTGGAAGCCGATTTCGTCGGCATTGACGACGTGGCCGCCGGACGCATCGCCACCACGCACCTGATCGAAATGGGTCGCCGCAACATCGCGCATATCAGCGGACGCGAAAACAGCACCGGCATCCGCCGCAAAGAGGGCTACCTCGAAGCGCTCAAGGCGCACAAGCTGCCGGTGCGTGAGAACTACATCCTCAGCCGCGATTTCGTGGACATCGACAGCCAGCGCCAGGGAGCCGAGGCCATGCGCCAGCTTCTCCAAAGAAGCCCGCGGCCCGACGCTGTCTTCTGCCACAACGATCCCATCGCCATCGGCGCGATGAACGTCATCCTCGACGCCGGGCTCCGCATTCCCGAGGACATTGCGCTCGTTGGTTGCGGCAATCTGAACTACAACGAATGGCTGCGCGTTCCTCTCACCAGCATCGACCAGCGCAGCCACCTCATTGGTCAGCGCGCCGGAGAGATTCTCCTCGCTATGATCGAAGGACGCGAATGGCCGCCGCCAGAGAAAGTTATCCTCGAGCCCACGCTGGTAGTTCGCGCCTCGACAACCGGCGTCCCGGCGTCGTCGACAAGACCGTCTGGAAAGCCAGCGAAGGCCGCCAAGGCTCACCAATAACGAAAGTGCAGTTTATCGCGAATCGACGCGCCTCGCGGTCCCGTCCCCGATTGCGTCCGGCTCACTGATGGAACGCAGCCCAAACCGTTCTTGCCATCTCCGGCCGGTTTCCTATAGGTGTAGACGGCCAGCAGCGGTTTCTTGTGGCTTTTTCCTAAAGAAAAGCCACGCTGGGCGTCACTCCGCAGTTCACAGTAGTAGGAAAATGCTCTAATGGCCCATTCGGCAAACGTTCTCTATGCGCGCTCGCCGACTCTGAATCGCGGCGGAAGGACATCCGAGCCCATGAAAAAGACCAGAGAAGCTGCATTGCTATCCGCTCTGCTGTTGGCCATCGCCGGAGCCCAGGCGCAACAACCCGCCACGCTCGAAATCGACGCGCAAAGACCCATCGCGCACGTCAGCCCCACGCTCTACGGCCTGATGACCGAGGAGATCAATCACTCCTATGACGGCGGCCTCTATCCCGAGCTGATCCGCGACCGTGCGTTCATGGACGACTCCTATGGCCCGCACGGCTGGGTGCTCGTCGAGCAGGGCAGCGCTCAAGCCTCGATAGCCCTGGACAAGACCACTGGCCCCAGCGCGGCAATTCCGCGCAGCCTGAAGATCACGATTCAGACCGCCGACGCAAAAAACCAGGCCGGAGTCGCGAACACCGGCTATTGGGGCATGGCGGTGCGCGCCGACGAGAACTATCAGTGCTCCTTCTACGCCAAGGCGGACGGCGGCTTCGCCGGTCCGCTCACCGCGCGGCTGGTCAGCGACCGCACCGGCGCGGTGCTGGCTCATGCGTCCGTTCCTGCAATCACCGGCGACTGGCAGCAGTACAAGCTCGCCTTGAAGACCGGCGCCGTACCCGCCGTCACCGCCGAAAATCACTTCGAGCTCGTGGCCACTCACCCCGGCAATCTCTACCTGAGCCTCGTCTCCGTCTTTCCGCCCACCTATCACAACCGGGAAGACGGCCTTCGCGCCGACCTGATGGAGAAGCTCGCCGATATGCGCCCGAAATTTCTGCGGCTGCCCGGCGGCAACTATCTCGAAGGCGATCACATCTCCGAGCGCTTTGAGTGGAAGAAAACGATCGGCCCATGGGTCGATCGGCCCACGCACGTCAGCCCCTGGGGCTATCACTCCTCGGACGGCATGGGGCTGCTGGAATTTCTCGAATGGTGCGAGGACCTGAAGATCCAGCCGGTATTAGCGGTCTATGCCGGCTATTCGCTGCGCGGAGAGCATGTGGAGCCGGGCTCCGCGCTTGAGCCCTATGTGCAGGATGCGCTCGATGAGATCGAATACGTAACCGGCGGCGCGAATACGAAATGGGGTGCCGAGCGCGCAAAGGACGGCCACCCTGCACCGTTCCCGCTCACCTATGTCGAGATCGGCAACGAAGACTGGTTCGACCGCTCCAACAGCTACGACGGCCGCTATGCGCAGTTCTATAAAGCGATCAAGGGCCGCTATCCGCAGCTCCAGCTCATCGCGACCGCTCCGGTGAAGAGCGTGAAGCCGGACGTTCTCGACGATCACTTCTACCGCAGCGCCACGGAGTTCTTCAACGACACGCATCACTACGACAAGACAGACCGCAGCGGACCGAAGATCTTCGTCGGAGAATGGGCGACGCGCGAAGGTGCGCCGACGCCGAACATGGGCGCCGCGCTGGGCGACGCCGCATGGATGACCGGCATGGAGCGCAACAGCGACATCGTCATCATGGCCTCCTACGCGCCGCTATTGACCAATATCAATCCCGGCGCGCTGCAATGGGAGACGGACCTGATCGGCTACGACGCGGTACATAGCTATGGCTCTCCCAGCTACTACGCGCAGGTGATCTTCGCCGGCCATCTCGGCGACGAGGTGCTCAGCGCGCAGGCCACGAGCGCCGGTCCTCGCTTCTTCGTCTCCACCACGCGTGACTCGGCATCGGGAACCATCCACCTGAAGCTGGTGAACGCTTCGTCCGTGCCGCAGGCACTCCGCATCCATCTGAACGGCGTCACCGACGTCAGCAGGCAGGCCGAGCTCACCACCCTGCGCGGCAGCACGCCGGAGGACACAAACAGCATCACCGATCCGGAGCGCATCCTGCCCATCGTCAGCACGATCCATACCGCCGCAGCCGATTTCGAGCACACGATGCCGCCCTACAGCATCCAGGTATTGGATATCCAGGCCAAATAGAGCAGGCGAAATAGCGGAGTCGCACTCGCCGCAAAGAGGGAGGCTACAATCCTCGCATGGCGGACGGCGCCTCGCGCAAACCAGTGCAGGTCATCGATTCCCATACCGCGGGCGAGCCGACGCGGGTTGTGATCGCGGGCGGCCCTCCGCTCGGCGAAAGCAGCCTGCAGTCGCGGCTGGAACAGTTTCGCTTGCAGCATGACAGCTTTCGCCGGGCCGTCCTTTGCGAGCCGCGCGGCTCGGACGTGATCGTCGGCGCGCTGCTATGCACGCCGTGCGACCCTGCCGCGGCAGCGGGTGTTATCTTTTTCAACGACGTTGGCTACCTCGGCATGTGCGGCCACGGCTCTATCGGACTGATCGCCACCCTGGCGCATCTTGGACGTATCGCTGCCGGCACGCACCGGATTGAGACACCCGTGGGAACGATTGCTACCACACTCCATTCCGATGGCGCGGTTTCGATCGTGAACGTGCCCAGCTATCGCTATCGCAGCGCGGTGAAAGTAGACGTGCCGCAGTATGGCATCATGCACGGCGACATCGCCTGGGGTGGCAACTGGTTCTTCCTCGTCGCCGATCATGGCATGAGGTTGCGCGCCGAAAACCGCGACGCGCTGGTCGCAGCAGCGAAGGCGGTGCGCACCGCTTTGGAAGCTGCAGGCATGCGCGGCGAGGGCGGCGCGCCGATCGACCACATCGAGTTCATCGGCCCTGCCGAAGATCCTGCAAACTCCGGACGCAACTTCGTCCTCTGCCCCGGCGCGGCCTTCGATCGCTCTCCCTGCGGCACCGGAACCAGCGCGAAGATGGCCTGTCTGTACGCCGATGGCAAGCTCCAACCGGGACAGACGTGGCGTCAGGAAGGAATCCTGGGCACTGTCTTCGAGGGTTCGATCGATGTCGTCGGCGATGTCGTGACCCCAACCATCAAAGGCTCCGCGTACATCAGCGCGGAGAGCACGCTGCTCTTCGACGAGCGCGATCCCTTTCACGAAGGGATTGCCTTTTGACCAGCGCCTTCGATGTCGTGATCGTAGGGGCCGGCATCGCCGGGAGCGCCTGCGCGCGCGAGTTTGCCGAAGCCGGCGTGCAGGTCGCCATTGTCGAGCGCAACGCGCCGGGCGGCGGAGCAACCGCCGCCGGCATGGGCCACATCGTGGTCATGGATGATTCGCCCGCACAACTCGCATTGACGCACTACTCGCGATCGCTATGGCAGAAGCTGATTCCCGAACTGCCGCCCTCCGTCGAATACGAAGAGCGCGGCACGCTCTGGATTGCCGCCGATGAAGAGGAGATGACGCACGTGCATGCGAAGCAGAGCCTCTATGCGCAGCCCGGCATTCGCAGCGAGGTGCTGGATGCCGCGGCATTGTCGGAGGCAGAGCCGCATCTGCGTGCAGGCCTGGTGGGGGCGTTGCGGGTGCCGGACGATGCCGTCCTCTATCCTCCGGCCGCGGCGCTCTTCTTCCTCGAGGCAGCACAGCGCGCGGGTGCTGAGCTCATCCGCGGAGCTGTCGTTAGTGCAAGCGGCGGCGCGGTCACGCTGACCGACGGTACGACCTTGGCCAGCGACCATATTGTGATCGCAACCGGTGCGGATATGAGCATCGCTCCCTGGGTGCGCCTGAAACAACGCAAGGGCCACCTCGTCATCACCGACCGCTATCCCGGATTTGCGCGTCATCAGCTTGTCGAGCTCGGCTATCTGAAAACAGCGCACTCGATCGCATCCGATTCCGTGGCGTTCAACGTCCAGCCACGGATCACCGGACAACTGCTGATCGGCTCCTCGCGGCAGTACGGGCAGGAAGACGCGACCGTGGATGCCTCCATTGTCGCCCGCATGCTCCACCGCGCCTGCCAGTACATGCCGCAACTTGCATCGCTTTCTGCGATTCGCGTCTGGACCGGTTTCCGCGCAGCCACCTCCGACAATCTCCCGCTGATCGGCCCTACGCGTGACCCCACGCTCTACCTGCTGGCAGGCTTTGAAGGACTGGGCATCACTCTCGCAACGGGAGCCGCGCGGCTGCTCGTCGATCACCTGCTGGGGCGGCAGCCGGCCATCGATCCCACGCCGTACCTACCGCAGCGCATGCTGCGCACGGAGGCAATCCATGCCTGACCTCCTGACCATCCTCGTCAATGGAAGTGAGCTTCGGGTGAAGCCGGGCACCGTGGTGAGCGCTGCCCTGCTCACCGCAGGCATTCCCTGCCGCCGATCGATCACTGGCGAACCGCGCACCGCGCTCTGCGGCATGGGCATTTGCTTTGAATGCCGCGCCACGGTCGACGGAGTTCCCCATCAGCGCACCTGCCAGTTGCTGTGCCGCCCGGGCATGGTCATAGAAACGCAATGAGCATGGATACAGAGGTGCTCGTCGTCGGCGCTGGCCCCGCAGGCATCAGCGCGGCCGCAATCGCCGCTACCCACGGAAGGCAGGTCTTGCTCCTCGACGACAACTTCGCCCCCGGAGGACAGATCTGGCGCGAAGCAACCACCGCCCAGCAGGAAGATCCCGACGATGCGAAGCGCAAAGCGCTGCTTGCACTCCGGGTCTCCGGAGCCCGTGTCTTCTCCGGCTGGCGTGTCTTCGATGCGCCGCGTCAGGGAACGCTGCGGGCACTCTATGACATCGGAGCCGACGTTCACACCATCGATATTTCCTATGAGCGTCTGGTCCTGGCCACAGGCGCGCGTGAACGATTTCTGCCCTTCCCCGGATGGACGCTGCCCGGCGTCTTCGGTGCAGGCGGTCTTCAGGCGCTGGCGCGTGGCGGATTCTCTGTCGCTGGCAAGCGCATCGTCATCGCCGGCACCGGCCCCTTGCTTCTGCCGGTAGCGGCGCATCTGCGGCAGATGGGCGCGCGCGTGACCACCATTGCCGAGCAAGCCAGCCGCACTCAACTCACGCGCTTCAGTGCGTTCCTCTCCCGCCAGCCGGGAAAATTGATCGAGGGCCTGCAATATCGCGCCGCATCGGGCGGCAGCAGGTACCGGCCTGGATCATGGCCGCTCGCCGCTCTGGGAACAGAAAAGGTAGAAGCCGTGCGCCTGACGGACGGGCAGCGCACCTGGGAAGAGCCCTGCGATCTGCTCGCCTGCGGCTTCCACCTGGTGCCGAATACCGAGCTGGCTTCCCTTCTCGGCTGTGCACTGCACGAAGACTTCATCGAAGTGGACGATGTGCAGCAGACGTCCATCCCCAACATCTTCGCCGCCGGTGAGCCCACCGGCATCGCTGGTCTTGACTCCGCGCTGCTGACGGGAACGATCGCCGGCCTGGCCGCTGCAGGCAAACTCGAAGAGGCGAAGGCGCTGCTGCCCCGCCGCAAGAAGATGCAGCGATTCGCGGAACGGCTTAAGACAGCATTCGCGCTGCGTCCGGAGCTGCTTCGCCTGGCGCAGCCGGAGACCATCGTGTGCCGCTGCGAAGACGTGACCTACGCTGCGCTCACGCCCTATGAAAACTGGACCGACGCGAAGCGCCAGACGCGATGCGGTATGGGACCCTGCCAGGGACGCGTCTGCGGTCCGGCAGCGGAGGCGCTCTTCGGCTGGCACGCCTGCTCCGTGCGGCCGCCGCTCTTCCCCGTCCCGCTTTCGGCGCTGGGCGCGTCTACGCAAGGTCCATCTTCTAACCTATAGACAGGAGCTGTCATGCAATGGAACGGCGTCATGCCCGCAATGACCACGGCCTTTCACCCCGACCTCTCCATAGACCATGAGTTCATGAGCCGCCATGCCCACTGGCTGTTGAGCAACGGATGCACGGGAGTGGTCATGCTTGGCTCGCTCGGCGAAGGCGCAACGCTGGAGCATGAGGAAAAGCTCGCCATTCTTCTCAACATGACTTCGAGCGTGGCCGGGCGCGCGCCCGTAGTAGCGGCGATTGCGTCGCTCTCCACCGCCGGCGCGGTGCGGTTGGCAAAAGTGGCTGAGCAGGCCGGCTGCGATGGCCTGATGGTGCTGCCGCCGTATGTCTACACCAGCGACTGGCGCGAGATGCGCGCCCATGTGTCGGCCATTCTTCGCGCCACACCGCTCTCCTGCATGCTCTACAACAATCCCGTCGCTTACCGGACCGACTTTCTGCCCGAACAGATTGCCGAGCTCGCAGCACGCCACGAGAATCTGCATGCAGTAAAGGAATCGAGCGCCGACATTCGCCGCGTCGCTGCCATCCGCAGCCTGCTTGCAGATCGCATCAGCATCCTGGTCGGAGTCGACGATGCCATCGTCGAAGGCGCGTGTGCAGGCGCTGTGGGCTGGATCGCCGGGCTGGTCAACGCCTTCCCTGCCGAGTCGGTTGCGCTCTTCCATCTGGCGCGTACCGGCAAGCAAGAGGAAGCATTCGAACTCTACCGCTGGTTCCTGCCGCTCTTGCGCATGGATACAGTTCCGAAGTTCGTGCAGCTCATCAAATGGGTGCAGGAAGAGATGAGCGTCGGGTCGGCTCACGTGCGCCCACCCCGATTGCAGCTCGACGGCAAGGATCTCGAGGACGCGCATCGAACTCTGGAGCAGGCGCTCGCCACGCGCCCGCGGTTGACCACAATCCCTCTTGATGCATCGATTGGAGCAGGCACTTGATAAGCACAGCAGATCTCACGGGAGTATCACGCATCGCGGGCCGCGCCGGTGACCGCCACGCGGAGCCGTTCCGAGCATACGACCCAAGCAATGGAAGCGCGGTCGAGCCTCCTTTTTTCTCCGCAAGTGATGCCGATCTCAACCATGCAGTCGAGAGCGCCGCAGCCGCTGCGCCGCTGCTTGCGGCATCCTCCGGCGGCGACCGCGCAACGCTGCTGCGCGCCATGGCCGATGGCATGGATGCCGCCGCGGACGCGCTCGCCGAGCGCGCGCATCTGGAAACGGCGCTTCCCCTTCCGCGTCTGAAAGGCGAAGTTGCGCGCACCAGCAACCAGCTCCGGCTCTTCGCCAATGTCGTCTCGGAGGGCTCATGGGTGATGGCGCGCATCGATACGGCAGATCCGGCGCGCACCCCGCCCAAACCGGACATCCGCTCCATGCTGCGTCCCATCGGACCTGTCGCGGTCTTCGGGGCAAGCAACTTCCCTATCGCATTCTCCGTAGCCGGCGGCGATACCGCATCGGCGTTGGCCGCAGGCAATCCGGTCATCGCCAAAGCGCATCCCGCGCATCCCGGCACCGGCGAGATCGCCGGTGCCGTGCTGGCCGCGGCAATCCAGTCATGCGGATTCCCCGCCGGCACGTTTTCGTTGCTCTTCGATGCCGGCACACGCATCGGATCGGCGCTCGTGCGTCATCCGCTCATCCGTGCAGTTGGCTTTACCGGCTCATTCAAGGGTGGCCGCGCGCTTATGGATCTCGCCGCTTCGCGAGAGGAGCCGATACCGGTCTACGCGGAGATGGGCAGCGTCAACCCGGTGTTCGTTCTGCCGGGTGCGCTTCGCGAGCGCGGCGAGTCGCTTGCCGAGGGCCTGCATACCTCATTCACATTGGGTGGCGGCCAGTTCTGTACCAAGCCGGGCATCGTTTTTCTCGACCAGCCCGAAGCATCTTTTCTCGCGAAACTTCGCGCATTGACCGCGGAAGATCCAGCCTTCGCTCTGCTCTCTTCCGGAATCGCGAAAACCTATAGCAAGGGGCTCGAAGAACGATCCGGCCTGCACACAACTCGAGGCCAGCAGGCAAACGCCGGCTTCGCCGCGCAAGGTGCGCTCGTGGAGAGCGACTATGCCGCATTCACCGCCAACCCAGCCCTCCACGAAGAACTCTTCGGCCCATCCACACTGCTCGTCACCGGCACCCGCCGCGAACAGATGCTCGCGGCGGCCCGCTCTCTGCGCGGACATCTCACTGCGACCATCCTCGGCACCGAAGACGACCTCCGCGAATACGCAGAACTGATCGCCATCCTGGAGACGAAGGTCGGCCGCGTGATCTTCAATGGCTTTCCTACCGGCGTCGAAGTGACACACGCCATGGTGCACGGCGGTCCTTACCCCGCAACCTCCGACGGCCGCTCCACCTCTGTCGGAAGCCAGGCGATCCTGCGCTTCGCGCGTCCAGTCTGTTATCAGAACCTGCCGCAGCATGCGCTTCCCGCGGAGTTGCAGGACGGCAACCCGCGAAAGATCCTGCGTCTGTGGAACGGCGCCTGGCAACTGAATCCATAGGCCGGAGACTTTCACATGACGGTCCCTATCCAATTCGGGAATACGCCACAAATTCTGATACGAATCGTGGCATGTTCATTCCCGCAACTCGCTACACTGGAAATAGGAGCAATTTCGCTCGTCGTGGAGAGATTGGTTAGGTCGCCTCGTTCGATCTGGCTCGCTGCTGCTAACTCCTTCTACAAGACATATTTACCGCTAAGCCTTTTGGAATGACATTTTTGGCCCTCGGAACAGTGGCTAGACCACTCATTCCATACGGCTTACGGCGCGTCCTCCCGTACCGGAGGGGGGTGGGGGGATCCGGTAACATTACGTCTCCGGATCGCCAGGTAGATAGGCACGCCGCTGGCGACGATCAGCAGCCCCGGCCACGTTGTCGTCGTGCGATAGATGAAGAGCACGACAAGAATCACCGCTGCCCCGGCTATGTAAAGCGCAGGAAGCCAGGGATAGCCCCAGGTGCGATAGGGACGGTTCGCATCCGGCCGGGTCCGCCGCAGCCGGAAGAGGCCGGCAACGGTGAGGATGTAGAAGAGCAGCGCCGCCGAGATTACGTAATCGAGCAGGTTGCTATAAAGATTGCCGTACGCTCCCGTCACCCGGTCATGGGTGCGGGGCAGCACCAGAAAGGCTGACCAGAAGCATTGCATGGCGAGTGCCCATCCGGGAACGCGTGCGCGATTCAAGACTCCGGCGCGGCGAAAGAATAAGCGATCCTGCGCCATGGCATAACACGCGCGGCCTCCGGCCAGGGTCAGTGCATTCACGGTGCCAAAGGTCGACACCATGATGAGAATGCTCATGGCCACGCCCCCCAGTCCGGGCAGCGCAGCATCCACTGTCATGGTGGCGACACGGTCCTGCGGCGCAGTCTGGATTGCGTGTATCGGCAGCGCTGCGAGATAGCAGAGGTTGCAGAGCAGATAGAGCACGATGACGGAGGATGTGCCGATCGCGAGCGCCAGAGGCAGATTGCGCTTTGGATTTCGAACCTCCGCCGCGACAAAGGTGATGTCGTGCCAGGAATCGGCAGCAAAAAGCGATCCCGTCTGCGAAACGCAAAGCGCAATGAAGAGTCCGAACGCGGTGGTCGCCTCCAGCCCGTGAATGGGCGTCACGTTCACCGGATGCCACGGCGCCGCAAAATTTGCGCGGAGCACCGCTGGATGCAGGAACGCCACCACTGCGCCCAGCACCAGCAGCGCGGCCATGCCCCCCAGCTTGGCAACAGTGAAAACGTTCTGGATGAGCTTGCCCCATTCCACTCCGTAGCTGTTGAACACGGTAATGAGCACGATGATGACAATAGCCAGCAACTGCGCAGTCGAGAGTGAGAGCGCGTATCCCGGCAACAGATGTACCGGCGCAACCAGATACCTGTCTTCACGAATGAACGGGAAAATCACGCCGCTGAAGCGGGCAAACGCGATGCCTACCGCAGCAATGGTGCCCGTCTGAATGACCGTGAGCAGCGTCCAGCCGTAGAGGAAACCGAGCAGGGGCGAGAAGGCTTCGCGCAGATAAACATACATGCCGCCGGCTTCGGGCATCATGGCTGCGAGTTCGCCGTAGGAGAGCGCACCTGCGAAAGTAAGCACGCCTGCGATGGCCCAGGCCACCAGCAACCATCCCGCGCTGCCCACCTGCCGTGAGATCTCCGCACTGACGATGAAAATGCCGGACCCTACCATGATGCCGGCAACCACCATCACCGAATCGAAGAGACCCAGCGCCTGACGAAATTCTGTGGGTGGTGTGGTTCCATCTTCCTGCTGCACAAGTGGCGTAGTCGGCTGCATCCGTGTCCGGTTTCCTCGATCCTGAGATGGCGTAGCGGGATTCTCTAGCTTACGGCAGGCACACCGTGAATGCTGGAAAATCACGGGAGGTCAACACTGGAAGGTATCAAGGCTGGGGCGGAGTGGATGATGCTCCGGGCGTAAGCTGCAATCGCTGCGCCTCCCGCCGGTTTTGCTCATCTGCCATTCGAGCGGCAACCTTCAATTCACGCTCGGAGGCTTCTTTCTGGCCAGCCTTCGCCAGAGCCAGACCATAGTAGTAGTGCGCAGCCTGATACCCGGGCGCCACAGCGATAGCTGCCTGTAAAGACTGAATAGCCTGCTGGTATTGCTTGAGCCGAAACTCTGCGATGCCCAGCGCCGCGAGCGCACCGCCATGCTTTGGATCGTGCTCCAGCGCTTTACGGCACTGCTGCTGCGCCTCGGCATAGTCGCCGTGATCCAGCGCCATCTGGCCGATCTGATAATAAGACTCTGCCTGGTTCGGCGCTAACGCGATGGAGCGTTCAAATTCGGCCTTCGCTGCATCCGAACGCTGCGTTATCTGCAGAATTCGTCCGAGACCATAGTGTGCGGTCGCATCCTCCGGACGAGCTTTGAGGTATGCGCGCATATCCCGCTCCGCGGACGGCATGTCCTGTAGATCCATCTTGACGCGCGCTTCAGCGTAGAGCGCCTTCCTATCCTCCGGATGGATCGACCGCGCTTCGTGAACATCGCGATCCGCGTCGCGAAGCAGATGAAGCTCATCTTCGAGGATGCTCAAGTCGAGCAGGAGTTGGAAGCTGTGCGGGACCTCGGCCTTTGCCGCGAGAAGGGTCGCCAGCGCACCGTTGAGGTCGCCGCTGGCGCGCTGTTCCAGTGCTTTTTCTTCTGCAGCGTTCACGATCGTGTCACGAATCTGCTGCTTGCTGTGGCCATCCTGGATAGGGCGATAGAGGATAGGGCGATAGAGCGGCCGAATTGTGCCTCGTGTCTGCGCAGTCACGGCAAGCGCGTATGCGAGCAACCAGATCGCAGAACAAGTTCGAAGGTGGGTCAGGATTGCCAACATAACAAAGCCATAGGGCGTACGACTTCCCAGGTCATCGTACCGCTGAACCGACTTAAGCAAACGCTATAGCTTGCGCGTGTTTAGCTATTCGGGCGCATTGGGAGTAGCCGATGACTGGAGTGCCCGGGTCTTGTCCAGCTCCAGCAGCTTGCTGCGAAGTGCGTTCTGCTGAGCCTCCTGTTGCTCATCGGCATTCTTTAGCTTTTCAAACTGCGCGAGTGCTCGCCTGGAGTCCTCCGGCCGGCCAAGCCTGCGATATGCCCGGGCAAGCTCATAGGCGGCGCGTTTCGGCATCTCGCCAGTGCTCTGATCTTGAGCCACCTTCTCGAGATATGGAATCGCATCCTGGTCGCGACCTTGTTTTACCAGCCCGAGACCCAAATAGAAAGCCGCCGGCGCAGAATGGGGGTAGATTTTGATCACCTCCTCCAGAAGGAATACGCCAGCTTTGGGGTCCTCCTGATTTTCAATATCAATTTTTCCCAGGTTATAGAGTGCCACCGCGTTGTGAGGGCTCAGCCGCAATTCCTGCTCGTAAGCCTGCTTTGCCTCGGCGAACTTACTGACCTTCTGATAAGCGTTACCCAGTGCTTCGTATAAGTCAGAGTTTTGCGGCTGCATCGCAACTGCAGTTTGGTACTCAGCGATTGCCTCAGCCGTCCTTCCCGACTCCACATAGGATTCTCCCAGCGCGCGATGTACTTGCCATGAATCCGGCGCCAATCTATACATCGTGTCATAACTCGCGCGCGCCACGAGCGTGTGTGCGCGGGCCCGATAGTCGAGCACGTTGAGGTCGTTCGGAGTAAGCTCCGCGGCTCTGTCCAATGGGGGCACCGCTCTCTCCGGATGCCCATCCGCCAGCTCCACAACGCCCAGCCACATCTGCGCCTCTGCATTCTGATCGTTCAAGGCAATCTCGCTTTTGAGGGCCTCGCGCGCTTTGTCCAGGCGGTGCATCTGATAGTTGACCACGCCCAGGAACATATGCGCGCCTGGGAGTTTCGGATCGAGCTGACATGCAGTCCCAACGGAATCTTCGGCTGCGTCCAGCTTTCCTTCTCGTAGTTGCGCAAGACCGAGATCGAGAAAGGCGCTGGGAAATTGTGGCGCGAGCCGTGTTGCCTCGCGGAAGGAGGTTTCGGCATCAGCGACCCTGTTTGCGTGCATCGCCTCTGCGCCCGCTCGCATAACGCGCTCCACTGCGGCATCAGGCTGGCTGGAGGGAGCCTGCGCGATCGCAACAGGAATCACCGCAAAACTGACGAAAGCCGCTATGCCAATGCGCCTCATCGAGCCTCGCTCGCGCGGGACTCGGTTTGGAATCCTTGTCATAGCTCGCTTTGCCTCGTGAAGCTCACCTAACTCAAGATCGTATTGCGCTGGGTGCCAGATTCAAGTATGAGTTTATGCCAGTTGGGTCAGCCTGAATGCGCAGCTTCGAATTCATGCAAGCGTAAGAGGACGGCCGAAGCCGTCCTCTGGTTTGCAAGGTTCAGATCGCACAGGTGATCGATTCTCTCGTGCGTGATACTGCTACCTCCCACACGGTCAGAAATTGATGCGCCCGGTGAGCTGCAGTTGGCGGGGATTGTCGATCGTCGCCGAGGGCACTCCGAAGAGTTGATCGTTCGGATTTGTATCCGGTATCTGGAATGCATGCCGGTTGAAGGCATTCAGTGCTTCTACTTTGAATTGAAAGACAAAATTGCCTTTTATCGGAGTGTTTTTAATCAGGCTAAAATCTTCGTGCAAATACCTATTCAGCCGATACTCATTCTCCACCCGCGGTACATTGCCGAATGAGAACGTCCCGCCATTTCGATACAGTTTGAGGTTCTGATCGATGAACGCAGCGTTGTCTGGCTCGTTGATCGCCGCTGCCCGATCTGTAGGCAAATTGAACAGGGTATTGATTTGAGGGTCGGCACCGTAATTGGGAACGTTGAAGGGATTTATGTTTCCGCTTCTCGCAACGGGACTTTCGTAAGAGGTTCTTCCGTTACGGCTGAAGCGGATGGAATTCTGGAAACCTGGAATGCCGGTCGAGGGTCCGAAGGAAACTGGCTGACCAGAAAGGTAGCGTTGCACACCGCCAATCTGCCATCCCCCAACCACGTAGTCGATACCGCCATGGTTCAGAAACGGTTTTCCCTTGCCGAAGGGCAACTCGTAGAGTTCGCTCGCCACAAAGTTTTGCGGAAGATCTTGAGTGCTCACTGCCTTCTCCTGTCGCAGATCATTGACGTTCTGCACCTGGATCACAGCGTTTCCATTGTTGGGAAGCAGACTGTCGGCGTCGGTAAGCGTCTTCGACCAGGTATAGGAGATCTGGAATTGCAAGCCATTCTGGAAGCGGCGCTCCAGAGAAACCAGCAAGGCTTCATAGCTGGACATGCCGACGTTCTGCAGGCAGCATCCGGTATCGATGAAATCGTATTGCGGAAACGGCCTGAGCGCCTGCTGCACCTGAACGCCCGATCCCCACAGCGTTGTATAGCCTGCAAACGGAGGGTTCACCCCTGCGGTATTTCCTACAAGAGGCTGCGAGAGTTGATCTCCGAGAGCAAAGTCCGACTGAGGAATGTTATTGATGTTCTGCACATTCGATCGCAGATTTTGCGATTTGTTGCCGAGATAGCCGACCGTCAGCACCAGATCGTTTGCGACCTGCTGCTGCAGTTGCAGATCCCATTCATAAATTTCGGCGGGCTTCCCGTACTGCGGCTCAATATAGGAGCCGCTGACCGGTTGACCATTGAAGAATCCCGGATCCAGGTTCGGCGGCTGCAAATAAGCCGGATAGCCGGAATCCAGATTGAATGCCGGGGAGAAACCGTCCTTGCTCGGGAATGTCGGCGCTACTTTGTAACCCGTATTCATGCTTCCGCCAAAGTCGGAATACTGGTTCGGTCCATAAAAGATAGCGGCACCGCCGCGTAGAACGCTCTTACCATCCGAATTCGGGAGCAAATAAGAAAAGCCGAGCCTTGGCTCAAAAGCTTTGTAATACGCATCGGCCCAGGCTGTGTTGCAGTGGCAAGTGCCGCCAAAGACGAGCGCTCCCGGGACACCGTACTCCGGATCGACCGCCGTAGGGTTGAAATTCGAGGTATTGTTGTGAGCTTCGTGGCGCGGTGTATCCAGGCTCCAGCGCAGACCTAGATTCAACGTCAGGTTGCTGGAGACCTTCAAATCGTCCTGGGCAAATAAGGCGAGGTAATACTGCGTCCATCGCGGCTGCCTGGACTGAAGGCCAGCGCCGAAATTGCCAGATTGTGCAACACCAAGCAACTCGCTAGCAAAGCCGTAACCGGTGTTGCTTTCCACGGCGGATTGGTTGGTTCCCGCCGTCTGGTTGGTCCCGAAGTTGATGTTCGAAGTTGGAAAGTTCAGCGGAGAGAACTGTTGCAGTCGATAGTCGACGCCGAACTTGAAGCTGTTACGCCCCTTTTGCCAGGAGACGTCCTCGTTGAAGCGCCAGCCATTATCGATGTTGTCGTCATTCTGAGGACTGTAGCCCAGGTTAACCACGCAGCTAGTGCATCCCGCCGGTCCAGTAGTGATTTGGGGGAAATTTTTGGATAGTGGAGCGTTCCCGATTCCTACCAGAGCATTCCAGTCGTTGCCGGAAAAGATGGACTGTTGAAAGTTAATGCTGTTGCTGCGGTTATATCCAAAGTTGAAGTGATTCAGCACCGCCGGCGAAATAATATAGTCCCAACCAAAGCGCCCGAAATGGGTTAAGAAATCCTGTTTCCAAGTATTCGGAGAAACCGGGTATGGCAGTTGGGCGAAACCGCCCGTCGTTAGATTGTTTTCGCGGGAACTATACGATGCATAAAATTTGTTCTTCTGAGACGCGTTGTAATCGACGCGAATCGTCTCCGTGGTGTTGTTGATCGGACTCACCGAAGCGAACGAGAAGTTGTTGAACTGCGCCGAGTTGGTCGGTAGCGGATAGTACGGCAACAGATTCTTCGCCACGGTGCTGAAGCGGGTGGTTGGAATCGTGTTGCTTGGAAATGCCATGCGACACGGGACACCGTTGGCTCCTATCCTCTGTGTGGCGGGATCGAAGATCTGTCCTTGATACATGGTCGTGCCATCGCACGGATTGGTTCCCTGCGGGTTGCCGGTGATCAGCAATGCGGAGAAGTCGCCGTTCCGTTCTGCCAATGTTGGAACAGTGCTCGTTTGCGTCCCTCCGGTCTGAAAGCGAATCTGCTCCCAGGAGAAGAAGAAGAAGAGCTTGTCCCTCCCGTTGTAGAGATGAGGGATCTTAACCGGTCCTCCCAGAGTTCCGCCAAAGTCGTTCTTTTTGTCAGAAGGCACCGCAAATGGCGCCCGGCAGGCTGGTGTATCGGCAGTGCCTACGCATTGCGCCGCGCGGCGGCCGTTGTTGAACCACGTATTTGCATCCAAGTCATCGTTCTTGAAGATATCGTATGCAGTGCCATGATACTGATTCGTGCCAGATTTAGTTACGAAATTTTCGATGCCGCCGGTGGTACGCCCGTATTCGGCGGTTGGCGTGGCGGTGGTAACCTTAAACTCCTGCAATGCCTCGACAGACGGTCCTTCCTCATCGAACGAGGAGCCGTTTTCACTGCGTTGTTGACTCGCGCCGTCGAACAGCACTTCGTTTCCATACTCCTGGCCGCCAGCCGTCTTGGCGAGGAAAATGCCGTTACTCGAGTTTGCCGAACCAGGCCCAACACTACCCGGCAGCAGGAAAACAAAGGCTTCTGGAGAGCGCAATGCTCCGACGCCGCCCAGCGCCAGCGGCAGTTCCACAATCTGTCTCGCGGCAATGACGCCTCCGAGGTCTGACGATTCGGACTGCAATTGCTGGGCGCCGCCATTCACGGTTACTGTGGTCGCGGCCGTGCCGGGCTGCAGCTTAATGTCCTCCGCCGCGATGCTCTGAATCTGTACCAGCACATTGTTGATTGTCGCGGGGCTGAAGCCTGGCGCGGTGACGCTCAAGGTGTATGTTCCCAGCGGAATGGATGGGAAGTGATAGGTGCCAGCGGATGAGGATTGCGCGGTGCTGATCGCGCCGGTGCCGACGTTGGTTGCGGTAATTTTCGCTCCCACGATGACTGCGCCACTGGGATCGGTAACCGTGCCAGCGATAGCGCCGCGTACCGACTGCGCCCATGCACTGCCGGTCAACCCAGCGTACACTGCCAGCAAAACCGCCAGGCCAATGCAGAACCTGAACCGACTCATGTTGCCTCCTCAAATCCACGTGCAAGCCGGAGAAATCCGTTGTCTCTCCTGTTATTCACCAGCCGATGCAACTCACCTTGTTCGAGATGCCAGCGGTACTTTAGGCGCATGAAAGCGATTTCAAATGCCACCGACACTACACTTCTGTTAACGGGCTGGATTCTAGATTCGGTTAGATACGATGCGCATGAGTGCACCGGACCAGCCGCATCTAGTACATATGGACTATGGCTTCGAGACGGCGTCGCGTGTCACTGTCACCAATCATTGAACACAGTTACGAGCGCTGGGCTGTTTCGCTGACGAAGACGCAACCCATGGCCACCGCAAAAATAGCCAGCGACATCCGTATCCTGCTGGTTGACGACCACCCGGTAGTGCGGGCTGGGCTGGGCAGCATGCTGTCGACCATTGCTGGCCTCGCCGTCTGTGGTGCGGCGTCCACAGGCGAAGAAGCATTGCAGCTCATCGAGCTTGAGCGACCGGATGTGCTGCTGCTGGATTTACGAATGCCGGGAATGACGGGAATTGAACTCCTCAAGGCTATTCGCACAAAGCCTTTCCCGCCAAGGACCCTCGTGTTGACGAGTTACGAGTCGGACGAGGAGATCTATCGCGCGATCGAGGCAGGTGCGCAAGGCTATCTGCTGAAGAGCACGCCGCAGGCAGAGATCGTCGCCGCAATTCAGGCGGTGCATAGTGGGAGGCACCACATTCCGCCGCGCATCGCCGCGCGTCTCGCGGAACGCATGGTGCGTTCGGCACTGACGCAACGAGAGCTGGAAATTCTTGAAATGGTGGTGCGCGGCCTCACCAACAAGCAGATCGGACATGCTTTGCGAATCAGCGAGAACACCGCGCGCAACCACATCAACAGCATCATCCGGAAACTCGACGTCTCCGGCCGGACCGAAGCGGCTACAGCGGCCATTCAGCAGGGTCTGGTCCGAATGCCGGATTGAGCCGGTGTTTTCTTACTTTGCAGATGCGGCGCGCAGTGTGATGACAGTGACGCTCTCATGCGGGAATATATGCTCCAAGTGTTCGCGCGAGATATCTTCCTGGTTTGTTACGGGCACCACTCGCTCCGGGCGATCGTCGTCGTTCTCATCGTTGATGCTCGCGCTCCGCAGTGTCTGCACCTGCGTTTCCGTACCGGTTGCAAAATCACGAATGGCGATATCTGCAGGAATGTCGATGTGCAGGCTGCGGTTCACACAAAAGATGGAGAGCGTCTTCTTCGAAGAATCGAGCGCAGCAGTTACATCCAGGTAGGGCACATCCTCGATTTCCGGAAGGCGACGAACGCCATTCTTCACGGAGTAGCTGCCGGAATCGCTCACCACCTGCACCGGCAGCGCGGGATGCGCAGTCGAGTACATGCGGAAAGCGTAGTAGCCGGGTGCTCCATACACCTGCCCACGGCTCTTCCAGATGCCGGCGAACTCCATGATTCCCGTCATGTCGGAGACAGGCACTATGTCGGCGTTTCGCATCAGCATGTTGAAGAAACCAGCCGTATCCACGGCTCCGCCCATGTTGCGAAAGCCAGGCACGCCATCCTGATTGCCGATGAAAAGCCATTCCGTGAACGCCACATGCGCACGATTCGCGAAGTCAGGCTGCTGGTTGATCTGCTGCTGGTCGGCGCGCAGTTTGCGTCCAAGCTCCACCGGCAAGGCGAAGGCGGCCTGGGTCATGAAATCGATGGATGGATGGGCAAGTTTGGTCTGCGTATTGGTGACGACGAAGTGGGTCGAGAGATAGTCGAAAGTCCCGGCTGGATTCGAAAGCTGAAGTGCATTCCACGAACTGAACCAATCCGGATCTCCGCCAGTCGCGATCAGTTTTGCGATTGGATCGACCGCTCGAACCGCCTTGCTGAAGGCCAACGTGCGGCCCGCGATCTCATCCCGGGTCGGCCAACCGGTATTCCAGTCGCCCCATAACTCGTTTCCTAACTCCCAAAGCAGGCCGCTATGCCGGCGCCAGTGTTCGTCTACATAACGGACCCAGTCCGCGGCCTCTTGCGGTGTGCCGCTCCCCAGGTTTAATGCGATCTGCGGCTCTGCGCCGATGAGATCGCAGAAGTGAAGGAATTCGTCGGTGCCAAATGTGTTGTACTCCGGAATGCCCCACGCAATATTCAACATGCTGACGCGCTTCTGCCGCGGACCGATGCCATCGCGCCAGTGGTAAGCGGATGTGAAGTTGCCGCCGAATCGGACCAGCGGCGTCTCCATTGCCTTGGCCATCGCCACTTCGTCAGGATCGAGTCCGTCGATCGCGTCCGCCGGCATGAGGGAGAATTGGTCCAGATCGACGCGCTCATCTCCGCTGAGTTCCACAACGAAGTCCGCCGGTTCCAGACGGCGCAGTGCCCCCTGCGGCACTTGCAACTGGAATTCGTACTCTTTCCACTCGCCGTCAGTCGCATCGATCGTTGCCGAGACAAGCGGATCACTGCTGTCGCGCTTACGAAGTGAGATAGTCAATGTCGATGGGCCGCTGAGGTGGCGCGCAAAGAAGCTTCCTTTGTACGTTAGCGTGCGTTGTACGGGGAGATAGACCTCCTGCTTAATACCGGTAGGTTGTCCCGGGACCCCCATCACGACCAACGATCGCCATGAATTCGCGGCATTCCCCCATCTCGGTTCATAACGATTGCCCTGTTTTGCATCAAGGGGCTCCCACGGCAGTGGCAAACCTAGCGTAGACGAGCCCGCCAGTTCCGGGCGTTCGTGCACGAGCGTTTCCAGGTTCTTTACGCTCCACAGGTTCTCCTCAAGCGAGGGATTTACCAGAAGCTCTGCCCAGAGGCCGTTGTAAGTAGAATTCCCGATGGGCTCGAGGAAGCTGCCAAAGATGGTTCGCGGGATAGGGGCTCCCGCACTTTTGCCCGCGTCAACAGTGATCGTAGCTTTAGCAGGTATTGGCTTGATGACCGTGATCTGCGCGCCGCAGGAGAAGACGGCAAGCGACGCGATAGCGATAAGCAGGTTGGTGCGAGGAAATGACATCGGAATACGGCCCCCGGGAAATGATGTCCGCCGAACGCGGCGTAGGCCAGTCTCGGTCAAGTGCGGCGAAATTGCAAAAGCACTGACGGCTTTCGTCCGCTATGAAACCGCCAATAATCCTCTCGGTTGCCATGAATAGAAAGAAAGGTCGGGCCATTTTCCGCGTGCTTCTGATAGAAAAGACGCGGGGACGAACACAGTTCCCCATGGTGAACCCGAGATGAAACCGCCCCCTTCGATCCGAGCACCACGAGGAAACACCAGGACTGCCCGAGGCTGGATTCAGGAGGCAGCCAAACGGATGCTGATGAACAACCTCGACCCCGAGGTTGCCGAAAAGCCCGACGAGTTGATTGTGTATGGTGGTCGCGGAAAGGCGGCGCGTAATTGGGAGTGCTACCACAAAATTGTCGAGACGTTGGATCGCTTAGAAAACGACGAGACGCTCCTTGTGCAATCGGGAAAACCAGTCGGTGTGGTCCAGACGCATCGCATGGCGCCGCGGGTTCTCATTGCGAACTCGAACCTGGTACCGCAGTGGGCGAATTGGGAAGAGTTCGACCGCCTCGACGCTGCCGGCCTGATGATGTACGGACAAATGACTGCAGGCTCATGGATCTACATCGGAACGCAAGGAATCCTGCAAGGCACCTACGAAACCTTCAAAGCCGCTGCGAAACAGCATTTCAACGGCACCTTGGCCGGCACGATCACTGTAACGGCTGGCCTGGGTGGCATGGGCGGAGCACAGCCGCTGGCGGTAAAGCTGTCCGGCGGCGTGAGCATCTGCGTCGAAGTAGATCCAGCACGCATCGAGCGGCGGCTAAAGACCCGGTACCTGGATCGTGCGACAACATCGCTGGATGAAGCGATCAGTATGGCGCAACAGGCAAAACGTGAAAAGGCTGCGCTCTCCATCGGACTTCAAGGCAATGCGGCGGAGGTCCTGCCGAAGATGGTGCAATTAGGTTTTAAGCCCGACGTCATTACTGACCAGACGAGCGCGCACGATCCGATGTGGGGCTATTTGCCGCCCGCACTGGTCGATGAAGACCTGAATGCATTGCGTGCTCAAAATCCCGCCGCATATCTCGATCGTGTGCGCAGCGCGATGGCTGAGCACGTGCAGGCAATCCTCGAAATGCAGCGGCGCGGCGCAATTGCATTCGATTACGGAAACAATCTGCGGACGCAAGCGAAAGAGGCGGGCATCAGCGATGCATTCAACTATCCCGGATTTGTGCCGGCTTTTATCCGCGATTCGTTCTGCGAAGGACGAGGTCCTTTCCGGTGGGTAGCGCTTTCCGGCGATCCGCAAGACATAGCGAAGACGGATGCTGCCCTGCTGACTCTATTTCCCGAAGACGAGCGGTTGCAGCAGTGGCTTCGCTTTGCATCGAAGGAAGTTGCTTTCCAGGGGCTCCCAGCACGCATCTGCTGGCTGGGCTACCGCGAACGTGACAAGGCCGGCTTGCTATTCAACCGGATGGTTCGCGAGGGAGAGCTTTCCGCGCCAATCGTTATTGGCAGGGATCATCTGGATGCGGGTTCGGTGGCCAGTCCCTATCGCGAGACCGAAGCTATGCTGGATGGCTCTGACGCTGTTTCCGATTGGGCTCTGCTGAACTTTGCGACCGGAATCGCCAGTGGCGCAGGCTGGATGAGTTTTCATCACGGCGGTGGCGTTGGCATGGGCTATAGTCAGCATGCCGGCCTCGTGGCGGTTGCGGATGGCAGCGAAGAAGCGGAAGAGCGGCTGCGTCTCTGCCTGACCAATGATCCTGCGCTGGGCGTAATTCGGCATGCCGATGCCGGCTATGGGAAGGCGCAAGAAGTGGCGCGGGATCGAGGTCTCGATATGCCCAGCCTCGCATGAACGCGGACATTCTCATCACGGGGATTACTCAGTTGGCTACCGTCGCGAGTCCGGGGCCAAAGTTCGGCGCACAGATGCGTGAGGTTTCTGTAACCACGAACGTGGCTATCGCAATCACCGCCGGCCGGTTCGTGTGGATCGGCCCGGTCGCGGAGTGGTCCGGTACATCGTCGCGCACCGTCAATCTCGGTGGCCGTGCTATCGTCCCAGGCTTGATTGATCCGCACACTCATGCCGTCTGGGCTGGCGATCGCCTTAATGATTTCGAGGCGCGAAGCTCCGGCGTCACCTATGAACAGATACTGGCGGCAGGTGGCGGCATCTGGAGCACGGTGCGCGCAACGACAAGCACCTCCACGAATGAGCTTGTTTCTCACGCTGAACGCCGCATCTTGGCGCTCGTGCGCTCCGGGGCAACCGTTGTGGAAGTGAAATCCGGTTATGGCTTCGCTATTGCCGAAGAGCTCCGCATGCTGGAGGTGATCCGCATACTCCAGTCACGGTTACCGATCCACATTGTGCCGACGCTTTTAATCCACATACCACCCAAAGATGCGCGAGAGCGGAGCGTTTATCTCGAGCAGGTCCGGAGCGAGTTGATTCCCGAAGCGGCGGATCGCGGCCTTGCACAAGCCGTCGATATCTTCGTTGAGAAAGAGGCATGGAGCGCAGCGGAGGCAGAATCCGTCCTCACCGGCGCACTGGAACACGGTCTGCGGATCAAGATGCATGCTGAGCAGTTTCATGCAATCGGCGGCCTGGAGTTAGCACTGCGTTTGCATGCGCTGAGCGTCGATCATCTGGAAGCATGCAAGCCGGAGCAGTACAGCCTCTTTCGCAACGCCCCGACTGTCGCCACGATTCTGCCCGGCGTCTCACTCCACCTTGGCATCTCGAAAGCGCCCGGCCGCCAGTTGATCGATGCAGGTGCAGCGGTTGCCGTGGGCACGGATCTCAATCCGGGTTCGAGCCCCTTGTTCTCTATTGGTGCAGCTCTTGCACTCTCAGTGCGATTGAATGGATTGACCGCGCGCGAAGCGCTCGTCGCCGGCACAACTAACGCCTCAACTGCGCTCGGCCTTAAAGATGCCGGATGGATCGGGCCCGGAGCGCAGGCCGATTTCGTTGTACTGGATTCCTCCGACTGGCGTGATCTGGTTTGCACCCTGGGGTCAAATCCATTACGTGAAGTTTGGTGCAGCGGTGCTCGCATCGCTTCTCCGACTAACGATGCCAGAGCGCACTCTCGAAGGGAATGTAAGGATGAGTAAGTCGTTCCGGCCCACTCTGCTTTATCAAGACGGCCGCTTTCTGTCCGGCGAGAGTCTGCATGTGAATGATCAGGGCCGTATAGCAGACTCATCAGCCGGCAATACTCCTCACGTCGATCTTACCGGCAAGGCGCTCCTTCCCGGCTTCGTCAATGTGCATTCGCATTCATTTCAGCGGCTCATTCGCGGCCGTGCTGAGTCGCGTGCCATGAGTGGTAAGGACTTTTGGTCATGGCGCAACACGATGTATCAGGCTGCTGCGCGTCTCTCTCCGGAAGACCTCTATGACGTCGCGCGGATGTGTTTTCTCGAGATGGTGCATGCCGGAATAACTACGGTTGGCGAATTTCACTATCTTCACAATGCCCCGGACGGCACGCCCTACAAAGATCCCAATCTGTTAGCCAAACAGGTCATCGCAGCGGCACAATCCGTCGGACTGCGCATCGTGCTTCTCCGCTCCGCTTATTTACGTTCCGGCTATGATCTGCCCGCCGATCCCGGACAACGCCGATTTTTCGAGCAAGGCGACGCATTTCTCTCCCGCATGGCTGATCTCAAATCCGCATATACAGCAGACTCTGCGGAGGTGCGCTTCGGCGTGGCTCCCCACAGTATCCGTGCGGTGCCGTTGCGCGATCTGCACGCCGTCGTCTCCTGGGCTCGCGGCCATGGGTTGCCCATTCACATGCATGTGGCAGAGCAAGTTGCGGAGAATATCGCATGCCAACGCGAGTACGGTTCGACGCCCGTCGAGTTGCTTGCACGAGAAGGGCTGCTGGGAGACGATTTTGTTGCCGTTCATGCTATTCATCTCAATTCTCGCGAGATAGCAATGCTCGCCGAGAGCAGGACGATCGTCTGCTCCTGTCCGACCACGGAGCGCAATCTCGGCGACGGCATCGTTCCTGCCGATACTCTGATGAAGCTCGGCGTGCGACACGCGCTGGGATCGGATAGTCAAGCACAGATCGATCTCCTGGAGGACGCACGGGAGTTGGATTACCACTTGCGGCTGGGACAGCAGCAACGAGCAGTGCTCGACCAGATTGACGGTCGCGCTATTGCAGTGCGCCTCTTTGAATGCGCAACCATCCATGGAACGCAGGCATTACAGGTCGAGTCTGGATCATTGCACGTAGGCGAGTATGCGGACATGGTCTCCATTGATTTGGGAGACATCTCCGTAGCTGGACATACCCAGGAAACTCTCCTCTCACTGCTTGTCTTTGGAGCGAATCGGAGTGCGATACGCGACGTCGTGGTGAATGGCAAGATCATTCTCCGGGATGGGCAACATCCTCTCGAGGGCGAGATCATCCGCAGATATCAGGAGCTCTACCGGAGGGTTTGGGGAGAAGAGATCGCCGCTGGGAGCCGCCATTGACATCCGTTGTCGATCATCTTTCAAATTTGATTCGGATCCCGTCCGTTTCCGCGATGTCCAACCGAGCTATAACGAACTATGCGAGCTCAGCTTTGACAGCGCAAGGGTGGACGATGCGGGAAGTCACCTACGCTGACGAAGCCGGGATAGAAAAGGTAAATCTGATAGCCGCTCCTCCCGGCCAGAACGTCGCCGACCGCACAGTTGACCTGGCGTTTGTGTGTCATACAGATACCGTTCCTTATTCACAGAGTTGGCTACAAGCGCTGCAGCCTGTTCGCGAGGGACAGATGGTGCATGGTTGTGGCGCTTGCGATGTGAAAGGCTTCCTGGCCTGTCTCCTGGCCTCTGCGGAAGTTAAAGATACGCTCTGGATAGATGGCCTGCGCATCGTGTTCACCGCAGACGAAGAGATGGGGTGTATTGGATCGAAACGGTTGATTGCTGCAGAAAGCCTGAAGCCGCGGCGGCTCATTGTAGGTGAGCCAACATCTCTCCGTCCCGCACGCGCCGGAAAGGGTTACTGTCTCGCTCGCGTCACGATTCATGGCAGAGAGTCACACAGCGCCCTTCCCGAGCAGGGTGTCTCGGCTATCTTCGCCGCGGCACGTCTCATTTCTGCGCTTGAAGAATTCAGCCGGCAACTTATGATCGAGACACATGAGCTCTTCAAACCTGCATTCACGACGCTGAACGTTGGCACGATTGGGGGCGGTTCCGCAAAGAACATCGTGCCGGGACGCGCTGACCTCCTCATAGAGTGGAGACCCATCCCCGGACTCCCGCCGAACCGTGTCCCAGAAGCCATTTACGAAATCCTTGTGAACCTGGAAACAATGTATCCAGGTTTACGTGGGTCATTGGATATCCTCAGGCAGCAGGAAGGCTTCGAGACTGCTGCCGACAGCGCTTTGATCAGATCGATCGAGAGCCTGACCGGCCAGCCAGTTACCTCGATTGCATTTGGCTCCGAAGCCAGCGTCTGGTCAACGGTGGTGGAAGAGATCGTTGTGTTTGGACCTGGGGACATGCAGTCGGCGCACAGTGAGCGCGAGTGCATTTCGATCGATGAATTGGCCATCGCAGCTCAAACTGTAAACAGGCTCATGCAAGAGCGTACTGTTAGCCCATAACGGAGTTACAGAATTATCTTTCACTGCCGCTGCGCCAGTCTTCAAAGCGACTCACTGCAGCGGTGACTTCTATCTTGCATCCGAGCTTCGCGAGATACTGATTACTGATCAAGGCTGGTTCTTAGGAGTACGGTATTTCTCCGGCACACGGTCAAAGTTCAATGACGGCCCAGCCATGAAAACGGATTTTACTCAGCGCGGCAAAATGTGGGAAAGGCACAAGGTTGGGCGCGGACATGTGGAAATGCGCCTCCCAGCTCTATAAGAGCGCCTTTAGCGACATGTATAAACCCAAGGCGCATATCAACGACGAGAGCACCCGCTTATACCATTGCGTTGGAATCCGCTTCAAGGCATGGACTCCCCAAAACGTTCCGATCAGGCACCCTGCAGTCGCTAGCAGAATATAGGTGACGACAGGGAGAAGAGCCCGGCCTTGAGTTACAAGGTAGACGGGCATCCGGGCTGTATCGACGATCACGCCGATCGCTGTAGCCGTAGCTACAAGGCTTTCTTTTGGCAGTTGAAAGCCCAATAAAGCTGCCGAGCGAATGCCCCCTTGATTTCCAACGACTCCGCCGAAGAACCCTGACAGTGCCCCGCCGAGCCATGCAGTTCTGCGTCCAAAATGCATTCGATCTGACCAGCCGGCCAGCCCGGATACACCAGCGAACAGCAGCAAGCATCCGAACAGTACGCCGAGAATCGGACTATTGGATTTCCACTGGAATAGGGCTCCGAGCAGCCCGCCCGCAGCGCTCAAGATCCCAAAATTCACTAAGACACTGCGGTCGACATGTTTTCTCAGGCCCCAAAGACGGACCGAGGTAGCCACAAAATGCGGCAGCGAAACGGCGGCGACCGCGACCTTCATACCCACAGCCGTCGACAGCACGGGTGTGAGCAGGCTGCCGATGCCAAAGCCACTGAGGGCAGCAACAGCACCGGAGATGATAGCCACCATGACAACCAGAATGCTGAAAAGCGGATGGGCCATCGCCATCACCTATCCCGTGCGCAGTTGATTCGCTTCGCGCGCTTCCCATAGCGCCTTGTTGTTATCCGGAATAGTCGAACAAGGACATGAAGCCATAATCCATGTGGAGTTGCTGATGACAATGGAACAGCGTCATCCCCGGATTATCAGCTGTGAAGTCGATCTCCACTTCCTGATACCCGCCCACCATCACCACGTCTTTCATGACGCCGGACGTAGGCTGTCCTGCGATCCTGGATAGTTCGAAGGTGTGGCGGTGCAGGTGAATTGGGTGGATGTCGTCACTGGCATTCCGCATCCTTAGCCGGTACCGCTTACCCTGCTTCAGATGAAAGGATGGTGCCGCCATCATCTGATCCAACGGATAAGAGACGCCATTGATCGTCCAGCGGTTGAAGCCTTCGAGTGCGGCATTGTCCTTGGCGAAGGTCATGTCGATCACATCGTCGGGGGTCTGTGAAGTGCCCTCAGCATGACCGAAACGGGCGTAGTTCCAATGAAACGGCTGAGGAGTGATCCACTGCGGCTTGCCTGAGTGTCCGCCGTACTCAACGACTATGCCCATGCCGTGGTGTCGGTCGTCATCGCTCGTGTCGCCCATAATCCAGACACCGGGATGGTTCATCTCGACGATCGCGGATATCCGTTCCGCCGTACCAATCCATAGGCCGGGAACCCGCACCGGCTTGGGGAGCAGGTTTCCGTCCATCGCGACCACCAGGAAAATGTGCCCTGGCAATGCCAGACTACGAATCTCACCCGCGCTCCCGTTCAAAATGTGAAAGAGCACGCGCTCGCCCTGCTTGACGCGAATGGGATCACCGTGACCCAGCATTCGCCCATTGATGGTGAATGCGTCGTAGCCCACCTCATATCCTTTCGGCATTCCCTTGGCCAGCGAAGCCTTCATCGCTTTTTCCCCAGCCTCCTTAAGCTCCTTCACGGGCGTAGACGGAGAGAGAAAATTCATGTCCATATCGCCGCCACGGCTGAAGGTGGGTTGGAACTCCTTCAGAGTGAGAAAGACTTCGCGGTCATATCTGCCGGGATTGCTCTTCGGCTCGATGTAAACTGGGCCGACCAGACCGCTGTATTGACCGCGGCTTAGATCACTCCCCGCTCGAACGTGCGTGTGATAGAAGCGAAACCCGGAGGGGCGTGGGACAAATGAAATTCGCCTGCTTCTATGAGGCGGGACGAAAGGACTTCCCTCTTCGGCGGCTCCATCCACGTCTGAGGGAACCGCCTGCCCATGCCAATGGAGTTGCTCCGGCGTATCCGTATCGTTCTTAACATTCACGGTCACTCGCTCGCCCTCCTTGAAGCGGAGCAGCGGACCGGGAAATTGTCCGTTGTACGTCGTTACTGAAACGACGCGCTTGGGAGCAAGCTCAATGGGCTTTGTCGCGATCGTAAGGGTGTAATCGGCATGCAAGTCGTCCGGTGGAATCTCGCTCGCTGCCAACGCAAATCCAGCCGCGCCTCGGACTAGAGCGCTTCCTGCCAGCGCTGCGGCAGATGAAAGGAAGTTCCTGCGGGAAAGTCCAATGCGACTCATAGCTCACTCCTCACTATCCACTGCTCATTTAGCTGCCAATTTCCTTTTCGCCTAAATGCGACAATTTTCTAGGACGCTTTTCGTGTAGCTCGTGATGTAGTTCATCAACCTTGACTCTGGCTTTATCGAGAGTTTTCCTGCCTGACGCAGTGATTCTGTATACCCTTCGCCGGCGCCCGGTGACGTTCTTCAACTCCGATTTCAATAGTCCACCGCGTTCCATTCCGTGCAGCAGCGGATACAGCGTGCCTGGTCCAATGCGATAGCCATGATGCTTCAGCTCCTCCATCATGGCCAATCCGAAGATCGGCTCGTGAGCAGCATGGACCAGCACATGGATGCGGATGAGTCCGGTGAAGAGTTCCCGCTGATGTGTGATCAAAGCCAAAGGCTACCTTCCGTTCGTGAACGCAATCATACTATCGAAGTTCGATGGTATGATTCGAGACAGTTGGAAAGGTTGTCCTGACCCGGAGTTGTGGTGCCTTCTATGGGTAGACGTTCTTTCGCCTTCTTTAGCGCGATAGGATCACTTCTCATCGCGTTACCAGCGGTGCACTTCAGCTTATGTGCGGAGACGCCCGGAGCGAGCGGCGGCGGCATGACGCTGGAGCAGGTGATCGAAACAGCGAATGCCAACTATCCCGCGATCAAAGCGGCACAAGCACAGCAACGGGCCGCGCAGGGAGACATCGCAGTTGCAAGGACCGCTTACCTGCCCCGTACCGATGTGCTCTGGCAGACCAACAGGGCGACAGCGAATAATATTTTGGGACTTTTGCTTCCGCAGGCGACCATCCCAAGCGTCACGGGAGGAGTGCTTCCTCCCGACCCGACGCGCAGTGCTTGGAACAGTGCCGGCGGGGCCCTGCTGAGCTGGCAGCCGTTCGACTTTGGAGCACGCGGGGCAAAGGTCGAGGTTGCTCGCCAAGGAAGCGAAGCGGCCAAGCAAGCTGCATCCTTAACCCGGCTTGAGGTCAGCGCGGACGCAGGGAGCGCGTTTTTCGATCTCGCCGCTGCGGAGCAACTTGTAGCTGTCGCACAAGCCAACGTCCGGGGCTACGACTCTTTCGACAAAGCCGTCCATGTCCTGGTCGACAACTCCCTCCGTCCCGGCGCGGATGCCTCGCAGGCGGACGCACAACTTGCCCTCGCGCGCAATCAGCTTATTCAGGCACAAACGCAGACGACTCTGCGGCGCTCCGCGCTCGCTGAGTATCTGCAAACCACCCAAGCTCAGGCAACAATCGACGCGTCGCAGGTTCTCGCGTCACTTCCATTGACGGATCTCCAATCGACCGCAACGACGAGCCATCCGGCAGTGCTCGAAGAGCATGCGCTTATGTTGCAGCAAGATGCGCAGAAGCGCTTTCTTGACCGGAGCTACGTCCCGGTCTTCAGCACATCCGGGATGGTATTCGGACGCGGTGCGGGAACAGATGCGAGCGGTTCGTTTCCGGGAGGAACTGCCGGCCTGGCACCCGATGTCTTCAACTGGGGTGCGGGAGTCCAGGTGTCCTTCGCAGCGTTCGACTTCTTCAATCTGCGTGACCAGCGAAGGGTTCAAGAAGCCAACGTTCAAGCAGAACATGCTCGTTATGACCAATCTGTCAGCGACCTTACCGCTGCTCTGGAACGGGCTCAGGCCACGCTTGCCGGTGCACGACAATTAGCTGCGAACACACCCGTCGAATTATCGGCTGCACAGGCAAGCGAACAGCAGCAGCAGGCTCGGTATCGGTCTGGACTGGCCACGGTTGTCGATGTCAGTGCCGCCGAAGGCGTATTGGCTCAAGCCGAAGGAGATGACGCTATCGCCCGCCTCGGAGTGTGGCGGGCGGAACTTGGAGTTGCGACGGCACAAGGCGATCTCCAGCCGTTTCTGCAGTTGTTGCAGAGTCAGGCGAAAGGAAAATAACGGTCCATGTGGCTCATCCGTGCAGCTCTCCGACGCCCGATCGCGGTTCTCGTTTTGGTGGTTGCTCTCGCTCTCTTGTCGATTCTCGCGATTATGCGGACGCGAGTGGACATCTTTCCGAATCTGAATCTTCCCGTCATTTATGTTGCACAGCCTTATGGCGGCATGAGTCCACAGCAGATGGAAGGATTCCTCTCCTACTACTACGAGTACCACTTTCTCTATATCAACGGAATCGAGAGCGTTGAGGCGAAGTCGATCCAGGGCACTGCCCTCCTGCGGCTGACGTTTCATCCTGAAACAAACATGAGCGAGGCTCTCGCGCAGACGATCTCTTATGTGAACCGCGCACGCGCCTTCATGCCGCCCGGAACGGTGTCCCCGTTCGTCATCCGGTACGACGCCGGAACTTTGCCGGTGGGGTACATGGTCTTCTCCAGTCCATCCAGAACACTCGCGGAGATCCAGGACCTTGCACTGAATCGTGTTCGTCCTGTCTTTGCAACGCTTCCGGGAGTGTCTTCTCCTCCACCCTTCGGTGGAAACCAGCGAACCATTGTCATCAATGTCGATCCACAGAAGATGCAGGCTTATGGTCTGTCCCCGGAGAAAATCGTTCAGGCGCTGACGAGCGGTAACAGCATTCAGCCCGCTGGCAACGCCGACATCGGAACCACCCATACTCTGGTCACGACGGACTCAACCGTGACCCAGATCAATGATCTCCTCAGCGTCCCGCTCAAGCTGGGTTCTGGCGCCTCGGTTTACATTCAGGACGTTGGCAGCGTGTCGGACTCATCCGATCTGCTTGCCGGATACGCTCTCCTGAACGGGAAACGAACGATCTACATTCCTGTGACGAAACGACCGGACGCCTCGACCCTTACCGTGGTCCAGGAGGTTCGGCAAAATCTCTCGCGCTTTCAGTCGCTGGTGCCTGAAGACATCAAGATCACCTATGAATTTGATCAATCCCAGTATGTGCGCAATGCCCTGATGTCCGTCCTGCGAGAAGGCATCATCGGAGCACTCCTGACGGGACTGACTCTCCTGCTCTTCCTGCGCGATTGGCGCTCCTCCTTGATCGTCGTCATCACGATTCCGTTCGCTCTCCTTACGGCTGTAGTTTTGCTCAAGCTCGCAGGACAAACGATCAATATCATGACGCTGGGCGGATTGGCTCTATCCGTCGGCGTCCTCGTGGACGAGGGGACGGTGCTCCTCGAAAACATTCACGTTCACCTGGACAATCGCGAAAACACGGCACGCGCTGTGTTTCTTGCAAGCCGTGAGGTAGCCGTTCCTCGTCTGCTGGCCATGCTGTGCGTGATGGCCGTCTTCATCCCGTCCTTCTTCATGACGGGCCCAGCGCAATCTCTCTTCCTGCCCCTGTCGCTTGCCGTTGGTTTCGCGATGGGCGCTTCCTATCTGCTATCAAGTTCCCTCGTTCCGGTTCTTGCAAACTGGATGCTGAAGCCCATGCCCCTTCAGCAGGATGAGAATACACACACAGAAGGCAGCTTCGATCGTTTCCGTCGTCGCTTCGAGCACGCTCTTGAGCGAGCTATGAGCATTCCGGCGCTGCTTCTCAGCGCATACGGTATCCTCGCACTGCTGGTACTTTTGTTTGTTGCACCCCGTATCGCTGAGGAGATTTTTCCCGCCGCTGCTTCGACACAGGTCCGACTTCGTATCGACGCGCCGGACGGAACCCGCGTGGCCGTCACCGAGGACTTGGTGAAGCGCGTACTTGCCTCCATCCGTGATGTCGCAGGAGACAAGAACCTCGACCTGAGCCTGGGTTATGTCGGTACACAAGGGTCGTCCTATCCCATCAACGCGGTATTTCTTTGGACCAGCGGCCCTCAGCAGGCAATCATCAACGTGGGTCTAAAGCAGGACAGTTCACTCAAGTTGGCTGACCTCGAAGAACGGTTGCGGAAGAAGCTGCCTCAACAGTTTCCGGACGCTCATTTTTCCTTCGACCCTGGTGATCTCATCAGCCAGACTCTCAGCTTCGGCTCCTCCTCACTTGCCGAAGTCACCATTACCGGACCGCAGTACGCAGATGTCGCAGGCTATGCAGAGCGCGTTCGTCAAAAGCTCGCCGCTATCCCTCAGCTTCGTGACCTCGAATACGAGGAGCCGCAGCACTATCCGACCGTCGATATCCATGTGAATCGTGCGATGGCAGGTCAGCTTGGGACGACTGCGGATGCTGTCGGTTCTGCTGTTGTCTCCGCGACCGCGTCCAGCCGCTTTGTCGCTCCAAGCTATTGGCGCGATCCGAAGTCCGGAGTCAGCTATCAAGTGCAGATCCAGGTCCCGCAACCCAAGATGACTTCGCTTGGAGACATTGGAAATATCCCTGTGGGCAGCACGACGGGTGCTCAGCCACTCGTCAACCAGCTTGCCGACCTCCGGTCCACCACGGTTCCGGGCGAGCTCGATCGGCAGAACGGACAGTGGATGCTTGCGCTTTCTGCCAATCTGGCAGGTCGAGATCTCCGGCTTGCGAACAGATCCATCGAAAAAGCATTGGCCGATGCCGGCGCGCCACCTCGTGGCGTGAAGCCAGAGATTCGCGGGCAGGTCAGCGCATTGCAGCAGATATTCGGCGAACTTGCAATTGGGCTCGTGGCTGCTATCGGCGTCATCCTTCTGCTTCTTACGGCCAATTTCCAATCCCTGAGGCTCGCTTTCGTCGTGCTTTCTACGGCTCCGGCTGTCCTTGCAGGATCGGTGCTTATGCTGCTGATTACGGGTACGACGCTGAACCTGGAGAGCTTCATGGGAACGATCATGGCGATTGGCGTTGCCGTTGCGAATGCGATTCTCCTGGTCAGCTTCGCCGAGCAGAATCGGCTGAAAGGCGCAGCCGCTCCTGAGGCCGTACGCGCGGCTGCTGTTGAGCGTCTCCGCCCGGTACTAATGACCAGTCTTGCCATGATCGCGGGAATGATCCCGATGGCGCTCGCCTTCGGTCAGGGGAGCGAGGAGACCGCACCCCTAGGGCGCGCAGTGATCGGAGGGCTTTTCGCCGCTACGCTTGCGACTCTTTTCCTGCTTCCAACGATTTTCGGTCTTGCACAGCGCAACGCTTCGAGGGGTTCGCGCTCTCTCGATCCGGAAGACCCTGCGAGCAAATGGTTTGCACCGCCCTCGGAGGCCGCTCGATGAAACGCCTGCTTCTTGCTTCTGCAACACTGACATTTTCGATTTTGGGATGCAATACGACACCTTCCGATAAAGGCAGCAGCCCGGTAGCTTCGTCTGCTCCCGGGGCACCAACCACAGTCAGTACAGTTCCGGTCGTTTCCAGAAAATTGCAGATGACGATCGCGCTGCCCGCGCAGCTAACGCCCTACGAACAGGTAGACATCTATCCGAAGGTGACCGGCTTTGTCCAGACGGTCACAGTGGATCGAGGCTCCCGCGTGCAGCGGGGGCAACTGCTGGTTCGTCTTACCGCGCCCGAACTCAATAGCCAGCGTTCTCAGGCTGAGGCTGCTGTCCGTGCTGCCCAATCGCAGCTCGCTACGGCTCAAGCCAAACTCGCCTCCGACAACGGAACGTACCTGCACATGGTCGCAGCATCGAAGACGCCGGGCGTACTCGCAGAGAATGACGTTGCCGTTGCAAGTCAAACAGTGTCGGCTGATAAGAGTCTGGTCGATGCGGCGCAGCAGAACGTCGCAGCGGCACGCGATGCGCTGCGGAGCATCAGCCAGACCGAGTCCTATCTCACGATCACAGCGCCATTCGAGGGGATAGTTACAACGCGCAATCTTCATCCCGGAGCGCTGATTGGGCCAGCATCCGGCCCTGGTGGAGCGCAACCGATCTTGCAGATTGTGGATAATAAACGATTGCGGCTGGTGGTGCCGATCCCAGAAGCTCAGGTCGGCAATATGAAGACGGGGCAACTGGTATCTTTCACTGTGCCCGCTTATCCCGGCCAGAACTTTAAGGCTCCAGTTCAACGCATCTCTCGCGAGGTCGACGAAAAATCCCGCACCATGCCGGTTGAACTAGACGTCCAGAATCGCGACGGCCAACTTTCGCCGGGTAGCTTCACCACTGTCTCATGGCCGCTCGAACGGAGTTATCCGACCCTGTTCGTTCCTTCGTCGGCTGTCACTAACGATCAACAACATACTTTCGTCATCAGAGTGCGCAACAGCAAGGCGGAATGGGTGACGGTTCAGACTGGCCAGACCGTCAACGGGGACATCGAAGTATTTGGAAACTTGGCTTCAGGCGATCAAGTGGTGAAAACCGCATCCGATGCGATCCACTCCGGAGACTCGGTGCGCGTGTCTACGTCATCCTCGTCTGGCAAATGATGACCCAGCAAGATGGGCAGATGCAGGCGGGGAACGTCCGCGCCGGATGGAGGGCAAAGCGGGAGAGTGAACCCCGGCGCACATCCGCTCGCGTCATCGCTTGTCAATTATTGATAACAAAATGCTCAAGTGGAGGCGACGCATGGACGGTGAACCCCGCCTCCTACAGTCGAATCTGCCGCTTCTGCAAGTGCATCACCAACCTTGGACAGAACGCGTTTTAGCTTCTCCGGAGAGCGTCGTTCGGCGGGAGCTTTGCGAATCTCGTTCCTCTGATTCGGCTCGTTTGTGAGCATCATCTGGACCCGACCATTCATATTGGAAACTCTATGACTTAGAGCAAGCGGGCATCGAAGGCGTGCTCATACGTCATGGTGATTTTCCGGCAGATTGGCTTCGGCGTGCTGTGGTTTTACCAGAACGTTTGCGTCGTCGCCAAAGACCTCTTCGGCCAGGGAGGTGATACGAGCGATTCGTACGGCGCGGTCGGATTCGTCGTGGGTCAGAGGCTCATGACGAGTCTTCCGGTGTACCAGGGTCCGCCGTGGAACGATGAAGCTGTAGATTTCCTCATTGCTCATGCCATGATTCGAAAGGGCCTCCACAGAGGCAAGCGGAAGGCGTTCATCGACCAACCGGGCAAGATCACGGTCTGAGCGCAGAGGCATGACCCGAGCTTGATCTCCATGCGGCGATAGAACATCGCCGGTTCTCGCTTGGCACGAATCTCGGCAGCTTGAGCCACAAAGCTCTCCTTTGGCAACCTGCCGGATTAAAATGGCAGATTGCGCAAATGCGCAATTCGTCAGGATTGAGGCTGATCTTCGTCAGTTAGTTACACATGACATGCGCGGTCAATTGCTCCCCTGCCAGCAGTTGCAGCGAAAGCAGAGACGATCACCACAGCACCAGCATTCCGAGAAGCAATCAAATATCGCCGCTGCCTGGTATCTGCCGACGCCTTTTACGAATGGGTGAAGTTGATCGAGATCCCTACAGCTGGTAGCGGCGCCAGACCTTCTTAAGGTCAAGCACGAATCCTTCGACCGGCCCAGTTCCGGACACGGAGGGATCTGAGACGATTCTCGTCGGGACATCGCGCTCGTAGACGTGAACGTTCTTCGCGTATGGGTCGATGAGCCAGCCGACCTTCGCGCCGTTCTCGATCCAGTCGCTCATCTTGGCTTGGGCCTTCGCCAGTCTGTCGGAGGATGAGAGCAACTCGATCACAAAGTCGGGGCAGAGGTGAGGAAACCCTGTAAGCTCCTCGGCGGTGATGCCTTCCAGTGTCTGCGGTAATACATATGCAGCATCAGGGCTCATCATCGAGTTGTCGCGAAGATAGAAGCCGGTGTTGGAATCGAACACTCTGCCGCGTTCGTGAGTTTCCCACCAGGTACGCAACTGCCAAATAATCTCTGCATTGCCATCGCCTGTGAATCCGCCAGCGGGTGGATTCATGAGAATCACTCCCTCTTTCGTGCGTTCGAACTGCACCGTGTCAAAGGCATGGCACAGAGCCTCGAACTCCGCATCACTCAACGGAGGATCGGGGACCAGCGTGCGCTCCACCGGCTGAAGTCCTGCTGGCACAAGGGTACTCATAGCCATATCTTACCTCCGAAACCCGAGTATGCTGATTCTACCGGCGGCAGTTGCCGTCTTGTTGCCCTGCTACTCATGCGCGCCCGGGGGAGATGTGCTTAGCAATCAGCACATAATGAGCCGCCACTCCTAAATGGAGCACCCGTCTCCCACGGAATCTTGTTTACCTGTTCGGCCGCGCCCGGCCTACCACTCCGCGGGTAGATGCCATTGACCCGATGAGGTGATTTAGCACCAACGCAGTGACGTGTCATGATCTGTGCATCATGCAAATGAAAATCAGCGCCCGTGCGGTCCGTTCTCACAGTTCTGATCTGGCGGAGGACCGCGTTTCACTCACTATTCGACCCGCCTGTTCGTTGCCGGAGAATTACTCCTTTGTCACAAACAGGGATTCGTTGCGGCGCTTGCTGAGGCAGACCGAGTTGCCATGGACAGTCCTGGAGAAGTTTGAGATGGGAATCTACAGCCCAAAGGGCGCCAATTTACCCGCAGTCGAACTCAGCGAGAAGACCCTAACGCAAATCGGCTACTTCATAGACTAGCGCCTAATAAGAAGGATTTTCAGCGTGTCGAGATGGAGACGGTGATCACCTGTAAGCATCCCGCGGCTCGGCATATTGACGGAAGCGATTTTACTCTGCGTGGGCTATTTCGAACAGGAAACACGACGTAGACTTTGCTGTGTGAGAAAACAGATGATCCGAAGTAGAACTGGCTGGACAATCCAAGCGGCCTTATTTTTATTTCTTGTAGGGGGCTGCGCGAATTCCCCAATCATAATCGGCCCGACGCAGTCATCCCTCTCACCGGGCCAACACATAGATCCTGTCTCATCAAGATACTTTGGCATGCATATTACCGATGCCGTGGACGGAACTTCATGGCCGGTGGTGCCATTTGGAACATGGCGTCTTTGGGATGCGTATGTTACTTGGAAGGACCTAGAACCGAGCAGGGGCACATGGAATTTCGCCAAACTGGATGCACTCGTTTCCCTTGCGGAGCAGCACAACGTAGAAATCATTCTGCCCTTGGCGCTCACGCCTCAATGGGCATCCGCAAGACCGAATGAGCCATCGGCCTACACACTGGGAGCCGCAGCAGAACCCTCTTCTATTCAGGACTGGATCGATTACGTGCACGCTGTCGCAACCCGGTACAAGGGGAAGATCGCTTACTATGAGATGTGGAATGAGGCAAACGGGACAACGATGTGGACTGGGACCCCTGCAGAGCTCGTAACTTTGCAGCAGGCCGCTTACTCCGCGATAAAGAACGACGACCCCAACGCACAGCTTATTTCGGCTAGCCTCGAATCCGAGGGAGCCCTTCCTTATATGCAGAATCTGCTTAAACTAGGATATGCCAGTTCCGCAGATATCATCGGTTTCCACCTCTATGTTTCACCCGATATGCCAGAGGCAATGGCACCGCTCGCAACCGCGATTTTCTCATTGCTGAATCAGTACGGTGTAAACAAGCCACTATGGGATACCGAGACGGGTTGGCTACCGGGCTGCTCCTTTGCGAGCGAAGATCAGCAGGCGGCCGTAGCGGTTAGAGCCTTGCTGGTTACGCATGCGTCTGGTGTTGCACGCTTTCTTTGGTATGCGTGGGATAACCATTGCTGCGTAACTCTTTACATGACGGAAGCAGACGATACTACTCCCACTCGCGCGGCTCTGGCCTACGCAAATCTGCAGAAATGGCTGGTCGGTAATACACTGAGTCCCTGCACGCAGGATAGCGGAGTATGGTCGTGCGGTTTGCAGTTTCGCGATGGCCGGCGTGGCCTGATCCTCTGGAAGCCGAGTGGAACGGTAACCGTAACCGTGAATCTCGATTGGACTCCTACTGTCATTGAGGATATGTATGGCAACGACTCTCCTATGACTGGGAAGAGCTTTAAAGTAGGCGAAGATCCATT